>NZ_JAYWSY010000005.1:0-8345 GCF_036941135.1 Lawsonibacter sp. JLR.KK007 | reverse complement strand
TACCAATCTGGATACTTCTCCTTTGCTTCAGCCAGGGGCATACTGCTCTTTCTCAAAATCCCCTGCAACTTCTGCCGTTCCCCGTTCGATGCCGGTATGTACTCCAAGAGATCGTCCAGCTCCACCCGATCACCGAGCCGGTAGGCCGTCACAGGATAGCCCTTGCCCAGCTTTGACCAGGAGCCGACCACCCGGAACCCCTGCATAAGCCCTTGCATCTGCGGCTGCTTAATGGAGGACGTAAACCTGTTCCAAATCTGCCGGGTGAGGGAATACTTCAACTCCTTCAGATAATGCTGGTTCTGCGGGTACATAGGAACCGGCTCAGATAGGATATAATACAAGTGCAACCCCGTCCCGCTGTTCACTACAAAGCTGGCCTTGGGCAAAATATCTTTGTTCATCTGATGCAGCACATCCCGAAGCTGTGGCATCCCCACCCCGTCCAGGTCAAAGGCCAAAGCATAAAGAAACCGGGCCATCTTGCCAGACCTCTTTCTTCCATAATAAGAAATAGGGGCCATAATGGTAAAGTCCGTATCGATCAACTCGTCCAGCGTCTCCAGATCGTCCGTAATAATATACCGCTTCGCCTTACCGTCCCCCTCAATCTCCAGAGCAATCCCATTAACAGAGCCACCCTTACCAGGTAGAGAAACAGCGATCCCGTTAGGCCGACCGTCCTCATAATGCCCTTTCCGCTCAAAAGACCCCTCCGGGAAAATCTCTCGATAAAATTCGTAAGGCGTGACCTGTTCTAAAAACTGCTCCAAATGGGCATTCTTCTCCATATACAACGCCTGGTACTCCGCAACTGTACCGCCAAACGCAACTGGCACATCGACACCTCCTCAAACAATAAACTATATAATACAAATAATGTAAATAATATACACACCATATATAAAAAGAAAAAGAAGCAAAAAGAAAAAAATCCGCTGCGGCGGGGACGGGGGAGCCGCCCTACGGGCGGCAAGGGGGGAAAGGGGGAGCCAAAGAGCGGCCCCTTCGGGGCCTTAAAGAGAAAGTCACCTCCCCCTTTCCCCCCTCGCTCCGGCTGTGGGAATATGGAAAACCCTCCGGGTTTACCACATTCCCACAGCCTCCGCACACCCCCCTTTTCCCCTCCGACTTTCTCCCTTTCCGAGAGAGAAAAAGAGTAACGTTTTTTAGGCTTAGGGGGGCGTTTATTATCAATATATTTTTTCCCTATTTTTTGCTATTATTATAGCCTGTCCTGCCTGGCTTTTCAAGCCCTCTGGACAGGCTATTTTAGCAGACCCTCATATCCTTTGGAACCACATCCAGGGGCTTTGTATGGAGACAGACAACCTCCCAATAGCCCGCTCTAAAATTCGCCCGAAATTTCGGCTTCAGCATAATATTGAACCGCTCAGGCTCTGCACACCATTCCCGATCTTCGATCATGCTACCATACCCTTTGCCGTAATACCCATTGATCCCCAGCCTATCAATCAGCCGGTATCCATCTTCATCCTTCCGAAGCAGCTCCTCCAGGATTTGCTTGCGAATCTGCGCCTCCGGAAAATCCACCACATACGGACTTTGTATCACCGTCTCCCAGAGCAACACCCTTTTCACACGTCTATTCCCGTTTTTGAATTGGTGTTCTTTTTCTCCGGAGAACACAACCAGGTAACCCGTATGTTCCTTCTTAGGCTTTAGTTTTCTGTCAGCGTTTGCCCTTTCCTTGGCAATCCGCAGCAAATTGGCGTTCAGCGCCCGCTGATGGGCGCTCTCAGCCCTTTCAGCAGCCAGGTCGGCCTCCATAGCCTCCACCTTCTTCTGGGCCTCAGCAGCGGCTTGTTGGGCCGTATACTGGGCTCCTCGTCTTGCGTCGTTTATCGCCCTCTCAGCCTCATATTTTGTACTACTGACTTCTCGCTCTGCCTTTGCCTTCTCACTATAAATCTGGTCATACTCTTTCTTGGTCATAATCACATGAGTACATTCCGGATCAGACTGACCACCAGGAACATCCTTATACCCGCCGAGAGTTCCCAGCTTGACATATCTTGCCATGACGTCCCCTCCTCTCACAAACCTCGGATGTAATTGTCGGCCACAACGCTGATCCGGTTATGGCCCAGAGCCTTACTACACACCAGCATGGCAGCCTTGTCCAGTTTCTTCCCGGCCTCGTCCTTCCGACAGGCATAGACCTCGCTCTGATACCGCCGCCCGGTGCCTTTATTTACTCTGTCATAGGGGATATCCAGGATATCCCTGGCATGGGCCTTGTAGATCGCCGTGGCATACTCGGCCCGGTAGGAATGGATATCCGCACTCTTATGAACGTGCTGCCACACCTTTTCCTCTGCCGGTGTCTCCTTCATCCTGGTCACGATCTGTTCCACGTTCTTCCCGATGATGGGGCTTACCCGTTCCCGGCCACCTTTGCCCTGGCGGACAAACGTGAAATACTCCCCCGGAAACATCCTGGTATCCTTCAGCATATCCAGCCGCTTCGATTCCTGGGCCGTCCGTTTGTCAATGGGGATTGCTTCGATCCTGGCGATCCCGGCCTCGATCTGCGCCCTGGTCACCAGGTCTTTCCCCTTCAGGGCCTCCAGCTCACTTCGCCGCAGCCCTGTCCCCCGGCAAAACTTAATCAGCTCGTCATTGTTCGTCTTGGAGAAGTGACGATCCCGCACCCGGTCGCCGCGGCTCCGCTTAATGTCCTGGCGGTTCCTCTTGGGCGGCTTAAAATAATTATCATCGTCCGGAGCAATCCCGTACAACTTCCCGAGGGCTTTCGCCTCAAGCTGGACAGTCCAGGCAGACAAGCCTTGGTCAACCCGTGTCTGAAGCCACTCGTTGGCGTACTTCTTTGCGCTTTTCAGCGTGGTACACTCTGGATGGGTCTTTTTGATATACTTGATAAAATATTTTGTGTGTTTCCAATACCCCTTGTAGGTGCTGATGGAGAAAATCTTATCTCTGTCCGTCCCAGCAGCCACCGCAGCCTTCTTACTCTCGCCAAAGGCCAGCATACCCGTGAGCCGGTCATAGGCTTGCTGGTGAAGGTCTTTTGAATATGATTTGTTTCTCCGCCCCATCTCGGCCCCTTTCCTCGGTATGTAGAATAATATTTATCTATAAATATAGATTTATATTTTTGCAGATAAATATAAAACTACATTTCTATAATTCTTGTTTTCTATAACTCGTTAAAGCCAAGCCGCCTCCTGCCAGCTCCCATCGGAGACTCGACAATCGGCAAAGTACACTTTTTAACGTCTTATGTGTGACGGGTTTGGGAAAGCTCCCTACACTTTTTATCTTGCTTATGTGTGCAGCCCTATTTATTAAACGTCTACGGCAGTTAGGGTTCTGTCGGCTCCTCGATCCGAGGGGAGCAGCTCTCCGGTCAGCTTATACAGTGCAACCGGCCACGTTCAGAGGGTGGGTAGGGACACGATACGTTTTACTTACCTGAGCTTTCAAAAGGATTACTCACATCAGGGTCAATGGTACGCTTTCCATTTCACAAAGGTTACTACGGCAAGCCCACGTACCACATAGGTGTATCAAACCTAAACGGCTTCTGATTAGCAAACTGCTAAACCCCCAGCCAGGAGGCGGGACGCTCTGGGCCTAATTAGCTGTTTATCCTCGCCCAGACGAGCAGCGGGGGAGAGACGCCACATCGGGATCGACCGGCAACGGCCCCCGTAAAAGCCGCTATCGGAGGGTCGTCTAACCTCCCACTGTCAGTATAGCATAAGTTTCCGGGGCAGTCAAGATATTCCTAAAAATACAGTCATAGCGGTTTACCCATTCATTATATAAACGGGTAAACCGCTATTTTTATAGGGAAAGACACTTGAGCATCTTTCCCTATAAGCTCTTTACTATTGCTTCTACCTTATCTTCTCATTAGATTTACTTCCGAATACAAAAAATTCAAAGCATTCTCATCCTCAATAAACCCATTATATATACGTCCATTTATCACAATACTTGGCAACGTAATCGTTGATACTTCATGTCCAAAATTTAGCTCAATCTCTACAATTGGCCCAGCCTGTGGTGTAGTGCTTGGCGTTTCTATTACATTGCCACTCCATTCCCATTTGATCCTTCTAAACATATCTGTAAGGGCTTCTATTTCGAATTTATCTGAAAAAACAGGATTTCCTAACTCTGAATCCCATATCGTAACTGAATCAGGTTCGCTAGATAACAATTGTCCCATAAGCAAGGCTGTAATATCCTGCTCATACCCCTCGCTTACCTCCTGCACAGTCCTCTCCACTATAACTTGGACATGACCATATCCTAAGATTGCTACCAATAAACCAAGTATTGCAAACAACCCAACCCAATCCAGTACATTATGAAACTTATCTCTCATGGAATTCTATCACCACAAGTACATAATTCCTTTACTATAGACTGGCACTTCATCACAACAAACATAAACTCCATTATTTCCATAAGAATCATTTACAATATAGTATGTTGTGTTTGCAGTTTCTTGATAACCATATATAAAAACAGCGTGTACTCCCTTCTGCGTTGAAACCAATTCTGTTGGGATCGTAATTAGCACTGGACGTTGATTTCCAATTTGCTTTTTTACATTATTTGCTGAAGATTCACCTATGCCTACCTGTATATTCCCAACATCGCTTCGTTGCAAATATGTACATAAGCCCAAATAAAGTACGCCCCCATATTCAAAATCATATGCCGCTTGTTCCCAGGTTAATCCACATGCGCCACAAACATATTCGTTGTTATGTAAGTATGAGCACAATCCGTTAATTGAGGAGATATTCCCTGCGTATACATCTTTTCCCTTATAGTCTTTAAGCCATTGTAAAGCGTTTGAAATCGCCGTTATAACACAATACTTGTAAGGTTTTTCACTTGTAATGAAGGGTTTTATAGGAGCTCCTATATATGCCGGACTGCTAGCTGTATTCACATAAGGCATACTATAATCTATAATATCATTAACAGTATTATCCGTATCACTAATATACAATTGATCCACAGGTGCAAGATCACTAATTTCAATTACATCGCCAGAAATTACATTTTGATATCCACCAGATACCTTTTTATATATTTCTAGCGGCCCCATATAATAATAGTGTTCTTTTAAATCGGACAGTGGTTCACAATTAGAAGAATACTCAATAACATGTCCATCTTCACCATCAACAATAATATATCCGTATGGTTGTAAAGTGTAATAAACAGCAACGATCTCCTCTGACAAATCATACAAATATACCGTTTTTTCTATACTACCTTGTTCAACTACTCCATTCAAAAAAGCTTCTGCATTTTGATAGATGGCCTCACTTCTATCCTGCGCCAACTCTTCCTCTACCTTCATTGCTCCGCTGCATGTAATACTACATGTTAAGCAGGAAATCATTGTTACTACAGATATTATTCTTTTTACAGTATTTTTCATATTATATTTTCCTCCCTTACGTTAGTATAGCAATTTTTAGTATATCACTTATTCATCCTATTTTCAAGCATCTTCATCATAGTGGTAAAACATCTATAAATATTTTTGAAGTCCCTTTCTCATAATCTCATTGACCACCTCCGTCAGCTTCTTGTCCTCTTCCAAACCCATCTTTCGTAAAGCCTTATCCAAATCACGGTCTATGAAATAAGACCTCTGTACCCGGTCTTTGTTCTTCCCTCCAACCGCTATCGGCCGACTGGCGGCCCCCGGCTCCGGTGCTGGCTGACGATCCGCACCGACAATAGACTTGAACGCTGCCTCCTGGTCAAACTTCGCTTTCCCTGCCATCACGCTTCTACTCCTTTCAGAAATTCCTCAATGAACGTCCGGTAGTCCTCGGCCACGGTGGACTTCCCCGCATAGTCAAATATATCGGCTTTGTTGGCCTGGGCCTCCTCCACCACTACACCCGCCCGGATGTAGGTCTGATAGATCGGCGCCGATATGTACTCACTCAGCTGCTCCGTCAGCTCCTTGATCTGCCGGCTGATATTCGCCCTGGGATTGAACCTGGTAAACAGGATGCCCCGTATCTTCACGCCAGGATTACAATACTTCTGGACGCTGCTCACTGTCTCGTTCAACTGGGAAATCCCCGCCGTGGCAAAAATTCCCGCCGTGGTCGGTATCAGGATATCAGTTGCACAGGTAAAGGCATTCACCGTCAGCACACCCAACGAGGGCGGCGTATCGATCACGATGAAGTCATACTCCCCGGCCACAGCAGAAACGGCCTCCTTCAGCCGGTGTTCCTTCCCGGTCTGGGAAAGCTCCTGCTCCGCCCCGGCCAGCATGATATTCGCCGGAACCACATCATAGCCGCCCTTCATGTGCTGGATGGCCTCCCGGATATCGACCCCCCGCTTCATCACCTCATAGGCCGTCAGCACGTTGTAGTTCTCCGCACCACAGGCCGTTGAGAAATTCCCCTGGGGGTCAAGGTCGATGCCCAGCACCCGATACTTCCGCTCTGCCAGTCCCGCAGCCAATGCTTGGGCCGTGGTGGTCTTGCCCACGCCGCCCTTTTGATTTGCCACCGCTACAATCACATTTTTCACGCTCCTTTTCTATAAAACTACAAAAATATTTTTCTGTATTTCTATATTGCTATTTTACTATAATTATATAAATCTATCAATACAGAAAGCAAGAAAACCACAAAAATATTTTTCTGTATTTCTATATTTATAGATTTATATGAAAGTATATCCCCGGCCACATACATGGCCGGGGATTCTTTTACACCTTCACAAACAACCCAATCGGGCAGACGTCCTCAAAGCCAGGCGTGGAGATGTACCAGCAGCCGGGGCCGGTCGGCTCCCAGCTCACCTCCAGGGTAATGTCGTGCCACCCATCCGGGAACAGGGCGGTGAACCCCTCCCCGGCATGGACACCACGGCCCTCCAGGAGCAGCCGAGGGTGCGGATCGGCGTCTGCCGGGTCTGGTAGCTGAAGCTGAGCAATCCTATCATCAAACATACTTATCATTCCTTTCTCAATGATTTTTCAATCATAATGGCCCCGACAAGAAACAATATAGATAATTCCATCCTGCTCATAGTAAACAATCCGATCAGTATCATCAATCCGCCTGCTCCACCATCCGCTAAGATTATGTTTCAACGGCTCCGGCTTCCCAATCCCGTCAAAGGGACTTCTACGAATGTCCTTAATAAGCAGATTGACCCGCTTCAGTATTTTCCTATCCTGCGTCTGCCAGTAAAGGTAATCCTCCCACGCATCATCTTCCCACACCAGACGCATCAATCGGCCTCCTCTATCAAGTCATGCTCCGCAAAATGCGCCTTTCCTTCATCAATCTCCCTCTTTTTCTGTTCCAGATAGCGAATATTACTTTCAGAGTAAAACGGATCAGCAGAAACCTCAAAAGGAATACGGCACTCTCTGCCGACCTTCTTCGCAAAAATTGTAAACGCAGCACTCATGGAAAGTCCCAACTCAGAGCAAGCCCACTCCATCCTCTTTTTCACATCTGCATCCAACTTAAAATTCACATTCACAGGCTGAGCCATATACAACACTCCTTTCACATCCATAGTATACGCCAAAGTAAAGAAAAAATCAAGAATTTTTCTTTATATAATTGTGGTGCTAAATCAGCCTGGCTCATCCTTGGCCAGAGCCACCGTCAGCCATATAGCCATCCTCAAACCGCATCGGTATGGGTGGACTATCCCACCACTTCCGAATAGTCTTAGGATCAAGGCCAGTGTCCCGGTGACAATCGGCCTTGCGTCCCCCTGGGTGCTGTTGCCGCCACTCCCAAACCAAGTTCTGCGCCGATGGGCGTCCATTTCCCTCTCTCCAATCCTTTTTACCCTGCTGCCTTGTCCTAATATCCCTAATAGCCCTCGCCACTTCAAGATGATCTGCTTGCTTATGCCAATTCCTCTTATTGACCGGCATAGTCATCCCGGAAAGCCTTGCTATATCATCCCTGGGAAACGTCACATAGTCCTCATTGAACATCGAGAGAGCAGCCTCTATATCCTCCCTGGTGAAGCGGTTGACCTCCTCAATGCTCATTTCATCATAAGGCAGAAGGAGAGAATAGGCGTCCTGTCGTAGTTCATCCTCCTCAATACCACACTTCTTGGCGTAGATTGCCAAGGTCATCACTCCATGATAGCGGTGGCCCACCCGGATCTCATCCCGAATGCGGCGCAGCCACCAATCATAGAGATCTCTTTTCACCGTCCAGCGGCCCCGCCGCTCCCCTCTCACTATCCGCCGTTCATACCAATCTGGATACTTCTCCTTTGCTTCAGCCAGGGGCATACTGCTCTTTCTCAAAATCCCCTGCAAC
>NZ_JAYWSY010000004.1:0-35107 GCF_036941135.1 Lawsonibacter sp. JLR.KK007 | reverse complement strand
GTTGATTTACCATTGAAGTGCGAAAGCTCGAAAGAGCTCGACGCACTTCAATTTTTTTATGCTTTTGGGAAAGGAGGACGGGGAACATGGGCCGAAAGCTCCGCTATCTCGGGCCGACTGAGCGGGCAGAAATTGAGAAGCTCCACAACGGAGGAGCCCCGGCGGCAAAGATTGCCGAGAGGATCGGCTATCACACGGCGACGATTTACAGAGAACTCCCCAACGGATACACCGGGGCCGTAGACGAGTATGGTCGGCGGGTGTATAGCGCCGAGGTCGCACAGCGGACCTTTGAGAGGAACATCAAGCGCCGGGGCGAGCGGGCCCCGGTAAACTAAAGAAAAGGAGATTGCTATACCGTGAAGAATACCGACAACAACATTTTGACCACCCTCCGGGGCTATTTCCTCCTCGCGGCGGCGGACCTCGCCCTCTATCCCGAGGGATCGCCGGAACATATCCGGGCGGAGCACTCGGCGGCGAACACCTCACGGACGGTTTTCGAGCTTTTCGGGGCCGCGGCGGCGGAGGCTTTGAGAGAGGAGGCGGTCCAGAAATGGCCGAAACTCGGCGGGATCGCGTGACCCTGGCCGCCCTCCTTGCCGTCCTCCAGGACGGGGACCGCGTCTTTATAGTCCACCGCATGGGCCCGCATGAGTGCGAGGGCGTGGCCGGAGGAACAGCCCAGGAGCTCCGCTCTACCCGTTGCGTGGAGGTATGCGGGGACAACATGGTCGAGCGCATCGCCCTGGACCTGGACGAATGGCCGGAGGTATGGCCGAGCGACGACCCGGCCCCGGTCCTGGTTATCACCATCGGCGGGAAGGAGGCGGAGAGGTGAACCAAACAAAAATTGAGTGGTGCGACAAGACCTTAAACCCGGTTGTCGGGTGCTCCTATGGTTGCCCGTACTGCTACGCCCGGAGGATCAACGCCCGTTTTCACTATGTACCGGATTTTTCGGAGCCGCAGTTTTTCCCGGAGCGCCTGGAGCAACTGAAAAGCAAAAAGCCCGCGAAAGTGTTCCTCACCTCTATGAGCGACCCGGCGGACTGGAGGCAGACATGGGCCGCCGCCGTCTTGGACGCGATCGAGAAAAATCCACAGCATGAGTATTTATTGTTATCCAAACGCCCGGAGGCGTACATGAATTTATTCCCGATATGGCGGCACATCTACGGGGACCTCAAAAATATATGGTACGGCGTCACCGTGACGAGCTATCGGGACCTCCACAAGATCGCAGACCTCCCGCTCTACGGAAAGCGGTTTATCAGCTTTGAGCCGCTCCTCGGCTCGGCGGACCCTCGGCTCCGCCCGGTAAAATGTGCGGTCCCGTGGATAGATTGGGCCATCATAGGAGCGGAGACCGGGCCGGGAGCAAGCGCCCGCCGCCCTCGGCGGGAATGGGTGGAGGAGATTGTTTCCTATTGCGACGAGACGGGTGTCCCCGTATTTATGAAAGATTCCCTCCTCCCCGTGGTCGGGACGGAAGGAATGAGGCGGGATTTTCCAGATCCCCTAATGTGGATATAAACGAAAGGAGATTGCTATACCATGAAAGCTCTTGTAATGACAGCCCAGGACGCCCGGGAGTTTGAAAAGCTCGGCGGCCTCACCATCACGAAACCGATCAAGCCCGCGCCCGCCGCCTATGTTGAGGGGGCAAAAATGGAGGAGGCGGCCCCCGGGCGCTGGAACCTGATCCGGGAGGGCGTGATCTACGCACACGACGGCGGGGCCACCTTTACGACGCCCGTCAACGCCGGGGACATTGTTTTCCTCCGGGAGCCGTGGGCCCGCCTCAAGAACCCGGCGAACGGGGAGCCCTCGGACCGCGTGATCCTCGCGGCGGATTCCACCGTTGCGGAGGGACAGACCGCCTATAAGTGGGCCTCCCCCGTATCCATGCCGGAGTCGGCGGCCCGCCGCTTTGCCGTTGTGAGCAAGGTCGAGCCCATCTATAACGAAAATGTCGCCGTTTGGTCTATCACGCTGGAGGCCGTCACAAAGGCCGCGGCGGAGGCCGGAGAGGCCGGGGCGCTCCCCTACTCCGACGCGCCCAGCCAGGAGGAGGGCTCCAACTATTTTACATACGCCGGGGACATGAGCCCGGAGGATCACGAGCGCATGATCGCCGCGATCAACCAGGACCGGGCCCGCCTCGCCGAAGTGCAAGATCGGTTAATCAGGATTGACAACCGCCGCCGGGAGCTGGCCTATCTCAATTTCGAGGGCCGGGACAAGGTGGACCCGAACGACCGCGCCGCCCTCCAGGAGGAGGACGCCACCCTGGACGCCGAACAGGCGGAGCTTGCAAGAGAGGAGGCGGAACTCCGCCACGCCCTGGAGGACGCCGGAGCCCCGGCACCTACCACAGCAGACCGCGCCCGGGAAAAGCTCGCGGCGATCCGCTCCCGCCGCGGCGAGATCGCTAATTTCGACGCCGAAACGAAGGTATCAAACAATTACGATATTGAGGAGGCGCGGCTAATCCAGGAGGAGCGGGACCTCTCCGCATACCTGGAGGGGCTCACTGCGGCGGAGGGTGGTCCGACCGGGGAGGAGCCGCCCGCCGGGGAAAGCGAACAAACCACGCTTGACGCCCAGGAGGACGAGGAGGTCGGCTCCTTCACCTTTGGCAAGTGTAACTATTGCGGGCGAGAGTGGGGCGTTACCCTGGAGGGCGCAAAGGGCGGCGGTTATCCCACACAGCGGACGGCCAACGCCGCCGCGACCCGCGTTTGTGATTGCCCGGAGGCCGTGGAGAACCGAAAGCCGGAGGTCGGCGTCGCCTTTGCCGTCACGACGGGGGCGTGTAAGTATTGCGGCCAACTCCAGGAGGTGGGCCCCCATCCGTCCCAGGCGGCGGCGGACGAGACGGCGACGGAGGTTTGCTCCTGCCCGAGCGCCCGGACGGCCCGCCGCACGGCGGAACAGATCGAGGACGCCCGGGACCGTGTAAACCGCCTTTTCGGGGAGAGGGCCGAGGACCTCGGCTTTAAGCCGATCGCCGGGGACGGCGCGATCGAACTCCTGGAGCGTGTGGTCGAGCTGATCGCCCGGGGGCCGATTTCCTCGGCGTCCCTCAATATCCGGGGCCAGTGTAAAGCGAAATTCTCCATTACCAGCAAGGGCAAAATCAAGGTATCCAGGAGCGAAACCCGCTCTTGCGATCTTGAGGCCGGAGAGTGATCTCATGGAAAACCTCTCTATATTTGATTTGACGCCGGGAGGGGAGCAATTCAAGCCGGAAAAATCGACGGATTGGAAATGGAGATTTTCAGACTATCCGAGGGAAAAGAACGGGTTAAAAGTATTTTCGTGTTTCGCTTGTGGCGGCGGGTCGACTATGGGCTACAAGCTCGCCGGGTGCGACGTTCTCGGGTGTGTGGAAATTGATCCCCGTATGAATGAGGTCTATGTGAGGAACCACGCCCCAAAATACAACTACCTCATGGACATACGGGAGTTTAACCGGCTCCCGGCCGAGGAGATTCCCGGGGAGCTTTTTGAGCTGGACATTCTGGACGGCTCCCCGCCGTGTACCACATTCTCCGTCGCCGGGAAAAGGGCGGAAACATGGGGGAAAGCGAAAAAATTCCGGGAAGGACAAAAGGAACAGACCCTCGACGATCTCCCGTTTGTATTCATTGAGACGGTAGAAAAGCTCCGCCCGCGGTGCGTGATCCTGGAAAACGTCGAGGGGCTGATTATGGGCGAGGCGTGGGGGTATGTCCAGGAGATTTACAAGCGCCTCAAGAAAGCGGGGTACAAGGTCCACCATTGGCTCCTCAAGGGTGAAAACATGGGAGTCCCACAAACGAGACATAGAGTTTTTTCGTGGGAATACGGAACGACCTCGGCGTCGATCCGGTCGATCTCGATATGTCATTTTATTATGAGCCGGTGCGTTTTCGGGAGATCAAGTCGGGAGAGGGCGGAGCGGTAGGACGGGAAAGTATGTCGTTTCGGGCCTTGCAAAAGGCGACACCGGAGGACAAAGACCTCGCCGCCGTATATAAGCGGATCGGGGAGCGGGAGCGTTGCTTTACGACCCGGATCGTATGGGAGGACGATATACCGCCAACGCTCACAGCGAGGACGGACCAATACCGGGGAGAGGAGAAAACACGGGTAAGCATTGAGGACCTGATCCATATACAGACATTCCCGGAGGATTTCGACTTTATCAGAAATACCTATTACCGGGCCCTCTATGTTTGCGCTATGTCCGTCCCGCCCGTAATGATAAAGCGGATCGTATCCAGGTTAATTGAGGCCGGGGTATTTGAGAAGGGAGCGACGCCGTGATTTGGGAATTGAGCTATAAAGCAGACCCGCGGGCCCGGGAAGTGGCGGACCGACACTATAACAGGCAAAAGCCGGGGACACCTCAATTTGTGCCACCGGGCCGCGCCCTTGTGCTTTACACGGAGACGGAGACCGGGAGGGCATTTTGGGTAACGTCCTACCCATTCGCTCAATATGTGCGCCACGCATGGGCGGGCGCGTGGGTATGCTCGGCCTTTAGGAATGAGGGCGCAGGCGTGGCCTCCGAAATGATCCGGGACGCAGTAGCCGCGACGCGGGCTTATTTCGGAGAGCCGCCAGACCTCGGCCTCGTGACCTTTATCGACCGCCGAAAAGTGCGCCCGACAATGGTCCACGGCCTCAAGACATGGGGGTACACCTACAAGCTCGCCGGATTCCGGGAAGTCGGAGAAACAAAAGGCGGCCTTCTCGCCCTCCAGTTACTTCCGGGGGATATGCCGCCGCCGGAGGCGGCGAGGGAGACGCCGCCGTGAGAATTGGCTTAATCGACGTGGACGGCCACAACTGGCCGTCCCTCCCGCTTATGAAAATATCCGCATACCACAAGGCGAAGGGCGACAAGGTCGAGCTGTGGTTTCCTATGAACCATTACGACAAGGTCTATATGAGTAAGGTTTTCCCAGGCTCGGCGGACGTGGACTCCGTCATATACGCCGGCGAGATCGAGCGGGGCGGGACGGGCTATTTCTATCCAGACGGCGGCCCGCCCCTACCGGAGGAGATCGAGCACATATTCCCGGACTATGGCCTATATCCAGAGGCCACGGCGGGGCGGGCTTATGGATTCCTGACCCGCGGCTGTCCCCGTCAATGCAGATTCTGCATTGTGGGAAAAAAGGAGGGGACAACCTCCCGGCAAATCGCCGATCTCTCCGAGTTTTGGAACGGACAACGGGAAATTAAGCTCCTCGACCCTAACATTTTAGCGTGTAAGGATCGGGAACGGCTTCTCCAAGAGCTCGCCGCCTCCGGCGCGTGGGTGGACTTCACCCAAGGGCTCGATATTCGCTTGATCGAGGGCGTCGAGGACCTCGTAACAGCTATAAAAATAAAACGGATTCATTTCGCGTGGGACAACCCGGAGCAGAATTTGAGGCCGTATTTTGAAAAATTCCGTAAAAAGTGCGATCTCAACTATTCAAAACTCGGCGTCTATGTCCTTGTAAATTTCAACTCAACACAGGAGCAGGATTTAGAGAGGGTCTATTTTCTCCGCGATCTCGGATATGACCCCTATGTCATGGTGTACGAAAAAGAAACCGCTCCGCGGGAGATAAAGCTCCTCCAGAGGTGGGTAAATAATCGGTTTATTTTCCGGTCGTGCCCGCGTTTTGAGGACTACGACCCGCGGCGGAGATAGGAGGGAACCGCTTGAAAATCAAGATTACAAAGAAGCTCCCGACCGATCCAGAAAACCGCCCGGAGGTGGGCGGCGTGTACGAGGTTGTCCGGCAAGCGCCGGGGCAGTATGGGCCGATCCTATTTATCAAGGTCGGCGGCGTGGAGGTCGGCGTTTTGGGCGGGGAGTATGAGCCCGCGGCGGAGGTGGAACCGTGAGCCGCCGGGTCTATCGCTGGAGGGTCTCCCCTCCTCCCGGCTCCGGCTTTGAGACGGTCGAGGTCCTCGGGGCCTCCCGCTATGAGGCTATGATCGCCGCCGCGAAATTGTGGCGCACTCCCTGGACGCAGATCGCCTGCGCTTGCACCTTTGAAAGGCTCGGGGAGGTAGCGGAGAAATGAGAGAAGCGGACATTTATAGAGCCGCCCTCGAAAATGGGGCGCAGACGCTCAAACCCTCATGGTATTTGAGGAAATGGCAGAACTACAAAAAGAACTTTGCAAAAATGCCAGGGGGAAAGACAACCGCGGGAGTATTGCGGAGGAGATCGCAGACGTTCAAATTATGCTGGAGCAAATGATTGCCCTCCATAATTGCCGCGCTATGGTTAGGACATATAAGGCCGCAAAACTTGACCGATTGAAAGAGCGGTTAGGTCTCGGGGAGGTGGAGACGTGAACGATCTCCCGGTTTGGCAACTTCCAGTAATGAGCGAAACGGGCGCAAGTGCAAACGCCTACATACCAAAAACGGCAAAATACCATTGTTTCATTGACAACGCCTCTCTTTGCAAGAGATACACCCAGGATACGGACTATTACGAGACAGGGATCGAAAGCGGAGAAATTCTCCGCAGACCGGAAATAGCTTGTAAAAAATGCCGGAAAATGTGGTTACGGCGGTATGTGCCGGAGGAGGCGGAGCCGTGAAAAAGGGAAAGAACCGGGCCGCGGCGGCGGTCGAGCTGGTCGCCGTCCTCCTGGCAACCGCCGCCGCCTTTGCGTGGGGACAGCGGGCCGCCCTGATAGAGCGAGGCTATACTGCCCACGGCGGGGAATACCTCCTCCTCGTAATTCCTTTTATCTACTACACCGGGAAACGGATCGCCGAGGACTGGATTGTGGAGCTCCGGGAGCTATGGAGGGGCAGACAGTGAAGGAAACGATAAAAAGGCTTGAGATCGCGTTCATGGGATACGACACCCAACAGACAAAGGCGGCGTTTCAACGGTTTGCAAGAGACAATCAGGAGGAAATAAGAACCGATTTATTGAAAATGGGGCTTTTGACCCTAAAGGACGGGACGCGGATCACGGCAATAACTCCAGGGACGGCGGGCTCGGGAATTTGTGCATACAAATACGACCAACTGATCCTCGCAGACGACAGCAGAAAAAGGATATACTCCGCACGGTGGAGGGAAATAAGCCTATTTTTACAAACGGCTATGGATCGCTCGTGCGTCCCGGAAGGATACAAAATTTTATTTTATGATCTCGACGCCCCGGAACCGCGGAGCGAGACCAGGAAAGGAGCGGGAAAACATGGGGAGGAATTATAAAATTTGTCCCAGGTGCGGGGACCACCTGGACCACGGCGAGCGGTGCGAGTGCATGGACCGCCGCCCGGAAACCGCGGAGACGGCCAGAGCCACGCCGACCGAGCGGGCCCGGGGCTATGTGATCGGCGTCGACCTCGCCCAGGGGAAGGACCGCACGGCGAAAGCCTACATTTCCAGAGCATAAAAAAGAGCCCCGGACGCTTGACGAGAGCGTCCGGGGCGCAACCGCCCGGAGGGCTGATTGCTATACCACTATTATATTACCACCTCCGGGCTAAAAAGGCAAGAGCCACAGGCCAAAAGAAAAGGCGGTTTTTTGATATGCAAAGAGTCAAAAGGCGAATTTTTTCGGGGGCCGTATGCGAGCAAGTGGTTTTCAATGTCCCGGACAGAATAAAAAACCTGGACAAGGCGGAGCCGCGGCCCCGTTTCAAAACAGAGGAGGAGCGGGCCGCCCACAAGCTCGGAATTTCCCGCCGAAAACACGCCCGGATCGTAAATAACAATTTCGGGCCTACATCTAAATATAGCACCTTAACCATGGACGACGAGCACGAGGTCCACACCTTCCAGGAGGCGAGGCGGGTCCGGGATAATTTCTATAATCGCCTCATATACCACGCCCCAGGCGCTAAAATCATGCTTTACATGGGCCGGGGCAAAAACACTCACCGGATACACTTCCACATGATAAGTGAGGGCATACCGGAGGACCTGATCCGCCGACAATGGACCTCGGGCTCCGTCCTACGGATCGAAAACCTCCGGGAACATAACTATTACGACGGCGTAGACCGGGGGCGGGACTATACGGGCCTCGCCAACTACTTATTTAATCACTGGACGCCGGAGGTCGGCGGCCACAGGTGGAAGGGCTCCCGGAAAACCCTCCAAAAGCCGGACTATGAGGAACCGACCACCGTCAAGCGAAACTACACAGAGGACAAGCCGCCCAGGCCGCCGAAAGGCTATATTTTCGTAGAGGCCACGGCGACGAAATACGGATACCTTTATTATAAGTATGTCCTCAAACCGCCGCCGAGAAAGCGGCCCAAAAAGAAGCGGGAATAAACCCGCCTCGAAAGCCTTGTAAATGTGTAAAGTTTTGAACCCAAACCACAGCAGGAAGGAGATCGCAAAAAATGAACATCAACCAGTTAGCGAAAGAGGTCCACGACAACGCCGTCGCTCATGGATGGTGGGACAAGCCGCCCGCGCTCCCCGAGGCGCTTTGTCTGATCCATGCCGAACTCTCCGAGGCCCTGGAGGAATACCGGAACGGGGCCCCGCTCGTTTATGGGACGTGCGCCCTCGCTGAGGAGGATTGTCAGTATTACGCCATATGCGACAGAGCGGGCCAACCAGGGGCGGAGGGCGCGGACGGTCCTTGCAAGCCGGAGGGGATCGCCGTCGAGCTGGCCGACGTCCTCCTCCGCACTCTGGACCTCATGGCCGCCCTCGGAGTGGACGTGGACGCCGTGGTTATGGCAAAGCACAAATACAACCTCGGGCGGGAGTACAGACACGGAGGCAAAACCGTATGATCGCCCCAGGACGCCCCTCGGCGGGGGGGGGTAACTGATCGCAACAGTGGAGGAGGTGGACCCCGTGGCAAAGAGTGAATTTCCGAACCAGCTCCGCAAGCTCCGGGAACGCCGCCGGATAAGCCGCCGGGTCCTGGCCGAGCTATGCGGAATAAGCAAAAGCGCCCTCTCCAGGTACGAGCGGGGGGAGCGTGTCCCCACCCTCACAGACGCCGAGGCGCTGGCCGACTTTTTCGAGGTCTCCCTTGACCGCCTTTGTGGCCGGGAAAAATAAATTTTCGGAGCGTCCCCGAACGGGGACACCGGGGGCCGTGGCCGTGGTTTAATTACCTTGTGGACATATAGCCGCCTGGAGCGGGACCACGCGCCGGGGCATGGGGCCCGGTCCCTCGGCTCCAGGCAAAGACGGGAGGGCGGCGGCGGTGCGGGACTTTGCGAAAGCGTTCTATCTCTCGAAAGAGTGGCGGCGGGCTCGGGCCTATGTATTCAACCGGGACGCGGGCCTATGCGTAAGGTGCGGGGCCCTCGGGGAGATCGTTCACCACAAGGAGCACCTCACGCCGGAGAATATCAGCAATCCAGAAATTGCGCTCAGCGAGGACAATCTCGAATTGCTTTGCCGAGAGTGCCACGCCCTCGCCCACGCCGGGGAGCTGGCAACAGACAGCGGGCTCACGTTCGACGACGAGGGAAATGTTGTCAAGCGTGAGTTACTGTCATAGCAAAAGCGGATCACAACGCAAGGGAAAATAAACCACAGGTGAAAGCAAGCCCAGCAGAAAACGCCCACCCATCCCGACCCCGGGCCGCCCATCCGTCCGGCCACGCGGGGCCAGCGCCTCGGCGGCGGTCGAGCGGGAAAAGAAAAGCGAACAGCCGCGGCGAGTCCTCGGCGCTCATGCCTCCCCCCCACCTCGGACCCCCGGGGGTGGGCTTTTCCGAACCGCGTCCCATCCCCGTCTATAACCCCCCGGGCGCACACATAAGGGGGGGGGTACAGCCCGCCGGAGAGGAGGTTTATACATCTTATGGCAAAACCAAAAACTTCCTATGAAAGCCTCTCAACCGCTGAAAAAACGGAGGTAAAAAAGCGAAAAATCGCTAAACTTTTCCGAGAATTGCCCGCCGAAAAGAAACAGTTTGCCGACGGTTTGATCTATCAACTGGCCGTGACAACTGTCACCCTGGAGCGCCTTGTGGAGGAGATCAACAACGGCGAACTGATCGAGGATTTTGTCCAGGGAACCCAAAAGCTCCGGCGCGAAAATCCGGCCCTCAAAAGCTACAATACCACGATCAAGTCGTTTACTGCCCTCTCGAAAAGCCTCCTCGACCTCCTCCCGGAAAAGACCCAAAAACAGGCCGGGGAGGAGCTTATGAATTTCGCAACTAAGCCCCCGGGGGCGGGTAGAAAATGAATTATATCCTTGCCTATTGGGAGGCAATCGAGAGCGGGAAGGTTGTCACAAGCCGCCGCGTCCGGGCCGTTTACAAGCGCCTCGCCCGGGAGATACAGGAGCCGGACCCGGATTCCCCGTATTATTTCGACGAGGAGATCGGGGAGCGCCCGATTATATTCGCCGAGCGGTTTTGCAAGCAATCCCAGGGCGTGATCGGGGCCCCGCTCGTGCTGGAGCTTTTCCAAAAGGCATATATTCAAGCTCTTTTCGGATTCCTGGAGAAGGAGACCGGATTCCGGCGTTACCGGGAGACTATGTTCCTCGTGGGCCGGAAAAATGGCAAGTCGACCCTCCTCGCCGCGATCGCCTTGTATATGCTGATCGCAGACTATGAGGGCGCGGCGGAGATTTACAGCGTAGCCACGAAAAAGGACCAGGCGAAAAAGGTCCTCACCGAGGCTATCAACATGGTCAAGCAATCGCCGGAGCTCCGGGCCGTTCTCAAGAAGCGGCGGAACGACCTCTATTTTGCGGCCACGGCCTCCATTTTCGAGGCCCTCGCCTCGGATTCTAACACCCTGGACGGCCTCAACGCCCACGCCGTCATTATTGACGAACTCCACGCAATCAAGGACCGGAACCTCTACGAGGTTATGAAGCAATCCACCTCCAGCCGCCGCCAGCCCCTTGTCGTTATGATTACCACGGCGGGCATGGTCCGGGAGAGCGTGTTCGACGAAATGTATGAGCTCGCTTGTAAGATCGCGGACGGCGTCGAGGAGGACCCGACTTTCCTCCCGATCCTCTACGAGCTGGACAGCCGGGACGAGTGGACCGATCCGACGAAGTGGCAAAAGGCAAACCCGGGCCTCGGGACCATCAAGCAATACAAGACCCTCGCGGCCTTTGTCCAGAGGGCAAAGATCAAGCCGGAGGACCTCCCCGGCGTCCTCTGTAAGGATTTCAACATCCGCGAGGTATCCGCCGCCGTCTGGCTATCCTTTGAGGCGATACAAAGCGAACTCCGCTTTGAGCTCCAGGACGTTTATAACACCTACGCCCTCGGCGGGTGCGATCTCTCTGCAACAACGGACCTCACTTGTGCGACCCTTCTCATACGCAAAGCCGGGGACCCGATCGTCTACGTTCTACAGCAATATTTCCTCCCGGAAAAACGGGTGGAGCACCTGGAGGACAAGAACACAAACGAGGCCCCATATCGGAAATGGGCGGACCGCGGCCTCCTCACCATCTGCCCGGGGAACCGCGTCAACTATTCCGACGTGACGGCGTGGTTTTGCCAAATGCGGGACGAGTGGAAGATCGACGCGATCAAGGTCGGCTATGACCGGGCCCTCGCCGGGTATTGGGTGGACGAAATGAAGTCGAACGGCTTTGACATGGAGGCCGTCGCACAGGGCCCCTACACCTGGAGCCAGCCAATGCGGGAAATGGGGGCCGCCCTGGAGGCGAAACAGGTCAACTATAACGGGAACCCGATCCTTGTTTGGTGTCTGACAAATACCGCCGTTAAAAAATCGGGATTGAACAACATCCAGCCCGTGAAAATCACGGACAAGCGGCGGATCGACGGCGCGGTCTCCCTTCTCAATGCGTGGGTTATGTATGTGAAATATTTCGAGGACTTTATGTATGCCGTGGGGTGAAACAATGGGATTTTTGAATATTCGCGGACTTTTTGAGTCCGTATTCGGTAAACGGCCAACGAGCGGGAGCAACCTCCCGGCGTTTCGGCTCCTCTCGTCCTATGACTCCAGCTTTACGCCATTTAATGGGCGGGCGTGGGACATTGGAACCGTCCGCGCCGCCGTGGACGCATGGGCCAGGAACGCGGCAAAGATACAGCCCCGGCACATCCGCCGCGCCGGAGGGCGGCGGGAGACCGTTTCTGACAGCTTAGAGCGGATTCTCCGGGTCCGGCCTAATCCGTATATGACCGCCTACGCCTTTTATTACCGCGTGGCCGCTCAATTCGTTGTGTATAATAACGCCTTTATCCTCCCCATGTTCGACGGCGGCAAGCTGACCGCCCTCTATCCGATCAACGCCTCCCGGGTGGACCTCGTGGAGGATATGGGCGGTATGTATGCCCGCCTCACCTTTGCGACGGGGAACGTCTACACGGTCCCCTATGAGCACCTCGTCCACCTCCGCCGTCACTACCTGGACAATGATATTTTCGGGGACGATAACCGCCCCCTCCTCCCCGCCCTGGAGACCGCGGACGCCTTTAACCAGGGAATGAGCAAATTTGCGAAACTCGTCTCCGTGATCCGGGGGATTCTGGAGGCCCCGACCGTCACAAAGCAAGAGGACCTCGCGGCTCGGCGGGACGCCTTTGTCCGGGATAATTTCAGCATGGAGGCCAACGGCTCCGGCGTGATTATCACGGACAGCAAACACAAATATACCCCCATCCAGCAGAAGGAGACGCCGATCCCCACCGGGCAACTCGAATTTGTCCGGCGGGAGATTTACGACTATTTCGGGATGAATGAGGCGATCGTCCAGAACAAGGCCACGCCGGAGGAAATGGACGCCTTTTATCAGGGCCAGCTCGTCCCGTTCTATATGCAACTCGCCCAGGGCCTCACCGATGCCATTTTTACGGAGCGGGAACAGGGTTTCGGGAATGAGGTCCTTTGTGAAATGGATCGTATTCAGTTTGAGACCCTGGACAAGCGGGTCGAGGCCGCGCAGTTTTTGGCACAGATCGGGGCCCTGGAGCTGGATCAAGTGCTGGATATTTTCGGATTCCCGCCCATCGGCGGCGACGAGGGAAAGCGCCGGGTCCAGACGTTGAACATGGTAAACGCCGAGATCGCGGACAAGTACCAAATGGGGACAACAGGGCAAAAGGCGGAGGAGACGCCGAAAGAGCCCCAGGAGCCGCCCTCCGGCGGCCCACAGGACACGCCGGAGCCCGAGGAGGGGCAGGAACCCACAGAGCCGAAAGACGGAAAGGAGGGCGCTTAAAATGCCCATTAAGAAGGGGCGCGAGTATCGCGCATTGCAGGGCTTTTCCCTCGTCCCCCGGGAGGGGGAGTCGGACGCCTACAAGGTGCGGGGGACGGCGATCGTGTTCGATACCCCGACCGTCCTCTTTGAGTGCGACGGCGTCAAGTATTACGAAGTGATCGACCGCCACGCGCTGGACGGGTGCGACCTCTCCGACGTGATTATGAACTACAATCACGGCGGGAAGGTGGTCGCCCGCCTCCGCAACAAGACCCTCACCCTCAACATCACGGACCGGGGCCTGGACATAGAGGCGGACCTCTCCGGCACAGTAGCGGGCCGGGACCTTTACGAGGAGATCGACGGCGGCTATATCGACAAAATGAGTTTTTCCTTTGCGGTGCAGGAGGCGGAGTATGACGCCGCCACCCACACCCGGAGAATAACTAAATTCCGCAAGCTATACGACGTTTCGGCGGTGGATATTCCCGCCTATGAGGAAACGGACCTCTCCGCCCGATCCTTCTTTGAGGTGGAGCACTCGAAGGAGGTCAAGGCTTTGGAGCAAGCCGCGAGGCGGCGGAGGCTTTTAGCGCGGACCCGTACCTATCCACACACCACACAGAAACAGGAGGAATAAAAACTATGTTTGAGAAAAGACGTAAAGAGATCGCCGCCCGCCGCGCCGAGATTCGGGCGCTTTTGGCCGGGGAGGGGGCCGTCGATATGGACGCCATGGAGAAGGAGCTCGACGCCCTGGACGCCGAGGAGCGGGACCTCGACCGCCGGGAGGCCGCGACCCGCCGCCTCAATGGCGGGGCGGGCCTGGAGGGCCGGAACGGCCAGCAGGGCGGCCACGGCGACCGGGGCTCCGGCGATCCTACCCCCGGCCCCGTGAACCCGATCGCCGGGGGCGGCGAGGCCCGGGGCGGCCTCCCCGTGGGCGTGGAGAGCCGCGCCGCCTACCTCGCCGACCTCCAGGGGATTCCCCTCCAGGACGTGGAGGCCCGCGCCCAGCGTTTCGCCGAGGGCGGGCGTATGGAGATCACCACCGACGCCCTTTGCCGCTCCCTCACCCTCACCAGCGGGAATATTGCCCAGCCGACCCGCGTCTCCGGGATTAACCCCGGCCAGAATATCGTCTCCGGGATCGTGGACATGGTCCGCGTCGTGGACGCTAACGGTATGGGCGAGGATTCCGTGGCCTATGAGGTAAGCGGCGGCCAGACGGCGGCCACCAAGAAGGACGACGGAACCGCCCCCGCGACCACGGACCCCGTCCTCCGTATCGCCAAGATTACCCCCGTTTTGATCTCCACTCTGTCCTATGTCTCTCGGAACATCCAGCGCACGACCCCCCTCAACTACCAGGGGCGGGTCTCCGAGGGCGCTTTGACCGCCCTCCGCAAGAAAACCGGGGGCCTCATTGTCACCGGGGACCCCGCGGCCACCATTCCCGAGCCGACGGGTATTCTCAAAGCCGCGGCCATTGAGGCGGGCTCCGACGTGGAGATCGGCAAGATCGACGAGAAAACCCTCCGCACGATTGCCCTCAAGTATGGCGGCGCGAACAATGTCGAGGGCGGCGGTGTTCTTCTCCTCAACAAGGACGACCTGATCGCGTTCGGCGACATTCGCGGGACCAGCGAGAAAAAGGCCGTTTACGAAATTGAGTTTTCCGAGAACAGCACCACCACGGGCACGATCAAGGACGGCGGCCTCGCGGTGAAATTCTGCATTGTGGACGAGCTCCCCGCCCTCTCCAAGACCACCTCGGCGGCGGGCTCCTATTGCATGGCATACGGGAAACCCCTGGCCTATCAGCTCGACTTGTTCGGGCCCTACACCGTGGAAGTCTCCCGCGACTATAAGTTCGCGGAGGGCCTCCTCGCCGTCATGGGCGAGGCTATGATCGGCGGGAATGTTATCACCGAAAACGGATTCCTCCGTATCAAGAAAAAGGCCAGCGCCGGGGCGTAAGGAGGCGGAGCATGAGCGAGAGCACGGGCCGGAGCCCCGCCGCCCGGGAACCCGCGGCGGACGTCTCGGAGGAGTATCTCGCCGCGGGGAGGCAGGCTGTACGAACGAAGTCGACAGCGTTTGACGGGGAGATCGTGGACCTGATCCGCGCCGCCCGGGAGGACCTCGCCCTCGGCGGAGTCCTCCCCGAGCGGGCCCAGGACGAGGAGGACCCACTCATTAAGCGGGCGGTTATGAACTATATCAAGGCGGAGTTTGGCCTCGACAATGAGGACGCGGAAAAATTCCGGGCCGTCTATGAACGCCTCAAGGTCTCCCTCGCTATGTCCTCGGACTACGTCGGCGGGGAGGTGTAGCCGTGTACTGGAGAGACGAGGCCGCCCTCATTCGAGAGGAAAAAAGGGTAAAACCGAACGGCTACAAGGAAACGGTCAAGACGCGGCGGGAGGTATTCGCCAACAAAAAGACCGCCACGCGCTCCGAGTTTTACACGGCAAAACAGGCCGGGGACAAGATCGCCCTCGTCCTGGAGGTGCGGGGCGCGGACTACCAGGAGGAGACCCTCGTGGAGTACGAGGGCCGCCTCTATGAGGTCGTGAGGGCCTACACCGAAAGCGGCGAGACCTACGAGCTAAACTGTAAAGAGGCCCAGGAGCCGCCAGAAACGGCCCAGGAGGGGCCGGACAAGGAGGGGGAGGGGTGAGTATCAATGAAACCTTGCGGGCCGTCCTGGAGCCTATAGCGCCCGCAGAGGCGGACGCCTACGAGGGCAAGAAAGCGGTTTACATCACGTTCAATTACCACACAACCCCGATCAATTACGGGGACGACGAGCCGGAACAGGAGCGGGTCTCCGTCCAGGTCCATCTATACGCCCCTCTCGGCTATGACATTACCGCAAAGCGGCGGGCCGTTAAGAAAGCCCTCGCCTCGGCGGGCTTCACCTATCCGGCCTATACCAACGCCTCGGATAAAGACGGTCAGCACCATGTTTTTGAGTGTGAAACCGTCGAGGGCTTAGAGGAGGAATGAAAGAGAATGGGACGCCTCACCGTGAATGGGCTCGACGCCCTCTCCGACGATTTCGCCGCCCTGGCTCGCCTACCGGATAGCGTGGTTGAGGGGATTCTTGAGGCCGAGGCGGGCGTTATTCTCCCGGCCCAGCGGGCGGAGATTGAAAAACAGTGGACAGGGCCGCACTCTTTGGGGATTTCCTCGAAGTCAGTCAAAAAGGGGAAGGTCAAAAAGGATCGGGACGGGCGCTCCCTCACCATCTACCCCCAGGGGACCCGCAAGCGCGGCGGGAGGTCCACAAGAAACGCCGAGATCGCTTTTATCAACGAATACGGGGCCCCGGGGCGGCACATAGCCGCCCGCCCCGCGATCGACGCCGCGAACAAGAAGAAAGAGAAAGAGGCGATAGACGCCGGAGAGCGGGTCTATAACCAATTTCTCGACAGCAGAAACCTATAAATTTTAGGAGGTTTTACTATGGCAAGTTTTGGGGCGAAATATCCCTATTTTAACCCCGTGGCGGAGGAGCCGGAGGGCAAGCTCCCGGTCTATAAGGACCAGGACCCCGTCCGGGTGGGCCGCCTCGTCAAGGCGGACCTCACCGTAAACCTCGCCTCCGGCAAGCTCTTTGCCGACGACGGCCTCGCCGAGAGCGTGGAGGAGTTTTCCTCCGGCTCTATCGCTATGGAGACCGACGACATGGAGGACCCCGTCGCGGGCGTCGTGTACGGTTGCACCGTAGAGGGGAAAATGGTCCGCTACAATGTCGGGGACGATCCCCCGGCGGGCGGCCTTGCGTACTTCAAGAAACTTATGAGGCGGAAAAAGGTCCTTTACAAGGGCTATTTCTATCCCCTCGTCAAGGCCGCCCTCGGAAACGACACCGCGCAGACCAAAACCGACAGTATCACATTCGGGACCAACAACACGACTTTTACAGTGTTCGCTTGTGAGACGGGCGACTGGAGGTTTACGGAGGAGTTTAAGACGGAGCCCGAGGCGATCGACTGGATCAAGAAACAGCTCAAGGGGAAGAAACGGGCCGCCACGCCCACGGCCACGCCCGCGGCGGGTGCGGTCGCCAGCGGCGCGACCGTTGCCCTCGCCACCACCACGCCGGACGCCGTGATCAGCTATACCACAGACGGCTCCGACCCGACCGAGACCTCCCCCGCCTATTCCTCCCCCATTGAGATTACGGAGGAGACCACGATTAAGGCGATCGCCACCGCCGAGGGATTCGCCGCCTCCGACGTGCTGGAGGCTCACTATACCCTGACGGAGTAACACACAGGGAGGCGGGACAACCCGCCTCCCTACAAGAATTTACAGGAGGGCGCTATGAAAAGCGTAAAAATCAACCTTGCGGGCCGGGTGCGATACCTCGCCTTTACCGTGGAGGCTATGTTTCAAATTCAAGAAGTTTTCGGCGGGTCCGGCGAAATGATCGAAGCCATCAAGGGCGACACACGGGAGGGATTTTCCGCCGCTTGCAAGGCCGCCGCAATCCTGGCAGAACAAGGAGAGCTCGTCCGGCGCGGCCTCGGGTATGACCCGGAACCTATGACGGACGCCGAGACAATCGCGGCGACAATGGCTCCGAGTGAGATCGCCGCCCTCAAGGTTGCGATCCCCTCCGCCCTGACCCTCGGCTATGGCCGGGAGATTGAGGCCGACGCCGACGAGGTGGACCTCGGCCTTGCGGAGCTCAACACGCAAAAAAAAACGTAGTAACCCGCGCCCATTATATCCGCATGGGGACAGCGGGCGGCCTCTCAAAAAAAGAGACCCTCCTCTCCACACCTGGAGAGATCGGGGACCTTTGGGAGCTTTACCTCCAGGCCCGGGGCGTAAAGAAGGAGCGGGAGCCGGAGGACGAATAAAGCCGGAGGGGCGAACCCCTCCGGCGGCGGATTAGATTCCGAGCAACTGGTTTTTCTTTGCCTCAAATTCCGTCTCTGTAATGGCTCCACAATCCAAAAGGTTTTTATACTTCAAGATTTCATCAGCGGCGGAGGCGGAGTGGCGATTGTAGAAACACTGTTTTTTGCGTCCTCGAAAACCTTTAGGATTTTTTGTGCGATCTCCCTCTTGTATGTAACCATCACAGAAAAGGATTTTGTCAGCGTATGGACTCCGATAGAGCTCCCGGTTAAGCCGTTTCCGCTACAGTCAACGGATTGTATTTCGTTAAGAGAAACATTTCAACGGAGAAGTTAGAAAGCACTTTGTAAGAAAACAAAAACCTTTTGTCCGTGAGGAACACGACGCCGGGAAACGTCCCTCTTTTCCTTGTGTTTGCGTGGGTAATAACGACGTTTGACGGGGAGGCAAAAAGGACTGTTTCGTCTGGATCAAGCAACTCCTCGGCCCTTGCGAGATCCTTTTTATTGCCAAAAGTTTTAATTTTGTACTCGTCGAGAACCCTTTGAACATCCTCGCGCATAGAATAACCCCTTTAATCTATTTGTTGTAGGAACGGCGAAAATAATCGCATTTCACAAGGGAAATTATCACCCGAAAATATGGTAATGTCAAGTAAAAAATTGATTATTGCCATAGAAAGGAGCCGCCGCGCATGGCAAGGACAATCTCGACAAAACTCGCCGTCGAGGGTGAGGCCCAATATAAACAGGCGATCGCCGCTTGTAATTCCGAACTGTCCACGCTCAAGTCGGGCCTTGCGCTCGTGGAGAGCGAATTTCGCGGAAACGCTAACAGCATGGAGGCCCTCACGGCCAAGGGGGCCGCCCTGGATTCCATGTATAAAAAGCAACAGGAGAAGGTCTCCACCCTGGAGGCCGCCCTCCGCAACGCCCAGCGGGCACAGGAGGAATACTCCTCCCGGGTATCAACGGCACAAAGCAATATAGAGCGGTGTGAGCGGGCCCTTGAAACCTTGCGGAGGTCCACCGGGGACACCTCCAGAGAGCAAGAGGCCCTCACAAAGGAACTCGACAAATGGAACGCCGAACTTGAGGAGGCCCAGGCCGGACAGGCGGCGGCGGAGCGTGGGGTCCAGAACTGGCAAAAACAATAATAACGGAGCAAAGATTGAACTCAACACTTTATCCGACGAGATAGGGAAAAATAACGGATATTTGAGTGAGGCAAGGGCAAGCGCCGACGGGTGCGCGAACTCCATAGACAAGTACGGGAAGGAGACAAAAAAAGCAGGAGAGGAGTCCGGAAATTCGGCGAAAGAGCAAAAGCGCAATCGACAACCTCGCCACCGTATTAGCGGCGGCGGGAATTGCTAAAACCGTGAAGGAGATCGCAGACACTCTTATGGAGTGTGCAAAGGCCGCAGAAAGTTTTGAAACTTCTATGGCGAAGGTCTCCACACTGGCAGATACAAGCGTCGTCCCATTGGAAACCCTCAAAACGGAACTTGTGACCTTGTCCGGCGAGACAGGCGTCGCCGTGGGGGCACTGGCCGAGGCGGCCTATCAAGCCCTCTCGGCGGGTGTGGATACGGCGGACGTTGTGAACTTTGTCGCCACGGCCACAAAGACCTCGGCGGCGGGCTTTACGGAGGCGTCGACGGCGGTTGACGTTCTGACAACCGCGATCAACTCCTACAAGCTGGAAGGAACAGAGGCCGAGCGCGTGGCTTCTATGCTGGTAAAGACCCAGGACGAGGGCAAGACCTCCGTCGGAGAGCTGGCCGCAAATATGGGCCGCGTGATCCCATCCGCCGCCGCCTACAATGTAAGCCTCGAAAACCTGACGACCGCCTATGCGCTCCTCACAAAGGGCGGTATGAATACGGCGATCTCGACGACCAACCTCGGCGCTATGCTGGACGAGCTGGCAAAGAGCGGCTCCAACGTGGCCGGGATTCTGGAGGAGCAGACCGGAAAGAGCTTTGCCGAACTCATGGCGAGCGGGTCCAATCTCGGGGACATTATGGCGATCCTCTCCGATAGCGCGAACGGGGACGCGACCGCGTTCTCCAACCTCTGGAGTAGCACCACGGCGGGCAAGGCGGCCCTCTCCCTCCTCAATACCGGGGCAGAAGAATTTGACCGGACCCTCGGCGTTATGGCGAACAGCTCCGGGGCCGTCGACCGCAATTTTCAGATCATGGCGGATACAACGGAGTTTGCACACCAGCGAATGACAAACGCCGCGGAAAATCTGAAAATCGCCGTCGGAGACCAATTAAATCCGTCACTTGAAAGATTGTACGACGTAGGGACGGACGCTTTCACATGGGCGGCAGATTTCGCAAACGAACACCCAGCGGTCGTGAAAGCTGTTGCGGCGGTTGTCATAGGGCTCGGCACACTTGCGGCGGGAGTTACTGCCGTGGTAGCGGCAACTGCCGCGCTTGATGTGGTTATGGAGGCTAATCCGATAGGGTTGATTGCGGCGGCCACCGTTGCGGCTGTTGCCGCCGTCGGCGCATTTGCTTTTATGATGACCTCCGCGAGCGAGGAAACAAAAGCCTTTACGGGGTCACTCCAGGAGACAAAGGCGGCCTATGAGGAATTGTCCGAGACAATGGAGGCGGAGCAGGAGTCCACCGCCGCAAGCGCCGCCGCACTGGAGGAACTCCTCGCCGTAGAGGAAAAGTCCGCCGCACAAAAGGCGGCGATCTCTGAACTCGTAAACCAACTAAACGAAAGCGTCCCCGGGCTCAATCTCGCCTATGACGCGGAGCGGGACGCCCTGGAGGGCCTCACCGCCGCCGAGGTTTCGGCTATGGTCGAAAAGGCCGCCGCACAAGAGGAATATGAGGCCCAGGTCGCCCGCTTGTCTGAACTCTACACAGAACAGTCGGAAATATCCGCCCGCCTGGAGGAGGCTCAAGAGGCATTAAACACCGCCCAGGAAACAGGCTCCGGGAACACCAGGACACTCCAAAATGATATTAACGAACTCACCGCCGCCCAGGAAGAAAACGCCGCACAGATCGCGGAACTGGAGGAGGCGTCCCGGGAATACGGGGAGAAACAGGCGGAGGCCGCCGCCAAAACCCAGGAAATGACCTCCCGCGTGGAGGATATAACCGCCAAAATGGAGACCCTCCAAGCGGCCTATGAGGAAAGTTATAACGCCGCTATGGAGAGCATAGACGGACAACTCGGCCTCTTTAATGAGCTGGACGGATCGGCGAAAACCTCCATTGACAACCTGATCGGGACCCTACAAGGACAGGTCTCCTATATGGAAACCTACGCGGCCAACATTCAAAAGGCTATGGAGCTCGGTGTGGACGAGGGCTTAATTAAAAAGCTGTCCGACGGCTCCGAGGAGTCCGCGCAAATTTTGGCGGCCATTGTGGAGGGCGGCGAGGAGGATATAGCTGCCCTCAATGAACAGCTCGCAAAGGTGGAGAAGGGCAAAGAGGCGTTTTCCGAGACCGTGGCCGAAATGGAAACCGATTTTTCGGATCAAATGGAGGAACTTGTCCGGGACCTGGACGACGCGATCCAGGATATGGACCTATCCGACGACGCCTATCAGATCGGCGAAAACAATATGCAAGGGCTCATAGACGGAACGGCCAGTAAAAAGGCGGAGCTCGTGCGGAAGTATGCCGAAATGGGCCGCGCCGCCCTCGCCGCCTACAAGAAGGAGGTCGAACAAGCCTCCCCCTCGAAGAAATTCAACGAGGCGGGCCGCTTTGATATTCAAGGCATTATAAAGGGCGCGGAGGCAGAAAAGGCCAACCTCGCGGAGACCTACGCAGACGCGGGCCGGACCGCTTTGTCGGCTATGGAGAAAAGCCTCCCCTCCAGCGTGGAGGAACCGCCAACCTCGGCGGCCATCAACAGACAGACCGCGGCGATCGTGGCGGCGGTCCGGGGCCAGGACGGCGGAACAACTGGAGGTATCACTATCTATGTGGACAAGCTGGAGGTCCGAGACGACCAGGACGTGGAGCGGGTCGCCCGGGAGCTCTACTATCTCACGGAGCAGAAAAAGAGGTCGAGAGGAGGCGGCAGTTTATGAGCGGTTTTTCTTTCCGGGGCGTCCATAGTAGCAAATTCGGAATTTATACACAGGACACGAGCCGGATCATTCTCCCCCCGCGGCGGGAGGGAAAGGTCGTGATCCCGGGCCGCTCCGGCTATTATGACGGCGTGGCCGGGAATGTGTACGACGAGCGGGCGGAGACGATTCATTGTGCGTTTAAGTGCCCGACAGGGAAAACCGTCCCGGAGGTATGCCGGGAGATCGCCTATTGGCTGTCCGGCACCGGGCGGCTCGCCTACGATAAAGAGCCGGATAAATACTATACGGCCCGTATCTCCGGCGGGCCCCCTATGGCGCAACACCTTAAATACGGGGAGTTTGATCTCACGTGGAACTATAACCCGCCTTTTGCCCTCGGGCGGACCGTGACCCAGCCGATCACCTCCGGGGAGAACCCGGTCGACTACCGGGGCACAGCGGAGACCCCTTGCATTATCGTTTTGAGGAACCTCTCCGACGCGGACGTCCTCACCATCACTATAACAGCTATAAAAAGGAGTGTTTGACTATGGACAAAAACAAGATCAAAGAAACGCTCGAAAAGCAGTTACAGCTACTTTCCGAGCGTTCCGCAGAAACAAAAAATCGGGATTATATGGAACTTGCGAAACTATCCGAGTCTATGTGCTTGCTGGCAGAGACTATCAATCGGATTTGTCCGAGCGTTCCGTGAAACGCTTTTGAAGCGTTTCAATAAAATCCGCGATCTCGTTTGCGCTGTCTACGTCGATAGGGTATCTATCGCCGCGGGCCGCGCAAAGGATTTTAGCAATCTCGATTGAATTTGTGATTGCCGCGTTTTCGTTCATTGGAATCATTCGTATCACCCCCTTTTCTGGAAGAAAGTTTACCACAGAAAGGAAAGAGCGGCAACGGAGAAATGCGAAAAGGAGTGTTTAATTATGTACGCTTGCGACTACCTGGAAAATGGGATTTTGAACGCCCTCCGCGGCGTCACCTTTGCGGCTCCGGCGAAATGCTACCTTGCCCTTTACCTCAACGACCCAGGGGAAAGCGGCACGGCAGGAACAGAGGTAAGCTATACCGGATATAAGCGGATGGAAATTGACTTTTCCGCCCCGGCGGATTCCAACGGCGGGATCGGGGTCCAGAACCTCACCGACATTACTTTTCCGACCCCCGTCTCGGCGGCGGGCACCATTACCCATATCGGCGTCGTGGATTCCCTCACGGGCGGGAATATGCTCGCCCGGGGCGAGCTTGTGGAGCCCCTCATTATCGGGGCGGAGGAGCCTCCCGTATTCCTGGCCGGGGACGTGCTTTTCTATCTCACCGGGAACCTCTCCAAGGCGTGGAAAACAAAGGTCTTGAACGTCCTCCGGGGAAACTCTATCCAAGGGATCACACCCTATTTTTCCCTCTGGAACGGATCGCCGGAGTCCTCCGGCTCCGAGCTGTCCGGGGACAATTACCAGCGCGTCCCCCTCACATTCGGGGCCCCGACGGAGCAAACCTCCGGCCAGATTATCGCCCGCAACTCCCAGGCGGCGGCGTTTCCAAGGCCCTCGACCGCGTGGGGGACCTGGACCTATTCCGCCCTCTACTCCGCCGAGACCTCCGGCGAGCCCGTCTATATTAAGCCCCTGACGGAGTCCGTGGAACTCAAGCGCGGATATATGCCCACGATTGCGGAGGGGGCCGTGGAGGTAGGGATCAACTAATCATGTATAACGATAGACGGTATAGCCTCGCCCGGTACTCCGTCAACCAGGAGGCAAAGACGGTCGAGATCGCGGAGAGCTTTTCCGAGGCTATGGGGGCGGTTGCCGGGGCCGCGATCCCCGTTGATTTCCGGGACAAATACGCGGAGGCCCTCCAGGGCTCCGCGCGGGGGACGGTCTCTGTTATTTCCACGTTCTCGGCGGCTGACCGCCTATTTACGACGGCGAGAATGTCGGCGGACGTAGTGACACGGGCCGCCCTCTCCGAGGCCATCCAGGGCTCCATATACGGACAGAAGAACACGCCCGCGGCCCTGACCGTCCGGGACGTGCTGGCCGCCCGGGCCCAGGGCTCGAAGAATGTCCCCGCGCCCCTGGAGCTTGCGGACCGTCTCACCGCGGCGGCGGCGGGCTCGAAGAATGTCACGGCCTCCCTCAAGGTCTCCGAGGTCCTGACCTCCATGTTAGAGGCGACCTCACAGACCACGGAGCGGACAACCCTCCAGCTCACGATCCCGCCCGGGGGAGAATTGCGGATTGACAGCGAGCTTTTTCTCGTTCTCTTGAATGGGGAAAACGCCTTGCATACACAGTCCGGGGACTGGATCAACGTATCCCGGGAACTCCTCCGGCTCATTATCGAAAGCGCCTCCGGCGGCCAGCTCCGGGGACAGCTCATTTATACGGAGAGATACCTATGATAGAAATTTTTGATAAATCGCGGCGGCGGGTAGCGATCGCGGAGAACGCTCACGCCATTTCAGAACAGGAACGGATTAACGCCGTTTGGTATTTCTATTTTTCCCTCCCGTATAAGGACCCGAAAAATGAGTATTGCAAGCCCTTCTATTACGTCCGCCACAACGGCGGGGAGCTTTACCGGATCATGCCCGAGACCCTGACCGTGGACGAGTCCGGGAGCGTGGCCTATCAGTGCGAGCACGTCCTCGCAACTCTGATTGACAATATTCTTTTCGGGTATCACGTTGTCGGGAACCTCGGGACCTATACCCCCGACGTGATCCGGTACGTCCTGGATCACCAGCTTGTGAAAAATTGGGTCCTGGACGAGTGCGACTATAGAAACCAATTTGAATATGGGTGGGAGCAAGAGTCCCTCCTCTCCGCCCTATTTTCCGTGGCGACACCCCTCGCGGGCCCCTACATATGGCGGACAAATACGGCGGTTTATCCGTGGCGGCTGTCTCTCAAACGCCTGGACACCACGGGGCGCCCGGAAATGTACGTCCGGCGGCGGCACAATATGACAAGCTACCAGCGGAGCCGGGACCCTCAAAATATTGTGACCCGCCTCTATCCCCTCGGCTATGGCGAGGGCGTGAACCAGCTCGGGATCGGGAGCGTAAACGGCGGCGTCCCATACCTCCAGAGCCCGAAAGCAATCACGGACAAATACGGGATTATCGAAAGGGTATGGACGGATCGCCGCTATGAGGACCCGGCCTCCCTCAAGGCCGCGGCGGAGGCTATGCTCCGGGAGCTCCAGGAACCCGCCGTCTCCTATTCGGTCGGCTATCAGGAAATGACCGCCTCCGACTTTGACAAGGCCGAGGTCGGAAAACGCCTCCGTATGGTTTACCCGGAGATCGGGGAGAGCGTGGACACGTTCATAACAGAGATTAAGCGGGACTATGAGGACGCGGAGCGGTCCTCCCTGGTTGTGGCGAACAAGGAGACCTCGATCGCCTCCTCCCTGGCCGATATGGCGGACCGCCAGAGGATTGAGCAGACATACGCCCAGGGAGCAACCCAAATTTATAGCCAAGCCCTCCAGGCGAATTGTGACCGCTCCTCCGGGGCGGTAATGGACTTTTTCATCCCGGAGGAAATGCGGATTATAAACAAGGTCCTCGTCAAGGTGCGAATGACAAAATTCCGGGCCTACTCCAAGAGCACGGAGAGCGACGCCGCGAAGGTTGTCACCTCTACCACAAACGACGACCAAACCCGCACGAGCTCGGACGGGGGCCGGACCACCTCAACCACCACCACCAGCGACGACCAAACCCGTACAAGCTCGGACGGGGGCCGGACCACCTCGACCACCACAAGCGGCGGCGGACAAACCACCTCCAGCGGCGGCGGGGCCACCTCCAGCGCGACGGCCCTCGAAAGCTCGAACGTCCTCCCGAGCCAGACCACCGGGCAAGCGGTCCACAACCACGGCCTCCATAACGGAGTGCGGATTGCAATATATGGGGGCGTGGATGAAAACGGGGCCGTGATTGCGGACGGATACGAAGTATGGGTGGATTCCGGTGCCCATATCCACCCGGCCCACTCCCATACCATCCCGCCGCACACGCACACCGTAGACGACCACTCGCACAGGCTCACCATTCCGGCACACTCCCACACGACCACGATCCCCGGCCACTCTCACCGCGTCACCATCCCGGACCATAGGCACACGATCACGATCCCGGGGCACTCCCACAAGGTAACGGTCCCCTCCCATTCCCACAATATCACGCCGGGGATTTATCAATATGGGAACCCTCAAAAATTCGGGCTTTATATCAATGGGATAAAAAAAGCGGATTTCTCCGGGAGGACGGCGGAGCTTGATATTACGGACCTATTGACAGGCTCGGACAACATGATCCCCCGGGGGAGCTGGTTGTCCCTGGAGGTCCGCCCGGACGACCTCGCCTATATCAGCATTGATCTAATTGTCCAGGGCTTTATACAATCCCGCGGGGATAAAACAGTTTAGGAGGTTTTTCTATGGCAACAGTGCTCTATCCCGGTATTGCGTTTTCGCCGCAAGCCACCCTCACAAACAACCTCGGCGCGGCGGATACCATTATTGAGGTCTCGGACGCCTCGGCGTTTCCGCCCGCCCCGAACCTCGCTACCATTGGAACGGACGAGGAGGGAGAGACCATCCTCTACACCGCCAAAACGGAGACCGCCCTCTCCGGGTGCAAGCGGGGGGTCGAGGGTGCGGCCCGGGCCTGGACGGCGGGCGAGCTGATCGGGCGGAACTTCACCGCGAAGGATCACGCCGACCTGATCGCCGCCATTTCGGAGACCCGCGGCGCGGCCACGGCGGCGGCGGGCGCGGCAACGGAGGCGGGGGAGGCCGCAAAGGCCGCCCAGGACGCCGCAAGGGCCGCACAAGAGGCCGCAAGCGAGGCGGAGGGTAAAGCTACAGAGGCGGCGGAAACGGCGGAGAAAGCGGCCCAGGACGCGGGACAGGCAAAGAAGGACGCACAGACCGCGGCGGACGCGGCGGCCACGGCCCAGGGCGCGGCGGAGACGGCACAGACCGCGGCCACTTCCGCCTCCACGGAGGCCAGCAACGCGAAGAAAGAGGCTGGAGAGGCGAAAAAGACCGCGGACGAGGCCCTGGAGACCGCCCAGGCGGCGGGCGGGCTTTACCCTCAAATTATTGTGACCGTGGCGGCGGGGGCCGTTGTGACGTGCTCCAACGGCTCCAAGAGCTACGAGCAGACCTCCACGGGCGCGGCGGTCGTGTTCAATGTCCCGGATTATGGGACCTGGAGCGTCTCGGCGGAGCGGGACGGCCTCCCCTCGAACACCGTCGAGATCGTGGTGGACACGGCGAAGCAGTACGCCGCCGCCCTGGCCTTTTTCGAGTCCACGATTACCGTCAACGTGGAGGCGGGCTCCTCCGTGGTATGTGAGGGCGGCGGAAAAACGCAGACCAAAACCTCCGAGACGGGCTCCGTCGTCTTTACCGTCACCTCGGCGGCCACCTACACCATAACGGCCACCACGGGAGACGAGACCACAAGCGGGACGGTCCAGATCACCGCCTCCGGCGAGGCGAAAACCCTCACCCTTGAATATTTCCGATCCACGATTACCGTCAATATCGCCGCCGGGGCTTTTGTCACTTGTACGGACGGCAAGACCTCCCTCGAAGGGACCTCCAACGGCTCCGTCGTGTTTATGGTCCACAATGCGGGGACGTGGCAGATCACAGGCTCCATGAATGGAGAGACCACGAGCGGGACGGTACAGATCACGGCGGGCGGCCAGTCGAAAGTCCTCAACCTTGAATTTTTCTCCGCTACGATTACCGTCAACGTGGAGAGCAGCTCAACCGTCACTTGTGCGAAGGGCTCCAACACGCAGACAAAGACCTCCACGGGCTCCGTCGTCTTTACAGTAAAGGAGGCGGGCACCTACACCATAACCGCCACCAAGAGCGGACAGGAGGCGAGCGGGACGGTACAGATCACGGCGAACGGCCAGACAAAAACCCTCTCCCTCGCATATGTCCATATTTATAGCGCGGCATGGGACGGCTCCAGCACGACCAAGCTCACAAGAGGCGACGACGCGGCCCTCTTTACGGACCCCGTCCCAGCCGTGGGAAACGGGGCCGGGTCCTCCCCCTTTGACAACCGCCTACCGTGGTCCGGCATGACAAAAGTAACGGACGGGAATAACGTCCTTGTGAAAATTCCGAAATATTGGGTAAAGGTATCTCACGCGCCCTTTAAGGTCCAGATCGCGGACAAGGCGACCCCGGGCTATCAGGTTTCCCCGGCCCACCGGGACCGCGGGGACGGAGTCGGCGAGCGGGATGTTGTCTATATTGGCCGCTATGAGTGCGACGGCTCCTATATGTCCAGGAGCGGACAGGCCCCGAAAGTTTCGACGCCCCTCGCCACCTTCAGGAGCGGGATTCATGCCCTCGGCGCGGAGTATTGGCAAGCGGATATTGCTTTACATTTGACGTGGTGGTTTTTGTATATCGTGGAATATGCGGACTGGAACGGCCAGACGGCGATCGGACAGGGTAACGTAAGCTCCGGCGCAAAGATCAACACCGGGGCCACCGATTCCATGACCTACCACACAGGCCGCGCCGCGGGGACAGACGGCCAGACCGCCGTCCAGTATCGGAACATTGAAAACCCGTGGGGCAACGTCCGCGAGTGGAGAGACGGGATCATTTTCTCCGATACCAATATTTGCACCTATAACAACCCGGCTAACTTCTCCGACGCCTACAACGGGACCGGGGCCGTGGTGCGGAGCAACAAACGGGCCGCGTCGAGTGGATGGATCAAGGCATGGGGCCACGACACCAACGACCCGAGTTTTATTTATCCCTCGGAGATCGGCGGGTCCGAGACGACGTTCGTCCCGGATTATTGCTATTATAACGCCGGGGTCCGGGCCCTCAATATCGGCGGCACTATGGCTACGGCACCAACGCGGGGCCGTTCTGCCTCAACGGCTACAACACGCCCGCCAACACCTACGCCAGCCTCGGCTCGCGCCTTCAAAAGCTCCCTCGGGCGGCGTAGCCGCCGGGGGGACCGGGGGGTCGCAACCCCCCGGAGGTAACGATAAACACACATTGACGAAAAGGAGGGATACAAATAAAAAGGGACTGGCTACGCTATGCGACCGGGCTTTTTGGCTCCCGCGTCCCGGATTATTGCAATTATAACACCGGGGTCCGGGCCCTCAATATCGGCGGCAACTATGGCAACGGCACCAACGCGGGGCCGTTCTACCTCAACGGCAACAACACGCCCGCCAACACCAACGCCAACCTCGGCTCGCGCCTACTTATTCAAGACATAGTCTCACCGCGTAGCCTTTTCCGTACCGCTCGGTAAAAATTGCCGTAGGGACATGGTTTAGTAAGCCTTTTTGGTTTGAAAGACCGTGAGGTGAATAAGAAAATTTATTTACATCCGAGAGGCGAAACATGAAAAGAATAGGATTCCTCATGGAGAGGCTTTGCAAAAAGGAGAACGCCCTCCAGGCGATCGAGGAAATAAACGAGGATCGCAAAGACAATAAAACCGCTCAATGGGTGGAGCGGACGAAGGAGGAACGGGCGGAGGAGCTTTGCAAGATCGCCCGGAACTTCCACCCGAAACCCGCCCGGACCTTTGAGCGGTACGACCCCACCGCAGGGAAAACCAGGATTATCAACGAGCCCGCCCTCTGGCCGGACCAATATATCCACCACATGATCGTCCAAGTCTTAAAGCCCATCCTTATGCGGGGCATGGATTATTTTTGTTGTGGGAGTATCCCGGGCCGGGGCCCGCACAGGGAGAAAAAAGCGATTGAGAAATGGCTCGACAAAGACCGCAAGGGGACAAAGTACGGCGGCGAGGCGGATATTAAAAAATTCTATGATTCCCTATCTCCTCGCGTGGTTATGAGATTCCTTTGCAGGAAAATCAAGGACCGGGAATTTCTCGCCCTGATATGGAAGATCATCAAGGCCGGGATCAAAATAGGCTTTTATATTTCTCAATGGCTCGCTAACGCCGTACTTGAGCCCCTGGACCACTATATCCGGGAAAAGCTCGGTATCCGCCGATATGGGCGGTATATTGATAATTTTACTTTTTTCGGCCCGAACAAGAAAAGGCTCCACAAGGCGATCCGGGCGATCATGGAATACCTCGCCCGTATGGGCCTACGCCTAAAGGAAAATTGGCAAGTCTACAATACCCGAAAGCGCATGGTCGACGCCGTGGGGTATCGCATGAAACGGGGCTTAACCCTGATCCGCAAGCGGAACCTCCTCCGCCTAAAAAGACAATGCACACGGGCGAGTAAACGGATCGAGGCGCGGCGGCGGGTAGACCCGAAACAGGCCCGGGGGATTCTGTCCAGGGCCGGACAGCTTAAACATTGTGCGGGAAAGAAACAGTATGAAAAGCACGTCCTCCCGATCCGGCCAGTTTTGAAAAACGCCGTCCGGGAGGCGGACAAAAGGAGGAGAAACCTATGCTTGAATACACGATCGGCATAATGAGGGACGGCGGGCGGCCCCGCCGCTACCTCCGTATTAAATCCGACGAGGCGATCCAGGTATTGGACCCCGTCGTATCCTTCACAAGAGCACAGGAGGACAAAAGGAGCGTTTACGAGTGCATAATCGGGGCCCTGATTCACGAGGCCCAGGAAGGAGGCTTTTTCTATGAATGGTACGAGCTGGAGAGCGTCCTTGTGGAGGTGGACCACACCCTCCCCGTTGCCGCGACCGTCCAGCGCATGGGCCCGGAGGCCACGATCGCCGCCGCAAAGATCGCCCGCCTGACGTTGCCGGGGCTGGACCTCGACGACGGCCAGAGGATCGCGGTCTCCGCCCTTTATGAGGACTGGAGCCCCGGGGCCGCCTATAAGGTCGGGGACGTGCGGAACGCGGGCGGCCAGACGTGGGAGTGTTTCCAGGAGCACGACAGCGCGGTTTACCCGGACATTTCCCCGGAGGGGACCGCGTGGCGCACATTCTGGAGGCCCCTCCACGGAAACACGCCGGAGACCGCCCGCCCCTTTGTGGAGGTCCAGGGGGCCCATGATACATATAAGGCGGGCGAGTATATGGTTTGGACAGACGGGACCGTCCGGGAGTGTATCCGGGAGACGAGTTTCGGCCCGGACGACGACCCGGACGCCTGGAGCCTCCCGGACAAGCCCGCGCCCGCGGCGGCGGAGGCCGCAGACCTGGAGGCTATGACGATCCCCCAACTCAAAGAATACGCCAAGGAGCACGGGATCAGCCTCGCCGGGAAAACCCTCAAGGCGGATATTGTGGCGGCCATAAAGGCCGAGCTTTAAGAAGGAGGAACAAAAGACAATGAAAGAAAATATTTTTCGTGGCGTGATCGCCGCCGCCGTGGCCGGAGCCGCGGCATACTTCCAGGAACTCGCCCTCCCCGTGGCGGTCCTTTTCCTTGTTATGGTCGTGGACTATATCTCTGGCATGGTCCGGGCATGGACCCGGGGCGAGCTTTGTTCCCGCGTGGGAATTATGGGGATTGTAAAAAAGGCCGCCTATCTCCTGGCCGTCGTCGTGGCGATTGTGGCCGATTGGGTGGTACAGACGGCGGCGGGCCAGATCGAGGTCGATTTCGGCGGATTCTTCTTTTTCGGCCTCCTCGTGACAATCTGGCTCGTTCTCAATGAGTGTATTTCGATCCTTGAGAACATTTCGCAGATCGGCGTCCCGCTCCCGTCTTTCCTTGTGGCATTGATTGAAAAGCTGAAAAGTACCACGGAAAATAAGGGGGAGGAGTTGCTGAAATGACGGGGGCAGAAAGAGAAAACTATATCTGGAGCCGCCTCACCGCCGCGGGCTTGACGCCCGCGGGGGCGGCGGGGCTCATGGGGAACCTTTACGCCGAGAGCGGCCTCAACCCGGCGAACTTGCAAAACACCCACGAGAAAAAGCTCGGCCTCACAGACGCCGCCTATACCGCCGCCGTGGACGCCGGAACCTATACCAATTTCGCCGGGGACGGCGCGGGGTATGGCCTCGCACAGTGGACCTATAAGACCCGCAAGGCGGCCCTCCTGGCCTATGTCCGGGCGGCGGGTCGGTCCGTGGGGGACCTGGAGACACAGGTCGGTTTTTTGCTCCAGGAGCTCGCCGGGAGTTACAAGGGCGTCCTCTCCACGCTGAAAAGCGCCCAGGACGTCCGAACCGCCTCCGACGCCGTCCTCCTCCAGTTTGAGCGGCCCGCCGACCAGGGCGAGGCCGCCCGGGCCCGCCGCGCCGGGTACGGGAAAACCTACTTTGACCGATACGCTCCGGCGGACACCTCCGGCCTCATGCCCTCCGGCGTGTTTGTGGACAAGCTCCTCACCGTGGCGGGGAATTTCAAAACCCTTTATATCATGGGGTGCTTTGGGGCCCCTATGACGCCGGAGAACAAGGCGAGATATACCAAAAATCACGCCTACAATACAAGCGAGGCACAAAAGGCACGGATCAACGCCGCCTCCGCCGATACATTCGGCTTTGATTGCGTCAACCTCATAAAAGGGATTTTGTGGGGCTGGAGCGGGGACGTCTCCAAAAGATATGGCGGCGCAACCTACCCGACCGCGGCGGCATTTGCGGCGGGGGCTTGCCCGGACGTGTCGGCGGACGGCATGATTAAAATTTGTAAGGAGGTCTCCACCGATTTCTCCCGGATCGTCCCCGGGGCGGCGGTATGGGTAAAGGGGCATATTGGGGTATATATCGGGGACGGCCTCGCGGTCGAATGTACTCCGAAATGGAGGAACAAGGTCCAAGTGACCGCCGTCTCCAATATCGGGACAAAGGCCGGATACAACGCCCGCAAGTGGACCAAGTGGGGGAAAATCCCCTATATCAACTATGAGGAGGAGATCGAGAACATGAGCAAAGAGGAATTAAAGGCACTGATCCGGGAGACCGTCCGGGAGGTCCTCGACGAGGAAAACCCGATCTATAAGGATTTGAAGGACGTCCCGGAATACTGGAAACCCACCGCCGCGGCGCTCCTGGAGGCCGGAGCCGTGAACGGCGGAACCCCGGCGGAGGTATGCGAGACGGACCTCAACCTCCGCAAGGAGACGCTCAAGGCCGTGGTCGTGGCGGCCACATATCACGACGCCCGGGAGGGCAAGCAGTAGAAAAAAGGGCTGGAGGGTAACGCCTCCGGCCCTTTTCTTTGCTTTTGGTACGCCTTTTCTTTTGATAAGCTATGGAATATTACCATGAGTAGGGGGCTTTTTCATGTTAAAGTCAATTAAAATATGGGGTATTTCCATAGCAAGGAGGCGGAACCGTGAAAAAATTCCAGTTTGAGGGAAAGGGGAACATATCCGGGGACCGCGTCCGAGAGCTACGCCTCCGGGCCAGATTGTCACAGTCTGCCCTTGCGGCAAAAATGACCACGGAGGGCGTCATTATGGAACAGGACGTAATAAGCCGGATCGAGAGCGGCTCCCGCCTTGTGACCGACTATGAGCTCCTCGCCTTAACGAAAATTTTCGCCGTCTCGGCGGATTGGCTGATCGGATCGGGATAGAAACACCCGCCGCGGGAAGAATTTCCCCCGGCGGATTTTTGGGGCTTGACTTTGTGGTAAAATTAGCGTAATATAAGAGGCACAAACACAAGGGAGGCGGACAGCATGAGAAAGGGAACAACGGCCAGCACAAGCAAACTCGCAAAACTCCGGGCCGAGCGGGGGCTCGGGCTCCGCGAGCTTGCGGAGCTATCCGGCGTAGGTATCCGGCAAATACAAGGGATAGAGGGCGGGACCTCAAAAGTGGAGAATACCTCCCTAAAGAACGCCCTCGCCCTTGCGGACGCCCTCGGCGTACACCCTCGGGACCTGATATAAACACAACCCCGCCCGGCCAGTGGTCGAGCGGGGATTTTTATATATTGGAGGCTTGCGTTATGGGAAAGCATTATAAACATTTGACCTGGAGGGAGCGGCTACGAATTGAAACCCGCCTCAAGGATGGATGGACCCCCCAAAAGATAGCCGACGAGATCGGGCGGCACGTCTCCACTATTTACCGGGAGATCAAGCGGGGCCTCGGCGTCCAGCGCACGACGGACCTCATAGATTATGAGTGCTATATACCCGAGATCGCCCGGGAGAAATACGAGGCCACATTCTCCGGCAAGGGCCCGGACCTCAAGATCGGGAAGGACCACAAGCTGGCAAACTACCTCGGAGAGGTCCTAAAGGACGGCTATCGGTCCCCGGAGGCCGCCCTCGGGGAAATTGCGGTTAAAGGGATGGAATTTGATACTAAAATATCGCCCCGGACCCTTTACCGCTATATCGAAATGGGGATTATACCGGGCGTTTCAAGCGCAGACCTCCCCATTAAACGGAACCAGGGCAAAAAGAAAGAAAAGCAAAAGCCAAGGGCCGCCCGGAATTGCAGGGGTAAGAGCATAGAGGAGCGCCCCAGGGAGATCAACGCCCGGGAGGAGGTCGGGCATTGGGAAATGGACACAGTAGAGAGCGCCAAGGACGGGAGCCTGGAGCGGGTCCTCGCCCTGACTGGCCGCGTCACAAGGAACCAAATAAACATAAAAATTAAAACGGGCGAGGCGAAAATGGTCGTTGCCGCCCTGGACCGCCTGGAGCGGAAACTCGGGGCTTTGTTCCCGGTTGTGTTCCGTTCAATCACCGTTGACAACGGCTCCGAGTTTGCGGACGTGGAGGGTATGGAGCGGTCTTGTCTACGCCCGGGAGAAAAGAGGACGACGGTCTATTATTGCCATCCGTACAGCTCCAGCGAACGGGGCTCCAATGAGAAACAAAACGGCATGACCCGCCGCCGCCACCCGAAAGGGACGGACTTTAAGAAGGTCTCCCGGAAAAAGCTCCGGGAGACGACAGAATGGATCAATAACTATCCTCGGAAAATGTTCGGATTCCATACCGCGGCGGAGCTTTTCGCCGCCGCTTTTCCTGGCCTCCCCGCATTGTGCTAAAAAAATTTATAAAATTTTTCGCATTTCTCTTGACAAACGGCG
>NZ_JAYWSY010000003.1:0-863300 GCF_036941135.1 Lawsonibacter sp. JLR.KK007 | reverse complement strand
GATTATTGCCATAGAAAGGAGCCGCCGCGCATGGCAAGGACAATCTCGACAAAACTCGCCGTCGAGGGTGAGGCCCAATATAAACAGGCGATCGCCGCTTGTAATTCCGAACTGTCCACGCTCAAGTCGGGCCTTGCGCTCGTGGAGAGCGAATTTCGCGGAAACGCTAACAGCATGGAGGCCCTCACGGCCAAGGGGGCCGCCCTGGATTCCATGTATAAAAAGCAACAGGAGAAGGTCTCCACCCTGGAGGCCGCCCTCCGCAACGCCCAGCGGGCACAGGAGGAATACTCCTCCCGGGTATCCACGGCACAAAGCAATATAGAGCGGTGTGAGCGGGCCCTTGAAACCTTGCGGAGGTCCACCGGGGACACCTCCAGAGAGCAAGAGGCCCTCACAAAGGAACTCGACAAATGGAACGCCGAACTTGAGGAGGCCCAGGCCGGACAGGCGGCGGCGGAGCGTGGGGTCCAGAACTGGCAAAAACAATTAAACGGAGCAAAGATGGAACTCAACACTTTATCCGACGAGATAGGGAAAGAACAACGGATATCTCGAGTGAGGCAAGGGCAAGCGCCGACGGGTGCGCGGAACTCCATAGACAAATACGGGAAGGAGACAAAAAAGCAGGAGAGGAGTCCGGAAATTCGGCGAAAGAGCAAAAGCGCATCGACAACCTCGCCACCGTATAGCGGCGGCGGGAATCGCTAAAACCGTGAAGGAGATCGCAGACACTCTTATGGAGTGTGCAAAGGCCGCAGAAAGCTTTGAAACTTCTATGGCGAAGGTCTCCACACTGGCAGATACAAGCGTCGTCCCATTGGAAACCCTCAAAACGGAACTTGTGACCTTGTCCGGCGAGACAGGCGTCGCCGTGGGGGCACTGGCCGAGGCGGCCTATCAAGCCCTCTCGGCGGGTGTGGATACGGCGGACGTTGTGAACTTTGTCGCCACGGCCACAAAGACCTCGGCGGCGGGCTTTACGGAGGCGTCGACGGCGGTTGACGTTCTGACAACCGCGATCAACTCCTACAAGCTGGAGGGAACAGAGGCCGAGCGCGTGGCTTCTATGCTCGTAAAGACACAGGACGAGGGCAAGACCTCCGTCGGAGAGCTGGCCGCCAACATGGGCCGCGTGATCCCGTCCGCCGCCGCCTACAACGTAAGCCTCGAAAACCTGACGACCGCCTATGCGATCCTCACAAAGGGCGGTATGAAATACGGCGATCTCGACGACGAACCTCGGCGCTATGCTTGACGAGCTGGCAAAGAACGGCTCCAACGTGGCCGGGATTCTGGAGGATCAAACCGGAAAGAGCTTCTGCCGAACTCATGGCGAGCGGGTCCAATCTCGGGGACATTATGGCGATCCTCTCCGATAGCGCGAACGGGGACGCGACCGCGTTCTCCAACCTCTGGAGTAGCACCACGGCGGGCAAGGCGGCCCTCTCCCTCCTCAATACCGGGGCAGAAGAATTTGACCGGACCCTCGGCGTTATGGCGAACAGCTCCGGGGCCGTCGACCGCAATTTTCAGATCATGGCGGATACAACGGAGTTTGCACACCAGCGAATGACAAACGCCGCGGAAAATCTGAAAATCGCCGTCGGAGACCAATTAAATCCGTCACTTGAAAGATTGTACGACGTAGGGACGGACGCTTTCACATGGGCGGCAGATTTCGCAAACGAACACCCAGCGGTCGTGAAAGCTGTTGCGGCGGTTGTCATAGGGCTCGGCACACTTGCGGCGGGAGTTACTGCCGTGGTAGCGGCAACTGCCGCGCTTGATGTGGTTATGGAGGCTAATCCGATAGGGTTGATTGCGGCGGCCACCGTTGCGGCTGTTGCCGCCGTCGGCGCATTTGCTTTTATGATGACCTCCGCGAGCGAGGAAACAAAAGCCTTTACGGGGTCACTCCAGGAGACAAAGGCGGCCTATGAGGAATTGTCCGAGACAATGGAGGCGGAGCAGGAGTCCACCGCCGCAAGCGCCGCCGCACTGGAGGAACTCCTCGCCGTAGAGGAAAAGTCCGCCGCACAAAAGGCGGCGATCTCTGAACTCGTAAACCAACTAAACGAAAGCGTCCCCGGGCTCAATCTCGCCTATGACGCGGAGCGGGACGCCCTGGAGGGCCTCACCGCCGCCGAGGTTTCGGCTATGGTCGAAAAGGCCGCCGCACAAGAGGAATATGAGGCCCAGGTCGCCCGCTTGTCTGAACTCTACACAGAACAGTCGGAAATATCCGCCCGCCTGGAGGAGGCTCAAGAGGCATTAAACACCGCCCAGGAAACAGGCTCCGGGAACACCAGGACACTCCAAAATGATATTAACGAACTCACCGCCGCCCAGGAAGAAAACGCCGCACAGATCGCGGAACTGGAGGAGGCGTCCCGGGAATACGGGGAGAAACAGGCGGAGGCCGCCGCCAAAACCCAGGAAATGACCTCCCGCGTGGAGGATATAACCGCCAAAATGGAGACCCTCCAAGCGGCCTATGAGGAAAGTTATAACGCCGCTATGGAGAGCATAGACGGACAACTCGGCCTCTTTAATGAGCTGGACGGATCGGCGAAAACCTCCATTGACAACCTGATCGGGACCCTACAAGGACAGGTCTCCTATATGGAAACCTACGCGGCCAACATTCAAAAGGCTATGGAGCTCGGTGTGGACGAGGGCTTAATTAAAAAGCTGTCCGACGGCTCCGAGGAGTCCGCGCAAATTTTGGCGGCCATTGTGGAGGGCGGCGAGGAGGATATAGCTGCCCTCAATGAACAGCTCGCAAAGGTGGAGAAGGGCAAAGAGGCGTTTTCCGAGACCGTGGCCGAAATGGAAACCGATTTTTCGGATCAAATGGAGGAACTTGTCCGGGACCTGGACGACGCGATCCAGGATATGGACCTATCCGACGACGCCTATCAGATCGGCGAAAACAATATGCAAGGGCTCATAGACGGAACGGCCAGTAAAAAGGCGGAGCTCGTGCGGAAGTATGCCGAAATGGGCCGCGCCGCCCTCGCCGCCTACAAGAAGGAGGTCGAACAAGCCTCCCCCTCGAAGAAATTCAACGAGGCGGGCCGCTTTGATATTCAAGGCATTATAAAGGGCGCGGAGGCAGAAAAGGCCAACCTCGCGGAGACCTACGCAGACGCGGGCCGGACCGCTTTGTCGGCTATGGAGAAAAGCCTCCCCTCCAGCGTGGAGGAACCGCCAACCTCGGCGGCCATCAACAGACAGACCGCGGCGATCGTGGCGGCGGTCCGGGGCCAGGACGGCGGAACAACTGGAGGTATCACTATCTATGTGGACAAGCTGGAGGTCCGGGACGATTCCGACGTTGAGCGGGTCGCCCGGGAACTCTACTATCTCACGGAACAGAAAAAGAGGTCGAGAGGAGGCGGCAGTTTATGAGCGGTTTTTCTTTCCGGGGCGTCCATAGTAGCAAATTCGGAATTTATACACAGGACACGAGCCGGATCATTCTCCCCCCGCGGCGGGAGGGAAAGGTCGTGATCCCGGGCCGCTCCGGCTATTATGACGGCGTGGCCGGGAATGTGTACGACGAGCGGGCGGAGACGATTCATTGTGCGTTTAAGTGCCCGAAAGGGAAAACCGTCCCGGAGGTATGCCGGGAGATCGCCTATTGGCTGTCCGGCACCGGGCGGCTCGCCTACGATAAAGAGCCGGATAAATACTATACGGCCCGTATCTCCGGCGGGCCCCCTATGGCGCAACACCTTAAATACGGGGAGTTTGATCTCACGTGGAACTATAACCCGCCTTTTGCCCTCGGGCGGACCGTGACCCAGCCGATCACCTCCGGGGAGAACCCGGTCGACTACCGGGGCACAGCGGAGACCCCTTGCATTATCGTTTTGAGGAACCTCTCCGACGCGGACGTCCTCACCATCACTATAACAGCTATAAAAAGGAGTGTTTGACTATGGACAAAAACAAGATCAAAGAAACGCTCGAAAAGCAGTTACAGCTACTTTCCGAGCGTTCCGCAGAAACAAAAAATCGGGATTATATGGAACTTGCGAAACTATCCGAGTCTATGTGCTTGCTGGCAGAGACTATCAATCGGATTTGTCCGAGCGTTCCGTGAAACGCTTTTGAAGCGTTTCAATAAAATCCGCGATCTCGTTTGCGCTGTCTACGTCGATAGGGTATCTATCGCCGCGGGCCGCGCAAAGGATTTTAGCAATCTCGATTGAATTTGTGATTGCCGCGTTTTCGTTCATTGGAATCATTCGTATCACCCCCTTTTCTGGAAGAAAGTTTACCACAGAAAGGAAAGAGCGGCAACGGAGAAATGCGAAAAGGAGTGTTTAATTATGTACGCTTGCGACTACCTGGAAAATGGGATTTTGAACGCCCTCCGCGGCGTCACCTTTGCGGCTCCGGCGAAATGCTACCTTGCCCTTTACCTCAACGACCCAGGGGAAAGCGGCACGGCAGGAACAGAGGTAAGCTATACCGGATATAAGCGGATGGAAATTGACTTTTCCGCCCCGGCGGATTCCAACGGCGGGATCGGGGTCCAGAACCTCACCGACATTACTTTTCCGACCCCCGTCTCGGCGGCGGGCACCATTACCCATATCGGCGTCGTGGATTCCCTCACGGGCGGGAATATGCTCGCCCGGGGCGAGCTTGTGGAGCCCCTCATTATCGGGGCGGAGGAGCCTCCCGTATTCCTGGCCGGGGACGTGCTTTTCTATCTCACCGGGAACCTCTCCAAGGCGTGGAAAACAAAGGTTTTGAACGTCCTCCGGGGAAACTCTATCCAAGGGATCACACCCTATTTTTCCCTCTGGAACGGATCGCCGGAGTCCTCCGGCTCCGAGCTGTCCGGGGACAATTACCAGCGCGTCCCCCTCACATTCGGGGCCCCGACGGAGCAAACCTCCGGCCAGATTATCGCCCGCAACTCCCAGGCGGCGGCGTTTCCAAGGCCCTCGACCGCGTGGGGGACCTGGACCTATTCCGCCCTCTACTCCGCCGAGACCTCCGGCGAGCCCGTCTATATTAAGCCCCTGACGGAGTCCGTGGAACTCAAGCGCGGATATATGCCCACGATTGCGGAGGGGGCCGTGGAGGTAGGGATCAACTAATCATGTATAACGATAGACGGTATAGCCTCGCCCGGTACTCCGTCAACCAGGAGGCAAAGACGGTCGAGATCGCGGAGAGCTTTTCCGAGGCTATGGGGGCGGTTGCCGGGGCCGCGATCCCCGTTGATTTCCGGGACAAATACGCGGAGGCCCTCCAGGGCTCCGCGCGGGGGACGGTCTCTGTTATTTCCACGTTCTCGGCGGCTGACCGCCTATTTACGACGGCGAGAATGTCGGCGGACGTAGTGACACGGGCCGCCCTCTCCGAGGCCATCCAGGGCTCCATATACGGACAGAAGAACACGCCCGCGGCCCTGACCGTCCGGGACGTGCTGGCCGCCCGGGCCCAGGGCTCGAAGAATGTCCCCGCGCCCCTGGAGCTTGCGGACCGTCTCACCGCGGCGGCGGCGGGCTCGAAGAATGTCACGGCCTCCCTCAAGGTCTCCGAGGTCCTGACCTCCATGTTAGAGGCGACCTCACAGACCACGGAGCGGACAACCCTCCAGCTCACGATCCCGCCCGGGGGAGAATTGCGGATTGACAGCGAGCTTTTTCTCGTTCTCTTGAATGGGGAAAACGCCTTGCATACACAGTCCGGGGACTGGATCAACGTATCCCGGGAACTCCTCCGGCTCATTATCGAAAGCGCCTCCGGCGGCCAGCTCCGGGGACAGCTCATTTATACGGAGAGATACCTATGATAGAAATTTTTGATAAATCGCGGCGGCGGGTAGCGATCGCGGAGAACGCTCACGCCATTTCAGAACAGGAACGGATTAACGCCGTTTGGTATTTCTATTTTTCCCTCCCGTATAAGGACCCGAAAAATGAGTATTGCAAGCCCTTCTATTACGTCCGCCACAACGGCGGGGAGCTTTACCGGATCATGCCCGAGACCCTGACCGTGGACGAGTCCGGGAGCGTGGCCTATCAGTGCGAGCACGTCCTCGCAACTCTGATTGACAATATTCTTTTCGGGTATCACGTTGTCGGGAACCTCGGGACCTATACCCCCGACGTGATCCGGTACGTCCTGGATCACCAGCTTGTGAAAAATTGGGTCCTGGACGAGTGCGACTATAGAAACCAATTTGAATATGGGTGGGAGCAAGAGTCCCTCCTCTCCGCCCTATTTTCCGTGGCGACACCCCTCGCGGGCCCCTACATATGGCGGACAAATACGGCGGTTTATCCGTGGCGGCTGTCTCTCAAACGCCTGGACACCACGGGGCGCCCGGAAATGTACGTCCGGCGGCGGCACAATATGACAAGCTACCAGCGGAGCCGGGACCCTCAAAATATTGTGACCCGCCTCTATCCCCTCGGCTATGGCGAGGGCGTGAACCAGCTCGGGATCGGGAGCGTAAACGGCGGCGTCCCATACCTCCAGAGCCCGAAAGCAATCACGGACAAATACGGGATTATCGAAAGGGTATGGACGGATCGCCGCTATGAGGACCCGGCCTCCCTCAAGGCCGCGGCGGAGGCTATGCTCCGGGAGCTCCAGGAACCCGCCGTCTCCTATTCGGTCGGCTATCAGGAAATGACCGCCTCCGACTTTGACAAGGCCGAGGTCGGAAAACGCCTCCGTATGGTTTACCCGGAGATCGGGGAGAGCGTGGACACGTTCATAACAGAGATTAAGCGGGACTATGAGGACGCGGAGCGGTCCTCCCTGGTTGTGGCGAACAAGGAGACCTCGATCGCCTCCTCCCTGGCCGATATGGCGGACCGCCAGAGGATTGAGCAGACATACGCCCAGGGAGCAACCCAAATTTATAGCCAAGCCCTCCAGGCGAATTGTGACCGCTCCTCCGGGGCGGTAATGGACTTTTTCATCCCGGAGGAAATGCGGATTATAAACAAGGTCCTCGTCAAGGTGCGAATGACAAAATTCCGGGCCTACTCCAAGAGCACGGAGAGCGACGCCGCGAAGGTTGTCACCTCTACCACAAACGACGACCAAACCCGCACGAGCTCGGACGGGGGCCGGACCACCTCAACCACCACCACCAGCGACGACCAAACCCGTACAAGCTCGGACGGGGGCCGGACCACCTCGACCACCACAAGCGGCGGCGGACAAACCACCTCCAGCGGCGGCGGGGCCACCTCCAGCGCGACGGCCCTCGAAAGCTCGAACGTCCTCCCGAGCCAGACCACCGGGCAAGCGGTCCACAACCACGGCCTCCATAACGGAGTGCGGATTGCAATATATGGGGGCGTGGATGAAAACGGGGCCGTGATTGCGGACGGATACGAAGTATGGGTGGATTCCGGTGCCCATATCCACCCGGCCCACTCCCATACCATCCCGCCGCACACGCACACCGTAGACGACCACTCGCACAGGCTCACCATTCCGGCACACTCCCACACGACCACGATCCCCGGCCACTCTCACCGCGTCACCATCCCGGACCATAGGCACACGATCACGATCCCGGGGCACTCCCACAAGGTAACGGTCCCCTCCCATTCCCACAATATCACGCCGGGGATTTATCAATATGGGAACCCTCAAAAATTCGGGCTTTATATCAATGGGATAAAAAAAGCGGATTTCTCCGGGAGGACGGCGGAGCTTGATATTACGGACCTATTGACAGGCTCGGACAACATGATCCCCCGGGGGAGCTGGTTGTCCCTGGAGGTCCGCCCGGACGACCTCGCCTATATCAGCATTGATCTAATTGTCCAGGGCTTTATACAATCCCGCGGGGATAAAACAGTTTAGGAGGTTTTTCTATGGCAACAGTGCTCTATCCCGGTATTGCGTTTTCGCCGCAAGCCACCCTCACAAACAACCTCGGCGCGGCGGATACCATTATTGAGGTCTCGGACGCCTCGGCGTTTCCGCCCGCCCCGAACCTCGCTACCATTGGAACGGACGAGGAGGGAGAGACCATCCTCTACACCGCCAAAACGGAGACCGCCCTCTCCGGGTGCAAGCGGGGGGTCGAGGGTGCGGCCCGGGCCTGGACGGCGGGCGAGCTGATCGGGCGGAACTTCACCGCGAAGGATCACGCCGACCTGATCGCCGCCATTTCGGAGACCCGCGGCGCGGCCACGGCGGCGGCGGGCGCGGCAACGGAGGCGGGGGAGGCCGCAAAGGCCGCCCAGGACGCCGCAAGGGCCGCACAAGAGGCCGCAAGCGAGGCGGAGGGTAAAGCTACAGAGGCGGCGGAAACGGCGGAGAAAGCGGCCCAGGACGCGGGACAGGCAAAGAAGGACGCACAGACCGCGGCGGACGCGGCGGCCACGGCCCAGGGCGCGGCGGAGACGGCACAGACCGCGGCCACTTCCGCCTCCACGGAGGCCAGCAACGCGAAGAAAGAGGCTGGAGAGGCGAAAAAGACCGCGGACGAGGCCCTGGAGACCGCCCAGGCGGCGGGCGGGCTTTACCCTCAAATTATTGTGACCGTGGCGGCGGGGGCCGTTGTGACGTGCTCCAACGGCTCCAAGAGCTACGAGCAGACCTCCACGGGCGCGGCGGTCGTGTTCAATGTCCCGGATTATGGGACCTGGAGCGTCTCGGCGGAGCGGGACGGCCTCCCCTCGAACACCGTCGAGATCGTGGTGGACACGGCGAAGCAGTACGCCGCCGCCCTGGCCTTTTTCGAGTCCACGATTACCGTCAACGTGGAGGCGGGCTCCTCCGTGGTATGTGAGGGCGGCGGAAAAACGCAGACCAAAACCTCCGAGACGGGCTCCGTCGTCTTTACCGTCACCTCGGCGGCCACCTACACCATAACGGCCACCACGGGAGACGAGACCACAAGCGGGACGGTCCAGATCACCGCCTCCGGCGAGGCGAAAACCCTCACCCTTGAATATTTCCGATCCACGATTACCGTCAATATCGCCGCCGGGGCTTTTGTCACTTGTACGGACGGCAAGACCTCCCTCGAAGGGACCTCCAACGGCTCCGTCGTGTTTATGGTCCACAATGCGGGGACGTGGCAGATCACAGGCTCCATGAATGGAGAGACCACGAGCGGGACGGTACAGATCACGGCGGGCGGCCAGTCGAAAGTCCTCAACCTTGAATTTTTCTCCGCTACGATTACCGTCAACGTGGAGAGCAGCTCAACCGTCACTTGTGCGAAGGGCTCCAACACGCAGACAAAGACCTCCACGGGCTCCGTCGTCTTTACAGTAAAGGAGGCGGGCACCTACACCATAACCGCCACCAAGAGCGGACAGGAGGCGAGCGGGACGGTACAGATCACGGCGAACGGCCAGACAAAAACCCTCTCCCTCGCATATGTCCATATTTATAGCGCGGCATGGGACGGCTCCAGCACGACCAAGCTCACAAGAGGCGACGACGCGGCCCTCTTTACGGACCCCGTCCCAGCCGTGGGAAACGGGGCCGGGTCCTCCCCCTTTGACAACCGCCTACCGTGGTCCGGCATGACAAAAGTAACGGACGGGAATAACGTCCTTGTGAAAATTCCGAAATATTGGGTAAAGGTATCTCACGCGCCCTTTAAGGTCCAGATCGCGGACAAGGCGACCCCGGGCTATCAGGTTTCCCCGGCCCACCGGGACCGCGGGGACGGAGTCGGCGAGCGGGATGTTGTCTATATTGGCCGCTATGAGTGCGACGGCTCCTATATGTCCAGGAGCGGACAGGCCCCGAAAGTTTCGACGCCCCTCGCCACCTTCAGGAGCGGGATTCATGCCCTCGGCGCGGAGTATTGGCAAGCGGATATTGCTTTACATTTGACGTGGTGGTTTTTGTATATCGTGGAATATGCGGACTGGAACGGCCAGACGGCGATCGGACAGGGTAACGTAAGCTCCGGCGCAAAGATCAACACCGGGGCCACCGATTCCATGACCTACCACACAGGCCGCGCCGCGGGGACAGACGGCCAGACCGCCGTCCAGTATCGGAACATTGAAAACCCGTGGGGCAACGTCCGCGAGTGGAGAGACGGGATCATTTTCTCCGATACCAATATTTGCACCTATAACAACCCGGCTAACTTCTCCGACGCCTACAACGGGACCGGGGCCGTGGTGCGGAGCAACAAACGGGCCGCGTCGAGTGGATGGATCAAGGCATGGGGCCACGACACCAACGACCCGAGTTTTATTTATCCCTCGGAGATCGGCGGGTCCGAGACGACGTTCGTCCCGGATTATTGCTATTATAACGCCGGGGTCCGGGCCCTCAATATCGGCGGCACTATGGCTACGGCACCAACGCGGGGCCGTTCTGCCTCTACGGCTACAACACGCCCGCCAACACCTACGCCAGCCTCGGCTCGCGCCTTCAAAAGCTCCCTCGGGCGGCGTAGCCGCCGGGGGGACCGGGGGGTCGCAACCCCCCGGAGGTAACGATAAACACACATTGACGAAAAGGAGGGATACAAATAAAAAGGGACTGGCTACGCTATGCGACCGGGCTTTTTGGCTCCCGCGTCCCGGATTATTGCAATTATAACACCGGGGTCCGGGCCCTCAATATCGGCGGCAACTATGGCAACGGCACCAACGCGGGGCCGTTCTACCTCAACGGCAACAACACGCCCGCCAACACCAACGCCAACCTCGGCTCGCGCCTACTTATTCAAGACATAGTCTCACCGCGTAGCCTTTTCCGTACCGCTCGGTAAAAATTGCCGTAGGGACATGGTTTAGTAAGCCTTTTTGGTTTGAAAGACCGTGAGGTGAATAAGAAAATTTATTTACATCCGAGAGGCAAAACATGAAAAGAATAGGATTCCTCATGGAGAGGCTTTGCAAAAAGGAGAACGCCCTCCAGGCGATCGAGGAAATAAACGAGGATCGCAAAGACAATAAAACCGCTCAATGGGTGGAGCGGACGAAGGAGGAACGGGCGGAGGAGCTTTGCAAGATCGCCCGGAACTTCCACCCGAAACCCGCCCGGACCTTTGAGCGGTACGACCCCACCGCAGGGAAAACCAGGATTATCAACGAGCCCGCCCTCTGGCCGGACCAATATATCCACCACATGATCGTCCAAGTCTTAAAGCCCATCCTTATGCGGGGCATGGATTATTTTTGTTGTGGGAGTATCCCGGGCCGGGGCCCGCACAGGGAGAAAAAAGCGATTGAGAAATGGCTCGACAAAGACCGCAAGGGGACAAAGTACGGCGGCGAGGCGGATATTAAAAAATTCTATGATTCCCTATCTCCTCGCGTGGTTATGAGATTCCTTTGCAGGAAAATCAAGGACCGGGAATTTCTCGCCCTGATATGGAAGATCATCAAGGCCGGGATCAAAATAGGCTTTTATATTTCTCAATGGCTCGCTAACGCCGTACTTGAGCCCCTGGACCACTATATCCGGGAAAAGCTCGGTATCCGCCGATATGGGCGGTATATTGATAATTTTACTTTTTTCGGCCCGAACAAGAAAAGGCTCCACAAGGCGATCCGGGCGATCATGGAATACCTCGCCCGTATGGGCCTACGCCTAAAGGAAAATTGGCAAGTCTACAATACCCGAAAGCGCATGGTCGACGCCGTGGGGTATCGCATGAAACGGGGCTTAACCCTGATCCGCAAGCGGAACCTCCTCCGCCTAAAAAGACAATGCACACGGGCGAGTAAACGGATCGAGGCGCGGCGGCGGGTAGACCCGAAACAGGCCCGGGGGATTCTGTCCAGGGCCGGACAGCTTAAACATTGTGCGGGAAAGAAACAGTATGAAAAGCACGTCCTCCCGATCCGGCCAGTTTTGAAAAACGCCGTCCGGGAGGCGGACAAAAGGAGGAGAAACCTATGCTTGAATACACGATCGGCATAATGAGGGACGGCGGGCGGCCCCGCCGCTACCTCCGTATTAAATCCGACGAGGCGATCCAGGTATTGGACCCCGTCGTATCCTTCACAAGAGCACAGGAGGACAAAAGGAGCGTTTACGAGTGCATAATCGGGGCCCTGATTCACGAGGCCCAGGAAGGAGGCTTTTTCTATGAATGGTACGAGCTGGAGAGCGTCCTTGTGGAGGTGGACCACACCCTCCCCGTTGCCGCGACCGTCCAGCGCATGGGCCCGGAGGCCACGATCGCCGCCGCAAAGATCGCCCGCCTGACGTTGCCGGGGCTGGACCTCGACGACGGCCAGAGGATCGCGGTCTCCGCCCTTTATGAGGACTGGAGCCCCGGGGCCGCCTATAAGGTCGGGGACGTGCGGAACGCGGGCGGCCAGACGTGGGAGTGTTTCCAGGAGCACGACAGCGCGGTTTACCCGGACATTTCCCCGGAGGGGACCGCGTGGCGCACATTCTGGAGGCCCCTCCACGGAAACACGCCGGAGACCGCCCGCCCCTTTGTGGAGGTCCAGGGGGCCCATGATACATATAAGGCGGGCGAGTATATGGTTTGGACAGACGGGACCGTCCGGGAGTGTATCCGGGAGACGAGTTTCGGCCCGGACGACGACCCGGACGCCTGGAGCCTCCCGGACAAGCCCGCGCCCGCGGCGGCGGAGGCCGCAGACCTGGAGGCTATGACGATCCCCCAACTCAAAGAATACGCCAAGGAGCACGGGATCAGCCTCGCCGGGAAAACCCTCAAGGCGGATATTGTGGCGGCCATAAAGGCCGAGCTTTAAGAAGGAGGAACAAAAGACAATGAAAGAAAATATTTTTCGTGGCGTGATCGCCGCCGCCGTGGCCGGAGCCGCGGCATACTTCCAGGAACTCGCCCTCCCCGTGGCGGTCCTTTTCCTTGTTATGGTCGTGGACTATATCTCTGGCATGGTCCGGGCATGGACCCGGGGCGAGCTTTGTTCCCGCGTGGGAATTATGGGGATTGTAAAAAAGGCCGCCTATCTCCTGGCCGTCGTCGTGGCGATTGTGGCCGATTGGGTGGTACAGACGGCGGCGGGCCAGATCGAGGTCGATTTCGGCGGATTCTTCTTTTTCGGCCTCCTCGTGACAATCTGGCTCGTTCTCAATGAGTGTATTTCGATCCTTGAGAACATTTCGCAGATCGGCGTCCCGCTCCCGTCTTTCCTTGTGGCATTGATTGAAAAGCTGAAAAGTACCACGGAAAATAAGGGGGAGGAGTTGCTGAAATGACGGGGGCAGAAAGAGAAAACTATATCTGGAGCCGCCTCACCGCCGCGGGCTTGACGCCCGCGGGGGCGGCGGGGCTCATGGGGAACCTTTACGCCGAGAGCGGCCTCAACCCGGCGAACTTGCAAAACACCCACGAGAAAAAGCTCGGCCTCACAGACGCCGCCTATACCGCCGCCGTGGACGCCGGAACCTATACCAATTTCGCCGGGGACGGCGCGGGGTATGGCCTCGCACAGTGGACCTATAAGACCCGCAAGGCGGCCCTCCTGGCCTATGTCCGGGCGGCGGGTCGGTCCGTGGGGGACCTGGAGACACAGGTCGGTTTTTTGCTCCAGGAGCTCGCCGGGAGTTACAAGGGCGTCCTCTCCACGCTGAAAAGCGCCCAGGACGTCCGAACCGCCTCCGACGCCGTCCTCCTCCAGTTTGAGCGGCCCGCCGACCAGGGCGAGGCCGCCCGGGCCCGCCGCGCCGGGTACGGGAAAACCTACTTTGACCGATACGCTCCGGCGGACACCTCCGGCCTCATGCCCTCCGGCGTGTTTGTGGACAAGCTCCTCACCGTGGCGGGGAATTTCAAAACCCTTTATATCATGGGGTGCTTTGGGGCCCCTATGACGCCGGAGAACAAGGCGAGATATACCAAAAATCACGCCTACAATACAAGCGAGGCACAAAAGGCACGGATCAACGCCGCCTCCGCCGATACATTCGGCTTTGATTGCGTCAACCTCATAAAAGGGATTTTGTGGGGCTGGAGCGGGGACGTCTCCAAAAGATATGGCGGCGCAACCTACCCGACCGCGGCGGCATTTGCGGCGGGGGCTTGCCCGGACGTGTCGGCGGACGGCATGATTAAAATTTGTAAGGAGGTCTCCACCGATTTCTCCCGGATCGTCCCCGGGGCGGCGGTATGGGTAAAGGGGCATATTGGGGTATATATCGGGGACGGCCTCGCGGTCGAATGTACTCCGAAATGGAGGAACAAGGTCCAAGTGACCGCCGTCTCCAATATCGGGACAAAGGCCGGATACAACGCCCGCAAGTGGACCAAGTGGGGGAAAATCCCCTATATCAACTATGAGGAGGAGATCGAGAACATGAGCAAAGAGGAATTAAAGGCACTGATCCGGGAGACCGTCCGGGAGGTCCTCGACGAGGAAAACCCGATCTATAAGGATTTGAAGGACGTCCCGGAATACTGGAAACCCACCGCCGCGGCGCTCCTGGAGGCCGGAGCCGTGAACGGCGGAACCCCGGCGGAGGTATGCGAGACGGACCTCAACCTCCGCAAGGAGACGCTCAAGGCCGTGGTCGTGGCGGCCACATATCACGACGCCCGGGAGGGCAAGCAGTAGAAAAAAGGGCTGGAGGGTAACGCCTCCGGCCCTTTTCTTTGCTTTTGGTACGCCTTTTCTTTTGATAAGCTATGGAATATTACCATGAGTAGGGGGCTTTTTCATGTTAAAGTCAATTAAAATATGGGGTATTTCCATAGCAAGGAGGCGGAACCGTGAAAAAATTCCAGTTTGAGGGAAAGGGGAACATATCCGGGGACCGCGTCCGAGAGCTACGCCTCCGGGCCAGATTGTCACAGTCTGCCCTTGCGGCAAAAATGACCACGGAGGGCGTCATTATGGAACAGGACGTAATAAGCCGGATCGAGAGCGGCTCCCGCCTTGTGACCGACTATGAGCTCCTCGCCTTAACGAAAATTTTCGCCGTCTCGGCGGATTGGCTGATCGGATCGGGATAGAAACACCCGCCGCGGGAAGAATTTCCCCCGGCGGATTTTTGGGGCTTGACTTTGTGGTAAAATTAGCGTAATATAAGAGGCACAAACACAAGGGAGGCGGACAGCATGAGAAAGGGAACAACGGCCAGCACAAGCAAACTCGCAAAACTCCGGGCCGAGCGGGGGCTCGGGCTCCGCGAGCTTGCGGAGCTATCCGGCGTAGGTATCCGGCAAATACAAGGGATAGAGGGCGGGACCTCAAAAGTGGAGAATACCTCCCTAAAGAACGCCCTCGCCCTTGCGGACGCCCTCGGCGTACACCCTCGGGACCTGATATAAACACAACCCCGCCCGGCCAGTGGTCGAGCGGGGATTTTTATATATTGGAGGCTTGCGTTATGGGAAAGCATTATAAACATTTGACCTGGAGGGAGCGGCTACGAATTGAAACCCGCCTCAAGGATGGATGGACCCCCCAAAAGATAGCCGACGAGATCGGGCGGCACGTCTCCACTATTTACCGGGAGATCAAGCGGGGCCTCGGCGTCCAGCGCACGACGGACCTCATAGATTATGAGTGCTATATACCCGAGATCGCCCGGGAGAAATACGAGGCCACATTCTCCGGCAAGGGCCCGGACCTCAAGATCGGGAAGGACCACAAGCTGGCAAACTACCTCGGAGAGGTCCTAAAGGACGGCTATCGGTCCCCGGAGGCCGCCCTCGGGGAAATTGCGGTTAAAGGGATGGAATTTGATACTAAAATATCGCCCCGGACCCTTTACCGCTATATCGAAATGGGGATTATACCGGGCGTTTCAAGCGCAGACCTCCCCATTAAACGGAACCAGGGCAAAAAGAAAGAAAAGCAAAAGCCAAGGGCCGCCCGGAATTGCAGGGGTAAGAGCATAGAGGAGCGCCCCAGGGAGATCAACGCCCGGGAGGAGGTCGGGCATTGGGAAATGGACACAGTAGAGAGCGCCAAGGACGGGAGCCTGGAGCGGGTCCTCGCCCTGACTGGCCGCGTCACAAGGAACCAAATAAACATAAAAATTAAAACGGGCGAGGCGAAAATGGTCGTTGCCGCCCTGGACCGCCTGGAGCGGAAACTCGGGGCTTTGTTCCCGGTTGTGTTCCGTTCAATCACCGTTGACAACGGCTCCGAGTTTGCGGACGTGGAGGGTATGGAGCGGTCTTGTCTACGCCCGGGAGAAAAGAGGACGACGGTCTATTATTGCCATCCGTACAGCTCCAGCGAACGGGGCTCCAATGAGAAACAAAACGGCATGACCCGCCGCCGCCACCCGAAAGGGACGGACTTTAAGAAGGTCTCCCGGAAAAAGCTCCGGGAGACGACAGAATGGATCAATAACTATCCTCGGAAAATGTTCGGATTCCATACCGCGGCGGAGCTTTTCGCCGCCGCTTTTCCTGGCCTCCCCGCATTGTGCTAAAAAAATTTATAAAATTTTTCGCATTTCTCTTGACAAACGGCGTAACTTTTTTCGGAACAAAGGTGTTTCCTTCCAGGGGCCTCATGGATTTTGACGAAGGGGGTCCCAAAAGAGGGGCCGGTTCCATCTGGACTTTTCATCCTATTTGCGGTAAACTGTTCTGTAACTCTATTTTACCAAGGAGAAGCACTATGGACGCGATCATTCAGACCCTGGCCCAGGAGCTGGGCCGCACTCAGGAGCACGTGCAGAACGTGGTCACCCTCATTGACGAGGGGGCCACCATCCCCTTTATCGCCCGCTACCGCAAGGAGCTCCACGGCTCTATGGACGACCAGATGCTCCGCCAGCTGGCCGACCGTCTGCAGTACCTGCGCAATCTGGACGCCCGAAAGGGAGAGGTGAAGGCCGCCATCGAGAACCAGGGCAAGCTTACCGAGGAGCTGGCCGCCGCCATCGGCTCCGCCGCCACTCTGGCCGAAGTGGAGGACCTGTACCGCCCCTACAAGCAGAAGCGGCGCACCCGGGCCACCGCCGCCCGGGAAAAGGGGCTGGAGCCCCTGGCCGCCCTGGCCTTCGCCTTTGGGCCCGCCGTGGACATGGAGGGGGCCGCCCGGGACTACATTGACCCCGAGAAGGGGGTGGAAACCGTTGAGGACGCCCTCCAGGGTGCCAACGATATCATCGCCGAGCTGATCTCCGATGACGCCGGCATCCGCAAGGAGCTGCGGGAGCTGTACCTGCGCCGCAGCCTGCTGGTGTCCAGGGCGGCGGACAAGGAGCCGGAGGACACCGTCTACCGCCTGTACTACGACTTCAAGCAGCCGGTGAGCCGGGTCCAGGGCTACCAGGTGCTGGCCGTCAACCGCGGGGAGCGGGAGAATATCCTCAAGGTGTCGGTGGAGCTGGACCCGGAAACCGCCCACATCGCCGTCCGGCGCATGGTGGTCCCCAACCGGGCGGCCATGGACTTCGTCCGGGCGGCGGCGGACGACGCCTACGACCGGCTGATCCAGCCCTCCATGGAGCGTGAGATCCGAAACACCCTCACCGACCAGGCCAACGAAGGGGCCATCCACATGTTCGCCCTGAATTTGAAGCCCCTGCTCATGCAGCCCCCCGTCAAGGGCCGGGTGACCATGGGCCTTGACCCGGGCTACCGCATGGGCTGCAAGGTGGCGGTGGTGGACCCCACCGGCAAGGTGCTGGACACCACGGTGGTCTACCCCACCCACGGCGACCGGAAAAAGGCGGAGTGCATCAGCCAGCTGGCCGCCCTCATCAAAAAGCACGGCGTGGAGCACATCGCCATCGGCAACGGCACCGCCAGCCGGGAGACCGAGCAGATGACGGTGGAGCTGATCAAGAAGGCGGGGGGCCATGTGTCCTACATGATCGTCAGCGAGGCGGGGGCCAGCGTCTACTCCGCCTCCAAGCTGGCCGCCGAGGAGTTCCCCGAGTACGACGTGAACCTGCGCTCCGCCGTGTCCATCGCCCGGCGGCTCCAGGACCCCCTGGCCGAGCTGGTGAAGATCGATCCCAAGGCCATCGGCGTGGGCCAGTACCAGCACGACATGCCCCAGGCCCGTCTGGGCGAGACGCTGGACGGCGTGGTGGAGGACTGCGTCAACGCGGTGGGGGTGGACGCCAACACCGCCTCCCCCTCCCTGCTCCAGCGGGTGTCCGGCCTCACCGCCGCCACCGCCAAGAATCTGGTGAAGTACCGGGAGGAGAACGGAGCCTTCACCACCCGGAAACAGCTGCTCAAGGTGCCCAAGCTGGGGCCGAAGGCGTTCGAACAGTGCGCCGGGTTCATCCGGGTGCCGGAGAGCAAGTCCGTGCTGGACAACACCGGCGTCCACCCGGAGAGCTACGGCGCGGCGGAGAAGCTCCTCACGGCCTGCGGCTATACCCTGGAGGATGTGCAGGCGGGGAACATCGCGGAGCTGAAAGCCAGGGCGGAGGCCATCGGCTGCGAGGCCCTGTCTGAGACCTGCGGAGCGGGCGCGCCCACGCTGGCCGATATTGTGAAGGAGCTGTCCAAGCCGGGCCGGGACCCTCGGGACGAGCTGCCGCCCCCCATCCTGCGCACCGACGTGATGGAGGCCAAGGACTTGAAGCCCGGCATGGAGCTTCAGGGCACCGTGCGGAACGTCATCGACTTCGGCGTGTTTGTGGACATCGGCGTCCACCAGGACGGGCTGGTCCACATCTCCAAACTGCCCCGCCGGGTGAAGCACCCCTCCGAGCTGCTCAGCGTGGGGGATGTGATCACCGTGTGGGTGGTCGAGGTGGACGAGAAGAAAAAGCGCATCGCTCTGACCATGAAAAAGCCGGGGTAAACTGCTCCGCTCCCACATAGGATTGTGAAAAGGAGTTGGTATTATGCTTCCCTACGCCTTGATTGACCTGCACTGCGACACCCTCACCGCCCTGACCCCGGAGGACGCCCCCCTGCTGGCCGCCCTCCAGGACCCGGCGCGGCGGGAACAGACCGTCTCCGTCTTTGCGGAGCGGGTCCGAGCCGTCAACACTCTGGACCTGCCGGGACGGCACTTCTCCCTGTCCGCCATCCCGGAAGAGGTCCGCTGGTGCCAGTGCTGCGCCATCTTCATCCCGGACGAACTGTCCCCGGAGGAGTCCGCAGCCTACTATGCACTCCACCAGCGCAGCTTTGACCGGCAGATGGAGGCGCTCTCCGAAAGAGTCCGTCCCTGCCGCACCGCCGCAGACATTGAGGCCGCCTGGGCCGCAGGAAAGACGGCGGCCATCCTCACGGTGGAGAACGGCTCCGCCCTGGCCGGGCGGCTGGAGCGGATCGAAGTCCTGGCCCGGGACGGCGTGCGGATGATGACCCTCACCTGGAACGGGGAGAACGAGCTGGGCTCCGGAAACGCGACCGGCCACGGCCTGTCCGAGTTCGGGAAGGAGGCCGTCCGGGAGCTGGAGCGGGCCGGAATTCTGGCGGACGTGTCCCACCTGAACGACCACGGCTTGGACGGCTTCCTTTCCGTGTCCACAAAGCCTTTCGCGGCCAGCCACTCCAACGCCCGGTCTGTGTGCGGCCACAAGCGCAACCTCACCGATGAACAGATCGTCGAGATGGTCCGCCGGGGCTGTCTCATCGGATTGAACTACAGCCAGAATTTTTTGCGCTCCGGGGAGCGTCCTGCCGTGCTGGACGACCTGTGGCGGCACGCGGAACACTTCCTGGAGCTGGGCGCGGAGCACTGTCTGGCCCTGGGCTCCGACGCCGACGGCACCGACGTCCCTCCCGGCCTGGACTGCCCTGCGGCCTTCGCCGGGCTGTACCAGTACCTTCTGGACCGGGGGCTTTCTCCCAAGCAGGCAGACGGCATCCTCTGGAAAAACGCGCTGAATTTTTTCAAAGCCCAGCTTTTTTGAACCGGCTCAGCTTGCAGAGGGCGGGCACTTCTGATATAATGCTGGGGAATCACACCACCGGCCCTTTGGCTGTACATAAAAGGAGTATCACCCATGTCAAGACGATGCCCCGAATGCCTCCGCGCCAACGAGGACTCACGCACCTTCTGCACCCACTGCGGCGCTACGCTGGACCCCCACCTCCGGCTGATCCAGGACCTGGAACGGCAGACGGAGACCGCCTCCCAAAAGCAGGCCGAGGCCAGGAAGGAAGACATGAGCTTCTACGTCAACCGCGCCCCCCAGGAGGAGAAAAAGCACAGCGTCATCCCCTGGCTCCTCCTCGCCCTGGCCGCGGCGGCGGCGGTCTGGTTTTTTATGAACCGATAAAAACAGGCTGGAAGGTCACCCCTTCCAGCCTGTTTTTTCCTTTGGCACAGCAATGCTGTCTTGCATTAGCGCAAAGTTCGTGTTATAATCGACAGGAAAACAAAAATGCGGCGGCTTACGGGTGTTGGCGCACCCGCAAGCCTGCACAGGTGCGATTACCACCTATACAACGGCCTCCAGACCGTATCCGCATGGGATATTATACGACATTCCATCCTTGTTTGCAAGGGTGCCTTTGCCGTATTTATTCCCGCTGCCCTTTATGTATGGTGGAATATGATTCTCACACTGTGTAGGCTTGCACTATGCAGTGTTTTTATTTTTCCCCGGCACCCAGAGGACGGAAGCGTCCCCTGGCGTTGCTGGTCCCCCTCCACGCAAACATTACACATACTTTAATGTAGGCCGTAGTAAGGCTTACTATGATTATAATAGATTTATAAGCTCTGAAAAAATCGAAATGGAAAAAACCGCTATTGGACAAGGGATTCTTGATGAGGCAAACGAGGAAGCAAAGGCAGTTATAGAAGCTTTCCTCAAAAATGTGCCAGGAATTGATCAATACAGACTGATTTTCAAATGATCCATAAAAACACCCCACTCTTATACAAGGAGTGGGGGTTCTGTTTATACTCGTTTCCAGCTCGCTCCGCCGGGCAGATCGGTGACCTCGATGCCCTGGGCCTTAAGCTCATCCCGGATGCGGTCGGCCTCGGCAAAGTTCTTGGCCTTCTTGGCCTCGTACCGCTGGAGGACCAGGGCGTCCACCGCGGGGTCGCCCTCGCCGGTGATGGCATAGCCCCCCTGGGAGGCGGTTTTCTGCTTTTTCTGCTCCTCCCGGACGGCGGCGGCCTTGTCCAGCAGGGACAGGGACAGCACCTGGTCGAAGCTGTCCAGGATGGCCAGCCGGGTGGCGCCGTTGGTTTTGGCCTTGAGGGCGTCGTACAGGGCGGTGACGGCCAGGGCGGTGTTCAGGTCGTTGCCCACCTGCTTGCGGAACCTGTCCTTGTACTCCGCCGCCACGGCCTCGTCCACCGGGCCGTCCGCCGGGTCCTGGGCGGCGATTTTGGCGATGAGCTTCTGGAAGGCCGCCGCGGCGTTGTCCAGGTTCTCCCAGGAGAAGACCAGCCCCTTGCGGTAGTGGCTCTGGAGGCAGAAGAAGCGGTAGACCAGGGGGTCGTAGCCCTTTTCCTCCAGCAGGGAGACGGTCAAAAATTCTCCCTTGGACTTGGACATTTTCCCCTCGTTGGCGGTGTTCAGATGGTGGACGTGGAACCACTGCTTGCACCAGGGGTGGCCGATATAGCTCTCCGACTGGGCGATCTCGTTGGTATGGTGGGGGAAGGCGTTGTCGATGCCGCCGCAGTGGAGGTCCAGGTACTCGCCGTTGTATTTCAGAGAGATGCCGGAGCACTCGATGTGCCAGCCGGGGTAGCCCACCCCCCAGGGGGAGTCCCACTTCAGGGCCTGGTCCTCGAACTTGGACTTGGTGAACCAGAGGACAAAGTCGTTCTTGCTGCGCTTGTTGGTGTCCTCCTCCACGCCCTCCCGGACGCCCACCGCCAGGTCCTCCTCATCGTGGGCGTTGAAAATATAGTACCGCTCCAGCTTGGAGGTGTCAAAGTACACGTTGCCCCCCGCCACGTAGGCGAAGCCCTTGTCCAGCAGGCCCTCCACCAGCTTGATGAACTCGTCGATGAGCCCGGTGGCGGGCTGGACCACGTCGGGGGTCTTGATGTTCAGCTTGCGGCAGTCGTCGAAGAAGGCGTCGGTGTAGTACTGGGCGATCTCCATCACGGTCTTGTGTTCCCGCTTGGCCCCCTTCAGCATCTTGTCCTCGCCGGTGTCCGCGTCGGAGCTGAGGTGGCCCACGTCGGTGATGTTCATCACCCGGTTTACGTCGTAGCCGTCGTAGCGCAGAAACTTTTCCAGCACGTCCTCCATGATGTAGGACCGCAGGTTGCCGATGTGGGCGAAATGGTATACCGTGGGCCCGCAGGTGTACATCTCCACATGGCCGGGGGTGTGGGTGGTAAATTCTTCCTTCTTGTGGGTGGCACTGTTGTATAATTGCATGGCTTTTTCCTCCATTTTTTATTTTTCTTCTGACCGTCCCGCCAGATAATCCAGCGAGACGCCATAAAAATCGGCAATCCTGGCCGCGACCGAAAGGGTTGGCTCCGATTCTTCGTATTCATATTTTTGGTAGGCACGCGGGGAAATTCGAATCTCTTTCGCAGCAAAAGCCTGGGAAACGCCTTTGCTTTTTCTCAGGGAAACGAGACGCTCCGAAAAAACAGACATTTTATCATTCTCCCCTTGACAACGTATCAAAATACGTTTATTATATAAGCAGGGTATCGTACTATAGTACGTTTTATTAGGAGGATAGCAAATGAAAACCTTGATCGATGTTCTTGCTCTTTATGCCGCTGAAAACCTGGTCCCCTGTTTTCAGAAGGACACCGCCGCCCAGACACGGGCCGCCTATCACAAGGCAGATCAGCTGACCGGCCGTCTGGAGGCCCTGAGTCCGGAAGCGGCGCAGTGGATGGATGCGCTGAAAACAGAACAGCTGACGGTCAGCCTCAACCAGGAACGGGCTGTCCTTCTTGCGGGCATCTCCATCGGCCTGGAGCTGGGGCGGTTATAGTTAGGGTGCGCGTTTGGGTTCCCTCCCCTCTTTTTGCTCCAAATACTTCTCATCCAGCAGCTTTTCCACCAGCTCCAGCCGGGCGTTGAGGGCGGCCAGCTTCTCCAGGGTGGGGTTATTGACACTGGTCTGGTCCACGTCGTCGGCGTAGTGGGTGGAGCGGCCTGCGATGCGGACGATCTGGGCGGGGATGCCCACGGCGGTGGCGTCCTCCGGGACCTCGGAGAGGACCACGGCGTTGGCGGCGATGCGGGCGTTGTCCCCCACCTTGAAGGGCCCCAGCACCTTGGCCCCGCAGGAGATCAGCACGTTGTTGCCGATGGTGGGGTGGCGCTTGCCCTGGTCCTTGCCGGTGCCCCCCAGGGTGACCCCGTGGTAGATGAGCACGTCGTCCCCCACCTCGGCGGTCTCGCCGATGACGATGCCCATGCCGTGGTCGATGACGAACCGGCGGCCGATTTTGGCCCCAGGGTGGATTTCGATGCCCGTCCAGAACCGGGACCACTGGGACACCCAGCGGGCAAGGAATTTCCATTTGTGACAGTACAGCCAGTGGGCCAGCCGGTGATACAGGGTGGCGTGGACCCCCTGATACAGCAGAAAAATTTCCAGCTTGGACCGGGCCGCCGGGTCCCGGCGCTGGTAGGCCTCCAGCGTCTCGTTGAGAGCTTTGAACATGGTTACCCCCCTCGGGCGGAAACAAAAAACCTCCTACGCCCGTATGGGCATAAGAGGCGATGTTCTCGCGGTTCCACTCTTAGTTTCACTCATTTGGCCGCTATCGGGGCCAGGCCGGACGGCATTACCCGCCGCGCTCCCGGACGCACTTCACGTCTCTCCGCTCCAGGCCCCCTTTCAGCCGGTGAGGGGCCCTCTCTGCTGACCGGATAAGACGCTACTTTTCCGTTCCTTGCGCTGATAGTATAGTATATTAACATTTTGGCGGTTTTGTGTCAAGGGAATTTGAGAAAAATCCCGCTGTCAACCCCAGGTTGACAAGGTTCCAGCTTTCTTTTCTTGTCAACGCGGCGGTTTTTTGGTATGCTGGGGGCAGAAAAGGAGGGAACGGATATGTCATTAGGAGAACGCATCGCTCTGGCCCGGAAGCAGGCCGGGCTGTCCCAGGAGCAGCTGGGGGATAAGCTGGAGGTATCCCGCCAGGCGGTGAGCAAGTGGGAGTCGGACCAGACCAACCCGGACGTGGCCTATGTGGCCCAGATGTGCCGGCTGCTGGGGGTGTCCTCCGACTGGCTGCTGCTGGGGGAGGAATCCGCCCAGACTGCCGCCCCCGCCCGGTGCCCCGGCTGTCAGGCCATCGTCAGCGGGCTGGACCAGTTCTGTCCCAACTGCGGGCGCAGCCTGCGGGAGGAGAAAAAGCCGTCGGAGGGCTATACCCTGTTTCTGAAAAGCGGGGACTTCTCCGCCAGGGAGGACCTGATCCGGCTGTCCAACACCGGGATCTTTTCCAAAGGCTCCCCCCTGTACAAGCCCCTCACCTGGGACGATACCCAGACACTGATTGACTCCGCCCCTATCGTTCTGGCCCGGGGGCTTTCGACCCAGCAGGTCAAGACCCTTTGGGACAAGCTGTATAACCCCGGCCTGTTCACCTTCTTTCAGGACTGCGAGGAGGAGGACCTCCAGGTGCTGAAGACCTATCCCGGCATTGACCCCTCCACCCTGCCCCAGCCGCCCCGGGAGCCGCTGTCCTTCGGGATGGTGGTGCTGGCCGTGGTCCTGGGGGTGGTGGGCGGCATCTTCCTGCTGTCCATCCTGTGAGAGGCAAGCGGTTCGACCTGTCCGTCCTGCTGGCGGCGGGCGGATTTTATCTGCTGAACCGCCTGTGGCTGTCCCAGACGGTGGGCGGACCGGCGGGGTGGTTTCTGACCTGCTACGCCAACGACCTCTTCGCCGGGGCGGCCATCGCGGCCTGGACCGACCTGCTCCTCCGTCTGGGCCGCCTGCCGCCGGTGCGCTCCTGGAGGCAGACCGTCCCCCTGCTGCTGGCCTGCGGCCTGGTTTGGGAGGCGGCCGCTCCGCTGTGGAAGGCGGGGGCCGTCTTCGATTGGTGGGACTTCGCCGCCTATCAGGCCGGGGGCCTGCTCTGGCTGGCTGGACGGAAAGGGTTCCGTATTACGTAGAAAAAGGCCCCTCACAAAGGGGGACCTTTTATTCGCTCACCCGGTCGTAGCGGCTGTAAAATTCCTTGACCAGGTCGATGAAGGTCCGGGCGGCGGGGGACAGAAAGCCGTTCTTCTTGTAGACCACCGCCAACGGACAGGTCAACGGCGGCTCGCCCACGGTGAAGCAGGCCAGCCGGTCCAGATAGGGGGTGCGGGAGACGCCGCTCTCCTGCAAAAAGGCAAAGCCCATCTTCTCCGCCGCCAGGTTGATGGCGGTGGTAGTGTTGGTGGTGATCAAAATGTTCTGGGGCTCCACGCTGTGGACCGAAAAGGTGTTGTACAGCAGCTTGGACAGCCGCCAGTCCGGGGGGAGCATCACCACCCGCTCATGCTCCAGCAGCCGCAGGTCCGGGAAGGGCTTGGGATCGTCATAGCTGCTGTCCAGCCCCTGGAGGAGGGGGTGCTCCCGGTGGCCGGCCAGAAAGATCCGCTCCTGCATCACCGGCTCATAGGTCAGCTCGTCCAGATCGCCGGGGGTCTGCATGATGCAGAAGTCGATGACATTGGCCGCCGCCAGCTCCCCCAGCTCGGGCACCGGGGCCTCGTGGAGGACCACCTGCACGTCGGGGTACTGCTCCTCAAACAGGGGCAGGATGTCGGGCAGCAGCGTAGACCCCCGCCAGGGGGACACCCCGATGTGGAGCAGGGGCCGCTTTTTATTCTGGAGGTCCCGCAGGTCGCTGACCAGCTGCCGGTCCAGAAAGCTCTGGCGCTCCAGGTAGGCGTGGAACAGCTCCCCTGCGGGGGTGAGCCGCAACGGAGAGCGGGAGCGGTCCAGCAGGACCACCCCCAGGCTGCCCTCCAGCTTGGCCAGGTACTGGCTCAGGTAGGGCTGGGAGAGATACAGCCGCTCCGCCGCCCGGGAGATGCTCCGCTCCTTGACGATGGTGAGGAAGTAGTCCGGGTTTTTGACGAACATGGCCCGCTCAGCCCGGAGGCCAGGTCATGTCCCGGCCGGACAGCACGTGGAAGTGGAGATGGGGCACCGTCTGCCCCGCCTGGTCCCCGATGTTGGACACCACCCGGTAGCTGTCCAGCCCCAGCTTCTTGGCCTGCTGGGCAATCACCGTGAAGATGTGGGCCACGATGGCGGCGTTGTCCTCATTCACCTCGGCCACCGAGCCGATGTGGGTTTTGGGGATCACCAGAAAGTGGGTGGGGGCCTGGGGGTCGATGTCGTAGAAGGCCAGGCACTTCTCGTCCTCATAGACTTTGCTGGACGGGATCTCCCCGGCAATGATTTTACAGAATAAACAGTCGGACATGGGAAAACCTCCTTTGTTTGTCGGTAAAACCATTTTACCCCATTTTCCCAGGATTGCAAGAAAATTATTGGGCCGCTTGCGGATTGTGTCGAAAACTGGTATAATCGCTGTGGGTTCTTCCCCGGGAAGGGGGTGAATGCTTTGAACATTCTGCTCGATTTTTTGGTGTCGGTAGGAGCGAGCATAATTGGCAATTATGTGAGCAAGTGGCTTAGCCGGCGCCGCAAGAACCCATAAGCACAATGAAAACCCGGAGGTGGCAGCCTCCGGGTTTTCTTTTGCGTGTCTGCCTTGATTCTGCTCGACTTCTGGCAGTGTTTATTATACCACCGTTCCCTAGTATATGCAAGAGGGAATTTGCTTTATTCCACTGGGGCCAGGCCATCCAGGGGGATGTCCACGCTCCCGCCCTCGATGCGGATGTTGAGGGTGCCACCCTCCAGGTCCTCCAGGGCGGTAATCTCAGCCAAATGATAGATGTCTCTATGATCCCAGAAGTTCGATGTTCCTGCATATCCCTCTACTATCAGGTCAACCGTTCTGCCTTCTCTGGTGGTCAGGGTTATATTGTCGCTCTCCAGCACGTGGTTCCACCGGTAATCTATCGGCTGGGTTCTTGTATGCGGCGGGTAAACACCCAGCGGGTACCGCTGGTAGCGGATTCTCAGGGTCAAAGGGGACAGATAGATATCCGTCAGGGTAATATCCCTACCATCCAGCTGTCCGATGACCTGATTGGGCTGGATACTCCGGCCTATGTCCTGCCAGGTGAAGGGGACTTCGCAGGACCAATCGCCGGACCATACCGTGATAATATCCCAGGGGTTTTCCCCATGTCGCATCAAATCGCCGTTATACATGGATATCCCACCGATTTCCCAATCCGGCTGGACTCCTTCGTCCAGCGTCAGCCGGAACAGCAGGGACAGGTGGTTGTCCATCGGGTCGCCGTCGTCCAGCACTTCCGGGCCAAAGCTCCAGCCTCCCTCTATCTCAATGGGTTCCCCTGACCGATCCAAAAGTTTATCCTTAAATCCCTCCGAAGTGTCGAAAAAATAACGATCCCCGTCCAGCACCGTCCCCTCCGGGGCAGTGAAGTCAGCCAGAAACATAATATAGTACCGGTCCATCAGCACCTGAGTCACATGGAGCGTGGCTCCGTTGTCCTTCACCGTCACGTCCACCGGCACCGCGCCGAAGGCCAGCAGCTCCGCCTGTTCCGGCCTCGCGCCGAAGTAGTCGATCAGCCGCTGATCCAGTCCCGTCACCACAGCGGCGGCGCAGGAAATAACCATCAGCGCGGCGGCGACGCCGACAACGGTCAATTTTTTCAGTTTCTTCATAGGTCTGCCCTTCCTTTCCGTCTGGAGAAGGCGGTCCAGCACGGCCTGTTCCTGGTCCGCCGTGGGAGCAAGGGCGTCAAACATACGGTTTAAGTCACGTGGTTCCATAGCCTTCCGCCTCCAATCGCAATTTCAGCTTTTTCCGGGCCTGGACCAGCCGGGAGCGCACCGTGGAGGGGTTGTCCCCCAGCATGTTGGCGATCTCGCCGGTGGTGTAGCCCTGGTAGTAGTGGAGGTAGAGCACCAGCCGGTGCTTGTCCGGCAGAGCGGCCACCTGGTCCCAGACCAGACCGTCCTCGGGCTCCTCCCAGGTCAGGGCGTCCAGGGCGGAAGCGTCCTCCCGGCACCTGCGCCACCAGTGCTTGAGCTGGTCCCGGCATTCGTTCCGGGCGGTGACGATGAGCCACGCCTTCTCGTGCTCCGGATCACGAAAGGGCGTATCCCGCTCCATCACCCTGCGAAAGACGGTCTGGGCGGCGTCCTCGGCGTCGGGCACGCTCTTCATCAGCACCAGGCAGATTTGATACGCCAGCTTGAAGTTCCGCCGGTAAATGGTTTCGATCTCCTCCCGGGTATACGCGCCCATCCGAACCCGCCTCCTTTCCGTTCTTCCGTCTGATACACGATTGAGGAAGGGAAATTGTTGAGCTTTCCCAAAAAAAATTTACAAAACCGGCTGGTCGCTGAACCAGCCGGTCTTTGGTTAAATAAATTGGTTCCGCTTCGGGCTGTAGGTGTAGTTCACGCCCTCCAGCTTACGGACCAGCTCCTCCCGGTCCGCGTCCAGGGCAGCGCACAGTTCGTCCAGGCTGGCGTACTCGTCCCGCAGCTTGGTGTTGACATAGCTGAGCAGAATCATGGGGTCCTGGGGAAGCATAAAACGTCCTCCTTCTCTAATCGCAGTCGATGTGCAGCAGGTGCCTGCCGCAGTGGAGGCAGCGGAACAGATAGCCCACCATGCTGCCGTCCTTGGTCACGTCGGTGAAAATCTCCTCAAACCAGTCGTCCAGCAGCGTCTCCCGGACCTCGTCCACCAGACCCATCCGCTCCAGCTCGGGGTAACCGACTGTTCCCAGGTAGGCGCAGAAGTCGCCGCAGTGGGCCCGCCAATACTCCTGCTGCCAGCCGCAGTAGCCCGGGGTCCGGTGGACCAGCTCGTCCAGCCTGGCGGGGTCGTCCACCTCGTCGGTGGACGCGCTGTCCTGAAACTCCCCGTCGTACTTCTCCGCCGCCGCTCCGCTGGCGATGCAGCCGGGGCACAGGTGTTCCACCTCGTCCACACAGTAGAAGGGGCCTTCGTAGACGACATCGGTTTCCTTCCCGCAGCAGGGACAGGCGGCCGGCTCCTCCAACTCCCGGAACACGCCGGTGGCGAAGGGGTCGGGGTGGTATTTGAACACAGGAATGTTGTTGTTCATAGGAAACTCTCCTTAGCGGGGCCGCTCCAGGCCCAGCACGTCATAGTACTCATCGGAGAACTTCAGCACCGACGGGTCAAACCCGGCCTGGAGGGCCTTTACTGTCTCAAAGGGGTCGGCGGGGACCAGGTCAAACGCCCGGGCGATGGCAGACAGGGCAGCATTCTTTCGGGTGAAATACTCCTCACAGCCGGGCCAAGTTTGTTCAGCATCTTCCCGGAGCAGCTGACGAAACCTCGCCTCGTCCATCCACCAGATTTGGGAGAGGGGGTTGGCGTCCCGGCAGAAGACGACAAAGGAGAGACATTCTCGGAAGTCCCCGGCCACAGGAAGGACAAACTTTCCCTCCTCCCCCATGGCCGGGTCCACGCAGAACACCCGCTCGTCCCCGGGCAGGAGAATGAAGTGGACCCCGTCACAGCCGATGGCCCCCACCGGCTCCGCATCTATAGGAGTACAGAAGGAATCGCAGAACTGGCCGCCCCACTCCAGGCCAATGGCGGAAAAATCAATGTCCAGCCCCTGGAAACGTTTGAAATCGTCTCGTGTCATGGCTCACAGTCCCAGCTTCATGGACACCACGTTGTCCACCATGGCCAGGGCGTTGTCCACCATGAGGGGGTCCTTGCCGCCGCCCATGGCGGAGTCGGGCTTGCCGCCGCCGGAGCCGCCGGCGATGGCGGACACCTGCTTGATGATGTCCCCGGCCTTGATGCCCTTCTTCACCGCCTCCTTGCCGCAGACGCACAGGAAGGTGATCTTCTCCCCGCTGACCGCGGCCAGCACGGCCACCACGTTGGGTTCCCGGTCCTTGAGGATATCCCCCATCTGGCGCAGGCGCTGGGCGTCGGCCTCGGGGACCACGGAGGTGAGCACCTTCAGCCCGCCCAGCTCGTGGGCGCCGAAGAGGATGCGGTCGGTCTCGCCGGCGGCCTCCTTGGCCTTGTACTTCTCCACCAACTGCCGGAGGGCCTTCGCTTCTGCCATTGCGGCTTCCGCCTTCTCCCGCAGCTCGCCGGGCTTGGCCTTCAGGGCGGCGGCGGCCTGGAAGAGCAGCTCCTGGTTGCGGTTCATCAGTTCCAAGGAAGCCCGGCCGGTGGTAGCTTCGATGCGGCGCACACCGGAAGCCACTGAGAATTCGCTGGAGATGTGGAATACGCCCACCTTGGCGGTGTTGTCCAGGTGGGTACCGCCGCAGAACTCCACAGAGAAGCCGTCGCCCATGGAGACCACCCGGACGGTGTCGCCGTACTTCTCGCCGAACAGGGCTATGGCGCCCTTCTTCTTGGCCTCCTCAATGGGAAGCACCTCGGTGGTAACGTCGCTGCCCATAAGCACCATATCGTTGACAATGGCGCTCACCTGGCCCAGCTCCTCGGGGGTCATGGCGTTGAAGTGGGTGAAGTCGAAGCGCAGGCGGTCAGGCTCCACCAGAGAGCCGGACTGGTGGACGTGGTCCCCCAGCACGCTCCGCAGGGCGGCGTCCAGCAGATGGGTGGCGGAGTGGGCCCGCATGACGGCCTGACGGCGCTGGGTGTCGATGTGGGCCCGGACGATGTCCCCCACTTTCAGCGTACCCTCGGTCATTTTGCCGTAGTGCATATACTTGCCGCCCTTGTTCTTCTGCACGTCGGTGACCTCAAAGAGCAGGCCGTGTTCACCGCTGCGGGCGATCTGGCCGCGGTCGGCCACCTGGCCGCCCATCTCGGCGTAGAAGGGGGTCCTGTCCAGCACCACGATAGCCTCCACACCGGAGACGATCTCGTCCACCTGCTGGCCCTCGGCCACAATGGCCACCACCTTGGCGTCCATGACCGCGTTCTCGGTGTAGCCCACAAACTCGGTGGCGGGGACTTCCTTTCCAAACTCCACCCCGGCCCAGCCCAGGTCGCCCAGGGCCTCCCGGGCCTTCCGGGCCCGCTGGCGCTGCTCGTCCATCTGCTTGTGGAACTCCGCCTCATCCAGGGTCATGCCCTGCTCCTCCACCATCTCCAGGGTCAGGTCAACGGGGAAGCCGTAGGTGTCGTACAGCTTGAAGGCGTCCGCCCCGGAGAAAGTTTTTTCCTGCTTCTCCTGGTGGCCCTTGAGCATGTCAGAGAAAATTTTCAGGCCGCCGTCGATGGTCTTGGCGAAGTTCTCCTCCTCCACCCGGATGACCTTGGTGATATAGTCCCGCCGCTCCCGCAGCTCTGGGTAGTGTCCCTCATTCTCATGGATGACGGTCTCCACCACGTTGAAGAGGAAGGGCTCGTTCACCCCCAGCAGCTTGCCGTGGCGGGCGGCCCGGCGGAGCAGGCGGCGCAGGACGTAGCCCCGGCCCTCGTTGGAGGGGAGGACGCCGTCGCAGATCATAAAGGTGGCCGAGCGGATGTGGTCGGTAATCACCCGGAGGGACACATCCTTCTCGTGGCTCTCGCCGTAGTGGGCCCGGGTGATCTCGCTCACCTTGTTGGTGATGTTCATCACGGTGTCCACGTCGAAGAGGGAGGCCACCCCCTGGCAGACGCAGGCCAGCCGCTCCAGGCCCATGCCGGTGTCGATGTTTTTCTGCTTCAGCTCCTCGTAGTGGCCCTCGCCGTCGTTGTCGAACTGGGAGAACACCACGTTCCAGACCTCGATATAGCGGTCGCAGTCACAGCCCACGGTGCACCCCGGCTTGCCGCAGCCCCACTGTTCCCCCCGGTCGTAGTAAATTTCGGAGCAGGGGCCGCAGGGACCGGAGCCGTGCTCCCAGAAGTTGTCCGCCTTGCCAAACTTGAAGATACGGTCCTCCGGAATCCCGATGACCTCATGCCAGATGTGGAAGGCCTCGTCGTCGGCGGGGGTGGTCTCGTTGCCGGCGAAGACCGAGGGGTACAGCCGCTCCGGGTCCAGGCCCACCCACTCGGGGCTGGTGAGGAACTCCCAGGCGTAGGGGATGGCTTCCTTTTTAAAATAGTCCCCGAAGGAGAAGTTGCCCAGCATCTCGAAGTAGGTGCCGTGGCGGGCGGTCTTGCCGATGTTCTCAATGTCGCCGGTGCGGATGCACTTCTGACAGGTGCATACCCGGCGGCGGGGGGGCTCCTCCTCCCCGGTGAACCAGGGCTTCATGGGGGCCATGCCGCTGTTGATCAGCAGCAGGGAGGCGTCGTTCTGAGGGATCAGGGAGAAGCTGGGCAGACGGAGATGGCCCTTGCTCTCGAAAAATTTCAGGAACATCTCCCGCAGCTCGTTCAGGCCGTAAGGTTTGGGTTCTTTCATGGGAATTACCTCCAAAATTTATATTGTTTTGTTACTCTATCACGGCGTTGTAATACTCCTTGCCGTCCCGCTCGAAGGGAACGGCATAAAAACGTTTGCCGATCAGAGTACGCAGCTTCCTGATCGCTTCCATCTCGTCAGATCCAAATTCCTGATAGCAGGTCACTTGGCTGGCCTGATTCAGATCGTCATAAAAATCGGTGACACTGACAAGAAAGCGGTCCAGAATATCTTCAAAGGGGACCTGGGTGATATCCTGGGGGCAGCCGCCCTCCTCACCATAGCTGTCCGGCTCCATTTCAAAGGTCAGGGACGTGACATAAATCTTATCTTTTCCGTTGATCTCTTTATAGGGGTTGGGGGCCAGATAAATCCCCGGTTCCACCTCCTCAATGTCAGGAGCATGATACTTTTCCGGGGTGTAATTTTGAAAGTTTTTCATCAGCGCTTCCTTTCTACCGTACTGTGACCTGGATACCCATCAGCTCCATGTCGGTGCTGTAGGCCACGCGGTACATGAGATTCTTCTTCTCGTGCTTGCAGTAGAACACCGCCGTGCCGTATTCCTCGCCGGTATCCTTAATCTTCTGCCCGGTGGCCATAGCCTCGGTCTCCAACTTGTAGGCCCCGGCCTTGTCCAGCCGCTCCTCCATATAGCTTTGGATGGATTCCGGGCCGGAGGTCTCCTGGGCGTCCGCCCGGAGGAGGCTGTATACCTCCTGCCACTCCCCTCCGTTCAGCATTGCAACAACCTCACGGCCCTGTTCCAGAACGGTCTCCTCCTCCATCCCCTCCGGCAGGGGGTTGCCGGAGACCTTGCAGCCCGCCAGCAGGAGCAGCAGCGCCAGGGGAAGGGCCAGCAAACACAACCGTTTTTTCATTGCACACCCTCCAGCATCAGCTCGGACTGGGCGTACAGCACAGCCTTTCCCGCCAGCTTCACCCGCTCCCCCTCCAGGCGGCAGCAGAGGGCGCCGCCCCGGGGCGGCGCCTGGCACAGCGCCCCCAGTGCATCCACCACATATTGTTTCATAAAAACCTCCTTTTCGCAAAAAACCGCCCCTGACCATATGTCAGGGGCGGAAAATTCCACGGTACCACCCTGATTATCTCCAAGTGCGGAGCATCTCAAGCCGTCCGGTAACGGGGACGGGCCGTCCCGGTCGTCCCGGGCCGCTGGGGAGTGGCGTGCATGTCCGGACCGGGCCGAGGGCTCTCACCGTCCCCTCTCGCTTTGGACCGCCGGTACAGGCTTGGCTCCTTCATCGCATTTTGCGGGTTATATTGTATCATATTTTTCCCGCTTGTCAACCGCTTGGAACATTTTTCTTCCCTGCCGCCCCTGTTTTGGACGCGGGCATGGCAAAATGACTAAGACATTTGTCCTTGCAACACGGACATCTGACCGCAAAAAATCGGGAGAACCCGTGCGCCGTCCGCGAAATACGGACACCGAACGAAAATCTGTCAAAACCTTCCTTCCCGGACCGGAGGGATGGAAGAAACTTTCTGTGAATTATTTGCCTTGAAAAGTTGGAGAAAATCCCGTAAAATTGCCTCATTACCACGGGCCGGAAGGTCCTTGTTGAGTTTAGGAGGAATAAAATGAAAAAGTTTCTGTCTCTGGCTCTGTCCATGGCAATGGCCCTGAGCCTGGCCGCCTGCGGAGGCGGCACCAGCAGCACCACCAGCAGCCCCAGCAGTTCCAGCGCCCCCGCTGCCGGCGGGGACAAGGTCATCAAGATCGGCGTGTTTGAGCCCCTCTCCGGCGACTCCGCCTCCGGCGGCAAGAAGGAGATGCTGGGCATGCAGTTCGCCAACGCCGAGACCCCCACCGTGGACATCGGCGGCGAGACCTACACCGTTCAGCTGGTCCCCTCTGACAACGGCTCCACCACCGACAAGGCCCCTTCCGCCGCCGCCGACCTGGTGGCGCAGAATGTGGCCATCGTTCTGGGCTCCTACGGCTCCGGCGTGTCCATGGCCGCCAGCGACACCTTTAAGGACGCCGGCATCGCCGCCATGGGCGTCACCTGCACCAATCCCAACGTCACCGCCGGCAACGACCACTACTTCCGCATCTGCTTCCTGGACAACTTCCAGGCCCAGGTGCTGGCCAACTTCGCCATGGACAAGTTCAGCGCCAAGACCGCTTACTGCCTGGGCGAGACCGGCAACGAATATGACCAGGGCCTGATCGCCTTCTTCAAGCAGATCTTCGAGGCCAACGGCGGCAAGGTCATCACCGCCTCCTTCCCCACCAATAACTCTGACTTCAACACCTACCTGAATCAGGCCAAGGCCGAGGGTGCCGACGTCATCTTTACCCCCGTGTCCATCGCCTACGCCACCCAGATCATCACCCAGGCCCAGTCTCTGGGCATCACCGCCCCCTTCCTGGGCTCCGACACGCTGGACGACAACATGGTTCTGGAGGCCGCCAACGGCACCGATATCCAGCTGTACGTCTCCACCTTCTACCAGGAGGGCGGCGCCCCTGAGTTTGACCAGGGCATCAAGGACTATATCAACAACAACGCCTCCGCCAAGGACGCCAACGGCGGCAACGACACCATCGCCGCCGTCACCGCCATGGGCTACGACGCCTACTACGTGGCCCTGGAGGCCATCAAGGCCGCCGGCTCCGCCGACCCCGCCGCCATCAAGGCCGCCCTGGGCAGCGTGACCTACACCGGCGTGTCCGGCGACATCGCCTTCGACTCCACCGGCGACGCCGTCCGCGACACCGCCTATATCAAGCACTCCACCAACACCAACGCCTGGGAACTGGAAACCGTCCAGAAGGCCAGCTGATCCACAACAAGCAAACACCCGCAGCTTCCCCGGCGGAGCGCCCCGCTCCGCCGGGGAAGCCTGGATGGGCTGCCTTGAAAGGGACCGGGCCCGGCTCCTTTCAAGACAGCCCAGCATCCCATGGGAACCAGCAACCAAAATTCTGCAAGGGAGGACCCCGCTTTGGAATTTGCCATTTCCGTACTCATCTCCGGGATCTCCGTGGGCGGGCAGTACGCGCTCATCGCCATCGGCTACACGATGGTATACGGCATCCTGCGCCTGATCAACTTTGCCCACGGCGACGTGTTCATGGTGGCGGGCCTGCTGGGCATCTATCTGTCGGCCAGCCTGCCGCTGTATCTGTCTCTGCCCCTGGTGCTGATCCTCACGGTGGCCCTGGGCTTCTGCATTGAGCGCGTGGCCTACAAGCCCCTGCGCTCCGCCCCGCGGATGTCGGTGATGATCTCCGCCATCGGCGTCAGCTACCTGATCCAGAACACCGCCACCTACATCACCGGCGGCCAGCCCATGACCTACCCCACCATCCCCTTCCTGTCTGACACAGTGAAGATCGCCGGCACCTCCACCAAGTGGGTGACCATCCTCACCCCTTTTCTGGTGCTGGTCCTGGTGATCGCCCTGACTCAGCTCATCAACCACACCAAGGTGGGCATGGCCATGCGCGCGGTGGCCAAGGACTTTGAGACCGCTCAGCTCATGGGCATCCGAATCAACACCATCATCTCTGTCACCTTTATCATCGGCTCCGCCCTGGCGGCAGTGGGCTCCATGCTCTACTTCACCAACTTCCAGGCCATCACCCCCACCGCCGGAGCTCTGCCCGGCCTGCGGGCCTTTGTGGCGGCGGTGGTGGGCGGCATCGGCTCCATCCCCGGTGCGGTGGTGGGGGCCTTCATCATCGGAATCTGCGAAAACATCATCAAGAGCACCGAGTTCACCGTCTTTTCTGACGCCGGCACCTTTGCTCTGCTGATCCTCATCCTGGTGCTGAAGCCCACCGGCCTGTTCGGTGAAAAGGTCACCGATAAAGTGTAAGGGAGGCGGTCTATATGATACAATCGAAGAACAAGCGGGGCGCCGCCGCCGCTCTGATCGCCTGCGCGGCCCTGCTGGCGGTGATCGTCCTGCTGGAAAACGCCAGCGTGTTCCTGCCCGCCAACAGCGTTCCCAACCTGCTGAAGCCCACCAGCCAGCTCTTCGCCGTGCTGAAAAAGGGAGCGGTCTACTCCCTGGCAGCGGTGTCCATGAACCTGCTCAACGGCTTTACCGGCCTGTTCTCCCTGGGGCAGGCGGGCTTTATGCTGCTGGGGGCCTACACCTACGCCATCCTCTCCGTCCCCATCGCAGACCGGGGCGCGGTCTACTACCTCTACGGCGGCTCCGCCATCCAATTCTCCTTCCAGGACCTGTTTGGCTCGATCTTCGGCACAGAGGGAGTGGGCGGAGCGGTCAGCATGGGGCTGGGCGTGGTCGTCGCCATGGTCCTGGCCGGATGTGTGGCAGCTGTCTTCGCCTACTTCATCGGCCTGCCGGTACTTCGCCTGAAAAGCGACTACCTGGCCATCGCCACCCTGGGCTTTGCCGAGATCATCAAGGCGGTGTTCCAGTGGCAGGCCCTGGGACCTGTCACCAACGGGGCCAACATGATCAAGAGCTTCCCCACGTTCTCCAGCTTCAACATCACCGGCGCGGATGGGACGGTAATCCTGCGGCTGTCCACCTTCTTCCCCTTCCTGGTGTCCATGATCTGCATCGCCGCCATCTGCCTGCTCATCAACTCCACCTACGGCCGGGCCTTCAAGGCCATCCGGGAGGACGAGACCGCCGCTGAGGCCATGGGCATCAACCTGGCCAAACACAAGATGCTCTCCTTCTGCACCTCCGCCTTCTTCGCCGGGGTGAGCGGGGCCATGTTCGCCATGTTCGTCACCAACGCCCAGGCCAAGGTGTACACCACCACCATGACCTATGAGATCCTCCTCATCGTGGTCATCGGCGGCATCGGCTCCATCTCGGGCAGCGTGATGGCCACCTTCCTGTACGTGGCCTGCTCCGAGTGGTGGCTGCGCTTCCTGGACAGCGAGGTGGTGCTGAACAACGGCATGAAGCTCCCCTTCCTCCGGGCCGGCTTCCGGATGGTGGTCTTCTCCGTTGTGATCATGATCGTGGTGCTGTTTTTCCGCAAGGGCATCATGGGGGACAAGGAGCTGCCTGATCTGTTCCGCAGGCGCGTCAGGAAGGAGGCCGCAAAATGAGCCGCAGCATCCTGAAAGTGGAAAACGCCACCATGCAGTTCGGCGGCGTGGTGGCCGTAGACAACCTGAACCTGGAGGTCAACGAGGGGGAGATTGTCGCCCTGATCGGCCCCAACGGTGCCGGAAAGACCACCGCCTTCAACGTGATCACCGGCGTGTACCAGCCCACCAACGGGGCGGTCTGGTTCCAGGGGGAGAAGATCGTGGAAAATCACCCCCAGGGCAAGATGGAAAAGATCTACAAGGGGGAGCACGCCGGGGCGTACACCCACGTCCTGGCCCCCACGCCCGACAAGATCACCAAGCTGGGCATGGCCCGCACCTTCCAGAACATCCGGCTTTGGAAGTCCCAGTCGGTGTTTGACAACGTGCTCATCGCCATGCACTGCCGCACCCATACCAACTTTCTGGCCGCCTCCTTCCGCCTGAACCGCCGGGAGGAGCAGGCCCAGCGGGAGCGGACCGCAGAGCTGCTGAACACCGTGGGCCTGTACGACGTGAAGGATGAGACGGCCGCCTCCCTGCCCTATGGCAAGCAGCGCCGCCTGGAGATCGCCCGGGCGCTGGCCACCGATCCCAAGCTCCTCCTGCTGGACGAGCCCGCCGCCGGCATGAACCCCCAGGAGACCAACGAGCTCACCGCCTTCATCGGGGAGATTCGGGACAGCTTCCACCTGACCGTCTTCCTCATCGAGCACCACATGGACCTGGTTATGGACATCTCCGACCGCATTTACGTCCTGGATTTCGGCCGGCTCATCGCCCAGGGCACGCCGGATGAGATTCAAAACAACAAGCACGTCATCGACGCATATCTGGGGGTGGCCGAGGATGCTTAAAATTGAACGTCTCCACGTGGCCTACGGCGGCATCCAGGCCCTCCGGGGCATTTCGATGGAGGTGCCTGACGGCCAGATCGTCACCCTGATCGGGGCCAACGGCGCGGGCAAATCCACCACCCTGCGCACCATCACCGGACTGGTCAAGGCCCAATCCGGCTCCGTCCAGTGGAACGGCGAGGAGCTGCTGGGCCGGCCCATCGACCGGATCATCAACGCCGGAATCGCCATGAGTCCCGAGGGGCGGCGGGTCTTTCCCGACATGAGCGTGCTGGAAAACCTGAAGATTGGCGCCTACCTGCGCAAGGACAAGGCGGAGATTGAGAAGGACATCCAGTGGGTCTACGAGCTGTTCCCCCGCCTGAAGGAGCGCAGCTGGCAGCTGGCCGGCACCCTGTCCGGCGGCGAGCAGCAGATGCTGGCCGTGGGCCGGGCCCTCATGTCCCGTCCCAAGCTGATGATGCTGGACGAGCCCTCCCTGGGGCTGGCCCCCCTGGTGGTCCAGGACATCTTTTCCATCATCACCGAGATCAACCGCCAGGGCGTCACCATCCTGCTGATCGAGCAGAACGCCAACATGGCGCTGAAGATCGCCGGACTGGCCTACGTGCTGGAGACGGGCAGCATCACCCTGTCCGGCACCGGCGCGGAGCTGCTGGCCAACGACAAGGTCAAGGAGGCCTACCTGGGCAAGCACAAGCAGTGATCCCCCTGCGGGAGCTTCGGAGACGGAGCTCCCGTTTTTGGATTGCAATTCCCAACGCATGCGCTTATAATAGACCGTATGGAACTTTAAACCTTGGGAGGCTGCTATGGCGGACAAAAACACCTGGATGGCCCGGCGGACGCGGGTCAGCGAGATCATTGAGGTGGGCTACGATCAGGACTGGCCCAGCCGCCTGTACGACCTGGTCAACGCTCTGGCCATTTTCATCAACCTGACTGCCAGCATCCTGTACACCTTTGAGGAGCTGCAGGGACAGTACGGCCCGCTCCTGCTCTCGGTGGAGAGCATCACCGTGGCCTTTTTCACGGTGGACTACTGCCTGCGCCTGTGGACGGCCCCGGCCCTCTACCGCAAGCTGTCCGAGCCCAGGGCGGCGCTGAAATACGCCCTGTCCTTCAGCGGGCTGGTGGACCTGTTCTCCTTCCTCCCCTACTACCTGCCGGTGTTTTTTCCGGCGGGGGCGGTGGCCTTCCGCATGTTCCGGGTGGTCCGCATTTTCCGCCTGTTCCGCATCAACGCCTACTACGACTCCCTCAACGTTATCACCCAGGTCGTCGCCAGCAAGCGGCAGCAGCTGCTGTCCTCCGTCTTTATCATCCTGATCCTCATGCTGGCCTCCAGCCTGTGCATGTACAGCCTGGAGCACGAGGCCCAGCCCGATGTGTTCACCAACGCCTTCTCCGGCATCTGGTGGTCCATGTCCACCCTGCTCACCGTGGGCTACGGGGACATCTACCCCATCACCACCATGGGCAAGCTCTTTGGCATCTGCATCGCCTTTTTGGGGGTGGGCATGGTGGCCATCCCCACCGGCATCATCTCCGCCGGCTTTGTGGACCAGTATTCCCGCATCAAGCGGCTCAGCGAGTACGCCAACGAGACCGATATCGACTTCATCAAAGTGACCCTGTCCAAGCGGGACCCCTGGGCGGGGCAGACCATCCAGTCCCTTGGCCTGCCGGCCGGCATCATCGTGGCCGCCATCCAGCGGGAGCGGCAGATCATCGTCCCCCGGGGGGATGTGGAGCTGTTCCCTGACGACACTCTGGTGCTGGGGGCCAGGTCCCTGGGGAACGACCGGCACATCGACCTGAAGGAGATGGTGCTGCGCAGCCAGAACCCCTGGAACGGCCAGCGCATCCGGGACCTGGACATCTCCCGGCAGACCATCATCGTCATGGTGCGGCGGAAGGGCAGCCTCCTCATCCCCAACGGCGACCTGATGCTCAAGGAAGGGGACAGCATCATCCTCTACTCCCAGAGCCACATCCGGGACGCCAGCACCATCGAGATATAGCAAAGCGCCTCCCCCCCGCATAAGCTGGAGGGAGGAGGCGCTTTCTATATGGAACTCGAACAACAATTCCTCACCGAAAACGACTGCTATCAGGCTGGGCGGACCATCGTCCCCCAGGGGATCATGGTCCACTCCACCGGGGTGGCCCAGCCCGATCCCCAGGTCTTTGTCACCCGCTGGAACCAGCCCGATGTGGCCAAATGCGTCCACGCCTTCGTTGGCCGGGAGCAGATCATCCAGACCCTGCCCTGGACCATGCGGGGCTGGCACGCCGGAACGGGCGCCAGCGGCCGCAGCGCCAACAACACCCATATCTCCTTTGAGTGCTGTGAGCCGGCGGGACACACCTACCAGGGCGGCGCTATGGTTGGCTACGATGCAGAGGCCAACCAGCCCTATTTCGACGATCTCTACCAAAACGCCGTCCAACTGACCGCCATGCTGTGCAGGCAGTTCAGTCTGGACCCGCTGGCCCCCGGCGTCGTCATCTGCCACGCGGAGGGCTATGATCTGGGCGTGGCCAGCAACCACGGCGATGTGCTGCAGTGGTGGCCCAAGCACGGGGTGACCATGGACCAGTTTCGCCAGGACGTGGCCCAGGCGGTCAAGGACGGGGACAGCGAGGAGGACGGCATGACACAGGAACGTTTCAACGAGCTGATGGAGAACTGGCTGGCCCAGCGGGCTCAGCTGGAGGCCAGCAGCTGGTCCGCTCCCGCCCGGGAGTGGGCCCAGGAGCAGGGTATCGTGGCCGGGGACGGAGATGGCAGCTACCGATACCGCGCCTTCACCACCCGGGAGGAGACCGTGCAGATGCTCTACCAGCTCCAAAAGGCATAAGAAAACCGCCGCCCGGCTGGGCGGCGGTCTTTTTAAGAGTCAATAAAGCTTCGGATGCGCAGCTTCACGCCCAGACTGGCGGCAATTTGTTTGCAGTGCTCGATCTCCTCCGCCGTCTTGTCCTTGTCCACGATGGTCATCACCACGTTGGGGACGAAGGCGGCGGACTCCTTGGCAAAGTCCAGCATGGCCTGGTAGGCCGCCTCCCCCTGGACGGGGTGGCACAGGGCCGCATAGTCGGCGGCGTTGTCGTTGTTCAGGGAGATGGACAGGGTATCGATCCGTCCCTTCAGCTCCGGACACACGTCCCGGCCGTTGATCAGATTGGCATGGCCGTTGGTATTGATGCGCACCGGGGGCAGCTTGTCCCCGAACTTCTCCTTCAGCCGGTCCACCAGCCACAGCAGGTCGTCCAAGCGGTAGGTAGGCTCGCCGTAGCCGCAGAAGACAATCTCCCGGTAGGAGCACACGTCCCGGCTGAGGAAGCTGTCCAGAGCCTCCTGGCGGGTGGGCTCCCGCTCCAGCCACAGGGAGTCCTCGGTGTAGATGGACCCCTGGGCCTTGCCCTGGCGCAGGCAGAACTCGCAGGCGCAATTACACTTGTTGGTCAGGTTGACGTACAGCGCATCCTCATATTCATAGGTAATAGTCATAGCAGCTTCTCCTCAATTCCAAAAAATCGGACTCCGTTTTCCCAGGTCCGCTCTGCGGCCTCCTCCGGCGTGATCCCCTTCACCTGGGCGATGGTCTCTGCCACCCGGTACACCTTGCCCGAGTCGTTGCGCTGGCCCCGGAAGGGCTCCGGAGTCAGGTAGGGGGAGTCGGTCTCGATCATGATCCGGTCCATGGGCAGCCAGTCGATAACCTCCAGAGCCTTCCGGGCGTTCTTATAGGTGACCACCCCGGTGAAGGACAGCATCCAGCCCAGCTTCTCCAGGGTCTTGGCGTCCTCCAGGCTGCCGGAGTAGCAGTGGTACACCCCGGTGACGTTGGGGTGGGCCTTAACCACCTCCAGGCAGTCCCGGTGGGCCTCCCGGTCGTGGACGATCACGGGCAGACCCAGCTCCTCCGCCAGCTCCAGCTGGGCGTGGAACACCTTCTGCTGGAAATCGCGGGGCGGGTTTTCCTTCCAGTAGTAGTCCAGGCCGATCTCCCCGACGGCCCGCACCTTGGGATGGACGGCCAGGGCGCGGAGCGTATCCAGCCAGCTGTCCTCCCAGGGGCCGCAGTCGGAGGGGTGGACCCCGACGGCGGCGTAGACATGGGAAAACCGCTCCGCCAGCTCCACCGCCGTTTTGGAGCTCTCCAGCTCACAGCCGGGGTTGAGGATCAACTCCACCCCCCGCCCGGGCATGGAGGCCAGCACCTCCAGCCGGTCGGCGCGGAAGGCCCCGGAGTCGTAATGGGCGTGGGTATCAAACAGTCGCATAAGCAGTTCCTCCTGGTCCGGCCTGACAGAGCGCCGGCGGGCTTGTTTATAATGGCGGGCAAGAGAGCGGTCAATCTCCAACAAGCTTACCGCTTGAGCAAATGCCGCTTTCCTGCTTAGCGACAAGTATACTCCCGCAATTAGGAAAAATCAAGAGGGACGGTGTTTTGCCGTCCCTCTTGTTCGTTTATGCGTTGCCGAACTCGCTGAAGAAGCGGTCGTGGATGGCCTGGACAGCCCGCTCGGTATCCCGCTCGTCCACCAGGACGGACACCTTGATCTCGCTGGTGGAAATCATGTTGATGTTGATGCCGGCGGAGAACAGCGCCTCGAACATCTTGCAGGCCACGCCGGCGTTGTTGGCCATGCCGGCGCCCACGATGGACACCTTGGCCACCTGCTCGTTGACCTCCACCGATTTGAACCCGATGATATCCCGGTTCTCCTCCATCAGCTCCCTGGCCGCCTGGGCGTCGCTCCGGGCCACGGTAAAGCTGATGTCCTTGCTGCTGTCCCGGCCAATGGACTGGAGGATGATGTCCACATTGATGTTCTTCTTGGCCAGCAGAGAAAAGATCTTAAAGGCGATGCCGGGCTGATCCTCCAGCTCCACCAGAGCGATGCGGGCCACATTTTTGTCCTTGGCCACCCCGCTGACATGCGTTTTTTCCATAGTCTTGACGACCTCCTTCACTTTCGTACCGGGCTTTCCGCTGAAGCTGGACAGCACCTCCAGATTGACGTTGTACCGCTTGGCCATCTCCACAGACCGGTTGTGGAGCACCTGGGCCCCCAGACTGGCCAGCTCCAGCATCTCGTCGTAGGTGATCTCATCGATCTTCCGGGCCCCTGTGACGACCCGGGGATCGGCGGTATACACGCCGTCCACGTCGGTGTAGATCTGGCACAGGTCGGCGTGGAGGGCGGTGGCCAGGGCCACGGCGGAGGTGTCGGACCCGCCCCGGCCCAGAGTGGTGATATCGTCGTACTTGTTGATGCCCTGGAAGCCGGCCACCAGCACGATCTTCTTCTTGTCCAGCTCCTTCTGGATGCGCTCGGTGCGCACCCGCTTGATGCGGGCGTTGGAGTAGGCCGAGTCGGTGAGCATCCCCGCCTGCCAGCCGGTGAGGGAGATGGCCTGGTAGCCCATGCGCTCGATGGCCATGGCGCACAGGGAGATGGAGATCTGCTCGCCGGTGGCCAGCAGCATATCCATTTCCCGCTTGGAGGCGCCGGGGTGGATTTCCCGGGCCTTCTCGATCAGGTCGTCGGTGGTGTCCCCCTGGGCGGACAGGACCACCACCACACTGTGGCCCATGCGGTAGGTCTCGGTGACGATCCGGGCCACATTGCGGATCTTATCGGCGTCGGCCACCGAGCTTCCGCCGAATTTTTGTACAATCAATGCCATATTATGTGCTTCCCCCTAAAGGTTCAAGTTGATCATGAGGACCGGAGAGCCGCAGCTCCCCACCATCCTATGCGGCTGGACCGCCTCAGGCCAGCACCCGGAACAGGGAACCCGCATCCAGTCCGGCCAGCTTCTCCCGGATTTCGGGCTCGGTCATGGGCGCGGTGAGGAAGGCTGCCTCACCGGCGGGCGCTCCGCTGCGGGCCAGCAGCTGGATGTCGCCGCAGCGGCTGCGGGCCTGCTCCACCGAAGCCTGCACCCGGACGTACCAGGCGGACCTCAGCCCGTCTGTGGACACCACCAGATCGGGGGCGCCCTCCTCCCAGCCGTTGTGCCGGTCCCTCTTCAGGTCCTTGGCGATGTCGATCACGTCGGCCACCACGGCAGAGGCGGTGGGCAGCTTGCCCGCCCCCCGGCCGTAGAACATCACATCACCGATGGCGTTGCCGGTGACGGCGATGGCGTTGAACACGTCCTCCACACCGGACAGGGGATTTTCCCCCGGCACCAGATGGGGGGCCACAAAGGCGCACACCTTCCCCTCGGGCTGGCGGATGGCCCGGCCCAGCAGCTTGATCTTACAGCCCACCGAGTCGGCGTAGGCCACGTCCTCCAGGGCGACCCCCCGGATGCCCTGGGTGGGCACCTGATCGGGGTAGACGTGCCGTCCGAAGGCCAGAGCGGCCAGGATGCAGATCTTCCGGCAGGCGTCGTGGCCGTCCACGTCGGCGGTGGGGTCCTTTTCGGCGTAGCCGTTGGCCTGGGCCTCGGCCAGGGCCTGATCGAAGGTGAGGCCCGCCTTGATCATGCGGGTGAGGATATAGTTGGTGGTGCCGTTGAGGATACCGGTGACCTGCTCCAGCTCGTTGGCAGCCAGACAGGAGGTCAGGGGCCGCAGGATGGGGATGCCTCCGCCCACGCTGGCTTCGAACAGGTAGCTGCACCCGTGCTCCCGGGCCAGCTGGAGCAGCTCATAGCCGTGGGTGGCCACCAGCTCCTTGTTGGAGGTGACCACGCTCTTGCCCGCCTTCAGCGCCCGGGTGGTGAAGTCCAGAGCGATGGTGGCCCCTCCAATGGTCTCCACCACGATGTCCAGCTCCGGATCGTTCTCCAGAACGGCGAAGTCCTTTACAAACAGGTCCTTGTAGGGGCTGTCCGGAAAGTCCCGCACGTCCACAATATATTTCAGCCGCACCAGGTCGTCCACCCGGTGGTCGATGAGCCCGCCGTTGGTAGTGAGCACCTCGGCCACGCCGGACCCCACGGTGCCAAAGCCCAAAATCGCTACGTTAACCATTCTTTTTTCTCCTTATCCTAAATGTTGTTCGTTTCCCCCCAGGGCGGTGGGGGCCAAGAGACAGCTGGGGTTCGGCCGGGGAACTCCCTCCGTCATCCGCGAAACGGATGACGCCTCCGCTTCCAAAGGAGGCTTTTATGCTACCCCGCCAGAATCTCGCACTTGATGACCCCTGGCCCGGCCGACAGATGGTCCAGCACGTCCTCCAGGGAGTCCCGCAGGGCGGAGGTCTCCGCCGTCATGGTGACCACGGCGCAGCCGTTCACCGGGATGCTCTGGTTGATGGTGAGGATATTCACCCCGGTGCCCGCCAGCACGTTCAGCGCCCCGGACAGCGCCCCCGGTTCGTCCTTCAGCAGCACCTGAAAGGTGACGATGCGGCCGTGGAGCATGTCGTTGAAGGGCCGCACCGCGTCCTTGTACTTATAAAAGGCGCTGCGGCTGATCTCCACCGCCTGGGCGGCGGCATTGACGGTCTTCTCCTCTCCTGTCTCCAGCAGGCGCTTGGCCTCGGCCACCTTCCGGAAGATCTCCGGCATGGCCCGGGCCTCTACGATAAAATACTTTGCTGGCTCGCTCATCAGCTTCCTCCAGTCTGCGCGGGGATGTTGTCCATGTTGCGCGGTCATTTGTTTCTGAAGCGTGGTCCATTTTATCATATCCGCTCCCCGCCCGCAACACCAAATCGCCATTTTTATTGTGGAACTTTTCCCGGAAAAAACGGCCTTCTTTTGTCACTTTCCACAGCCTCCGCAGACAACAGCGCCGCGGACGGCTGTCCGCGGCGCTGAAACAGGCGCTCCTCCTATCCGGCCATATTCTCCGAAGGGGGCAGCGGGTTGATGGGAACGTCCGGTGGATCGGGCTGGGTCACTGTGCTGGGGTCCGTCGTACCGCCCGGCTCAGTCGCAGTCCCGCCAGGGATGGGGACGTTGGGAAAGAATGGATTGTTGGGGTCGACGGCGGGATCGATGGGGTCCTCCACAGGCGCGCTGGTGTGGACGGTGCAGCCACCGTAGCCCGAGGCGGCGGCGTAGTCCCAGATGGCGTCGTTGGCCACGGCGGCGCCCACCTGCTCCCGGCCAAAGTTGGGCAGGCAGATCTCCCGCTTGCTCTCCTCCGGGCAGAACTCCCCAGCCTGGTAGTACAGGCCGGTCTGGGAGCCGTCGTCCTTGAGGACGGGGCAGTCCACGCAGATGGTGAGCACCGACTCGGCGGTGTGGTAGGGACAGGGCACTCCCTCGGGGAAGCTCTCCGGGAAAATGCTGCCCGAGGCCACCCGGCTGCCCCGGGGGTCCATGGAGCAGTATTCGGTGGCCAGATAGCCGCTGTCCATGCAGTAGTTGATGGTGCGCCGTCCGCCGGGATCGTCGTAGGTCCGGTCCTCCAGCCCCTCGTGGAGGGGGACCATCACCTTGTTCCACAGCACGGCGGCGGGGTTTTTGCCCGCCAGGCTCATCTTGTAGGGGTTCTCATAGCCCACCCAGACCACGGCGGTGTAGTAGGGGGTGTAACCGGCGAACCAGCGGTCAAAGTTCTCGCTGGTGGTGCCCGTCTTGCCGGCGGCGTGCTGGCCCTTGATGCCCAGGCCGTAGGCGGTGCCGGCGGCGTCGAACACGTGCTGCATCATGTCGTTCATATACCAGGCGGTGGTCTGCTTGATGACCTCCTCCTGCTCCAGCTCGTTGTCCACCAGGAGGACCTCCTGGCCGTCCACCAGCTGGGTGATCCTCAGCACGGTGCGGGAGCCCTGATACACGCCGTTGTTGGGGAAGACGGAGTAGGCCTCCGCCATATCCCGGACGTTGGTGCCGTCGGTAAGGCCGCCCATAGCCAGGGAGGAGGTCATGTCAGTCTTCCACTCCCCCTTGACCATGCGCCCCTCCTCCAGGTCGATGTGGTAGCGGTCCTGGACAAACTTGAAGCTCTCCTCGGGGGTGACGTAGTCCAGCATGATCCGCACCGCCACCGTGTTCAGCGAGCGCATCAGGGCCTCCCGCATGGTCAGGTGGCCCCGGTAGGTGGTGGTGCCCGAGTTCAGGGGCCAGGCCTTGCCCCCCATCACCTGATAGGGGTAGTCGTCCAGCACGGAGTAGGGGTTGAGCAGGTTAAACTCCAGGGCCGGGGAGTAGACCGCCAGGGGCTTGAAGGAGGAGCCGGGCTGGCGGTGGCCATCGTTGGCGTAGTTGCTGCCGAAGGGGACCGTCTTCTCCCCGAACTGACCGGCGATGGCCACCAGGTTGCCCGTATCATTCTCGATGACGGCGATGGTGGACTGCATCTGCTGGCCGTCCTTGGAGGTGTAGTCCAGATTGTCCCGGTTGGTGTAGATTTCGTCCACAATGGCCTGGGCGGCGGGGTCGTAGCAGGTGTAGATGCGCAGGCCGCCCCGCTGCATGGCCTGCTCGGTGATGGTGGAGGACCAGCCGTATTGCTCCGCCATGATCTCCTTGACGTCCGAAATGACGGTCTCCTCATACCAGGAGTACAGCTCGTCATTGCTTCCACCCTGCTCCTTGACGAAGACCAGCTCCTGGGCCACGGCCTCGTCATACTCCTCCCGGGTGATATAGTGCTGCTCCAGCATCTGGTTGAGGATGACCTCCTGCCGGTACTTGTTCCACTGCCGGGCGCTCCAGATTTCGTCGGTGTTGAAGCCCTGGGAGCGGCTGAAGGAGTAGGGTCCGTACTTGGAGGGGTTGTTGGTGATGCCGATCAGGCTGGCGCACTCGGCCAGGGTCAGCTCGGACACCGGCTTTCCGAAGTAGCCCAGGGCGGCGGAACCCACCCCCTTGTACTTGCTGCCCAGAGGGATAACGTTCAGGTAGTACATCAGGGTATCTTCCTTGGAGTTGTTCTGGGTGAAGCGGAGGGCGCGGATGATCTCGGTAATCTTCCGCTTGACGGTGGTCTCGTTGTACTGGGTGGTGTTTTTCAGCAGCTGCTGGGTGATGGTGGAGCCGCCGGAAATTTCTTTGCCGGTAAACATAGAATATACTGCATAAGCCGTCCGCCGCCAGTCCACCCCGGGGTGGGTCCAGAACCGCTTGTCCTCAATGGCCACGGCGGCGTTGATCAGGTCCTCGGGAATCTCGTCGTAGTCCACCCACACCGAGCTGGTGATGTTGTTCAGCTTGGTCATCTCCACATACTGCCCGGTGGTCTTGTCCTGGTAGTACATGATGCTGTCCTCGTTCCAGGAGAAGTCGTCCGGGCTCACGTCGGCGATGGGGACGATCACCTCGTTGATATACACCGAGGCGAAGCAGGCGATGAGCGCGCCGGTGCACAGGCCGATGAGGATCAGGGTGCCCACCAGCTTGAAGAACCAGCCGATCACCCGGCCGGCGGTGATGCCGCCCTTCTTTCTGCGGCGGCGCTTCTTGGGCGGGGTGGGCGCCTGACGGGCCCCGCCGGAGGAACGGCGGGACGGCGCCTGGCGGCGGGACGGATAGTCGCTGTTCTCGTACAGCGAGGAGTGTTCATTGTAATCAGACACGATAAATACCTCCAGCCGGCCGGGAGCGTGCTCCCTCCCCCTCCGGCTTCTTGGGACGGACAGCCTCCGTCCGGATGTTTGCTTAACCGGGCCGGGCCTGCAGTAGGTCCAGCATAAGTATTATACCAGATTTTTCATTCTTGTCCACCCATAATCCGCAGAAGGGCGCAATCTTCAAAGTTTCTTAAAATTTACCTGCTCTCCCCTATTGCATTTTTTCCGCGTCCGGGGTAAAATAAAGGCACAAACAAACAGGAGGGCGCAGCTGCTATGGAAGACAACTTTGGCCCCGACTTTATCACCGTCACCGACGAGGACGGAAACGACTTTGAGCTGGAGCTGGTGGACACCCTGGAGCACAAGGGGATCACCTACTACGCCATGTTCCCCGCCGTGGAGGAGGACGAGGCCACCGGCCAACCCCAGGACGTGGACGCCGATGACGAGGAGTACGGCCTGGTCATCATGAAGGCCATCCAGGAGGACGGCGAGGAGCTGCTGTCCACCCTGGACTCTGACGAGGAGCTGGACGAGGTCTACGAGCTGTTCATGGAACGCTTTTTCCAGGACGAGGAGGAGGAGGGCTGACCGCCTCCCCCAGAGAGCCTTTCCTGATCCTTTTTGGGTACCTTATATTCCTGCTCGGTGCGTGATGGGCCCTTTTAAACCCACATTTCTGAAACGGGACGCCCACCTCACGACGCGGCTTGCAGGCCTCCCGGCCCCCTTATGAGGTCAGCTGGACGTTGGAAGCAGATAAACGTCGTGGAGGCGACCCACCTGCCATCACGTGCAGGTTTTAATCGGGTCCACACGGCCAGAGCGGGGTATAAAAAGCCATAGTGATCCCAGCAATTTGACCGCGGCCTCTCGCCGCGGTCCTTTCTATTTATAAACAATGTGTAAAAATCCGCCCCTCCTATTGCAATCAGGGGCGGTTTTTAGTATAATGTCTCGGAAATGCCCAAGGGGCCTTCCCGCTATACTACTGAAAATGAGAGGACTGAACCAACTGTGAGTGCAGAGAAAAAGGCCCAGACCAGGGCTGACCGGGACGAAAAACGCCGCCAGGAGGAGCAGAAGGACCGCCGCTCCATGACTGTCTATACCGTAGTAGCCGTTTTGGTGGTGGTGGCCGCCATTGCCGCCATGTTCTGGCGCAGCGGCGTCCTCCAGCGCAGCATGACCGCTCTGGACGTCAACGGCACCAAATACACCGCCGCCGACCTGCAGTATTACTACAACAGCATGTACTCCGAAAACGCCCAGTATTACCGCTTCGACTCCAACACCTCCGTGAAGAAGCAGGTCTACGACGAGGCCACCGGCCAGACCTGGTACGACTACCTGATGGATCAGGCCGTCCAGCAGCTGACCCGGAACACCGCCCTGGCCCAGCAGGCCAAAGCCGAGGGCTACACCCTCACCGAGGACACCCAGGCCGGCCTCAACTCCGCCCTGGCCCAGCTGGAGACCGCCTGGATCGGCTACGGCTACTCCAGCCGGGACGCCTATATCCAGGCCAGCTTCGGTCCCTACATGACCTATGACCGGCTGGTCTCCCTCATCAACATGGAGTACCTGGCCAGCGACTACGCCGTGTCCAAGATCGAGGCCATCCAGCACTCCGACGCCGACTTCCAGACCTACTACCAGGAGCACGCTGACCAGCTGGACACCATCACCTACTCCCAGATCACCTTCCGCTGCACCCTGCCCACCACCGATGAAACCGGCGCGGCCATCCAGCGCACCGATGAGGAGCAGGCCGCCGAGCTGGAGGAGCTGAAGGCCGGTCAGAAGGCGCTGGCCGAGGAGGTCCAGGCCAAGCTGAACTCCGGCAGCGACCCGGCCAGTCTGGCTGAAGAGTACGCCGACACCCTCTACGGCTCCTCCGACGGCAGCCGGTCTACCTACGCCAACCTGGCCTACTTCGCCTACGGCGACTGGCTCTTCGACAGCGAGCGGAAGGCGGGCGATGTCACCCTCATCGAGGAGGGCACGGACACCACTTATTACTACTACGTGGTCCGCTTTGAGGACCGCAGCCTGGATCAGGAGGAGACCCACAACGTGCGCCATCTGCTGGTGCAGGCTGGGGAGCCCACCACCACCTCCCAGCCCTCTCAGGAGGAGTATGACCAGGCCGAGCAGAAGGCCCAGGAGCTGCTGGCCCAGTGGAAGGCCGGGGAGGCGACGGAGGAGTCCTTCACCGCCCTGGTCACCGAGAACAGCGACGACAGCGGCTCCGCCAGCAGCGGCGGCCTGATCTCCAACATCACCGCCAGCTCCAGCTATGTGGAGAGCTTCCGCTCCTGGGCCATCGACCCCGCCCGCAAGGAGGGGGACGTGGAGCTGGTCAAGTCGGAATACGGCTGGCACATCATGTACTACGTCTCCACCAATGACCCCATCTGGAAGCAGAACACCGCCGCCGCCCTGCAGAACCAGGACTATGAGGACCTGGCCGGCGCCGCCTCGGAGGGCTGGACCATCACCCGGGGCACGGGCATGAACTTCGTCAGCGCATAACCACAAAAAAGCTCCTCCATCCCGCTTGGATGGAGGAGCTTTTTCTGTCCTTGCTTCTTTATTTAACCAGCGATACCAGGGCGCTGGCGCCGATGCGGTCCGCTCCGGCCTCCAGCATGGCCTGGGCCTGCTCGAAGGTGCGGATGCCGCCGGCGGCCTTCACCCGCACGTCGGGGCTGACGTGCTCCCGCAGGAGCTTCACGTCCTCCACGGCGGCCCCGCCGGAGGCGAAGCCGGTGGAGGTTTTGATGAAGTCCGCCCCGGACATGGACACCACCCGGCACAGGGAGATCTTTTCCTCCTTGGTAAAGCTGCACGCCTCGATGATGACCTTCAGGATACGGCCCTGGCAGGACGCCTTCACCGCCCGGATCTCGGCCAGCAGGCCCTCCCAGTCGCCCTCCTTGGCCAGGCCCTGGTTGATGACCATGTCGATCTCGTCCGCCCCGTCCCGGATGGCGTCCTCGGTCTCGAAGACCTTCACCTCGGGGGTGGAATAGCCGTTGGGAAAGCCCACGACGGTACAGATCTTCAGGGTGTTCCCCACGTAGTCGTTGGCCTTTTTGACGTAACGGGGCGGAATGCACACGCTGGCCACTCCCAGACGCTTGCCGTCATCGCAGGCCTGCTTCACCTGCTCCCAGACAGCGGTGGGGGCGAGGACGGTGTGGTCCACCCGCCGCAGTATTTCATTCTGATCCATATTTTCATTCCTTTCCCTGCCGGATGACCGGCTTTTTTTGTTCAAGTTGCTTAAGCGGTACTATTTTACTCCCCTCCACCGCCATTGTCCAGACAAAAAAAGATAAAAAATCAGGCTGTCAAAAAGTGCCTTTTGGTCTTTTCGACAGCCTGTCAGATCTTATTGCAGGGCGTCCTTCAACGCGTCCACCCGGTCAGTCTTCTCCCAGGCCACGCCCAGGTCCTCCCGGCCGAAGTGGCCGTAGGCGGCCAGCTGCCGGTAGATGGGCCTGCGCAGGTCCAGGTCCCGGATAATGGCGGCGGGGCGCAGGTCGAAGACCTTGTCCACCGCCTCCTCCAGCCTGGCGTCGGAGACGGTACCGGTGCCGAAGGTATCCACCCGGACGGACACCGGCCGGGCCACGCCGATGGCGTAGGCCAGCTGCACCTGGCAGCGGGAAGCCAGCCCGGCGGCCACCACGTTCTTGGCCACCCAGCGGGCGGCGTAGGCGGCGGAGCGGTCCACCTTGGTGGGGTCCTTACCCGAGAACGCGCCGCCGCCGTGGGGGGCGGAGCCGCCGTAGGTGTCCACGATGATCTTCCGCCCGGTGAGGCCGGAATCCCCCTGGGGGCCGCCGATGACGAACCGGCCGGTGGGGTTGACGTAGATCTTGGTGTCATCATCCAGCAGATGGGCGGGGATGATGGGCTTGATGACCAGCTCGATCATGTCCTTCCGGATCTGGTCCAGCTCCGCCTCGGGGCCGTGCTGGGTGGAGACCACCACCGCGTCCACCCGGACGGGCTTGTTGTTCTCGTCATACTCCACGGTGACCTGGCTCTTGCCGTCGGGCCGGAGGTAATCCACCTGGCCCTCCTTGCGGACCTTGGTCAGCTGCATGGCCAGCTTCTGGGCCAGGGAGATGGCCAGGGGCATGCGCTCGGGCGTCTCGTCGCAGGCGTAGCCGAACATCATGCCCTGGTCGCCGGCGCCGTTGTCCAGGCCGTCGTTCTGGGCGCCCTCCTTGGCCTCCAGGCACTTGTCCACGCCCATGGCGATGTCGCCGGACTGCTCGTCAATGGAGGTGATCACCGCGCAGGTGTTGCAGTCGAAGCCGTACTTGGCCCGGTCATAGCCGATGTCCTTCACCACCTGACGGGCCACCTTGGGGATGTCCACGTAGCAGGAGGTGGTGATCTCCCCCATCACGTGGATCAGGCCGGTGGTCGCCGTTGTCTCGCAGGCCACCCGGGCCATGGGGTCCTTCTCATAGATGGCGTCCAGCACCGCGTCGGAGATCTGGTCGCAGATCTTGTCGGGATGCCCCTCCGTGACGGATTCGGATGTAAACAGTCGTTTTGCCATGATCATGTGCTCCTTTCTGTTGTTTGGGGGTGAAAAAGCGCCCCGCCGGACGGCGGAGCGTTTAAGTTTGGATGCACCCTCATCTTTCGATACACTACCGCCGGATTTAGCACCTTGCACATAGGCAGGTTGCCGGGCTTCATCGGGCCGTTCCCTCCACCGCTCTTGATAAGGCTATTCAGTTGTCGTGGATGATTATAAAACAGCCCGCGCCCTTTGTCAAGCGGTTTTCCCCTGTTTTTTACAACCGGCAGCTTATACAGCGGGAAACCACCCCGGCGCGGATTTCTTCGTTGCTTTTTTGCGGCGTTTCGAGTATACTAGGGGAGTGTAGAATGGCGTGGTGTATGCCGCGCGGAAAAAGGAGATTTTATGGAGACAAGAAAACAGCACCGGAACTTTTCCAGCGGCTGGGGCTTTGTGCTCTCAGCGGTGGGCTCGGCGGTGGGGATGGCCAACGTGTGGGGCTTCCCCGCCAAAATGGGGAGCAACGGCGGCGGAGCCTTTCTGCTGGCCTACCTGTTCTTCATCCTGCTCTTCGGCACGGTGGGCCTGTCCGCCGAGTACGCCGTGGGCCGCCGGGCCCACACCGGCACCCTGGGTTCCTACCGGATGGCCTGGACCAGCCGCAGGCGGGAGCTGGGGACCGCCGGCGCCACCCTGGGCTGGCTGCCCCTGGCCGGGTCCATGTGCATCGCCATCGGCTACGCCGTCATCATCGCCTATGTGCTGAAGGCTTTTTCCGCCTCGGTCACCGGCTCGCTGATGACCGCCGACACCGCCGTCTGGTTTGAGGGCTTCTCCCTGGCGGACTATTCCGTGGTCCCCTTCCATGTGATCGTGGTGGTGGGCACCCTGCTCACCCTGCTGCTGGGAGCCAAGAGCATCGAGCGGACCAACAAGGTGATGATGCCTCTGTTCTTCCTCATCTTCCTGATCCTGGCCGTCCGGGTGGCCTTCCTCCCCGGAGCCATTGAGGGATACAGGTATATGTTCACCCCCCGGTGGGCCGACCTGCTGAACCCCATGGTGTGGATCTGGGCCATGGGACAGGCCTTCTTCTCCCTGTCCATCACAGGCAGCGGCATGATCGTCTACGGGGCCTATCTCAGCCCGGAGGAGGACGTGGTCTCCCTGGCCAAGCAGACCGCCCTCTTCGACACCATCGCCGCCCTGGTGGCCGCCCTGGTCATCATCCCCGCCTGCTTCGCCTACGGGCTGGACGTGGGGGCCGGGCCCTCCCTCCTCTTCGTCACCCTGCCCCGGATTCTGCAGGACATCCCCCTGGGCCGGCTGTTCGCCGTCATCCTGTACACCGCCATGGTCTTCGCCGGGGTCAGCTCCCTGCAAAACATGTTCGAGGCGGTGGGCGAATCCCTTCTCCACCGCTTCCCCAAGCTGAACCGGAAGGCCATGCTGGCCCTGCTGTGCGTCATCTGCCTGGGCATCGGCCTGAACATGGAGCCCATCTTTAAGTGGGGTCCCTGGATGGACATTGTATCCATCTACATCATCCCCATCGGGGCCACCCTGGGCGCTCTGTCCTGGTTCTGGATCATGAAGCGGGACGAGCTGATGGAGGAGATCAATCGGGGCGCGAAAAAGCCCTCCGGGCCGGTCTGGTACAATGTGGGACGGTTCTTCTATGTCCCCTGCGCCATCATCCTGTGCTGCGTGGCGCTGTTTTTGAAGGTCGCATTCTGATGAAAGGAGACTGGTTATGACATTTGAACTGAAAAAGGGCGGCCTGCGGGCCACGGCCCAGACCAAAGGCGGGGAGCTGGTCTCCCTGAGGGACAGCGGCGGCCTGGAGTATATCTGGGAGGGGGACCCCGCCTTCTGGCCGGGGCAGAACCCGGTCCTCTTCCCTATTGTGGGGTCGTTGAAGGACGGCCGGGTAGACATCAATGGGACCGCCTATGAGATGGGCCGTCACGGCTTCGCCCGGAGGTCGGAGTTTTCCCTGGTGGAGCAGGGGGAGGATTTTGTCACCCTGGAGCTGCGGGAAAGCGAGGAGACCCTGGCCCGCTACCCCTTCCCCTTCTCCCTGCAGGTGACCCACCGCCTGCTGGACGACGGCTTTTCCACCACCTTTACCGTAAAAAATACCGGGACCGCCCACATGCCCTTCTGCATTGGAGGGCACACCGCCATCCGCTGTCCCCTCCACAGCGGGGAGCGGTTTGAGGATTACGAGCTGCTCTTTGAGGAGCCGGAACATGCGTACAGCCATCTGCTCAGCCCCGAGGGCCTGATCCTCCACGATGGCTGGCGGCCCATGCTGAACGAAGGCGAGACCATCCCCCTGGATTACCGCCCCTTCCAGGAGATGGACACCATCATCTTCTCCATGCTGCGCTCCGGAAAGGTCTCCCTGGTCCACCGGAAGACCGGGCGCGGCGTCTGCCTGGACTTCCATGAGTTCCCCATGGTGGCCTTCTGGACCACCCCAGGCGCGCCCTACCTGTGCCTGGAGCCCTGGCAGGGCTGCGCCGCCTACGACAACGAGAGCGGCAAATTCGAGGATAAGCCCTTCTGCGTGATCCTGCCCCCCGACAGGGAAAAGTCCCTGACCTACGCCTTCCGCATCGAGTAACCTCACAAGCGCGGAGCCAGATCCCCTTGGACAAGGGGGCCTGGCTCCGCTACAGCGGGGACGAAGGGGCGGGAGCGCGCCTCCGCAGGGGGAAACCCTAAAAATTTTGCTGAAAAACATTGACATTTTGGGCACAACCCGCTATAGTGTATCTCGCTATCCGTGAAAGCCGGTCACCGTACCGCCGTCCCCCCAGGACGGTCTGGCCGCCCGGTGAATAAATCGAGGGAGCTGACAAAGTAACATACAAAAGAAATGGGGGAGGATACATGTCCAAGGAGTTGATCCGCCTGGCCAACTGCGTCATGGCGTTCGACAACGAGGTGGTACTCGACAAAATCAATTTAAGCATTCAGGATCAGGAATTCCTCACACTGCTCGGACCCAGCGGGTGCGGCAAGACAACCACGCTCAGAATCATCGGTGGTTTTCAGACGCCCACCTCTGGAGATGTTTTGTTCGACGGGGTGAGGATTAATGCTGTCCCGCCCCACAAACGGACCATCAACACGGTGTTCCAGAAGTACGCCCTGTTCCCGCACCTGAACGTGTATGAGAACATCGCCTTTGGCCTGCGCATCCCCAAGACGGACGCCAAGGGGAGCAAGGTGAAGCTGCCCGAGGAGGAGATCGACCGGCGGGTGATGGAGATGCTGGAGGTGGTCAACCTGAGGGGCTTTGAAAAGCGCCGGACTACCCAGCTGTCCGGCGGCCAGCAGCAGCGGGTGGCCATCGCCCGGGCGCTGGTGAACCGGCCCAAGGTGCTGCTGCTGGACGAGCCCCTGGGCGCGCTGGACCTGAAGCTGCGCAAGGACATGCAGAACGAGCTCAAGCGCATCCAGAAGGCGATGGAAATCACCTTCGTCTACGTCACCCATGACCAGGAGGAGGCTCTGGCCATGTCCGATACGGTGGTGGTCATGGACGCCGGCCGCATCCAGCAGATCGGCTCCCCCGAGGACATCTACAACGAACCCCAAAACGCCTTCGTGGCCGATTTCATCGGTGAGTCCAACATCATCGACGGCGTCATGCGGGCCGACGGGGTGGTGGAGATCTTTAACCGCCGCTTCCAGTGTCTGGACAGCGGCTTCGGGAAGGACGAGCCGGTGGACGTGGTCATCCGTCCCGAGGACGTGGACATCGTCCCCGAGGACCAGGGCCAGCTGAAGGGCACCGTCACCTCGGTCACCTTCAAGGGGATGCAGTATGATATTATTGTGGACTTCTACGGCTTCAAGTGGCTCATCCAGACCACCGATCTGTCCCCGGTGGGCAGCCGCATCGGCATAAAAATCGACCCCGACGGCATCCATGTCATGCGAAAGAGCGAGTATTCCGGCATGTTCGGTGACTACTCCTCCTACTCCGAGGAGTACGAGGAGATCAGCGACGCCAGCTACGCCCTGGACGAGGAGGAGGGCGGGGATGAAGAATAAGCTCTCCTGGTTTGCCGTCCCCTACGTGGTGTGGATGGCGCTGATGGTGGTCATCCCCATCCTCATCATGGTGGTCTACGCCTTTACCACGGCGGACTTTGAGGGCACCATGGAAAACTTTTCCGAGATGGGGACCTACGCTTCGGTGTTCCTGCGCTCCTTCCGCCTGGCCATCATTGCCACGCTGATCTGCCTGTTCATCGGTTACCCGCTGTCCTACTGGATGGCCCACGAGGGTCCCGGCTTCCAGCGGGTGGCCATGGCGCTGATCATGCTCCCCATGTGGATGAATTTTCTCCTGCGGACCTACTCCTGGATGTCCATCCTGGAGAACAACGGTCTGATCAATCAGTTCTTCCGGATGATCGGCCTGCTGGACCTGCTGGGGGTGGAGTACATCCCCATCATCGGCACTTCGGGGGCGGTGGTGCTGGGCATGGTGTACAACTACCTGCCCTTTATGATCCTGCCCATCTACTCGGTGATCGTCAAGCTGGACGGCTCCCTGCTGGAGGCCGCCCGTGACCTGGGGGCCGACTCCGCCAGGGTGTTCCGGAAGGTGATCCTGCCTCTGTCCCTGCCCGGAGTGCTGTCCGGGGTAACTATGGTGTTTGTCCCGTCGGTGTCCACCTTTGCCATCTCCCGCCTGCTGGGGGGCGGCAACCAGATGATGCTGGGCGACCTGATCGAGCTGCAGTTCCTGGGCGGGGCCTACGCCCCCCACCTGGGGGCCGCCATCTCCATGGTGATGATGGTCATTGTGGTGGTATGTATGGTGGTCATGAACCGCTTCGGCGAGGGTGAGGAGGAGGCGATGATGCTGTGAAACGGCCCAATCGCGCAGGCAGCCGCCTGCTCATCGGCCTGACCTTCCTCTTTCTCTACGCGCCCATCCTGCTGCTCATCGTCTTTTCCTTCAACGCCGGGGACTCCAGCGCCGTGTGGAAGGGCTTTTCTCTGCACTGGTACAGCCGTCTGTTCCAGAACCGGATCATTATGGAGAGCGTGTACATCACCCTGCTGGTCTCCCTGCTGGCTACCGCTATCGCCACGACGGCGGGCACCTTCGCCGCCATCGGCCTGTACAGCCTGGGCCGCAAGCGGCGGGAGGCCCTGCTCACCGTGGGCAATATCCCTATGGTCAACGCCGACATCGTCACCGGCGTGTCCCTGTGTCTGTTCTTTGTGGCCTTCTTTCAGGGCTGGGGGACCTTTGCCCGGTGGCTGAACAGCATCCAGCATGCCGTAGAGCTGCCGGAGCGGCTGGTGCTGGGCTTTGGGACGCTGCTGCTGGCCCATGTGGCCTTCAACATCCCCTACGTGATCCTGAACGTGGCTCCCAAGCTGCGGCAGATGGACCGGAACCTGATGGACGCAGCCCAGGACCTGGGCTGCACCTGGATGCAGGCCTTCTGGAAGGTGATGCTGCCCGAGATCAAGCCGGGCATTGTCTCCGGGGCTCTCATCGCCTTCACCATGTCCATCGACGACTTTATCATCTCCTACTTCACCGCCGGGTCGGCCAACTCCACCCTGGCCATGACCATCTACGGCATGACCAAGAAGCGGGTCACCCCGGAGATCAACGCCATTTCCACCCTGCTGTTCCTGTCGGTGCTGGTACTGCTGGTGCTGTCCAATCTGAAGGAGGTCCGGGCCGAGGCCAGGGACCGCCTGGGCGCGGCCCGGAAGCCCTCCGCCCTGGAGCGGCTGGGCCAGAAAGCGGCGGAGCCCCGCTTCCGGTGGGTTCGCCGGGGGACGGCGGCGGCGCTGGCCTGCGCCTTTGTCTTCATCGTGACGGCGCTGGCCCATGAGACCGGTTCCCGTCCGGTGGTCAACGTATGCAGCATGGGGGAGTATATCGACGAGAGCCTGATTGACCAATTTGAGGAGACCACCGGCATCCGGGTCAACTACCAGACCGCCGAGAGCAACGAGGCTCTGTACTCCCTGCTGAAAAGCGGCGGCGCGGACTACGACGTGGTGGTCTGCTCCGACTATATGGCGGGCCGCTTCATCCAGGAGGGCATGGTGGAAAAGCTGGACTACAGTCTGATCCCCAACTTTTCCCTGATGGATGAGCGCTTCCTGCATCTGGACTTTGACCCCGCCAGCGAGTACACCGTCCCCTACACCTGGGGCACCCTGGGGATCATCTACAACACCGCCATGGTGGAGGAGGAGATCGACAGCTGGAGCGCCCTGTACGACAACAAGTACGCCGGGGACGTGCTGCTCATCAACAACTCCCGGGACGCTCTGGCTGAGGCACTGTTCTATCTGGGCTATTCGGTGAACACCACCGATGAGGCCCAGATCAGAGAGGCGTATGAGCTGGTGGCCGACGCCAGCCGGCGGAAGGTGTTCCAGGGGCGGGTGTCCGATGAGGTATTTCAGAAGATGGAGGGCAATAATGCCGCCATCGCCACCTACTATGCCGGCGACTATATCTCCATGCTGGAAAACAACGAGGATCTCGCCTTTGTCATCCCCAAGGAGGGCTCCAACTGGTTTGTGGACTCCATGCTGATGATTCAGGACGCCCCCCACCGGAGGGAGGGCCATATGTGGATGGACTTCATCGCCTCCACCGACTCCAGCCTGGCCAATATGGACTACATCGGCTACGCCTCCCCCAACCGGGAGGCCCTGGAGCGGTACCCCGCCTACTACGAGGAGCTGTATGAAGAGGAGCTGGACCCTGAGATCTACGAGATCATGGTGGCCCCGGACGAGGTTTTGGCGCGCTGTGAGCCCTATCACAATCTGCCCGCCGCCACCCTCAATCTGTACAACACCCTGTGGACCCAGCTGGGTGTGGACTGACCTGATGCGGGGAACGCTCCCCGGGAACGATCACATAAACCGGCCCCGCCTTTCCATCAAAGGCGGGGCCGGTTTTGTTCGCGGGAGGAAGGATTAGAACTCCAGATTCTTGCCGTCCTTGTCGAAGATGTGGCAGACGTTGCCGCTGAAGGTCAGGTTCAGCTTGTCGCCGGCGTGGTAGGAGTCGATGCGCTCGCCCTCAGCGTTCATGGTGGGCACGATGACCACCACGTCCTTGCCGTTGGCATTGGCGTGGAAGTGGATCTCGCTGCCCATCAGCTCGGACACGTCGATGGTGGCAGACAGAGTGTTGCCGGGCTGCTTGGCCAGCACCATGTGGCTGGGACGGACGCCCAGGGTGATGTCCTGGGGCTGCACCTTGTGAGCCGCCAGGTTCTTCTGCTTCTCGTCCGAGAGGACCACCTTGCAGTTCTCCACGACCACGGCGTACTTGCCGCCCTCGTTGACCAGCTTGGCGTTGAAGTAGTTCATCTGAGGCATGCCGATGAAGCCGGACACGAACAGATTGGCGGGGTGGTCAAAGACCTCCTGGGGGGTGCCGATCTGCTGGATGAAGCCGTCCTTCATGATGACGATGCGGTCGCCCAGGGTCATAGCCTCGGTCTGGTCGTGGGTGACGTAGATGAAGGTGGTGTTGATCTTCTGGCGCAGCTTGATGATCTCGGCGCGCATCTGGTTGCGCAGCTTGGCGTCCAGGTTGGACAGCGGCTCGTCCATGAGCAGCACCTTGGGCTCGCGGACGATGGCGCGGCCGATGGCCACACGCTGGCGCTGGCCGCCGGACAGAGCCTTGGGCTTGCGGTCCAGATACTGGGTGATGTCCAGGATCTCGGCGGCCTCCTTCACCCGGCGGTCGATCTCGTCCTTGTCCATCTTGCGCAGCTTCAGGGGGAAGGCCATGTTCTCATACACCGTCATGTGGGGATACAGAGCGTAGCTCTGGAACACCATGGCGATGTCCCGGTTCTTGGGCTCCACATCGTTGACAAGCTTGCCGTCGATGTACAGCTCACCGCCGGAGATCTCTTCCAGGCCGGCCACCATGCGCAGGGTGGTGGACTTGCCGCAGCCAGAGGGGCCGACCAGCACGATGAATTCCTTGTCCTTGATGTCCAGGTTGAAGGACTGGACGGCGATCACGCCCTGATCGGTCACCTGCAGGTTGGTCTTCTTCTCGGGCTCACCCTTCTTCTTCTTGGCCTTCTTCTGGTCGTTGCTGTGGGGGTAGATCTTCTGGATGTTCTTCAGGTTCAGAGTTGCCATAACATTCGGCTTTGATGGAGCGGCCTCCGCCTCCTCCACCTCGCCCTGGAGCAGCATAGTCTTCAGGGACTTTGCAGCAGGTCTCCACACTGCTGCACCGCAAGCCGCAGCGGATGTTTTCCTCCTTTTGTTTTGGTGCCGGGAGCTATTTAGGATCTTGACCGTCCGCCCTTAAGGCTGCCTGGACAGCCCTCTGGCCAGCGGTCCGGGTCCGAGATGGAGTAGCAGCCCGGCCCTTGGATTATATTTGGAAAGGCGGGCGGACCCGCCCATTCCAACAGATTTATACCGCCTGTCCCTTGAAAATAATCGCTTGAATGGACAGGTCTTCCTGGTCCAGCAGCACAATGCTGGCCTCCTTCCCCACGTCCAGGGTACCGGCCCGGCCATCAATGCCGATGGACTGGGCGGGGTTGTAGGTGCAGGCCCGGACGGCGTCCGCCATGGGGATGCCGAAGGAAACCGCCTGGCGGAGACAGCCCATCAGGCTGGTGACCGATCCGGCCAAAGTCTCCGGGTGGCCCAGAATGGTGGCCCGGTTGCCGTGGACCTCGATCATCTGTCCGCCGAAGGGGTACTCGCCGTCGGGCATCCCGGTGGCCCGGAGGGAATCGGAAATGATGATCATCCGCTCCTTCCCGAACAGGCCGAAGGTGAGGCGCACCACCGCAGGGTGGATATGGATACCGTCGCAGATCAGCTCGGCCTTGACGGAGGGGACCTCCCAGGCCGCGCCAATGACGCCGGGGTCCCGATGGGCCAGGGGGGGCATGGCGTTGTACAGGTGGGTGGCGTGATCAGCCCCCGCCTCAAAGGCGGCCTTGGCCGTCTCATAGCCGGCGACGGTGTGGCCCACGGAGACGTGGATGCCCAGCTCCGCCGCCGCCCGGATAAACTCGATGGACCCGGGCTGCTCCGGAGCCAGGGTGACCAGCTTGACGCAGCCCTCCGCCGCCTCCTGCAGGCGCTTGAGCATGGCAGGGTCGGGATCGTGGAGGTAGTCGCCGTTCTGCGCCCCCTTCTTGGCCATGCAGAGGAAGGGGCCCTCCAGATGGGCGCCCACCACCTCGGCTCCGCCGGAGTTTTTGCTCCGGTGGGCGGCGGTGGTCCTGCAGATGGCCGTCAACTGGTCCTCGGGGAGGGTCATGCCGGTGGGGCAGAGATAGGCGACCCCCTGGGACAGCTCAAAATCAGCGATTTTCTGCAGGCCATCCGGGGTGGCGTCGGAAAAATCCTCCCCCACGCAGCCGTGGAAGTGGACGTCCACCAGCCCGGGGATGACATAGCACCTGGAGGCGTCCAGGACGGTATCGTCCCCGCTGGCCTCCGTGATCAAGAGACCGTTGGTGCAGACGTCCCGCTGGACAAAGCCCTGTTCCAGGTCGAAGACCTGACCACCGGTGATCCTCATTTGACCACCCCGGCGGCAATCAGCTTGCTGAGGGCGGCCTCATCTCCCACCAGGACCACGTTGGGGTGGAGCTGGAGGATAGAACCGGGACACTTGGGGGTGATGGGCCCGCAGACGGAGTTGTAGATGGCCTCCGCCTTCTCCTCACCGCTGGCGCAGAGCAGAACCTTCTTGGCCCCCATGATGGCCCCAATGCCCATGCTCAGAGCCTGCTTGGGCACGTCGTCCCGGCTGGCGAAGAAGCGGGCATTGGCGTCGATGGTGCTCTCGGTCAGGTCCACTACGTGGGTCTCCTTGACAAAGCAGTCGCCGGGCTCGTTAAAGCCGATGTGGCCGTTGCGGCCAATGCCCAGCAGCTGAAGAGAGGCGTAGCCCAGGGAGCGGATATAGGCGTCGTACCGGGCACACTCCGCGTCGGGATCGGCGGCCAGGCCGTCGGGCACCCGGGTGTTCTCCGGAACGATGTCCACATGGTCGAACAGGTTGCTCTGCATGAAGTAACGGTAGCTCTGGTCGTGGCTGGGCTCCAGGCCCTTGTACTCGTCCAGGTTGACGGACAGGACGTCCTGAAAGCTGATGAGTCCCTGCTGATACCAGTCCACCAGATAGCGGTAAGCGCCCTCGGGGGTGGAGCCGGTAGCCAGACCCAGCACGCAGGCGGGGTTGTGAGTAATCTCCGCGGCAATCACCTGGGCGGCGCGGCGGCTCATGGCCTCGTAGTCTTTTTCACAGAACATTCTCATGATACATTACTCCTTTATTTTAATATAGCTGACGTGGTTTTGCAAGACATGATTGTGCCGAAATTGTCAGCCCTTCACGCCGCCGGAGGCCAGGCCGCTGACCAGGTTCTTCTCGATGCACATGAAGAGGATGACCACTGGGATGATGGCGAAGATGGAGGCGGCAAAGAGGTACTGCCACTCGATGATATTGTAGCCGTTGAAGGTGTTGATGCCCACGGTAAGGGGCTTGAGGGTATCGGTTTGAATGAGGCACAGGGCCACAGTGTATTCGTTCCAGGCGTTGATAAAGATGAAGATCAGGGTGGTGACAATGCCGGGGGCGGCCACCGGGAGGAGCACCTTCATCATGGACTGAACCCGGTTGCAGCCGTCGATGGTGGCGGCCTGCTCCATATCCGCCGAGATGCCCATAAAGGTGCCCCGCAGCAGCCAGATGGTGAAGGCCTGGTTAAAGGCGGCGTTGATGAAGATCAGGCCCAGGATGCTGTCGGTCAGGCCCAGCTTCACCATGACCTGATAGATGCCCACCAGCAGCACCACCGGGGCGAACATCTGGGAGACGATGACAAAGCCCAGAAAGGCGGTCTGTCCCTTGAACTTCATCCGGGCCAGGGCGTAGGCGGCGGGGATGCCGCACAGCATGGCGATCACGGTGGAGCCGCTGGCGATGAGGATGGAGTTGGTCAGGTACTTGGCCATGGGGGCCCGGCTCCAAATGTCGATGAAGTTGGACCAGAGGGTGGTGACGGGCAGGATGGTGGACTGGCCCAGGGCGATGCTGGCAAAGATCTCAGACCGGCCCTTCAGGGCGGTGCACAGCATGGCGAAATAGGGGTACAGGGTGATGACGCACACGTCCAGCACCACGAAGTAGAGCAGCAGGCGCAGGATCGTTTTCTTCATGGAAACCGGCTTTTTTGTCATAGGTCGCCATCTCCTTTCCGCAGGGTGTAGATCATGTACACGCTGGCGCACATCAACAGGATGATGAAGCCGATCACCGACACGGCGGCGGCCTCGCCCGGCTTGGAGTTGTAGAAGGCCAGCTTATAGAGGTAGGTGACCAGGGTGTCGGTCCGGCTGGCCGGGTCGCCCTTGGTCATGGTCCAGATGATGGGGAAGGAGTTGAAGACGTAAATGATATTCAGCACGGTGGATACCGTCAGGGAGGACTTGACCAGGGGCAGGGTGATGCTGAACAGCTTTTGGAAGTAGCCGGCCCCGTCCACAGTGGCGGCCTCGTAGTAGGAGACGTCGATGCTCTGCAGCCCGGACAGGACGCAGAAGCAGACAAAGGGGATGGTGACAAAGATGCCGCAGGCAATCTCCCAGGCGAAGTAGGCTGCCGGGTCGGGGGTCCAGTTCACCGGCGCGCTGATGAGGTGCAGCTTCATCAGCAGGGTGTTCAGGGTGCCGTAGTCGGTATTGATGATAAAATTCCAGGCGCTGGCCTGAATGACCAGGGTGGTGGCCCAGGGGAAGACCACGATCGCACGGGCGACCTTGCGCCCCTTGAACTCATTGTTCAGGATCAGGGCCAGGATGAAGCCCAGCACGGTGGAGATCACCACCACGGCGATGGTCCAGACGATGGTGTTTTTCAGCACCAGGGTGAAGGTGGGGCTTTTCAGGACTTTGGTGAAGTTTTCAAAGTTGTTGAAGCCCCGGAGCTGGCCCGTCCGGCTCACCTTGTTCAGGGACCGCTGGAACACGGAGAGGATGGGGGCCAGGATGAAGACGGCCATCAGAATGACGCTGGGGGCGATCCAGATATAGGGCTCGATGGTGCGGAAGAGCTTTTTGCTCCCGGGGTTGGGCAGACGGGGTTCGGCCGCTTTTGCCGCCTTCTGGACCGGGGGAGCTGCCGGGGTTTTGGTATTCACGAAGACACCTCCTTAAATCATTGAGCGTCTTCCGGCCGCTTTCCAAGGGCGGCGGGCGCATCGCCCTTGGAAAACGGCTGGAAGAGGATGGGGGCCGGGCCGTTTTGGCCCGGCCCCACGGTCGTTTGCTTGGCTATAGGGGGAGATCAGCCGGCGATCTCAGCCTGCAGACCGTCCAGCAGCTCCTTGACGTTGCCGCCCAGCAGAGCCTCCTGCTCCACGTGGATGATGCCGGTCTTCACGTCGTCCCACTCGGCCTTGGCCACGGGGTAGAACTTACAGGAACCCACGATGTCCACCCAGGGAGCCATGGAGGGGTCCTCCTTGGCCACGATCTCGCCGCCGGCGGAGGTGGCAGGCAGGAAGCCTTCCATCAGCACCCATGCGGAGTAGCGGGCGTCGTCGTAGAAGTAGTCGAAGAACTCGGTGATGGCGGCCAGCTCCTCGTCGGTGTAGCCGTTATCGAAGACCATGAAGCGGTCCATAACGCCGGCGGAGACCGAGGCGTTGCCGCCGTTGGTGGGAATGGCCGCGAAGCCGTAGTTCACGGTGTAGCCGCCGTCAGCCACATAGGTGGGGATGGAGTTGGGGCCGATCATCATGGCCAGCTGGCCGGCGCCGAACAGGTCCTGCAGGTTGTAGCGGGTCTCGTTGGCGGGGTCGGTGTTGGTCAGGCCGGAATTGACCAGGTCGATGGCGAACTCAATGGCCTCCACGTTCTTGTCGCTGTTCAGAGTCCAATTGCCATCGGCGTCGGTGAAGTCACCGCCGTTGTTCCAGATGTAGTAAGCGGCAGCGGCCTGGCCCTCATCGGTGGTCATGTCGATGCCCCAGGGGTAGATGTTGGGGTCATAAGCCTTGATCTTCTCGCAGGCGGCCTTCAGCTCGTCCCAGGTGGTGGGCACTTCCACGCCGGCGGCGTCCAGGATGTCCTTGTTGTAGTACATGGCGCGGGCGGAGGCCAGATCAGGGATGGCCCACACGGTGCCGTCCACCACGGACTGGTCCAGGAAGGCGGGGTACAGCTTGGCGTAGGTCTCGTCAGAGACATAGTCCTTGGCGGGGAGGAGCAGGCCCTCGTCCTGATAGGCGGCGAACAGGTCGATGTTCAGGATGTCGGGGGCGGCGTTGCCGGTGATGCGGGTGGTGACCACGGTGGAGATGTCGTTCCAGGAGACGACCTCCACGGTCAGGTCGATGTCGTCATGGCTGGCGTTGAACTCGTTCTGGAAGTCGGCCCACCACTGCTTGGTGTTCTGGCCGTACTCAGCCACAATGGCGCTGATGGCGGTCTTGTCGCCGCCAGTGGAGGGGGCGGGGGCGCCGGAGCCGGAGCCGGAGGTGCTGGGCGTGCTGGTGCCGCCTCCGCCGCAGGCGGCCAGTGCCAGCGCCATGGCGCTGGCAAGAACAGTCGCAAGGATCTTCTTCATTTTCATTCTCCTTCTTTGTTGATTTTTCCCTATGAACCGGTCAGACGTATAGAAATAATCCACAAATACATCTGATTGAATTTAATTATACTTGTTCATTGTGTGAATCATAGTGTGTAAAGTACAATTTATAGAAAAATCGTACAAACCAATGAAAGGTCGTACGATTTTTGTCCCGGAGCCGCTCCGCAAGCCCCACTTCAGCCCCGCACCTTCTTCCGGAAGGCGCTGGGGGTGGTGCCGGTCATGGAGCGGAAAACCTTGGAAAAATAGTTGTAGTCACTGATGCCCACCTGTTCCGCCACGGCGGAGATGGGCATGTTGCTCTGGAGGAGCAGGCGCTTGGCGGCGTTGATGCGCCGGTGGGCGATAAGGTAGGACAGCGTCTGCCCGCCGGACAGCTCCTTGGCCAGGGCGCACAGCTTGGTGCGGCCGATATGCAGCTGCTTGGAGATGGAGGCCAGGGACAGCTTATCCATATAGTGCTGGTCCAGAAACAGCTCCAGCCGCTGGGCGTCGGTCTGTTCAGTGGTGAGGATCATGCCCTTCAGGCGGATGTAGGCGGACAGGGCCTCCAACGTCTCCGCGTAAGCCTGGATCTCCTGGGAGGAATACTGGCGGAACTGAAAAAAAGCGTCCTTCAGCGCGTCCGGCCCCTGGGGCCACCAGGCCATCAGCGGACGGGTGCGCTCCCACTGGGCCTCGATGGGGGAGTCGTCCAGGTAGCAGCCGAAGATCAGGTAGGCCAGCGGATTTTTTTTGTCGTAGAGGGGCATGACCGCCTCGCAGATGCCGGCGTGGCAGCGGTAGAGCTGAAAGCCCTTCTCCGCGGTATAGTTGCGCACCTTCCACATGTCGCAGTCCACACACCGCTGATGGCCCTCCGGCAGGTCGTTGACCGCCCGGCAGAAGGGCGGGTGGTCCTTGAACAGGTGGATGTCCCGTCCCTGGGGGTCGAGGATGTTGGCGGTCAGCCCGGTGAGGACGTAGAGGTTGGTGACCAGCTGAAGCAGCTGCTCCTCGTCAAACAGAATGTCCAACCTGGTTTCCTCCTTGCTTATTTGCTGCGGTACTGGTTGACGATGCGCTCCAGCTCAGACCAGTGGGCCTCCATATCGGCCACCAGCTTGAACTGGGTGCGGCAGCGGTCCAGATTGTGGGTCTCCCGGGCGATGTGGAAGTAGACGTCCCCCTCCAGGTAGTCGGTGAGGAAGCGCATCCCGCACTCCAGGGTCATCAGCTTGGCCCCCCAGGGCAGGCAGGCGATCTCCTCGCCGGTGAGGGAGCCCCCGGCGCCCTCCAGGAAGGCGGCGGTGTAGGCGGCGAACAGATCCAGGTCCAGGTTGACCTTGGACAGGTCGGTCTCGTCCTCGGCGGAGTGGTTGGCCCCGAAGCGGATGGAGTCGCCGAAGTCGTAGAGCACCAGGCCGGGCATGACGGTGTCCAGGTCGATGATGCACACCCCCTCGCCGGATTCCTCGTCCATGAGGACGTTGTTCAGCTTGGTGTCGTTGTGGGTGACCCGAAGGGGCAGCTTGCCCGCCCGCATGGCGTCCAGAGCCACGGAGCAGTCGGCCTGACGGGCCAGGACGAAGTCGATCTCGGGCTGGCAGCCCGCCGCCCGGCCCAGCTGATCGGCCTCCACGGCGGCCTTGAATTTGTTCAGCCGGTCCTCGGTGTTGTGGAAGTTGGGGATGGTCTCATGGAGCGTCTGGGCGGGGTAGTCCCGGAGCAGCTGCTGGAACCGGCCAAAGGCCCGGCCGGAGGCGGCGAAGAGCTCCGGGGTGTCCGCCGTCTGGTAGCAGACGGTGTGCTCCACAAAGGGGTACAGCCGCCAGGCGCCCCCCTGGCTGTCGGTGTAGTAGGGCTGGCCGTTTTTGGGCCGGAGAACCTCCATGGCCTCCCGGCTCCGGTCGCCGCCGCGCCCGGCGACCTGCCGGCCCAGGTACTCGGTGACGCCGATGATGTTCTCCATCAGCTGGTCGGGCCGCTTGAAGGCGGCGGCGCTCATCCGCTGGAGGATAAACCGGCGGCAGCAGCAGTTCTCGGGCTGGGTATGGACCACAAAGGTGTCGTTGATATGTCCGTGGCCGTAGCGGATGGCTCCCACCACAGGCGCGCCGAAGTCAAAGGCGTCCAGCACCTCCGAAAGGGTCTGTTCTGCCGGGACCATCACTTCACCTCCCACAGCTGGTCGGGGTAGAGCCCGGACGCGGTCTTTTCCGCGATGGCGGCCACCACCGTGGGCTTGTCCTCCCGGTAGGTGACCCCGTACCACTTGTCGGCGCTGCGCAGCACCTTCACCCGGGCCTTGCCCTCGTTGATGAGCTGGCTGACCACCGTGGGCAGGAAATACTCCCCCTTCTCCGGGTTCTCCGCCAGGGTCTGGTCCAGAAAGGCGGGGAACCGGGCCAGCGCCTCGTCCAAAAAGCTGCGGTTGAAGCCCCACATGTTCATGGACACAATGGCGTTTTCGTCCAGCTGGGTCCAGGTGGCCCCGTCGTCCTCAGTGAAGCGGGGGGGCGGGCCCTTCTCGATCTTGGTGCGCTCCACCACCTGGGCGAGGCAGTGGTCCTCCGTCTCCTCGCACACCCCCCGGGCCACGGTGCCGTTTTCGGTGACGGTGTTTTTTACCAGGTAGCCCACCATGACGTACTCATAGAGGTCCCCGTCGGGGTGGGCGGCGAGGTACTCGTAGATCTCCCGAAACGCCTCGGGGCCGTAGTAGTCGTCGGCGTTGATGACGGCGAAGGGACCGTCCACCAGCTTCCGGGCGGCCAGGGCGGCGTGGGCGGTGCCCCAGGGCTTGGTCCGCCCGGCGGGGACGGTGTACCCCTCGGGCAGGTCCTCCTTCAGCTGATAGGCGTACTTCACGTCCATGACCCGGGAAATCCGGTCTCCGATGGCGGCCTTGAAATCGGCCTCGATCTCCGGCTTGATGACAAATACCACCGTCTCAAACCCCGCACGGCGGGCGTCAAAGATGGAGTAGTCGATGATGAGCTGGCCGTGGTTTCCCACCGGGTCCAGCTGCTTCAGGCCGCCATACCGGCTGCCCATGCCGGCGGCCATGATGACCAAAACAGGCTTGTTCACAGTTCTGCTTCCTCCTTAACCTTTATAACCGTTGGGATTGGAGGACTGCCACTTCCAGGAGGAAGCGCACATCTCCTCAATGCCCAGCTGGGCCTCCCAGCCCAGCTCGTCCCGGGCCTTGGCGGGGTCGGCGTAGCAGGCGGCGATGTCGCCGGGGCGGCGGGCCTCGATGACATAGGGCAGGGCGTGGCCGCAGGCCTTCTCGTAGGCGTGGAGCACGTCCAGCACGGAGTAGCCCTTGCCGGTGCCCAGGTTGCACACGAACAGGCCGCAGCCGGAGTCCAGCTTCTTCAGGGCGGCCACGTGGCCCTTGGCCAGGTCCACCACATGGATATAGTCCCGCACGCCGGTGCCGTCGGGGGTGTTGTAGTCGTTTCCGTAGACGTGGACCTTCTCCAGCTGGCCCACCGCCACCTTGGCGATATAGGGGACCAGATTGTTGGGGATGCCGTTGGGGTCCTCACCGATGAGGCCGGACTCATGGGCGCCGATGGGGTTGAAGTACCGCAGCAGGGCCACGTTCAGCTCAGGGCTGGCGGCGCAGATGTCCATGAGCATCTTTTCCTGGAACAGCTTGGAGGTGCCGTAGGGGTTGGTGGTGCCGCCGGTGGGAAAGTCCTCCCGGATGGGGACGGAGGCGGGGTCGCCGTACACCGTGGCGGAGGAGGAGAAGACGAAGTTCTTCACCCCGTGGCGGCGCATGGCCTGCAGCAGGTAGAGGGTGCTGATCAGGTTGTTGGAGTAATACTCCAGAGGCTTGGACACGCTCTCGCCCACGGCCTTCAGCCCGGCGAAGTGGATCACCGCGTCGATGCCGGGGTGCTGGGCGAAGAGGGCCTCCACCTCAGTCTCGCTGCACAGCTCGGCCTTGATGAAGGGGACCTGCTTCCCGGTGATCTTCTCCACCCGGCGGAGGGCCTCCTCGCTGGCGTTGTACAGGTTATCGGCCACGATAATGTCATAGCCCGAGCTGATCAGCTCCACGCAGGTATGGCTGCCGATATAGCCCGCGCCGCCGCAGACAAGAATGGACATAAAAACCGCTCCTTTATATAAATAGTGATGCAGATTGTCTGGTATCCCTATTGTAGCGCCTGGACCACAAAATTAAAATAGACGATTTCACTAATAATCTGGAAAATCGTCCGTTCGCTTGAATTTATTTACAGCAAAGAAAAACCGGGGCCGCCCTGGGGCGGTCCCGGTCTGTGCAGTTTATCGTGCCAGGCTCTGGAAGTGGGTGAGGACAGGGTTGACGCCCATCTTCTTGCCGTTTTCGTAGGTATAGAAGCCGGCGCCGCTCTTCCGGCCCAGGAAGCCGGACACCACCAGCTTGCGCAGCAGCAGGGAGGGGGCGTACTTGGAGCCGATCTCCTTCTCCATGGTGGTCATCACGTCCAGGAGGATGTCCAGGCCGATCATGTCGGCCAGCTCCAGGGGACCCATGGGGTGGTTGCAGCCCAGCTTCATGCCGTTGTCCATCTCCTCCACCGAGCCGATGTAGGAGCCCACGATAACGCAGGCCTCGTTGAGCATGGGCAGCAGGGCGCGGTTGACGATGAATCCGGGCTTGTCGTCGGCCTGGATCAGGGTCTTGCCCATCTTCTCGCCCACCTCCTTCACGGCGGCCAGCACCTCCTGGGTGGTGAGCAGGCCGAAGATGACCTCGCACAGCTTCATCCGGGGCACGGGGGAGAAAAAGTGCATGCCCACGACCTGGGAGGGCCGCTTGGTGGCGGCGGCCAGGGCGGTGAGGGAGATGGAGGAGGTGTTGGAGGCGAAGATGGTGTGAGCAGGGCAGATGTTCTCTAGGGAGGCGAAGACCGCCTGCTTGGCCTGCAGGTTCTCGATGATGGCCTCGATCACCAGGTCGGCGTTCTTCGCGCCCTCCAGGGTGGCGTCAAAGACCAGGCGGGCCAGAGCGGCGTCCCGGTCCTCCGCGGACATGCGGCCCTTCTCCACCTCCCGGTTCAGGGCCTTTTCGATGTTGGCCCTGGCCCGGTCCAGGGCCTCCTGCCGCTGATCGTTGAGGGTAACGCTGTAACCGCTGGTGACCGCATTCTGAGCGATGCCGCTGCCCATCAGACCGGCGCCTACGACAAAAATATTCTGAATCGCCATATTTGCATACTCCTTTTCATTCCTGTTTCTTTTTGTCCCGCCCTTCCAGCTGCGGGGTTCAACTGGGCCTATCATAGCATATCAACGGACGCAGGTCTCCGCATAAATGAGCCTAAAATCTGCAAATCTTGCCATTTGGAGAAAACGTGGAGACGGAAGGCTCATCGCCACGTTTTTTCTTGCAATTCCCTCAAAAAGGTCAGAAGCTGTTCAACCCGGCGGAGCCGTCATCCTGCCCTTTTTCGATGGAGCGGACCACCGCGTAGTAGCCGTATTCCTTGTTGACCTGGACGTAAAACCGCTCCCCCACCTTCTTTCCCAGCAGGGCGGAACCCATGGGACTCTCCTTGCTGATCAGGCCGTTGAGCACGTCCTGCCGGACGGTGGTCACCACCTGCCAGGTCTCCTCCTCCTGGTCCTCCTCCAGCCAGATGGTCACCTTGTCATACAGGCCCACTTCGCCGGCAGCGGAGCGGCCGTCAATGACCTTGGCGGTCCGGATCATGTTTTCCAGATAGCGGATGCGGCTCTCGTTTTTGTTTTTCTCCTGCTTGGCCGCCTTGTACTCAAAGTTCTCGCTCAGGTCACCGAAGCCCCGGGCCACCTTGACCTCCTCCAGCAGCTGGGGACGGAGGGTGATGCGCCGGTAGTCCAGCTCCTCCTGCATCTTTTTGATGTCGGTTCTGGTCAGTTCGTTGTGCATGTTACCCTTCCCACCCCGCCAGATATGCCTTCTGCTCCTGGGTAAGGGCGTCGATGGACAACCCCATAGCGGCCAGCTTCACCCGGGCGATCTGGTCGTCGATCTCGTCGGGGACGAGGTAGATCTTCTTTTCCAGTCCCTCCCGGTGCTTGGCCAGCCACTCCAGGGACAGGGCCTGGACGGCGAAGGACATGTCCATGATCTCCGCCGGGTGGCCGTTGCCCCCGGCCAGGTTGACCAGACGGCCCTCGGCCAGCACGTTGAGCACCCGGCCGTCGGGCAGGCGGAAGCCCTCGATATTCTGGCGGCGGGGGAAGGTCTCGGCCGCCATGGCCCGCAGGGCGGCCACGTCCACCTCGCAGTCGAAGTGGCCCGAGTTGCACAGCACGGCGTTGTTCTTCATCATCTTGAAGTGCCGCTCCACGATCACGTCCTTGCAGCCGGTGGCGGTGACGAAGATGTCGCCAATCTTGGCGGCCTCGTCCATGGACATCACCCGGAAGTTCTCCATGGTGGCGTCCAGGGCCTTGAAGGGGTCCACCTCGGTGACCACCACATTGGCTCCCATGCCCTTGGCCCGCATGGCGATGCCCTTGCCGCACCAGCCGTAGCCCGCGACAACCACGGTCTTGCCCGCCACGATCAGGTTGGTGGTGTGCATGATGGCGTCCCAGGTGGACTGGCCGGTGCCGTACTTGTTGTCGTAGTAGTGCTTGGCCTTGGCGTCGTTGACGGCCATCATGGGACAGGGCAGAATGCCCTCCCGCTGGCGTGCGTAGAGGCGGTGGATGCCGGTGGTGGTCTCCTCGCAGCCGCCGATCAGGCGGTCGCCGTACTGGGCGCACTTGCCCCCCAGCAGATTGATCAGGTCGCCGCCGTCGTCCACAATCAGGTGGGGGCGGCACTTCAGGGTCTCGACAAGGAGGTTCTCATACTCCTCCATGCTCACCCCGTGGACCCCGTAGGTGGCCACCCCGGAGTCAGCCACCGCGGCGGCCACGTCGTCCTGGGTGGACAGGGGGTTGCAGCCGGTGAGATGGACCTCCGCGCCCCCCTCCCGGAGGACCAGCCCCAGATTGGCGGTCTTGGCCTCCAGGTGGACGGATACGGCGATGGTCAGCCCGGCGAAGGGCTTCTCCCGGCGGAACCGCTCCTCAATGCCGGACAGGGCGGGCATAAAGTCCCGCACCCACTGGATCTTCTGATGGCCCGACGGGGCCAGAGACATATCTTTGACGATGCTCATGGTATTCCTCCCTGTTTGGTGCTCCCATTTGTATGGGGAATTCGGTGTCAGCCCTATCTTAGCACATTTTTCAGGCGAGGGAAAGAGGCATTTTCCAGGGAGCCGCCACAATTTGTTCACACTTTAGCTGTAGACTTTCCCGGCAAAAACGGGTACAATGAAGGTTACGAATTGAACCGGAGGAGGATTTTGCCTTGAAAACGCTTTCTCGCTGGATTTCCGAATTTTGCAGCAAGCACCCCAATCTGGGCATCCCGGATCTGATCAAGTATATTGCGGTGGGCAACGTGATCGTCTTTGTGGGCGACATGGTCACCCAGGGGATGCTCTCCCAGTTTGTCAGCTTCTACCCCGAGCTGATCCTGCGCGGACAGATCTGGCGGCTGATTACATTTGTCTTCGCTCCCCTGCCGGTGGGCGGGGAGTCCATGCTCTCCCAGACCATATTCGGGCGCACCTTCCTGTTCGCCCTCATGACCTTTTTCTACTACTGGATCGGCACCTCCCTGGAGCGCCAATGGGGGTCCACCCGCTTTACCGTGTTCTACGGCCTGGGCGTTCTGTTCAACATCGCGGCGGGCATGATCCTCTACCTGTCCTTCCCCTTCCGGGCCACGGGGGCGCTGCTGGGCTACTATGTAGAAACCGCCAACATGTACTACGTAAACATGTCCCTGTTCTTCTCCTTCGCCACCCTGTACCCCGACATGCAGGTCAACCTGTACGGCATCATCCCGCTGAAGGTGAAGTGGCTGGCCCTCATTGACCTGGTCTTTTTTGGCTACGCCATCGTCTCCCCGCTGATGTCCGGCCAGTGGCTGTGGGCCCTGATGCCCATCGTGGCCATCCTCAACTACCTGATCTTCTTCTGGGAGGACCTGATCAACACGCTGGGCTACAAGCGCGCTCAGGTCAGGCACCGGACCTCCGCCCAGACCATCAACTTCAAAAAGGCCCAAAAGGAGCTGCGGGAGCGGCGGGGATATCTCCATAAGTGCGCCGTCTGCGGCGTCACCGACCAGGACGACCCCAACATGGAGTTCCGCTACTGCTCCAAGTGCAACGGCTACTACTGCTACTGCGCCAATCACATCAACAACCACAGCCACGTGCAGTAAAAAAAGCCTCCCTCAGAGAGGGAGGCTTTTTCCTTGCACGAACCGCGTTTACTTCCTTCGGTCCTGTTTGATCAAAATGTTCAGCGCCTCCACCCCAACGGTGATGGCGGCCTCGGTGTCGTGGCTCTCCTTCTGGTCCAGGCCGGCGGCCTCCCGCTCCTGGTTCCAGATGACGTGGAACACCGAGCCGCACCGCACCTTCCGGGCTGCCGCCACGGTGAACAGGGCGGCGGACTCCATCTCGGAGGCCAGCACCCCCAGGCGCTTCCACGCCTCCCACTTCTGCTCCAGTTCATAGCTCACCGGCATCCGGGAGGGGGAGTGCTGGCCGTAGAAGGAGTCCTTACACTGGACCACCCCGGCGTGCCAAGAGCAGCCCAGGGTCCTGCACGCCTCCACCAGGGCCGAGGCCACCCCGAAATCGGGGACGGCGGGCCACTCAATGGGGGCGTACTCCCGGCTGGTCCCCTCCATGCGGACCGCTCCGGTGGCCACCACCACGTCGCCGCTCTGGACGGACAGATCAATCCCTCCGCAGGTCCCCACCCGGACAAAGGTGTGGACGCCTAAATTGGCCAGCTCCTCCATAGCAATGGCGGCGGAGGGGCCGCCGATGCCGGTGGACACCACGCTCACCGGCTCCCCCAGGAGGGTCCCGGTCCAGGTGACGTACTCCCGGTTGGTCTGGACGTGGACCGGACTGTCGAAGCGTCTGGCGATGGCCTCACACCGGCCCGGGTCTCCCGGGAGGATACAGTATCCCCCCACCTCCCCCTGGGCGCATTGAATATGAAACTGTTTCTCCCGTGCCTGTTCATTCATATGGACCGCCTCCCCGATCATAATTCTGTGTTATTTTACCATAAAAGCCCCCCTCTTTCAAGGCCCCCTGTGTTTCAGCTTGACCTTTTCCGGCGCATATATTATAATTTCTCCTGCCGTTCTCCAAAGCGGCCAACAGGTTTCGGCAAAATGCACAAAATTCTTCCGTTGATTTTTCCGGGCCTTTGTTCTTCTTGCATCTTGCCGCATTTCGGCCTATAATGTAGGGGTACAAGGATCGCCTGATCGCCTGTTGATCCCCTGAAGGAGGCCCCAACCTTGAAACGTTTTTTGATCTTTCCCTGTATCCTGTCCCTGGTCATCGGGCTGCTGGTGGGCGTTCTGCTGCCCATTAATCTGAGCGGCGGCGACACGCCCGCTGTGCTCAACAGCACGCCCAATAACTTCACGCCTCCGCCCGGCGTCTCCCAGCCGGAGACCAGCGGCTCTGCCAGCTCCTCCGTCAGCACAGACACCCTGGACCTGGAGGACAACTTCCCCCTGCTGGGCTCCGCCTGCGCCGTCTGCCGCGCCATTCAGCAGCAGAACTGGACCACGCTGGCCGCCTACGTCCACCCCAGCCGCGGGGTGACCTTCACCCCCTACTCCACCGTGGACCCGGACAGCGACCTGAACTTCACCGCCGACCAGATCAAGAACCTGGCGCAAAATCAAAGCGTGTACACCTGGGGCTTTGAGGACGGCCGGGGCGACCCCATTCAGATGACCATCCTCCAATACTTTGAGCGGTACGTCTACGACCGGGACTACACCCAGGTCCCGGAGATCGGGGTGGACCGTATCATGACCGGCGGCAACGCCCTGGAAAACCTCACTGAGGTCTATGACGGCTGCCGCTTTGTAGACTTCAGCTACCCCTCCGCCGACCCGGTGAACGACGGCCTGGACTGGTCCTCGCTCAAGCTGGTCTTTCAGGCGGAGGGAGACCTCTGGTATCTGGTCGGCATCGTCCACGGAGAGTGGACAATCTGATCAAAAAAGCAGCGCCGCCGCTTTTTTGATTTGAAATCGGAAAGGACCGTTCAACCTATGGATATTGTCATTGTAGGCAGTGGAAAAGTGGGCTTCTCCCTGGCGGAACAGCTGGTGAAGGAGGAGCATAACGTCACCGTGGTGGACAACGACGAGGAGGCTCTGCGCCGGGCCGGCGACCAGCTGGATATCATGACGGTCCGGGGCAACGGCGTATCCGCCGCCGCCCTGCGGGAGGCGGTGGTGGACAAGGCCGACCTGCTGGTGGCCGCCACCAACGCCGACGAGGTCAACATGGTGTGCTGCCTCACCGCCAAGGACCTGGGCGCCAAATACACCATCGCCCGAATCCGCAATCCCGAGTATACCGCCAACCTGGCCGAGCTGCGCCGCAACCTAAAGATCGACATGGCCATCAACCCGGAGAACTCCACCGCTGTGGAGATCTCCCGCCTGCTCCGCTTCCCCTCCGCCGCCAACATCGAGACCTTCTGCCGGGGCAAGGTGGAGCTGATGGGCTTCCGCCTGCAGGAGGGGGATTTTCTCATCGACTCCCCCCTCTACGCCCTGCCCGCCCAGGTGAAAAAGCTGTCGCTGCTGTTCTGCGCCGTGGACCGGGGGGGGGACGTCTCCATCCCCAACGGCTCCTTTGTCCCCAAGGCGGGGGACAAGCTGTACATGGTGGGCCGTCCGGACAGTCTGGACCAGTTCTTCCGGCAGCTGGGCCGCTACGCTCCCAAGGTGAAGCAGGTGTTTCTGATCGGGGGCGGCAAGGTGTCCATGTACCTGGCCAGCACCCTGGACCGGATGGGCATCCGCCTGAAAATCATCGAGCGCAGCGAGGAGCGATGCCGCCTGATCAGCGAGCAGTTCCCCCGGGTCACCGTCATCTGCGGGGACGGCACCGACTCCGAGCTGCTGGAATCGGAGAACCTCTCCGCCAGCGACGCCTTCGTGGCCCTCACCGACCGGGATGAGGACAACCTGATCATCTCCCTGTATGCCATGCAGCAGGGGATCAAAAAGGTCATCACCAAGTGCAACCGGCAGAACTATGCCGGCATCGTCCGCTCGCTGGGCCTGGACAGCGTCATCTCCCCCAAATTTGTCACCGCCTCCAACATCGTCCACGTGGTGCGCGGCCTGCAGAACTCCCAGGGCAGCGTGATGAACTCCCTCCACCGCATCGCGGACGGCGGCGCGGAGGCAATGGAGTTCACCGTAGGACCGGCTACCCGTTACCTGGGCGTCCCGCTGAAGGAGCTGAAGCTTCGCCCCGGCGTGCTGCTGGCCGTCATCGTCCGGAAGAACAACATCATCATTCCCGAGGGCTCCTCCTTCCTGCAGGAGGGGGACCGGGTCATCATCATCGCCCGGGGAGGCGGCGTGCTGGACCTGAACGACATCTACCGCTCCGAGTCCATCACGGGAGGGGCCGGAGCATGAACATAAAGCTTGTCTTGAAGCTGGTAGGACGGGTGCTGCTGCTGGAGGCCGCCGCCCTGGCCGTCCCGCTGGTGGTGACCCTGCTGTACCGGGAGGACCCCCTCCCCTTCCTGCTGGCCATCGCGCTGGTGGCCGCGGCCGGCTTCGGCCTGTCCGCCCTCCCCGCCCGGCACACCTTCTTCACCCGGGAGGGCTTTGTGGCGGTGGGACTCATCTGGATCTTCACCGGACTGGTGGGTGCGCTGCCCTTCCTCTTCTCCGGCTGGTTCGCCACCCCCATGGACGCCATCTTTGAGTCCTGCTCCGGCTTCACCACCACCGGCTCCACCATCCTGCCCGAGATCGAGTCCCTGCCCAAGGGCATCCTGTTCTGGCGCGCCTTCACCCACTGGCTGGGCGGCATGGGCGTGCTGGTGCTGGCCACCGCCATCCTCCCCAAGCTGGGCATCCGCTCCCACTACCTCACCCAGGCGGAGACGCCCGGACCGGTGTTCTCCAAGCTGGTGCCCAAGCAGTCCCAGACCTCCAAGATTCTCTACTCCATGTATTTCGCCCTCACCGCCCTGGAGGTGGTCTGCCTGAAGATCGCGGGCATGCCCCTGTACGACTCCCTGATCCACGCCTTCTCCACTGCGGGCACCGGCGGCTTTTCCAACCGGAACGCCAGCGTGGGGGCCTACGACAGCGTGGCCATCGACGTGATCATCACCATCTTCATGCTGCTGTTTTCCATCAACTTTGCGGTCTACTTTCTGCTGCTCACCAGAAAATGGCGGGAGGCCCTGGCCAGCGACGAGCTGCGCTTCTTCCTGTCCGTCGTGGTGGGGGCGACCGCAATCATCACCCTTTTCAACCTGAGCGTGTACGATCACATTGGTGACAGCCTGCGCTACGCCGCCTTCCAGGTGGCCGCCATCATTTCCACCACCGGCTTCGGCACGGCGGACTTCGTGCTGTGGCCCCAGTTTTCTCAGGTGATCATCATTCTGCTCATGTTCTGCGGAGCCAGCGCCGGGTCCACCGGCGGCGGGATGAAGTGTTCCCGGGTTCTGCTCCTGCTCCGGGGGATTCGCCGGGAAATCCACCGCATCACCCACCCCTGCTCCGTCGAGGTGGTCAAGCTGGACGGCAAGCTGGTGAGCGAGGCCACCCTCCACACTCTGCTGGTCTTCCTGGGCGCTTACGTCACCACCATCTTCGCCGCCGCCCTCATCATCTCCCTGGACGGCTGCTCCTTTGCCGTCTCCTTCAGCGCCGCCCTCACCTGCGTCAGCAACGTGGGTCCCGGCCTGGAGGCCATCGGCCCAAGCGGCAACTTCGCCGCCTTCTCCACCCTGTCTAAGGGGGTCATGTCGCTGTGCATGATCATCGGACGTCTGGAGATCTTCCCCATCCTGGTGCTGCTCAGCCCCTCCACCTGGAGGAAGGTTTAAGACTGGGACAAACCAAAAACGAGCCTCCCTGGGGGAGGCTCGTTTTTTTGCGTCAGCCGCAGATCAGCCGGAGCCGGAAGCGGAATTCTTTCCGGTCCAGACGGTACTGGGGCAGAAGCTTCGGGCCGCAGCTGTTGGAGCCGATGCCGTTCTGGGCATAGTCCAGACACAGCACCGTGCTGCCCGAGGGCTCCAGCTCGTAGTTGTGCGCCTTTTGGGTCAGCTCCTCCTGCGTATAGAGGGAGGCGTTGAAGGAAAAGGCCGTCTCGGACACCGCGGTCAGCTTCAGGCCGCCCCCCTGCACGGTCACATAGCCGCAGTCAAAGTGGCTGCCGTTCTCCTGGGGACGGAGGTAGTCCTGGTGGAGCTGGGCCACCGGGCTCTGGAACAGGCCGTGCCAGGAGGCCCGGTGCTTGTCCCGGTAGCTCTCCCAGGGGCCCATGCCGCAGTATTCCACCTGGTCCATGGCCTCCTTCAGGAACAGCCGCAGGCCAAACCGGGGGAGCATGGGGAACTCCGGCTCCCGCCGCACGTACATGTCCATGTCGACCGTCCCGTTTGCCCAGACCACCCACACCGTCTCCACCGTCAGGACCCGCTGCACGGAGGGCGCGCCCACCGACATCCGGCTGCGGATCAGGACGCCCCCCTCCAGGGGTTCCCAGACCGTCTCCCGGGCCTGGGCGGAGGCCCAGTCATAGCGGGCCTTCTGCCACTCCAGCTTGAGGTACTGGTCGTTGTCCGTGGGGGCCCGCCAGAGGTTGACCTCCATAGGCCGGTCCAGCAGCTCCCTGCCGCCCCGGCTCAGGCCGGAAAACAGCCCGGTGCGCCGGTCACAGCGGTAACGGAAGCCCTCCCCCTCCAGCACCAGGGCGGCGTCATCCTCTATGACCTCCACGCTCCCGCTGGAGAGGACCGGATTGTCCATCAGGCGGAGCACGGTCTGGTTGATGTCGCCGCTCAGGAGCAGCTCGTCAAAGCCCAGCATGCAGCCCGCCGGAACGCCGGGGGCGTCCGTCCGCTGCCGGTAGATCAGCCGCAGGTACCCCTGCCCCCGGACCGGGCCGCTCCACTTCAGGGACAGCCTCCCCTCCTGGTGGGGCGGGATGGAGGGGCAGTCCGCCAGTCCCGACTCGGTCACCCGGCCGTCCTGCCGGACCTCATACTGGATGGTGATGGCCTCCTTGAGATCGGTGAAGTCCAGCTCATTGGTCAGCCGGACCGCCCCGTCCTCCCCCAGCCGGGCGCGGGCCGGACGGTGGACGTTCTGGTACTCCAGCAGGCCGGGGTGAGGGGTGCGGTCCGGAAACACCAGGCCGTCCATGCAGAAATTCCCGTCGTGGACTGCCTCGCCGTGGTCGCCGCCATACCAGTACATGGCCTTCCCATTGGGGGCCGGGCCCCGGCTGACCCCGTGGTCGCACCACTCCCACACAAAGCCGCCGCACAGCTCCCGGTGCCTGCGGAACAGCTGGGCGTAGTCCTCCAGGTCTCCGGGACCATTGCCCATCGCATGGCAATACTCGCACAGGAGAAGGGGCTTGTCCGGCCCCGCCTCCAGATAGGCCGTCATCTCCGCCAGGGAGGGGTACATGCGGCTGTACAGATCCAGATTGGAGAAGTCATAGCGCCGCTTGTCCCCGTGGTACAGGGCGCTCTCATAGTGGGTCAGGCGGCTGGGGTCAAACTCCTTCGTCCACCGGAGCGCCTCCTCAAAGGCCCGGCCGTAGGCGCTCTCGTTGCCCATGGACCAGATCACAACACAGGGCCGGTTTTTGTCCCGCTGCACGCACCGGCGCACCCGGTCACAGATGGGTTCCACAAAGTCCGGGTGGTCGGCAATCCTCTCGTTCCACCGGTCCCCCCTGGTCTGGTCGCTGCCGTCCTGGTAGTAGAGCATCCAGGGACCGTGGGCCTCCACATCCGCCTCGGCCACCACAAAAAAGCCGTACTCATCACACAGCTGGCAGAACCGGGGGTCGTTGGGGTAGTGGCTGGTGCGGATGGCGTTGAAGTTGTGCCGCTTCATCAGCACCAGGTCCCGCTCCATATCCTCCAGGGAGACCGCAAAGCCCTTCTCCGGATGGGAGTCGTGGCGGTTGACCCCCCGGAACTTGATGGCCGCGCCGTTGACGTACACCACACTGTCCGCAGCGTGGATCTCCCGAAATCCCACCCGGTCGGTGATGGTCTCCCCCTCGGTCTCCAGCCGCAGCGTATACAGATCGGGGTGTTCCGGACTCCACAGCGCCGGATCGTTTACCTCCAGCCGGATCTGGCCGTTCCGCTCCGCCGGCCCCTTGGCCAGAACCTGGCCGTCCGGGGCCAGCAGGACCGCTGTGACGGGGACTGCTTTGCTGAAATACTCCAGCTGAATGCTGACCGCTGCGGTCCCCTCCCCCAGCTCCGTGCGGACAAAGTAGTCAAAAATACCCTCCCGGGGGCGCTTGAGCAGATAGACATCCCGGAACATGCCGCTCATGCGGAACTTGTCCTGGTCCTCCAGGTAGCTGCCGTCGCACCACTTCAGCACCAGCACGGCCAGGGTGTTGCGCCCGGCGCGCAGGTACCGGGTCACGTCAAACTCCGCGGTGGAGTGGGACACCTGGCTGTAGCCCACATAGTCCCCGTTGAGCCACACATAGAAGCAGGAGTCCACCCCCTCAAAGTTCAGGAAGGCCGCAGGCGCGTCCGGGTCCTCTTCGTAGAGGAAGTCCAGCAAATAGGCCCCGCAGGGATTGTCCTGGGGCACCCAGGGCGGGTCGAAGGGAAAGGGGTACCGGATGTTGGTGTACTGGTGGGCGTCACAGCCATAGCTCTGCCACATCCCCGGCACCGTCACCTCCTGAAAGCCGCTGGCCTCCCCGTTCCAGCGGAAGAAGGGTTCGGTCAGGCCGTAGATGCTCTCGAAATACCGAAACCGCCAGCGGCCGCTGAGCAGCTGCAGCCGGCCGGACCGCTCCCGCTCCCTCGGGAGGACCTCCTGTCCCGGCGGGGCCGGGATAAAGTAGGACCGGGGCGGCATGGTGTTCTCATGCAGAACGCGCAAGTTTTCGTAATGTCTGGGCACGATCATAGGCTGTCCCTCCTCTATACCTGCCGCCAGAGCAGCATATTTTGTTCGAACTGAGCGTCCAGCCTGCCGGAGTCCTTCAGCCAGGCCAGATAGGACCGGACCGTGCTCCCCACCAGGACGTACTGCTCAAAATTCATCGTCAGCCCGCAGTCGGTAAACAGCTTCTGCAGGACCGCCTCAAAGCTGCGGGGTTCCCGGCAGGCTTCCACAATCCGGTCCGCCGTTTCCAACACCTTGTCGATGTTGTACTGGGCCAGCTCCGATATATCCTCCAACGCCTCCGCATGGGCCGGAACAAACCATTTGGCCTGGAGGCGCTTCACCTTCTCCAGCGTATCCAGATAGGCGGCGGCGTCATAAAGGAAACTGATCTGATACTTGTCCAAGGTCTCCCGGCTGGTCAGGCAGTCCGCCAGATAGACCACATCATCCGGCGTCCGGAAGCCCACCATGTCAAAGAAGTGCCCCGGCAGGGGGAGCACCGAAAAGCCCTCGGGCAGGCACTCCGGCGTCAGCTCCAGCGCATCGCTCTCCTGGGCCATGAGAAACTTGTGCCGCAGCTCCCGACAGGGATAGCCGCCGTACAAAAAGGAGGGCTCCAAAATCGGGCGGCAGGTAAAGGCGCGCTCGATCCCCGGCGTGTAGATCCTGCAGCCGGTCTGCCCCTGCAGATACTTGTTGCCGCCGATGTGGTCGGCGTTGGAATGGGTGTTGTAGATCGCCGTGAGCCGCCACCCGTTGGCGTCCAGCAGCTGCCGGACCTTGCGCCCGGCGTCCTTGTCGTTTCCGCTGTCGATCAGACAGACGTCCTGCCCCTCCAGCTTCACCAGCCCGATCTTGGCCGGGCTCTGGATGTAGCAGCTCCGCCCGGAGACCTGAATCAATTCGTACATCAAAAAACCTCCCGTCTATGGTCCTGCCGCTTCTCTGTAGTGTACCATGAAGCGGACCGGATGTCCAGCCGGAGAGGAGCCGCCGGAAGGCCGCTCTCCTCCCCAGGGCAAAAGAAGCCCTGCCCTTTGATCCCATCAAAAAGCAGGGCTTGTTTGTCATGGCACGGGGTCTGGCAGGGACCTCCCTCAAAACTCATACCACCGGATCTCATTGGCGGCCAGATCCAGGGGGAAGCTGGAGCCGTCCCCCCGGCAGACCGTGGTGGACTGGGGCTCGTAGGTGTTGTTGACCACGCAGAATTTTCCGCTGTCCACATAGGCATGGACGTCCACATTGCAGTTGGTGGACAGCCACACATGCAGCTCCCCCTCGCTGCGGGTGGACCACAGCACCGCCCGATGGAGCAGGCGGCTGTTTTCAAAGGAGTAAGGCAGGCCGGAGATGTACACCGCCCGGCCCTTGCCGTACTCGTTCACCGCCAGCTGGACCTCCTTGTCCCGCTGGACCAGCACCTGGGCCCCCTCCAGGGCGTAGATGCTCTTTTTGCCCTCTCCGAAGTCCACCTCTCCCTGGCAGTCGGCCAGGATAAAGTGGTCCCGGTGCTCCTCCCAGTTGTACTTGTCGTAGTTGAGGGTAAAACCGGTCTCCTTCTCCACCCCCAGCACAGACCCAAGCTGGAGATAGCGGCCCTGGTACTGGTGGCCCGAGGGCTCCCCAACGCCAATGAGGCCGCCGCCGTTCCAGACAAACCGCTTCACTGCGGCGGAGACGTTTGGGTCCTCCCAAATTGCCCCGCCGGTGTGGGCGGTGTCGCCGTCCCCCACGTTGAGGAGGACGTCCACCCCGTCCAGGATGGACGGGCCGGCCTTAAGGTCGTCAAAGCTGAGGAACCGCACGTGGAAGGGGGCTCCGGACAGGGCCTCGATGACTCCAGCATAGGAATAGTTCTGCTTCTGATACAGGGCGTGGTGGACCATGTGACAGCCCCAGGACCGGGCCCTGCCCCAGGAGTTGAGGACGGCCACCGTCTTCACGCAGTACGGGGTGGCCCCCTTGATGCTGCCGTACAGCTCCCGGAACTCATTGCAGACCGATTCCACATAGTCGATGAACTCGGGGAACTGGCAGGCCAGCTTCAGGTAGCCGCCGTAGCCGATGCGGTCGATGGGCTTTCTCAAAATGGCCCGGCGGGCGGTGACCCAGTTCTCCTTGGCCTCCCGGACGGGGTCCCCCCCCTCGTGGAAGGTGTCAGGGAAAAAGTAGGGCAGGAACCGCCCCTCGGTGTACTTCACCCCCGGGATGTCGGAGATGAGCCGCAGGGTGGAGCCGTTGCCCACGCTGCCCACCACGGCGTCCAGGCCGATGGACTTGAACTCGTCCAGATAGGGCTCGGTGCCGATCCAGTGGTCCCCCAGGAACATCATGGCCTCCTTGCCCAGCTCGTGGGTGATGTCCACCATCTCCTTGGCCAGGGCGGCCACCTCCCGGCGCTGGAAGGCCATAAAATCCTTAAATTCCTTGGAGGGGACCCGGTACTGGTTGTTGTAGTACCCCTGGTCGATGATGTACTCGGGCCGGAAGGGGTAGCCCACCTCCCGCTCGAACTGCTCCAGGATATAGGGGGAGACGGAGGCGGAATAGCCGTACCAGTCCACATACTTCTCCCGCTTCAGCTCGTCAAAGACCAGGGTGAACTGGTGGAAGAAGGTGGTGTACCGGATCACGTTCACATAGGGGTGGTCAGCGATGAACTTCCGCAGCCGCTCCATGGTGAAGGCTTTGGTCTTGGGCTGGCGGACGTCAAAGGTGATCTGGTGCTCAAAATTGGTCCAGCCGTTGGTGACGGCGTTGTACATGTGGACCGGGTCCCAGATCAGGTAGGCCAGAAAGCTGACGGTGTAATCGTGAAAGTCCTCGGGGCTGCCGATGGTCACGCAGCCGTCCTCATACCGCCACGCCTCGGGGGCCAGGGGCCGGCCGGTGGTGCGGTCCACCACCTCCCACCAGCGTTTGATGTCGTCCCGGTCGTTGACCTCCATCAGCTCGGCGCTGACCCCCTTCATCAGGGGGATGGACAGAGGACCGCCGCTGGCAGTGTGGAAGCCGGTCATGATATAGCACTGCTGGACCTCGTCCGGATTGGCCTTGGCCCAGGCGTTGTCCTTCCGGGTGGTGTAGTAGGTGGAGTAGACCTTGGCGTCCACCCCCTTCAGCTCCTCGGGGTAGTCGGTGCCGTCGCAGTCCCGGATGGCGTCCGCCCCCCAGCGCTTCAGCAGCTCCAGCGTTTCGGGGACCACGTCCACATCGGTAGGGATGGTCACCCGGCCGGTTTTGTATGTATCGCTCATGTATGCCTCCCTTTACAGCTTGCGTTTTTCCGTTTCGAAGGGTTTGTTGTAGATCATCAGGGCGGCCAGCAGCAGGATCACGCCCACAATCATCAGCCCCAGGCCGGACAGTTTGCCCGTCAGGGTCCAGCCATAGATGACCAGGCCCAGCCCCAGGAAGAAGAACAGGGCGATCAGCGTCACCCGCAGACTGGTATGTTCTTTCCAGAATTTCATGGTGTCACCTTAACCTTTCAGTCCGCCCACGGTCATGCCCTGGGTCAGCTTCTTCTGCACGCACATGTAGAGGATCAGGGTGGGCAGCATCACCAGGACCAGACCGGCGTACATGATGCCGAACTCCGCCTTGGACTGCTGGCCCTGCATCAGGTTCAGCAGGCCCACGGGGAGGGTCTTCTGTCCGGTGGAGCTGCTCATCAGGGTCATGGAGATGATGTACTCGTTCCAGAAGGACAGGAAGTTGAACAGGATGATGGTGATGATGGAGGGCTGGGCCATGGGGAAGATCACCCGGATCATGGCCTGACCGTAGCCCGCGCCGTCGATGTAGGCGGCCTCCTCAAAGTCGTGGGGGAGGGTGGCGAAGTAGCCCGACAGCAGGTAGACGGTGAAGGGCAGGGCGGTGGCGGCATAGACAATGGCCAGCATGAACAGATTATTCAAAAAAATGGTTTTTCCGAAGAAGTAGTTCATCCAGCTGTCCCAGTCCCGCATCATCAGGAAGATGGGCACCACGATGTAGTTCACATTGATGAACAGCCCGGCCATAAAGCAGACGTTGAGGAACCGTCCCCCCCGGAACCGGAAGCGGGACAGACAGTAGGCCGCCGGCAGGGCCACCACCAGCAGGATGGCCAGGGACAGCGCCGTGACGAGCGCCGAGTTGAGCATATAGCTGCCCATGCTGGCGGCGTTCCAGGCGTCCACAAAGTTCTGCCAGTAGAAGGAGGCGGGGAGGGTCCAGGGGTTGCCGTAGAACTCGCTGTTCTGCTTCACCGAGGCCAGGAACACCCAGGCCACCGGCACAATGATCACGATGGCCAGCATGGCCAGCACAACGTAGATGAAGACCTGATACAGCCGGTCTCCGGAGGTCTTTTTCGTTGTCATACCAGCGCCCCCTTACATTTCCAGCACATCCCGCGCCGTCACCTTATTCACCAGGGCGGACAGCAGGAAGGAGAACAGGAAGATTACCACGCCGGCGGCCATGGAATAGCCGTAGAGGCCGGCGTCCTTCTGGTTGTACATGAAGCTGAGGGCCACGTCGGAGGAGCCCTTGGCCACCATGGCTTTCACAAACAGGAAGGCCATGTTGATGGTGGAGATGATGAAGAAGGTCAGCGTGGTGCGGATGTTGGTCCAGATCAGGGGCAGGGTGAGCTGGAAGAACTGCTTCACCCGGCCCGCGCCGTCCAGCCCGGCGCTCTCGTACAGGTCTGCGGGGACGGCGGCCATGGAGGCCATGTACATGACCATGTAGTAGCCAATGGCCTGCCACACCATGGCGATGATGATGCTGACGATGACCATAGGCTGGTCCTTCCACAGCACCATGACCTCCCGCCCGGCGAACAGGGAGAAGATGCTGTTCAGCATACCGTTCTCCGGCTTGTAGACGGCGGAGAAGATACCGGCGATGACCACGACGGACAGGATGTTGGGGATGTAGAAGACGATGCGGAAGAAATTCTGGCCCTTGATCTTCTCCCGGGTCAGGATGGCGGCAAAGACGATGGCGAAGAAGAAGGTGATGATGGTCACGGTGACGATGAGCAGGATGGTGTTCTGCATGGAGGCGATAAACTTGGCGTCCTTGAACAGGACCTTGAAGTTGTTCACCCCCACAAAGGTCTCGGTGGGGGAGTAGGCCCCCCGCTCAAAGAGGGACATGCGGAAGACGTTGACGGTGGGCAGTACCATAAAGAGGAAAAACAGGATGACTGCCGGGGCGACACACAAAACGATGAACCGGCTGCGGCCTTTGCTGTGCATGGAATCGCTCCTTTCTCTCAAATCAGCGGCGGCGGTGAGCAGATCCCGCTCACCGCCGCCTGCATGACAGACTATTGATCCAGACTTGCGATCGTTATTACACCAGGTTCTCCCGCATCTGGTCGCTGGCGGACTTGATGCCGGCGATCCACTCGTCCTTGGTCACGTTGCCGCTGACCAGGCCGTTGATGGGATCGAAGAAGACCTCGCGCACGGTGCCCAGACCGGCCACGGAGGCGTAGGAGGAGAAGATGCCTACCACGGCGTTGGCACCGTTGTCGTAGATGGAGTAGAACATCCCGTTGTCGCCCTCCAGCTTGTCAACGATGCCGTTGATGGGCTGGACCGCGCCGCCCTTCAGGAAGATGCCGGCGGCCTCATCGCTGTACATATAGGCGACGAACTGCTTGGCGGCGTCCACGTTCTGCGCGCCGGAGGGAATCCAGATCTGCTCCAGGAAGGCGTAGCTGGCGCCGACGTCCTTGGCGGCGGGCAGGGCGGTCATGCCCCACTGGAAGGCGTCGCCGTCCTCACGGGGGGCGTCGGCCATCTCGCCCACGATCCAGGTGCCGTTGGGCATGAACAGGGCCTTGTTGTCCAGGATCAGCTGCTGGTTCTGGCTGAAGTCGCTCTCGTTGGCCTGGGCGGGGGTCACCTTGGCGGTGTACTCGGCCAGCTTGGCCACGATGTCAAAGCACTGCTGGCCCTCGGCGGTATCCCACACGCCCTCGGCGTAGGAGGTGGCCTGGTTGAAGAAGTCCTGGCCGCCCACGGAGTACATCAGGGCGTAGAAGAAGGCATCAAAGTAGCCGGTGGTGGGGTAAGTAAACAGGTCGATGCCCTCGGCCTTGGCCTTGTCGCCCAGCTCCCACATCTCGTCCCAGGTGGTGGGGACGGTCCAGCCCTTCTCATTGAACAGGTTGGCGTTGTAGAACAGGCCGCAGGGGGAGTAGAACATGGGGGCCAGGTAGGTCTTGCCGTCGCCGTAGGGATTGGTGGCGTTGGTGCCCACAAAGCCGGGAATCAGCTTGCTGCTCACGGTGGCGCTCTCGCCGGGGATGTTCATGGACAGCACGTCGGTGATGTCGGTGATGAGCTTATCCTTGATGAACTGCTCGGTCAGGCCCTTCTCACGGCCGGTGGCCAGCAGCACCACGTCGGGGTAGTCGCCGCCCTGCATGGAGGGACCGATCACGTCCTCCAGGTTCTTCTCCAGGGTGAGGGTGACCTCGATGCCGGTCTCGGCGGTGAAAGCCTCGCAGACCTCCTTCCACATATCGGGGTAGGCGTCAATGTAGCCGGAGGACAGGGCGGCCACCTTGATGGGGCCGGCGGGGGCGGCGGGCTCAGAGCTGTCCTGGCTGGAGCCGGACTGGGCGGGCGGGGTGCTGGACTGGGCAGGGGCGGGGGCGCCGCCGCAGCCGGCCAGCAGGGACAGGGACATGGCGGATGCAAGGAGCAAGCTAAGCATCTTTTTCATCGTTTCAAACCTCCTCAAATTGATGGAACTGCACATTTGGCCGGAATCCCGGGCCTTACGCCTTTTAGTATATATGCGCTCCCCGCCGGAGAACAGCCCGATTCTTGCGCAACTTTTTAGATATATTGCTCTTTTTGGAATTTGCACAGTTTTCTCCCCTCCGCCCCCCTCTCTTTCGGAAAGATCGATAATTTCTCCCGGCAGCGGCGGGGAGCCTGTTCGAAATACATCCCAAACCGCCGCCAAAAATGAGGATCGCTCCTTGGGAGTTGCACAAATGTTGCGCTGGAGGTATAATAGGCTCCAAGGTTTGTATTTTACCCAGTTTCGTAAAATTGCGCAGGATGGGAGGGATCTTCTTGAGCAGCCGTCAATACACCTTTTCCCGGACCGCGCCGGCCTCCAGCCGGGGGGTCCCGCGGCTGAGCTACATCTCGAAAACCCAGTATTCCGAGGAGTGGAACTCCAACCTCCATACCCACGGCTGTGCCGAGCTGTTCTTTATCACCGACGGCCACGGCCGGTTCCGCACCCAGTACGAGGAATTCCCCGTCGCGATCCACGATCTGGTGGTGGTGAACGCCAACGTGCTCCACACGGAGCTGAGCCAGATGGACAGCCCTTTGGAGTACATCGTCCTGGGGGTGGAGGGGCTGGAGGCTGTCAGCGCCGCAGACGGCTGCACCATGCTCCACCTCCACAGCGGCTGGCGGGAGCTGCTCAACTGCCTGGACCTGATGCTGAAGGAGGCCAGGGAGGGCCGTCCCGGCTGGGAGGAGCTGTGCGGCCATCTGCTGGGCGTGGTGCTGATCCTGATGGAGCGGCAGGAGGACCTGTCCCTGGCGGAGGAGTCCCCCGATCCCCGGGGCAGCCGGGAGTGCAGTCTGGTGCGGCGGTACATCGACAACCACTTTAAGGAGGATCTGAGCCTGGACCAGCTGGCCCGGCTGGCCCACGTCAACAAATATTACCTGGCCCACGCCTTCCGCCGGGAATTCGGCGCCTCCCCCATCAGCTACCTGATCTCCCGCCGGGTGGAGGAGAGCCGCTTCCTCCTCCGGGAAACCGACCACACCCTGTCCCTCATCGCCCAGATGCTGGGCTTCTCCTCCCCCAGCTACTTCTCCCAGTGCTTCCGCCGGGTGGAGGGGATCAGTCCCATTGAGTACCGCCGCCAGCACCGGTCCTGAGGACCCGAAAACAGACTGAAACACCCGCCGCAGAGAACTGCGGCGGGTGTTTTGCGGTCTGGACCCAGCTTGCGGGATCAGCCCAGCACAGAGGCGGCAATGGCGTCGGCCAGGGCGTCGATCTCCGATTCGTTGTCCGCCTTGAGGGAGGAGGTGACGGTCATCTCCTCATCCAGGACGGTCATGTTCTTCAGGGACTCAATCTCCTCCTTCATCAGCGCGCCGGAGCGGGGCGCCCAGGAGCCGCTGCCCATGATGGCCACCGTGCGCTTCTGCAGGTTGAGGGCCTTCATGTCCATGAGGAAGTTGTGCATGGGCGGGAAGATGCCCAGGTTGTAGGTGACCGAGGCCAGCACCAGATGGCTGTACTTGAACAGGTCGGAGATCAGGTAGCTGACGTGGGTGGAGGACACGTCATACAGCCGGGTGTTGGTCACCCCCCGGGCGGTGAGCTTGGCGGCCAGAACCTCAGCGGCGGCCTCGGTGTTGCCGTACATGGAGGCGTAGACGATCATGACGCCCTTCTCCTCCGGCTCGTAGGTGGCCCAATGGGTGTATTTGTCGATGATGTAGCCCAGGTCCTTGCGCCACACCGGACCGTGGAGGGGGCACAGGTACTTGATGTTCTCCAGCCCCACGATGCTGGCCGCCTTGTTCAGCAGGGCCACCACCTGAGGACCGTACTTGCCCACGATGTTGGTGTAGTACCGGCGGGCGTCGTCAATCCACTCCCGGTCGAAGTCGAACTCGTCGGCAAAGAGCTTGCCGTCCAGAGAGCGGAAGGAGCCGAAGGCGTCGGCGGAGAAGAGCACCCCGTTGGTGGTGTCGAAGGTGACCATGGCCTCGGGCCAGTGGACCATGGGGGCGTAGACAAAGGCCACGGTGTGCTTGCCGAAGCACTTGGTGTCCCCCTCGGCCACCTCCTGAATGGCGCTGGGGTCCAGGCCGAAGCCGAACTGGTTGAGCAGGGTGACCGCCTTGGGGGTGGTGATGATCTTCACGTCGGGCCAGCGCAGGAGGATCTCCTCGATGGAGGCGGCGTGGTCGGGCTCCACGTGGTTGATGACCAGGTAGTCCAGAGGACGGCCGTCCAGCACCGCCTTCACGTTGGCGATGAACTGCCGGCCCACCGCCCAGTCGGCGGTGTCAAAGAGGACGGTCTTCTCATCCAGCAGGACGTAGGCGTTGTAGGATACGCCGTGGTACAGGGGGTGGATGTTCTCAAACAGGGCCAGCCGGTGCTCGTCCGCGCCTACCCAGTACAGGTCGTCGGTGACCATGCGGTAATTATACATAAGGTTTCCTCCTTAATGTTTTGTTGTGATATGTTACGCCTCAATCTCGATGAACGCGTCCACAGCCTCGCCGCAGTGGGGGCAGGTCCAGCCCTCGGGCAGGTCCTTGAAGGCGGTGCCGGGCTTGACCTCGTTCTCCGGGTCGCCCTGCATGGGGTCGTACTCGTGGCCGCAGCCGTTGCAGACATACAGCTTCCGGGGCTGATAGACCTTCTTGGGGGCCATGCGCTTCATCTTGGTCATGGGCGGGGCGGGCAGCTTCTCGCCGGTGTCCAGAGCGGCGGTGAGCAGGGGCAGAATTTCCATCACGTCGCCCACAATGCCGTAGTCACAGTTCTTGAAGATTTTGGCGTTGGGGTTGGTGTTGATGGCCACAATGCAGGAGGCATCCTTGATGCCCTTCAAATGCTGGATGGCCCCAGAGATGCCGCAGGCGATGTACAAATTCCCCTTGAACTTCTGGCCTGACATGCCCACATAGCGGTTGATGGGTACATATTTCAGCGTCTCGGCCACGGGACGGCTGGAGCCTACCGCCGCGCCGGCGGCTTTGGCCAGGTCCTCAATGAGCTTCATGTTCTCCTTGGCTCCAATGCCCTGTCCAGCGGAGACCACCCGCTCGGCCTGGGTGATGGGGGTGTCCATGGGGATGCCCACGGTGAAGTCGTGGCCGTCCTTTTTCAGGTTGGCCACCAGGGTCTCCACCTTCTCCTGGGCGGTGCCGTCCTTGAGGATCAGCCGCTTCCGGGCGCCCGTCTCGGGCCCGCGAGGACCAGCTGCGGCGGCGGAGGGGGCCTCCTTGGCCGCCTTGCCCAGGATGTGGGAGGCAATGACCACCCGCTGAATTTCGTTGGTGCCCTCGTAGATGGTGGTGATCTTGGCGTCCCGGTAGAACCGCTCCACCTCCATGCCCTTGATGTAGCCGCAGCCGCCGAAAATCTGGAGGGCGTCGTTGGTGACCTCCAGGGCGATGTCGGAGGCGTACTGCTTGGCCATGGCGGACTCCATGCCGTAGGGGACGTGGGCCTGCTTCAGCTCGGCGGCGGAGTAGACCAGGAACCGGGCGCAACGCAGCTTGGTGGCCATGTCGGCAATCTTGAAGGCCACGTTCTGCTGCTGGCAGATGGGCTTGCCGAACTGAACCCGCTCCTTGGAGTACTCCACGGCGGCCTCATAGGCCCCCTGGGCGATGCCCAGCGCCTGAGCCGCGATGCCGATACGGCCGCCGTCCAGGGTGGCCATGGCGATCTTGAAGCCCTGGCCCTCCTTGCCCAGCAGGTTCTCCTTGGGGACCTTCACGTTGTTGAAGTTCAGCTGGCAGGTGGCGGAGGAACGGATGCCCATTTTGTCGTAGTGTTCTTCAAAGGTAAAGCCCTCCCAGCCCTTTTCCACGATGAGGGCGGAGATGCCCCGGGTACCGATGCCGGGGGTGGTGACGGCGAAGACCACATAGGTGTCGGCCTGGCCGCCGTTGGTGATAAAGATTTTCTCGCCGTTGAGGAGGTAGTGGTCCCCCATGTCCTCGGCGGTGGTCTCGGTGCCGCCGGCGTCGGAGCCGGCATTGGGCTCGGTCAGGCCGAAGGCCCCCACCTTTTTGCCGGAGCACAGATCGGGCAGATACTTTTTCTTCTGCTCCTCATTGCCGAAGGCGTAGATGGGGTAGGTGCCCAGTGAGGTGTGGGCGGACAGAATCACGCCCACGCCGCCGTCCACCCGGGCCAGCTCCTCCACGGCGATGGCGTAGCTCAGGGCGTCCGCCCCCGCGCCGCCGTACTTTTTGTCGTAGGGCAGGCCCATGATGCCCAGCTCACCCATCTTTTGGACCACCTCGGTGGGGAACTGGTTGTTCTGGTCCAGCATGAAGGCAATGGGTTTCACCTCAGCCTCGGCAAATTCCCTGACCTTTGCCCGCAGCTCCTCATGCTCCTGTGTGGTTTGATACAGCATACAGATATTTCCTCCTCTATGTTCGATATTCTTTGATGTAGTACCATTTTAGTCCATTATACTGCATCTGCTCAATTTGTCAATCCGGTCAGAAATATTTTTTTCATTTTCGGCGTTTTGACAAATGGAGGCCGCTTCGATCTTTACGCTTTTGCAGGTCCACCACAGGGTTGAGCAGGGGGCGCATCTCGAAGCCGTCAGGGCCGGCAATGCGTTCGGGATCGCGGTACAGGGGGGAGAGCAGACCACCTCCTACAGTCCGAAACGGCTCCATGATAGCCGCTCTTTCGCCAAAAATCAACAGGCTGGTAGGAGCGTCCATCTTTGGCCTGTATATGATCGCACTGAATAGATTGACAAATCACACCCACGGTATATCACTTTTAAGAAAGGTAAATATCCACACACAGTGCCTTGCCGGTCCAGCTGGGGGTAAAAGAGAATCAAGTGCAAATCTTGAGCGATCCGGGCGCAATAAACGGCGAGCGAATTTGGGTACAGAAGAGGTATCGAGAGCGCTTAGCCCAGCCGCTGTGACCAAAACGCGCAGAAAACCGTCCCCGCAAGGCGTGCCTTGCAGGGACGGTTTTTATGCTGAAGCTTCCATAATGACCCGTTTGAAGTTTGCGCGGGGGACAGCGGGCTGCAGAGCCTCACTTGAAGAGCGCATCAGGTACAGAATTCCTCCATCGTATCCAGACACAGACGCCCCAGCGCTCTTCCGGGAAACGCACATCCGCAGGCAATGCCGGTCATGGTTTGGCCGTGGAAGATCCGGTCTGTGCGCCACAGGGTCCTGCCCGGCGTATGACCGAACGCCTGGGGCCGGCTGGGATCATACACCCTGGCCGGTCACGCCGCCCAGGATGTAAGTGTGGTCCCGAAGGGGCCGTCATTCCGCCGGACGCTCCGGCTGAGGGTCCTTTCCCCGGACCTCCGCCGCCAGGATTGCCAGCAGCTGGGCCGCCCGGGGGATGCCGTCCAGCCGCCTGCCGGCGATCTCCTCCAGCAGCAGGCGGTTCCCCCGCCAGATCACCCCGCTTGCGGTGCGAATGCTCCGCTCCACCGCCTTCCAGTTGGTGCCGTACCGCTTTGCCACCTCTGGATACAGGCGCTTGGTCACCAGCAGCAGCCGCTCCTGCTCCTTGGCGCACAGCATGATCCCATAAGAAACATAGAAGTATCCTCTGTAGTTCGCTGTCAGGCCCAGCCGGTGCAGCAAATGGTTGGTGTTCCTCTGCAGATCCTCTTCCATGATCGCTTCTGTTCCCATCTCGATCCCCTCCCACGATTCCTATTCGTCCACTTCTCTTACTATTAAGAGGCTTTCCATTGGAATATGGAAAACCTGACTGATCCGGTAAAGCAGGGAGACAGAGATGTTGGTATCTTTTTCCTTTAAATTGCGCACATGTCTGTCGGTGATGCCGATTTCTTCTGCAAACTCTTCCTGAGTAAAGCCCGCCATCTCCATTGCCTTCATGAATTTCTCATGGTCCAAGAGCGCGGTGGTCATCATGTTCACCCCCTTCCAAAAGCATAGAAGGGGTGGGACAAAATTACCAGGAAAAAAATTTCCGTTATATCAAATTTTGTCGATTTTTGCTCGTTTGTAGAAGCAACACTTCATTCAGTGTGCATGATATGCCGGTTTTTTTTAAAAAATATCCCGAAGCTTTTCCTGGAAAGTCCTTGTACCGCAAGAGCTTCCTCAAAAACTTCGGGATGATTTAACAGGAATTTCCAAATGCAAGACCTCCGGCCCATCCTCCTCAGCGGCGGCCCGGATCAATTGAAGATGATAAAACGGACAATATCTCCTGGAGCATCCGTTCCAGCTGTTCAAGAATACGGTCAAAGCGGGTCACCACATGCTTCAGCCGCTGGAACAAGGTCTCGCCCCCCCTGCTGGTATTCAGGCGTGTCAGAGCCGCCGGAAGGAGTTGGAGGTACCGTCCAGATCTGTGATCGTTCGCTTCATAACAGCGCATCCCCTTTATCCAAATGTATCAACGTGATGAAAGACTTGAACATAGAAGTTGCTTTTCTTGTCCTGCGCCCTTTGGCAGGGCGGCTGAAAGGGGTGTTCCCGCCTCCGAAGCCGCCGAATCAGGACCGGTTATCGCAGCAAAAGGATTATAGCCTGAACTCTTTTTCTTGTCAATATTCACGATCTATTTTTTCGCCCCGCCCCGCAAAATGCCCAGAGCGGAATGCATCTTTGACTTGACAGACCGCCGGAACATGATAAAATTTACCTGTATGACGATACAGCGGAAGGGGCAGGTGAGTACAATGCAGAGGCGCAAGCGGACAGACTCCCATTCTCTGCTGTTCAGTGAGCAGACGTTTCCCATCATTGAACAGATCACAGCGGGGATGCCCGGCGGCTTCTTTATCTATCATGCCGGAGGGGACCAGCGTCTGATCTATGCCAATCAGGCCCTGATCCATATATACGGCTGCGAGACCCTGGAGGAGTTCCAGGCTTACACCGGCTACACCTTCCCCGGACTGGTGCACCCGGAGGACCAGGAGAATACGGAGCAGAGCATCCAGCAGCAGGTATACGCCCACGGCAGCGAGCTGGACTACGTGGAATACCGCATCATCCGAAAGGACGGCGCAGTCCGGTGGATCGAGGACTACGGCCACTTTGTCCACTCCGAGCAATACGGCAGCCTCTTCTATGTCTTTGTCAAGGACGCCACCGAAAAGCACTTCAAAGCCATTGACAACACCCACATAGCTCAGCTGGCTCAGGAGCGGCTGGCGGCCCTGGAGGCTCTGGAGCACGAGACCACCGCCCTGAAGCTGGTCCACGAGATCCTCAGCTCCGGCATGTGGACGATGGACTTCGACCAGCAGGGCCAGATGGTCAGCGTCTTCTGGAGCCAGGATTTCCGCGCCATGATCGGCTACCGGGACGAGGAGGATTTCCCCAACGTGCTCTCCTCCTGGTCCGACCTGCTCCACCCCGACGACCGCGACCGGGTGCTGAAGCAGTATTACGCCACCATCGACGACTACACCGGAAAGACCCTCTACGACGTGGAGTACCGCCTCCTCACCAAGGACCGGGGCTACCGCTGGTTCCGGGCCACCGGCAAGCTCTCCCGGCGGGCGGACGGCACCCCCATCACCTACGTGGGCATGTTTGTAGACATCACCCATCGCAAGGAGACCGACGAAAAGCTCACCGAGCAGCACAAGCTGCTGGAGGAGGCCCTGGAACGGGCTCAGCGGGCCTCCCAGGCCAAGACCATGTTTTTGAACAACATGTCCCACGACATCCGCACCCCCATGAACGCCATCATCGGCTTTACCAATCTGGCCGCCACCCACCTGGACGACCAGGAGCTGGTGCGGGATTATCTGGACAAGATCCGGGCCTCCTCCAGCCACCTCCTCAGCCTGATCAACGACGTGCTGGACATGAGCCGCATCGAAAGCGGCAAGCTGGCCATCGACGCCGCCCCCTGCAGCCTGTCCCAGGTCCTGCGGGACCTCCAGTCCATCATCCACGCCGATGTGGAGAGCAAGGGACTGCACCTCCGCCTGGACGACAGCGCCCTGCTCCACCCCTACGTGGTCTGCGACCAGCTGCGGCTGAACCAAGTGCTGCTGAACATCCTGAGCAACGCGCTGAAGTTCACCCCCTCCGGCGGAGACATCTCGGTCCGCGTCACCGAGCGCCCCGGGGACAGCCCGGACGTTCCCATCTACGAATTCCGCATCCGAGACACCGGCATCGGCATGGCTCCGGAGTTCCTGGACCACATTTTCAAACCCTTCGAGCGGGAGCGGACCTCCACGGTCAGCGGCATCCAGGGCACCGGCCTGGGCATGTCCATCACCCAGAACCTGGTCAACCTGATGAACGGCCAGATCGCCGTGGAGAGCCAGCTGGGCCAGGGCAGCACCTTCACCTGCAGCTTCCCCTTCCGCCTCAGCGAGCCCCCCGGCGCCCAGGAGCGGACGGAGGCCCCCGCCATCCAGCCGTGTACCGGCTGGCGTCTCCTGCTGGTGGAGGACAACGAGCTGAATCAGGAGATCGCCATGACCATTCTGGAGGAGGCCGGCTGCATCGTAGCGGCAGCCTCCAACGGGGCCGAGGCGGTGGACATGGTCCAGCACTCTGCGGACAGCCCCTACGACCTGGTCCTCATGGACATCCAGATGCCAGTCATGGACGGCATTGAGGCCACCAAGGCGATCCGGGCTCTGACCGATCCCAGGCTGGCCCGGATGCCCATCGTGGCCATGACCGCCAACGCCTTCGAGGAGGACCGCCAGCGGGTCCTCTCCGCCGGCATGAACGGCCACCTGGGCAAGCCCATTGATGTGGGCAAGCTGTTTGCCACCCTCCAGGAGATTCTGGGCCATTCCCAGACATAACAAACCGAGTCCTGAGCTTCGAACCGCTCAGGACTCGGCGTTTTTTGCTCCGCGCAAACGGACTCCAGCGGCCTGGCGGCCAAGAAGGCGCGGTTCTGGTCCGTTTTACCCTCGGCCGCCTGCACCCAGAATTCCCTTCCCGCCGGCCGCCGGAACCCCCGCAAGGCCGGGCGGGGGTCCTGTAGAGGTCGGCGGCCTGCTGGATGGACTGCCAGGCCCCCCTCCTCTCCGATCTCCAGCAGCACCTGGGCGGCGTCCCGGACGGCGTCGGCAAAGAAGGTGTAGACCTGCTGGGTCTCCAGCCCCGCCTCGTAGGCCAGCCGCTTGATCAGGATCTGCTCCTGCCGGGCCATCCGCCGGCAGTACTCCCGGTTGAAGAAGCGGCTAAGCAGATTGCTCTTGCCAAAGCCCTCCGCCCCCAGCACCACCGTATTGACGCAGCTGCACACCATACTGTCCAGACTCTGAAAGGCGTCCTCCCGGCCCACGTACCGCTCCCGGCGGGTGATGGGGCGGCAGGACCACCTCCTGGTCGTCTGCGTAAGGGGTGCGGAGCATGGCCTCCAGCGCCGCCCTGGACAGGGTGGGGGTCAGCATATTGGTCAGCCCCGCCGTCCCCTCCTGGCTGGGCAGGGTCTTTAAGATCGCCTGCAGGCGGATGGGGAACAGCTCCGCCTGGTTGGACTCATACTCCTCCCGGAAGAGCAGCTGAATCAGCCGCACCGCCTCCTGCCGCTCCTGGGCGTTCCCCCGCGCCGTCTGGTCCATCAGGGTGCGGAAGCAGGTCTGGGCCTGGGCCTGGATGGTCTGGGTCCCCAGCCCCAGCACGCTGCCGCAGTAGACCGCCAGGGCGGTACAGCCCCCCTCTGCGGCCCGCGCCTGCAGGCGGGACAGCTCCGGTCCGGCCAGCGCGCCGTCCACTGTGACAAAGCGGCGCACCTCCTCCTCTCTGCAGACCCGCAGGATGGGTTCAAAGAGGCTCAGCTGCAGGCTGAACAGCTGGTCCAGGTGTTCGCCCTCCACCAGGGCGCGCTCCAGCCGGAGCAGAAGGGGCATGGCCTCCTCCAGCAGGCGGACCGTCTGGGGCGGAGCGGTCTCCTCCCCCAGCTTCTTCAGCCTGGCGATGACCTGGGGGGGGGGAGAGGAAATAGAGCACATCCTCCCCCACCGCCCAGCCCACGTCCACCACGCCGGTGGGGAGCAGGCAGTCCATACACCCTCTCCAGATGCGCCCGTCCATGGCGTCCCGCCAGCGGTCGAAGAGCACCAGCACCTCCTGAATGCGCCCCTCGCCCCGGTATACGTCCAGCAGGCCGCTCACCGCCGCCGGATCGCCCAGCAGCAGCGCGGTGAGGAAGCACCGCTCCGCCTGGCCCCGGCGTCCGCCCAGCGCCCGCCACAGCCGCCTTCCGGCGGAGCAGAGGGTGACGCTGCCCTCCGGCTCGCTCATCGTCTCCAGGGCCGCCTCCAGCTCCGCAGCCGTCAGGCCCAGCCGCTCCGCCTCTCCCGGCGTGTCTATCAGAGCCCGCACCGTCTCGGTCTGGCCCAGCATCACCGCGCTGTCCAACAGGTCCGGAGCCTCAAAGCCGGTCAGGACCTCCCCCAGCGAACAGCTCCCCTGGGCGGCCCGCTCCAGGAGGTCCGCTCCGTCGGGGGGAAAGGGGGCGGAGGGGCGGCCCTGCTCGGTCTCTTCGTTGGGCAGGCCAAAGGTCTGGCACAGCCACCGGCCGTACCCCTTCTCGTCCTCCTGACCGGGGTAGCACAGGCCGTCCATGTACCAGGGGACGGGGACGTCCTTCCGGGTATTGGCGGCGAGTACGCAGTAGATGCGCTGTCCCTTGGGGGTCTCCCGCTCCAGCGGCACCGCCAGCCGGGAAGTCCGGGCGGCGCTGTCATCCAGCACGCCGCCCGTCTCCCCCAGCAGATAGCGCCCGATCCGCCGGACGCACAGGCTGCGCAGCGCCACCATCCGCAGCTCGCTGCCGCACAGCCTCTGGAACTGCCGGAGCAGCGGCAGGCTCATGGGGATCAGGACAAAATTCAGCACAATCCGCTGCAGCGGGGCGGTCTGCTGCTTCAGCTCCGCCTCGTCGGGGGACAGCTGGTCCCCCGAACACCGCCGGGTCGATGCCCTCCTCCCGAAACACCTGACGGATCTTTCCAAAGCGCATGCTGCCGGTTGGTTCGATCTGTGCCGTCAGCACTGAGACGATTCGCTGTCTGTCTTTTTGTTCCATGCCAGTCCCTCCTGTTTGGGACATTATACCATGCATTCCCCCTTGATTCAAGCGATTTCCCGTTTCTTTGCACAATCCGTTGGGACGCAAACAGGCTCCCGTCCGCTGGACGGGAGCCTGTTCCGGTCAGGCGTGCTTCTTCGCCTCCAGATAGTCGTTGAGCTGGGTGTTCAGGATATCGGTGATGAACATGTGGCCGGGGGCGTGGGTGATGACGATGGGGGGCTTGGCGTTCTCCACGGCGGCCTGGGGCGTCACTCCGCAGGGCCAGAACACGGGGATCTCGCCGGGGTAGACGTCCACCGCCTCGCCGTAGTCGGGCTTCATCACGTCGGCCACGCCCACCCCGGCGGCGTCCCCCATGTGGACGGGCGCGCCGTGGACGTTGGGCATTTTTACCGTGATCTCGTAGGCCTTTTTGGCGTTCTCCGGGGTCATGGGCCGCATGGAGCACACCATGGGGCCCTCAAAGGGGCCGGCCTTCACCGTCTGGATGTTGGTCTTGTACATGGGCACATTGCGGCCCTGGGCGATGTGGCGCACCTCGATGCCCTCCCGCATCAGGGCCTCCTCAAAGGAGAAGGAGCAGCCGATGAGGAAGCCCACATAGCCCTCCTTCCAGTATTCCGAGGCGTCGGTGAGCTCCTTGGTGAACACGCCGTTCTCATACACCCGGTACCGGGGGATGTCGGAGCAGATGTTGCCCCCCTCCCCCATGTCGTGGGTCTCCGGGGTGCCCTTGATGATCTCCAGAATGGGACAGGGGAAGGGATTTTTCTTGGCGTACTCCTCAAAGTCGGCGGCATACTCCGGGGGCAGGATGACCAGATTGGCCTGGGCGTAGCCCCGGCACATACCGGCGGTGGGAAAGTCGATGGTCCCCTCCCGGATGAGCTGGCGGACCTGAGACGGCTTCATGTCAATATAAGGGGTGATATCAAACGCCATTTGACGTACCTCCTCAGTTGTTGATTTTGCTCAGCGCCTTCAGGGCGGAGCGCTGGGCCAGCAGCAGGCTCTGGGCGTACTCCACCGGCGTCTCCACAAACTGCACCTTGTCCCCGGTCTTCAGCTGGGCCAGGATGCGGAAGTCGGCGGTGATCACGTTGGCAATCTTGGTGTAGCCGCCGGTGGTCTGACGGTCGGCCAGCATGATGATGGGCGTGCCCGCCGAGGGCACCTGAATGGCTCCGAAGGCGATGCCGTCGGAGATAATGTCGCCGCCGTCCTTGTGGGCGATGGCGGGGCCGTCCAGGCGGCAGCCCATGCGGTCAAACTCGGGGGTAACGGTATAGGTCTCGCTGAGGAAGGTGTGCAGGCCGTCATCGGTGAAGGCGTCGTCCTGGGGACCCAGCACCACCCGGAGGGTGTACACCGGCCTGGGGGCGAACTCGGGCTTGAGGACCCGGTCCTCCATGCGCTTCAGGGTCTCCGCCGGAGCCCGGAAGCCGATGACATCCCCCTTCTCCAGCTTCCGGCCCTGATGGCCGCCGATCTTGGCCTTCATATAGGTGGACCGGCTGCCCATGGTGACGGGGATGTCCAGCCCTCCGGCGAAGGCGATAAAGGCCCGGCAGCCCGTCTTGGGGGCGGTGAACTTCAGCACCTGTCCCGCCCGGACGGCCACCGCCTGGTAGTTGGGAACGGCTTTGCCGTCCAGGGTGGGACCCAGGTCGCCGCCGGTGATGGCGATGACGTTGGCCTTGTCAAACTGGAGCTGGGGACCCATCATGGTACACTCCAGCACCGCCTCTCCCTGGTCGTTGCCCGCCAGGATGTTGGCCAGGGCGGCGGACCGGGGGTCCATCACCCCGGACACCGACACGCCGAACTGCTGATAGCCCACGCGGCCCTGGTCCTGGACGGTGGTGAGCAGGCCGGGGTTTAATACGGTGATACTCATGCTCCGCCCTCCTTCCTGGGGTGACGTTTGACCTGATAGCCCTCTGCCGCCTCCTGGGCGGCGATTTTGTCAAACTCCGCCTGGTCGATGGCATAGAACTTGATGTATTGGCCCGCCTGGGGCAGGATGGGGGTGGCCCGGCCGGCATCGTACATCCGCACGGGGGTGCGGCCGATGAGCTGCCAGCCGCCCGGGGAGTCGATGGGGTACACCCCGGTCTGGGACCCGGCGATGCCCACCGAACCGGCGGGAATTTTCACCCGGGGGGTCTTCAGCCGGGGGGTGGCGATTTCGTCGCTCATGCCGCCCAGGTAGGTGAAGCCGGGGGTGAAGCCCAGCATATAGATGAGGTACTCGGTGGAGGTGTGGATTTTGATGACCTCCTCCACCGTCTTGCCGTTGTGCTCGGCCACGAACTTCAGGTCGGGGCCCATCTCCTCCCCGCCGTAGAGAACGGGGATCTCCAGCACCTCGCTGGGGGGGATTTTTACCTTGTCCAGCTGGCCCAGCAGGCACTTCAGCTTGTCCATCAGGGGGGCGCAGCGGATGACCTCCGGGTTGTAGTGGACCATGAGGGAGCGGTAGGTGGGCACCGTCTCCACGATGCCGGGGATGTCGCTTTTGCTCAGGGCGATGTTGAAGGCCCGGATCTGGGCGTTGATGGGCTCGCTGATCTCGTTGCCGAACTCCACGCACACCGAGGTATCGCCCGTCAGCAGAAATCTGACGTCTGCCATAGAAAATCTCCTTTCGCATATTCAGGGCAGGCCCGGGAAGACCTGGCCCTGCCCTGAAGGGGAGTTTTTATTTATTTGAAGAGATTCACAATGTTGGGAACGGACTGTACGCCGGAGTAGAGGGCAATGGCCACCACAACAATGCCCGGGATAATCATCCATATGGGGTGGTTGTAGTTCTCGCCCACAATCCGCTTGCTGCGGCTGGCGATGAGCATGACGCCCAGGGTGATGGGCAGAATCAGTCCGTTGAAAGCGCCGGCGACGATGAGCAGCTGGGCGGCGTTGCCCACGATGACCATCATCAGAGTGGAGAAAGCGATAAAGCCGATGACGCACTGGCGCTCATACTTGGCAATCATGGGGTGGAGGGTCTTCAGGAAGGAGACGGAGGTGAAGGCCGCGCCCACCACGGAAGAGACGCCCGCGGAGAACAGGCACAGGCCGAACAGCCGGTAGCCCAGGTCGCCGGCAGCCAGACGGAAGGCCTCGGCGGCGGGGTTGCCGCCCTTGGCGGCGTCGGTAATGATCTGAGCGTTCTCGGCCACCCAGGTGGTGCCCACGGTGCAGGTGCCCAGCACGGCCAGGAACAGCAGGATACGCACCAGGCCGGAGGTGCCGCACCCCTGAACCACACTGCGGCGGACATGGCCTACGTTCTCGGGGCCGGAGATACCGGCGTCCAGCAGGCGGTGAGCGCCGGAGAAGGCGATGTAGCCGCCGCAGGAGCCGCCTAAGATGGTGGTCAGGGCGGTGAACATGCCGGTCTCGGTATTCAGCAGCTTGTCAAAGCTGCCCAGGCCCTTGACGACCTCGCCCATGGGGGGCTGGGACTTGACGGCCACCACCAGCACGGTGAGGAGGATGACGGCGGCCAGCACGGTGGCCACCTTGTCCATGATGGTCTTGGCGTTCTTGTTCACAAAGATAATGATGCCCAGACAGCCGGCGATAATCGCACCGATCTTCTGGTCCAGGCCCAGCATGGCGTTGAAGCCCAGGGCCACGCCGCCCACATTGCCCACGTTGAAGGCCAGGCCGCCGATTGCCACCAGAATGGCGATGACCACGCCCAGTCCGGGCAGCAGCTTGTTGGCCACATCCTGAGCCCGCATGCCGGATACGGAGACCACAGACCAGATGTTCATCTGGGCGGTGATATCCATCAGAATGACCAGCACGATAACCAGAGCCAGGGCCGCGCCGTGCTGGGCGGTGAAGGTGGAAGTTTGGGTCAGGAAGCCGGGGCCGATGGCAGATGTAGCCATCAGGAAGGCCGCGCCGAACAGTACAGAACGGCTGGGCTTTGCGCCGCTGTTTGCGAGATTATTACTCATTTAAGTACCTCCAAAATAGTCAGTTTTCCTCTCTCTTGCAAAACGAACCGCTGTCATTTGCCTTGCAAATGACGTCTCCTTTGTCAAAGGAGACTGTTTTCTCTTTCCTTTTCCAACCAAAAACCTTCTAAAAAATCACACAATGTCAGCAATGGGGGCGATAGTGACCCCCTCGGCCTCCAGGCGGGCCCGGATGTTCTTGACGAACTCCACCGCGGAGGGGTTGTCGCCGTGGACGCAGATGGAGTGGGCGTCGATGGAGACCTCCTCGCCGGTGACGGCGGTGACCTTGCCCTCAGTGACCATGCGGATGGTGCGGGCGATGGCCTCGTCCTTGTCGTGGATCACCGCGCCGGGCTTGGAGCGGGGCACCAGGGAGCCGTCCGCCTGATAGGCCCGGTCGGCGAAGACCTCGCTGGCGGTCTTCAGGCCCACCTGCTTGCCGGCCTCCAGCATCTTGCTGCCCGCCAGACCCAGCAGGATCACGTCCTTGTCCACGCTGGCGATGCCCTCAGCGATGGCCAGAGCCAGGTCCATGTCCTTACCGGCCATGTTGTACAGGGCCCCGTGGGGCTTGACGTGCTGGAGCTTCACGCCGTGAGCGGCGGTGAAGGCCAGGAGCGCGCCCATCTGATACTGGATGTAGGCCTTGGCCTCCTTGGGGGAACAGACCATGTTCCGGCGGCCGAAGCCCATCAGATCGGGGAAGCCGGGGTGCGCGCCCACAGCCACACCGGCGGCCTTGCAGGCGGCAACCGTCTTGTCCATCACCAGCGGGTCGCCGGCGTGATAGCCGCAGGCCACGTTGGCGGAGGAGACATGGGCGATGACCGCCTCGTCCATACCGATAGTATAGGCGCCGAAGCTCTCACCCAGGTCGCTGTTCAGATCTACTTTGTACATAGGGGATTCCTCCTTCTTAACTTAACTTGGGAACTCTCTCCTGCTATGCTGTGCGCAATCTGGATCGCATGCATCTATATTACCATATTTTTCGTTTTAACGCAACAGAAACTTGTCAGGAACCCACAAAAGACGGACCGCCCGGAGAGGACGGTCCGTCTGGACGCATCGATGCGGGTCAGCAGTATTTGGCGATGGCGGCCTGGATCAGCTTGTGGACCTCTGCGGTAACCGCCCGGTCGCTCTCCTCCAGCTCCAGCAGGGGGGCGCGGACGCTCCCCACGTCGGGGCCGCCCTGGAGGCGGATGACCTCCTTGATCACCGCGTACATGTTCCCCTGGGCGGAGCACATCTTGTAGATGATACGGCAGCACTCGTTCTGGACCTCCCGCCCCTTCTCCAGCTCTCCGGCCTGGAAGCAGCGGAGGATCTCCAAATACAGCTCGGGCATGGCGGCGTAGGTCCCGCCGATGCCGCCGATGGCCCCGGCGGCCAGACCGGACAGCAGCTGCTCGTCCGGGCCGTTGAAGACCACCGCGCCCTCATCCCGCCACATCTGGATGTCCTGGACGGGCATGGAGGAGTTCTTCACCCCGATCACCCGGGGATTGTTCAGCATCTCCTGGAGCAGGGGCACGGTGAGGGCCACCCCCGCCAGCTGGGGGATGTTGTAGATGATGAAATCGGTGTTGGGGGCGGCGGCGGAGATGTCGTTCCAGTACTTGGCGATGCCCTTGGGGGGCAGGTGGAAGTAGATGGGCGGGATGGCGGCGATGGCGTCCACCCCCAGGCTCTCGGCGTGGGCGGCCAGCTCCCGGCTGTCTGCGGTGTTGTTGCAGGCCACATGGGCGATGATGGTCAGCTTGCCTCCCACCTCGGCCATAACCTGCTCCAGGGTCTCCTTCCGCTCGGCCGTGCTCTGGTAGATGCACTCCCCGGAGGAGCCGCCCACGTACAGGCCCTTGACCCCCTTGTCCAGCAGGTACTTGGCCAGCGCCCGGACGGCTGCGCCGTCCACCCTGCCCTCCTTGTCATAGCAGGCGTAGAAAGCGGGGAAAATCCCCTGATATTTGGAAAGATCCTTCATAACATCACTCCTTAATCGTCAATAATCCGTACCTTGAACACCACCTTGGTCACCGTTCTGGGGGCGTCCAGCTGCATTTTGATGCGGTGGGCGTCGTTGGGGAAGACCACCAGGAAGCTCCCCGGGGACAGGGCCAGCCTGAAGCGGGCCGGACCCCGGTAGGCGTAGAAGTCGTTGGCCTCCACCCGGTCGAACTCCTCCAGCTCCCCCGGCGGGGCCAGCTCCACCCCCTCGGAGCCATCGGTCATGATGTGGATGTCCAGGTACTTTTTGTGGGCCTCGAAAAAGCTCTCCGTTTCCGGGACCGTCTCGTAGGTGAAGCGGGTCACATACACGTCCCGGCCCTTCAGCTCGGTGGGCTCTCCGCCCACCTGGGCCAAAAACTCCGGTGTGATGTGCTCCAGGGCCAGATCCAGGTTGGGGTGGATGCCCCGGTAGGTCCGGGCATCGGTATTTCCGGCATAAATCATAGCTTACCCCTTTACCGCACCCATGGCAATCCCCTGGGTGAAATATTTCTGGAAGATCAGGAACACGATGATGATGGGCACCGAGGCCATGGCCGCGCCCGCCATCAGCAGTCCCGTATCGGTGGAGGTCTCCGCCTGGAGGGTGGAGATACCCATGGAGATGGTGTACACGTTGTTGGCGTCCAGCATGACCAGCTGCATGAAGTAGTCGTTCCAGCAGTTGATGAAGGTGAAGATGGCCAGCGCGCCGATGCCCGGCTTGATCATGGGCATGACCACGGTGGAGAAGGTCTTCAGCTCGCTGGCGCCATCGATGCGGGCGGCCTCCAGAATCTCTCCGGGAATGCCCTCCGAGAACTGCTTCATCAGGAACACGCCGAAGGGCCAGCCTACGGTGGGGAAGATGACCGCCCACAGGCTGCCGTACAGCCGCAGCTTGGACATCTCCTGGAGCAGGGGGATCAGGAGGACCTGCTTGGGCAGGGCCATGGCGCACACAATGAGGGAGAACAGCAGGGCCCGGCCGTTGAACCGCTTTTTGGCCAGGGCGTAGCCCGCCATGGCGGCGGTGCAGCAGGTGATGATCATGGCGGCCACCGCCATAAACACCGCGTTGATCAGCCACCGGAAGGCGGCGGGGGTGGTGGGACCGGCGAACAGGACCACCCGCTTCTTCTCCGCGTTGGTGAAGCTGCCGAAGGGCATGAAGATCTCCCACAGGGGGGCGCTGCGCTTGTCAAACAGCGCCTTGAAGTTGTTGGTCACCCACTCGCTGGGCCACCAGACCGGCTCGACAGAGTTGATGTCCGCACTGGGCTTGAACGCGCCGGTGATGATCCAGTACAGCGGGAAGGTGAACAGAAAGGCCAAAATGACCAGGATAATGAGGGACGCAATCCGATAGGCCCGGCTGCGGCCGCTTTGAATTTTCATACCAGCACCCCCTTATTTCTCTTTCGCCAGCTTGAACTGGACGGCGGACAGCAGACCAATGAAGATGGCCAGCACCACGCCCATGGCGTTGGCGTAGCCGAAGTGACCCGCCTGCTCGGTGAGCTTGAAGGCGGTCCAGTAGATGCGGTACATTACAGTGTCGGTGCCCGCGCCGCCCTTGGTCAGCAGCTGGATCAGAGCGAAGCACTGGAAGGAGTTGATGGTGGTGATGACCAGGATGTACAGGGTGGTGGGCAGCATCTGGGCCCACTTCACCTTCCAGAACACCTGGAACTCGGTGGCTCCGTCCACCTCAGCGGCCTCGATGAGGGTCTGGTCCACGTTGCCCAGGGCAGAGACATACAGGACGATGGGCTGGCCCACCGAGGTGGTGAACAGGATCAGGATGATACAGCCCAGGGCGAACCGCTCGTCCCCCAGCCAGTTGATCCGGCCCTCGATCAGGCCCAGGCCCTGGGGACCCAGGATGTAGTTGAACACGCCGTAGTAGTTGTGATACATCCAAGCCCACACCACGGTGACCGCCACCGAGCCGGTGACCACCGGCAGGTAGAAGATGCACCGGAAGGCGGACAGGATGGGGCCCTTCATCCGGTAGATGGCGGAGGACACCCACAGAGAGAAGGCGCACACCGCAGGCACGCTGACGATCACGATGACAAAGGTGTTCTTCAGCGCGGCCAGGAAGTCCTTGTCAGCCCACAGGCGGACAAAGTTGCCCAGACCGATGAAATTGCCGAACATGCCCTCGGTGTGCATATTGGCGTCGGTCAGGCTGAGGAGGATGCAGATGATCATGGGGATGACCACAAAGCCAAGGAAGAAGATCAGGCTGGGCAGCATGAACAGATAGCCGGCAATGTTCTCCCGGCGCTGCAGCGCCCGGCTCATAGTGGGTTGCTTTGCCAAGCTCAACACTCCTTTACAACCAAATAAGCGCCCCTCTCCCGCCCTTCACGGGAGAGGGGCGCACAAACCCTTATCTCTTTGAGTTCTGATATGACAGGGACTCAGCCTGCGGCAGCGTTGGCGTTGGCCACGTGTTCGGCTACAGAGGCGGCGATATCGTCGCCCTTGCCCACCTTCTGGAGCATCTCCCACCACTCAGTGCGGGCGCCGGCCCAGCCGGTGGTAATCTGATAGTAGTCGCCCAGGTTGGGGAGGATCACCTTGTTGTAGTCGGTCATGATGGCATTGTCGGCAAAGATGTTGGTCAGATCGGTGCCCTCAGCAGAGGTGCGGGCGGAGAAGAAGTTGGAGATCTTGGCCGCCTCGCCGGTGTGCTCCGAGTCGCACATGTACTTGACAAACTCCTTGGCCGCGTCGATCTTGGCCTGATCGCCGTTGTTGAAGATGCCCAGGCCCCAGATGCCGCCCTGGAGAACGGGAGTGCCGTCAGGGGAGGGGAAGTTCATGCACACGATCTCCTGGCCGTTGATGGTCTTGCCAGGCTCGCCGCCGGCGGCGGCGGGGTCCAGCTGCTGGGCGATGTTCCAGCAGAAGGCCATGTCCAGAATCTCCTGATACATCAGCTTCAGCTCGTCGCCGCCCTCCAGGGAGGCGTCAAAGGCGATGCCCTTCATGCTCTTCAGCTGCTCCAGAGCCTTGATGTTGTTGGGGTCGTCCCAGGTGTACTGGGTGTGTTCCGCGTTGGTGAAGGTGCCGCCGTACAGGTTGTTGACCAGCGCCCGGGTACCCTGGTCGCCGCCCTGGCCCTTGCAGTAAACTGCGGCCACGGTGTCGTTCTTCTTGGCGTAGAGGGCCTCTACTGCCTTGATGAAGCCGTCGGTGGTCCAGGTGTGGGTGTCCAGGTTCAGATACTGGTCGGCGCCGGCCGCCTTAAAGGCGTCCAGGTTAACCGCCATGCAGTGGGCGGTGATGAACATGGGGTACTGATAGATCTTGCCGTCGGGGCTGGTGCAGGCGGCCAGAGCGGCGGCGTTGATCTCGTTGCGGTCGGTGTCGTCGATCATGTCGGACAGGTCCACCATGTAGCCGTTGGCGCCCCAGTTGGCCACCAGACGCTCGGGACCCTCCATGATCAGGTCGGGGGCGTTCTTGGCGGAGATGGCGGTGTTCACCTTGTCGTCACCGTCGGCGTAGGCCAGCCACTCCAGGTTGACCTTGATGCCGGTATCGGCGGTAAACTGGTCGATCAGGGGCTTGACGTTGCTCTCCGTCTGCCAGCCGCCCACGGGGTAAATCCAGGCAGTGATCTCGGTGGCGGCGCCGGAGGGGGCGGGGGTGCTCTGGGCAGGGGCCTGGCTGCCGCTTCCGCTGCCGGACGGGGTGCTCGACGTGCTGTTCTGGCCGCCGCAGGCGGCCAGAGACAGGGCCATGGCCATGGCCAGAACAGCTGCGGCAAGTTTCTTCATTTTCATTGCAGTTCCTCCTTCAATTTCACAAAAAAATGAGTTGCAAGGCCGGGGTCAATGTGTAAATTATACAAGAGCGAGAGCGGTCTGTCAATCGAAATCGAAATAATTTTTTAAAATACGGGAATTTTAGTGGATCGCACAAAAATAATTTCGATTTTTGTGCACTTCGCTTAGGAAAATAGAAAAAAATCACGCTCTTTTGCCTTGACAAACAAGAAATTCCTGTTACTCTTAAGAGAGGATCACACTCCTTCCCCCCGCCACTCAAACATCGAAAGGACGCGACGGACCATGAAAAAACACATCCTCTGCCTGGGCGATTCCAATACCCACGGCTACTGCGCCGACCCCTCCGACTGCGCCGACGGCGGCATCCGCTTCAACGAGGAGGAGCGGTGGACCTGCCTGCTCCAGAAGGCCCTGGGAGAGGAGGTCCTGGTCACCGAAGAGGGCCTGTCCGGCCGGACCACCGTCTTCCCCGACCCCCTCCACGAGACCATGGACGCCCTCACTGTCCTCTACTCCCTGCTGAAGAGCCACGAGGTCATCGACCTGCTCATCATCATGCTGGGCACCAACGACACCAAGGAGCGGCTGGGGGTCAACGCCGCCTGCATCGCCATCGGCATGGAGCGGCTGGTGCGCAAGGCCCAGAGCGTGGACTGCTGGGGCGGCCGCGCCCCCAACATTCTCATCGTCTGCCCGCCCCCCATCCACCCGGAGATGAGCGACCCCGCCATGGGCCGGGGCTGCGACGTGAAGGCCCGGGAGCTGTCCCCATACTACCGGAAAACTGCCGAACTGGTGGGGGCCCATTTCATCGACGCCGCCCAGTGCGAGTTCAACCAGATCGACCACATGCACCTGACCCGGAGGGGCCACGCCCAGCTGGCCCAGCTGCTGGCCCAGGCCGTCCCCGGCCTGCTGGCGTAAGGAGGGATTGGTTTGGGACTCTTTGACCGGTTCAGGCGCAAGCCGGAACCCGCCCCCCGGCAGCCGGAGGGGGCCGTCCCCGGCCTCGCCCCGGAGGCGGACACCAAGGCGGTCATCCTGCTGGGGAGGGACATCGGCCTGGACGCCGTGTCCCAGGCGGTGGCGGAGCGGTTCGGCCCCCAGGCGCTGGCCGCCTCCGACCCCAGCGCCCCCAACGCCCCCGCTGTGACGGTCCGGCTGGATGGGGTGGACTTCTTCTGCAGCTATCTGGCAATGCCCCACCCGCCCCAGGTCTATGACCTCGCCTCCCTCCCGGAGGGGCTGTTTACCCCCGAGGAGCGGCAGGAGCTGCTGGCCCACAAGTGCTTCCTGGTGCTGGCCCAGCAGGGCGGCGGGACCTCGCTGGCGGAGAAGCGGAGCATCTGCCGCCTGTTCACCCGGCTGGCCGGGACTCTGCTGGAGCTGGACGGGGCGGCGGGCCTCTTCCTGGCGGAGGCCGAGCTGCTGATCAGCCGCCGCCTCTACCTTCAGCACGCCGCCATCCTGGAGCGGAACTGGGAGGACCCGGAGTATTTCCCCGCCCCTCTGTGGATCGCCATCCGCAGCGGCCAGAAGGGGGACCAGCCCCTGACGGGCACCTGGGGGCTGAAGCAGTTCGGCTTTCTGGAGCTGTGGTTTCTGGGGGCCAAGTCCCCCTGGCCGGAGCTCCACGAAAAGCTGTACCTCATGTCCATCTTCCAGATCACCGGGCGGGAGCTGTACCAGAATATGGACACCATCGCCTTCACCCCCGGCGACCCCTCCGTCTTCAAGGAGCTGAACGGCGCGCTGTTCATCGTGGGCGGCGGCGTCTGACAAAAAAACAAGTCTGCCAGCGGCAGACTTGTTTTTTTATTCCTCCGGCTCCTCCCGCTCCTCTGCGGCCAGCTCCGGAGAATACTTGCAAAAGATCCGTTCGGTGAACAGGGAGGCCAGCAGCATCCCCACCGAGGGCAGAAACACCACCGGCCACCACCGGTTCAGGCAGAAAACCGCGCTCTGGCCGGTCAGCAGCACCAGGATCACCGTGCTGGGCAGATGGGCGGCGGTCAGCTGAAAGGCGGTGCGGAACAGGTCCCGCACCCCGTACTCAAACCGTCCCAGCAGGGGGAACAGCCAGCACACCACCCCCGCCGGGAGGACCAGGGCGAAGTAGTAGGCCACATACAGGATGTAAGCCATCCCCCCCAGACGGGTCCCGTACCAGCAGACGATCCGGTAGCCCCCCAGCAGCAGCAGAAACAGGGGGATGACGGTCAGCGTCGCCCTCAGTCCCACGGCGAAATTGGCCCGGAAGGAGCGCAGATACCCCCCGAATGCGCCGCTCTCCCGCCGCCGGACGTACCGGACCATGGCGTAATACAGCGCCGCCGTGGCCGGGCCGATGGTCACCACCGGCAGACACAGGGCGATCCACAGCACCGACAGCCCCACCACGTCCACCAGAGTGCTCAGCCAGGCCCATATTCCCTTTTCCGGGTTAAAAAACTCGCCCACAGCCCCACCTCACACGCATTTCTGGGTCAGCGCCTTGCCCACCGACTGGCGGTTGCGCTCCGCCTGCTCCGGGTCCCGGCGGACAAACTCGCTGAGCAGCACCTCCACCACATACAGCTGGGCGATGAGGGCCGCCGAGGAGCCGAACTGGAAGGGCTGCTCGTTGGGTCCGCACAGCAGGACCGTGTCGGCGTAGGCGCTGGCCGGGGAGTTGAGGTAGCGGGTCACCAGGATCAGCCTGGCGCCCCGGCTGCAGATCACCTCCGCCGCCTCCAGCACCTCGTGGGTGGCCCCGGAGTAGGAGAAGTAGAGGACCACATCCTCCCGGCCCAGGGTGGACAGCGCCACCGTCTGCATATGGGAGTCCTGGATGGTCTTGAACTTGGGGGAGGTGGTGGAGAACTGGGCCCAGGCCGCCAGGGCCACCACCGAGTGGTTGCCCTGGCCCAGGCAGAGCACCTGGCCCGCCCCCCGCAGCAGGTCCACCGCACGGGTGACCGCCTTCTCCGCCAGCATGTGGTAGGCGTTGTTCAGCTCCTCCTGCACCGTGTGGAGCACCTTGCCCATAACCAGGCCGGGGGTGTCCTCCGGAAGGATCTCCCCCGACAGCCGGTCTTTGCTGTCCCCGGCGGACAGGGCCGCCCGGGCCAGCTCCAGCTTGAAGTCGTTGAAACCGGCCAGCTTCAGCTTCCGGCAGAACAGGGACACCGTGGACACCGCCACCTCACACTCCGCGCTCAGGTCGGTGATGCTGATGTACTGGGTCTCCTTCTGGTGTTCCAGCACATAGTCCACGATCTTCCGCTCCGACCGGGTAAAGCTGTCATACTCCTGCAGCATCTGGGCCAGGATGTTTTTCTCCACATCGCACCTCCAGTCAGGGCCCGCTCAGGGCCGCGCCAAAATCTCGTCGATCATGCCGTCCACCAGGATCATGCTCCGGGGCATGTGGAAGGGGCCCTTGAAGGTGCTCCCCTTGGTGGAGGGCATGGTGGGCTGGCCGTCCCGGCGGAGGTAGCCGTACCACTCGCCGTACTCCGGATCAGCGAAGTGGGCTTTGCAGTAGTCCACCGTCTTGTAAAACCAGTCCAGATATTTCTCCTCTCCGGTGTCCCGGTAGAGCATCATGGAGGCGATGAGGATCTCGTTGTGGGGCCACCACAGCTTCATGTCGTGCTCGTAGGCCTCCGGAGGCTTGCCCAGGCAGTCGGTGAAGTAGAGCAGCCCGCCGTACTCCTTGTCCCAGCCGGCTTCGATGGCCCAGTCGAACATCTGGGCCGCCTTCCTGACCAGCTGCTGATCCCCGGTGCGCCGGGCGTGCTCCAGCAGGAACCACACCCCCTCGATGTCGTGGCCGGGGTTGACGGTGCGCCCCTCGGTGTAGTACAGCCGGGGGGTTCCGTCCACGTCCACGTTTTCCAGGGTACACTTCAGCTCGGGCTTCACATGGTACTGAAATATGTCGTCCACGCACTGCTGGGCCCGCTCCTCATAGAGGGCCCTCCGCTCCGGGTCGGTGCGCAGCATCACGCCGGTGACGTTGAGGATGATCATAGGGGTGCCGAAGGCCCGGCCGGACCGGGTCTCCGGAATGGTCTTGGGGCCCAGGCCCACCGGGTCGGGCCGGCCCTGGCTCAGGTCCCAGTACAGGTCGTAGCACTGGCGGGCCCGGTCCAGCCGGGCCTTGTCCCCGGTGACGCCGTAATACTCCGCGTTGGCGATGGCGCAGAAGGCTTCGGAGAAGTAGTACCGCCGCTGGCGCAGAGGCTCGCCCCCGGCGGTGACGGTGAAGTACATCCGGTCGCCGCAGGCGTGGTTGAAGCAGTGGGCCTCCATAAAGTCCAGGCAGCTCTTCGACGCGTCCAGCCACTCCTGCTTCACGCCGTAGCTGTGGCACAGAAAGGCGAAGATCCAGCCGCACCGGCCCTGCATCCACACGCTCTTGTCGGTGGAGTAGATCTCACCCTTCCGGTCCAGGCAGGTGTACACCCCGCCGTGCTCCTTGTCCATGCCGTGCTCCAGCCAGAAGCGGGCGGAGCGGTCCAGCTCCTCCTTGATCCAGGACTGGGTGTCCCGCAATGTTTGACGGTCCATGGTGTCCCTCTTTTCTTATTTGATTTCCGGCAGGCTGGCCGCCGCCATGGACTGGCCCACCCGGCGGAATTTCTCGTCGGGCAGCTCCGGGACCATGCGTTCCAGCACCTCGGGGTACTCGTCGGCCAGCACCTTTTTGGCGGTGTCCAGGATCAGGTCGCCCCCCTTGCCGCTCATCACCCGGCCCAGCAGCAGCACGTGGCGGCAGCCGTAGAGCTCGTGGTAATAGGCCAGGGTGTGCCCCAGGTAGACGCCGATGGACTCATAGACCTGAGCGGCCCGGGGGTCGTCCTGGGCCATCAGGGCCTGGACGGCCTTCAGCTTCTCGGCGGGGGAGGCGTTCTCGTCCAGCTGGATGCCCGCCCGGGGGGCCAGCTTGATGACGCCGTCCTGGGAGAAATACTTCACGCCGCAGCCGATGTCGCCGGACCACTCGTCCCGCATGGCGTCGGGGTTGGCGTCCACGGGGACGAAGGCCAGCTCGTTGAGCCAGCCGGTGATGCGGCCCTCCTCGTCCACGTAGCCCACCGCCTCGCTGGTGCCCATGGCGATGCCCAGCACGCTGTTGTCGTTCAGGCTCATGGACCCGGCCAGGGCGGAGACGTCCCCGTCGTTGATGACGCAGTAGGGCACGTCGCCAAAGGTGTCGCGGATGGCGCGGATATAGATATCCTTCACCTTTTCGTCGTAAATCTCCTTGGGGACCTGCAGAAACAGGGAGGCGTTCATGGTCCGGTTGTTGATAAACACTCCGGCGGAGGACACCCCCACCGCGTCCACCCGGGGCATGTGCCCGGCGGCGGACTTGAGGGCGGCCACGATGCCGTCGTAGTGGTAGTCGGGGTCGGAGTTGATTTTCGGGAACCAGACCACCTCCTCGGAGTAGACGGTCTCCCCATCGATGACGGCGGACACCTTCCGGTCGGAGCCGCCGGCGTCGAAGCCGATGCGGCAGCCCCCCAGATGGCCGCCGATGGCCTTGGGGGCGTCCTTGGCGGCGGGGATCTGGTCCACCAGCACCACCTCGAAGGGGTGCTCGAAGACGCTGGCCATGTAGTCCCAGTCGAACTCCTGCCGGCCCTTGGCGCAGTAGACCGACTTCAGGTAGTCGCACACCCCCTCGTCGCCGCTGACATACACCTTGAAGCCGCCCTTCATCCACAGGATGGTCTTCACGATTCGCTCGATATAGTAGTGGTCGGCCTCTGCCATCTCGGGGGTGCCGTGGATAAAGGTGTGACAGGCAGCCATCTGGCCGTCGGCCCGCTCCACAGCGATGCCCACCGGCTTGCTCGCCTCCGCCAGGAAGGCGCGGTTAAAGCGCATCAGGGGAATAAACTCCGGGTCCAGAGCTGGGACATGCTTCAGCTCCACGTGGATGCCAAATCGATTCATAATGATTCTCCTTTGATCCGGTCGAATTTATAGTAGGGAGGTGATCGCTGCGGCCTTGCAGCATAAGATTGTATCACAGATTTGTGCAACGTGCAATCCCTGCCTGGAGAATCCGGGTCAAATACGTACGTTTTTTATAAATGTGCGGAAGAAAATTCAGGCGTTCGGGAGGACATACCGGCCGGAGCCTCCAAGAGGCTCCGGCCAAGGGCGTCAGGCGAACACCCCCACCGACTGCAGCAGCAGGATAAACAGCAGTACCGGAGCCACTGCCTTGATCATCACCACGTACAGCCTTTTGCGGGGGAAGGCGTAGCGGCCCTGGGTCACCTCGTCGATGATGACCTGGGGTTTCACCACCCAGCCGATGAGCACGCAGGTCAGCAGGGCGATCAGGGGCATGATGCAGTTGTTGCTGGCGTAGTCCAGCAGGTCCAGGATCTGGCCCACCGTCCCGTTGGGCAGCGCCGCCTCAAAGTAGAGCAGGTTGTAGCCCAGGCAGACGATGATCCCGCCCGCCATGGCGTAGGCCGAGACAAAGGTGGCCGCCCTTCTCCGGGAGACGTGGAAGGCGTCCATCAGGCTGGAGGTGATGGCCTCCATCACCGACACGGCGGAGGTCACCGCCGCAAAGGCGGTCATCAGGAAGAAGGCCGCTCCGATGAGGTGGCCCGCGCCCCCCATAGCGGCGAAGACTCTGGGCAGGGAGACGAACATCAGCCCCGGCCCGGCGGACATCCCCTCCGCCCCCATGAAGGTGTACACCGCGGGGATGATCATCATCCCCGCCAGCAGGGCCACCACCGTGTCGAAGATCTCGATCTGGTTGATGGAGCGCATCAGGTTGGTCTCCTTGGTAGCGTAGGAGCCGTAGGCCACCATAATCCCCATGGACACGCTGATCGAGAAGAACATCTGCCCCATGGCGTCCATGATGATGGTCAGAAAGCGGGAGAAGGTCATTCCGGAGAAGTCGGGCACCAGATAGACCGCCAGCCCCTGCAGGCCGGTGCGGGTCACGCCGTCCTCGCCGGTGTTGGCCAGCGTCAGAGAGAAGCAGGCGATACCCACCACCAGCGCAACGAGCACCGGCATCAGGATCCGGTTGTACTTCTCGATCCCCTTGTTCACGCCGCTGTACACCACAAAGGCGGTGGCCGCAAAGAACAGCAGCATCCAGAAAATGGGCTGCCCCACCTCGGTGATGTAGCCGGTGAAGTACCCGTCCTCCGCGGCGGAGAAGCCGTTCCCGGTGCAGAACAGGAACAGGTATTTGAACACCCAGCCGCCGATGGAGCAGTAGTAAGGCAGGATCAGGGTGGGCACCAGGCAGGCCAGCGCCCCCAGAAAGCCCCAGTTCTTGTGGAGCCTGCCGTAGGCCGTCAGGGGGCTCTGGGCGGTCTTCCGGCCGATGGCGATCTCGGTGGTGAGCAGGGCAAAGCCAAAGGTCAGGGCCAGAACGATGTAGCACAGGATAAACACCCCGCCGCCGTCCTTGGCGGCCAGATAGGGAAAGCGCCAGATGTTGCCCAGTCCCACGGCGCTGCCCGCCGCCGCCATGATAAAGCCGACGGAGGTGGAAAAGCTGCTTCGCACGTTCTTGTGTTCCATGTTGATCGATACTCCCTCTGTAATCCCAGATTGAAGCTTTATTATAAAGGAAAATCCCCCTTGATACAACAAAGAAATACTCCGACCGTGGAAATTATTGCAAAATTGCCAGGGTTGTCCCCGTTCCGGCCGGTCCGCTCCCCATTTTGACCAACCATTCTCCAGTAAAACGCCCGCCGGAGCAGCTCCGGCGGGCGTTTTTTATGATATGTGAACCGTCCGAGACGGGGATCTTTGGTCTGCCGCGCCGGAGCGGACGCCCACAGGGCGGCAGTGAAGGGGCGCTTGCCTCGCGCCGGGAGGTTGGGAAAATATGTCCAGCGGTTCGCGCGTCCGGCTGGACCGTGGGACGGCGGCTGCCATCCCGGGAGGAAATCAGATCAATCCCTTGATCTGCTCACAGGATACCACACCCTCCCCCGTCAATCTTCACCAGAGTTGGAACTTTCTATGAAGAATGTGTAAATAACGGCCGGCCCAGCCGCAGACTGCCGCCGGTGTCAAGGGACAACCTCATTTATTCTCCAAAGGGCAAACTGATATATCCTTACCTCATAAGTTCCATCAATGTACCAGCTTAAAATAAATATCAATCAACATCAAAATAAATGGTACAAATTAGTCCTTCCATGAGCTTATCGACAACTTATGGAAGGACTTTTTTGTTTTCAGAAGAAATAACTTTTGTCCAGCTTTAAGGAAGTGAGGATAAATGTTTTTACCCTTTTCAGGATAAATTGGGTTGCCCTGTAACATGTGCGTTCTGTCAGCCCCACAGGATGGGGAGCGGTTTTCCGCAGTGGACGCAATTCCATTGGGACGGCGTCACGACCAGGGTATTGTGTTCATCGACGACGGCGTCCAGCGGCGTAATCTCACCACAGAATGGACATTTTACCCCCTCAATCCGGTAGGCCATCAAGTTTCCCTCCCAACTGCAGTCTCTTCCTTCCTCTGCTCTGGCGAGGAAGGCTGGTCCTTTGCCGCCCTGGGCAGATTCCAATGGCAGTGCCAGGCCAGCAGCCGCAGCGCCACGGTGCAAAACACCGCAGCGCACCCGGCGCCAGTGCGGCTGGCTCCCACACAGACCAGCAGATAAAAAATGCTGCTTCCCAGCAGAGCGGCGGCCGCATAGATATTCCTGCACAGAATGGCTGGAATATCTGCGCACATGATGTCTCGCAAAATGCCGCCGCCCACCCCGGTCAGAGTCCCCAAACAGACGCATAAAACCAGATGTTCTCCATAGCCGGAGGCGATCCCCATATCAGTGCCGGTAACGGAAAAAATCCCCAGTCCAAGGGCGTCACAGAACACGAAGACTGGCTGGATATACACCCTGAGGCACTGGGAGCCACGACGCTGATATTTGAAGAACAGGAACAGCGCCGCCGCCGCTCCCGCGGCGCTCAGGATGTACTGCCAGCGGTAGAACATACGGGGCGGCGTACAGCCCATCAGAACATCGCAGAGCGCACCGCCGCCCATGGCCGTCACAATACTTAAAACGACCACTCCCAGTATATCCATCCGCTTCTGAATGGCGGTCAGCGCACCGGAAACCGCAAATGCCACAGTACCAATCAGCTCTGCAGCCGCAAAAATGACTGACATAACCCCATCCCCTATGCATTAACCTGCGTTTTGGACTGCGGAATGAGCAGGAATCACCGGCTTCCTGCCCATTCTGCAGAACGTATCAGCTGTTATCCCCGGCACATGCGGATCACATCCTCCACAGTCGTGTGCGCCGACAGGCCAAGGCTTTGCAGCGTCCGCCCCTCGTCCAGCTGTTCCCCCAGCAGAATGTAGGCCAAATTGACCACCGTATCAATCGCCGGCGTGGCAATGTGCGCAATCTGCGCCAGCGACTGAATCGCACGGAGGGAATAAGGGATATCCTCCATCAAAAACCGGTTGTTCATAGTCTTTGGCCCCATGATGCCATTGTAGCAGTCTGCGTGCTTGACCATTTGATAGAGGTCGCCCTCATATCCATACTCATCCCGGAAGGTGGTGGCAACATCCCGGGCCTCCACCCCATACCGCTCGCACAGCGCAAGACGTTCCTGGTCAATGGCCATAATCAGCCGAATCTGGCTTGGAACGAAGTCATGGTAATACTCAAATTGAAGCGTCTCATGCTCGATCATGGCGGTATAGAGCAGGGTGGGACCAGGATGAAACTCGAAGTTCAGGTTATCGAAGGTGACCTGGAGCAGGTCCGGAACCAGGCGGTACTCCGGCAGAACATCCCGGACGGCCTGCGCCAGCGCGTCGTTGCCTGTGGCGGGATAGGCCGCCATGGTGATATCGTGCTTCTGCCCGCTGACCAGGACACGGCCGGGCTCCTGCAGGCGGCAGGCAAACAAAAGGGTGTCCGTTCCCGCAAGCACGATGTCCGCCTGACAGCCAGCCGCCTTCAGGGCGTTGGAAAATTCCATGCTGCCCATTGGAGTGATGGGATTTCCAATCACAATCTGACCACTCTTCAGGAAGGGAGCTATCTGTTCCGCGATGGATTTGTGATACATGGAGGGAAGAACGATCAGGATAACCTCCGCGCCCTCAATGGTCTTTTCGATGTCACAGCTGGCAAACAAAATCCTGCCGAAGCCGGTCACCTTGCTACGGCCCTCTATGTATATGCCGCCCTGCTCGTTCAATCGGGCAGCTGTCTCCGAAAAGACGTCAAAAATGGTAATATCAAGCCCCTGCAGGGCGAGATAGGCGGCAAATGCCTGGCCGCCGTTCCCGGCGCCAAGAACAGCCCAGCGTTTTCTGCTCATCGTATATCGCTCCTTTTCTCAATGCAGTCTCTCCTCTCCGGCCAACCGGTTCGGGATGGAGCAAGCCAATTGCCCCATCCCGAACCAAAGAAGAGGAAAAGAGGGAAACGCTTAATTCACGTGGTCGGGCACCGGCTTGCGCGTGGCAAACCCTACCGCAAAGAAGAGGACAATGGAGGCCGCCAATCCATAGGCCACAAAGGGGATGGATGTCCCGATCACCTGGAAGATGATGCAGACCACAATCCCGCCCACCATCGAGGCCAGGATGCCCTCGTTGGTGCAGAACTCCTTTTTGCGGAAGATATAAGCGCCATAAACAGGCATCAGCATAGCAGCGGCAGAATAGGAGTACGAATAGACAAGGGTATTCAGCACGCTGGGGATATACATTGCGCTGACTGCAGCAAACAGCAGCAGGATCACCGTCAGCATCCGGGAGACCTTCAGCATTCCCGCATCATCCTTCGCGGCCTCGGGATTGATCACGCCGTAGCAGTCGCGGGTGATGTTGACGACCGTGCTCTGAATGCCGGAGGAGATGGTAGACAGGATGGTACAGGTGATCATACCTGCAAAGACAACCAGGAACCAGATGGGCAGCTGATCCAGGAACCAGCCAGTCGCCAGCTCGCCGGCCATGTTGGGGTTGATTGCCCGGATGGAAGTGCCCATAAAGAAGGCCCAGACGTCAGTTAGGAACACCAGGACAACGGAGATCAGCAGGGTGGGGGTCAGCCTCTTTTCATCCCGGATGGCAAACACCCGCTGCATGTACATCTGGTTGGTGATCCCGCCTGGGACCAGAGACAGGAACCAGCTGAGGATGGTAAAGCCGCCGGCCGCCATCAGTCCCTTGGGGAAGGAAATGATCTCCTCCGGAACAGCAGCAGTGACCTGGGAGAAACCGCCGGCCATATTGAGCGCCTTCAAAGTAACAAACACGCCGCCCACTGTAATGGCAATGGCAAAGATGAAATCAGTCCATGCCACCGTCTTCAGCCCGGCAGGCATGACGAACAGGATGGCAACGACCGCCAGGACGATGATCAGCACATTGACAGGAATCCCGGTCATCTGGGTATAGAGCTTGGCGAAGGCGCTCAGATTGGAAATGCACCAGCCAAAGGGGATCACAGCGGACATGATTGCGGCAATGATGCTGATTGCCTTGTTGCGTCCCCGGAAGGACTGCACCACGTCGGGAACCGTAGAAAAGTTGTTCCGCCGCAGCCATTTGGCGATAAAGGCGATAAACAGCAGGGTGGAGGAGCTAAACAGGCCGTAACACAAAATAGACAGGCCAAAATTATAGGCGTTTCCTACATGGCCCACCAGCACGCCGCCGCCCATTGCGGTGGCCAGCTGAGTGCCAATGACGACGTAATAGGGGAGGTCACGGTCAGCAACTTCCCAATCCGACATGCTTGTCCGCTTCCGCTTCTGCAGCAGATTGGTAATGAGCAACGTCAGCCCAAGGATCAACCCGGTACTTAACATGATAATCGTAGTTTTTCCCATAAAAACGCCTCCTGATAATATAGTTTCTAGTTCATTCGCTCCAATTGCAGCCTGTTCCAGGGCGCTTAACAGAAGAAGTCCAGCACAACCCCGGAATCGCTCCGTTCCGCGCGGTCAAAGGCGGTTTTCGCCACCATCACATCCTCAATGCCCATGCCCACAAAGCCGGCGGCAATGATGTCATCCTGGCTTTGGCGCCCCGGCTTCAGGCCGGCGATCACCTCTCCCAGCGACGCGCTGCAGACCGACTCCTCAATTGGCTCATAGGGCAGCCCTGTCCGCTTGGACCACCGGTCCAAATCGTCGTTGATTCGATCGCAAAAACACTCCGGAAAATCCAACACACAGCGGTCGTATCCCTTCAGGTCTCCGTTGTCCGCCAGCTCCGCGATCATCAGCACGGTCGTCCCCTTATCCAGGGTCTGTCCCCGGAGCAACGGCATCGGAGCAGTGGTGGAGGCGCAGATGATCTCCGCCCCAGGGATGGCTCCCCGGTAATCGGTGAACGGGGTCACCGTCACATGGGGAAATTCTGCACGGATGGAGGCCGCGAATTCCTGCAGGGTCTCCCCATTCGGATCGGCCACCCGGAGCTGATCCACCGCCGGGACGGCGGTCAGGATCGCTCTGGACCCCATATATCCCTGAGCCCCTGCACCGATCTGCAGGGCCACATGTGTCCCCTCCTTAGCCAGATACTTGGCTCCAATCCCAGCCGCCGCACCAGTGCGCAGCGACGTCAGGCGGGTACCGGCAACCACCGCGAAAGGCAGTCCCGACTGGGGTCGCTGCAATACAATGGTGCCCATTGTCACGGGCAGTCCAAACTGATTCACGTTATGCTTATAGACGCTGACCAGCTTGGCACCCATCACCTCATGCTCCTTCAGATAGGCGGGCATGGAGTTCATATACCCCTCAATCTCGGGCCGGAGAGAGAGATGAAGCTTCATGGGATTGACGCAGCTGCCCTGGGCATGCTCCTTCAGCGCAGTTTCCACATCCTTCAGCACAGTGGGCATATCCAGCAGAGTGAGCACGTCCTGTTCATTTAATACACGAATTTGTCCTGATTTCATAGGTTCTCCTTCTGCACCTTGTTCCATCAAATCCGGCGGCGCTTTAAAACTTTAATTCTCCCACCAGCTTCTCGGCACAGGCTTTTACCTCGCCGGAGGTCAGCAGCGCGCAGATCTCCATGATATCGGGGTAGAAATGGCGGTCCTTGTCCACTGTGGGGACCTTGCTACGGACCAGATCGTATACCGCCTGGATCACCGGGGAGTGCTTCAGCTCCCCCTCCTCCATAAAGTCCATAGCCTGGACCTGAGTCATCAGCTCAATCGCGTTTAGATACTCCAGCTTTTTGGCCACCTGGCAGGCCTTGCGGCTGGCATAAAAGCCGAAGGAAACAGGGTCCTCCTGATTGGCCGAGGTGGGGATCGAATCCACCGATACCGGATGCGACAGAACCTTCATTTCGGCCACCAGGCCGGCAGAGGTGTATTGAGTGATCATAAAGCCGCTGTTCAAACCGGGATTTTTCACCAGGAAAGGGGGATAGTCGCTGAAATGGCGATTGGTCAACCGGTCGGTGCGGCGCTCCACCAGCTTGCCAAGGTGGGTCATGGCGATACACAGGGCGTCCATGTGGATGCAGAGATAGGCCCGGTCAAAGTTTCCACCCATCAGAGCTGTTCCGTCGCCGTCCCCTGTGGGATAGATCACCGGATTGTCGGAGCAGGAGTTCAGCTCCTCGGTTACCGAGATATAGGCCTCCTTGACCGCCCGCTTGGTCCCGCCCATCATCTGTGCCACACAGCGGAGGGAATAGGCGTCCTGCATGCGGTAACCCTCATACTTTTCCGCGATCTCGCTGCCCGCCAGCAAACGCAGAATGTTTTCGGCGCTCTCCTGCTGCTCAGAGTGGCTTTTTACACTGTGCAGCCTAGGGTCCAGGTGCTTGATATTTCCCTTGTTGGTCTCATAGGAGAAGGCGGCCATGATCTCCGAGGCCTTCGCCGCCTCCATCGCGTCGTAGGTAGCCAGACAGGCCAGGCCGGTAGCGCCCGGTGTGCCATTCAGCAGGGAGAGACCCTCCTTGGATTTGAGGGTATAGGGCTTCAGGCCCGCCGCCTTTAGGGCCTCCGCGCCGCTCATCAGCTGGCCCTGATAATAGGCCATGCCCTCCCCAATGAGGGGAAGGGTGGTCTGTCCCTCTGTAGCCAGAGCCCCCACCACCCCCTCGCCGGGTACAAAGGGCGTAACGTTGTGGTTCAGCAGGTCCCGGATCTGCTCCAGCAGTTGAATGGATACGCCAGAAACCCCTCTTCCGCTGTTGTTGATCTGGGCAATCTGAATGGCCCGCACCTGTTCCTCCTTCAGCGGCTCCCCCACAGACACGGCATGGGAGCGGGTGATATTCAACTGCAGCATGGCCGCGTCCTCGGGGGTGACCCGTTTGGTCACGTTGTCGCCAAAGCCCGTGGTCACGCCGTAAACAGGGCGGTCCTCCTCCACAAAGCGGTCAATAATGGCCCGGGACCTGTTGACCCGCTCAATAAATGCGGGGGAAAATTCCACTGCAGCATGGTACCGTGCGACGGCGACCACCTCTTCGATGGTAAAGTCGTCCTCATCCATCACAACTGTTTTTATCTTGCGCGGATCACAGGATGCGTGTATCAAATCCATGGTGCTCTCCCTTCCAAAAATATTTTTGTCATTAATCCTGATTTACGATTGATGATATCATCATTATTTTTATAGCATGAATTGATGATCGTGTCAATATCAAAAAGTGAATTGGTTCAGAATTCTCTGTCTTGAACAAAAAAAGAACACGGAGCCTGTTGGCTCCGCGTTCATATCTGGAAGAAATCGGATCATAGGTGGGTTCGATAGCAGCGGTGAAAAACGTAGGAGTCCTCCTCCACAACGTCCAGCCTGCTCATAAAATTGCGGCTGTCTTCGCTTCTGGCCGCCAGGTCCTGGGTCAAGATGCTCAAAAACAGGACTGGAGCACTGTAGGCTCCAAAGGGCACATTGCTGACCAGCGGCAGACAGAGCACCGGCTCCGCCAAGGTAGCCAAGGGGGAGAGACTGCTGTCCGTGATCCCCATCACTGGGATTTCCTTGTCCTTCAGCCGCTCCAGCTTAAAGATCAGGCTGTGGGAATACTGCGGAAACATGATGGTGAAAAAGGCTGCATTCCGAAAGGTCCCAGCCTCCATTCCCTCCCAGCTCAGGTCGCTTTCCGCCACAATGCTGACATCCTTCCCGATCCGCTTCAACTGATACGAAAAATAGGGCAGTAATGTACCGGACACGCGGGAGCTGATCAGGATGATTCGATCGATGGCAGACAACTGCTCCAGCATCACTAAATAGGCCGGATTGGCAAACACCTGCTTCAAACGGTCAAGCCCCTTCTGAGCGCCGTGAATGATCTCATCAATATTCTCCACCTTGGACAGATACTCGCTGGTCTGTGCCGCTGCAGGCTCCTTTCGCACAAAGGAGCGCAGGGTATGCTGAAAGTCGCTGTACCCACGAAACCCCAGCGCGGTGCAGAATCTGGAAACGCTTCCCTGACTGATCCCCACCTCTGCCGCCACCTCGTTGGCAGTCATAAACACAATTTGAGAGAGATTTTGGTCAATGTAGTAAGCCAGCTGCTCAAAGCTGGGAGTTGTGGACGCTGCTGTCCGCATTTTAGCCCGCAGAACTTCCATATCTGCGGCATCATAGTTCATAGGTAGATAATTCTTCATCCAGCTGAATCCTCCAATTGAGTCGTTTTTTTAAGCTTATCCAAAATTTTGAAGTCTGTCAAGGATAAATCGACTCAAACCTTCGGTTCAACGGATTGTTTCCAACGGGGCCTCCAGATTCTCTCTGCCAAGCGTGCTCAAAAGGGCCGGCCCAGCCGCAGACTGCCGCCGGGCCGGCCCTCCGGGCTGGCTACATGTCGTGCCCCTCCCGCTTCATCCGCATCTCCAGCGGATCGGCCATGGGGTCCTGGGCGTTGGTGGCCGTGTCGGTCCGGTTCTGACCGGCGATGGGGGCGGAGCCCCGCAGGTCCCGGCGGACCTCCCGGCGCTGTTTGTCCTTGGGCTTGCTCATATGATCGACCTCCTGGGTTGAGATGCCTGTAGCATGCCCCGTCCGGCGGGCTTTTATCCCCGCGCCACCGCCTCGGCCACCCGGATGCCGTCCACAGCGGCGGAGACGATCCCCCCGGCGTAGCCCGCCCCCTCGCCGCAGGGGTACAGCCCCCGGAGGGCGGACTGGAAGTCCTCCCCCCGCAGGATGCGCACCGGGGAGGAGGACCGGGTCTCCACCCCCGTCAGCACCCCGTCCGGAGCGGCGAAGCCCCGGAGCTTCCGGTCCAGCAGGGGCAGAGCGTCCCGCAGGGTGTCCGTCACATAGCCGGGCAGGCAGGGGGACAGGTCCGTCCAGGTCACGCCGGGGCGGTAGGTGGGCTCCACCGCCCCCGGCCCCTCAGAGGGCTGTTTCCGCAAAAAATCCTCCACCCGCTGGACCGGGGCCCGGAAGCCGCCGCCCCCCAGCCGGAAGGCCGCCCGCTCCCACTGCTCCTGGAACCGGACCCCGGCCAGCACGTCCGCTCCGGGAAAATCCTCCGGCCCCACCCCCACCAGCAGGCCGCCGTTGATGGTTTTCCCGTCCCGGGCCCGGCAGCTCATGCCGTTGGTGACCACGCCCCCCGCCTCCGAGGCCGCCGCCACCACCTGTCCCCCTGGACAGACGCAGAAGGTGAAGGCCGACCGGCCGCCGGGCAGGTGGCAGGCCAGCTTGTAGTCGGAGGGGGGCAGCCGCTCCCAGGCGGGGCCGTACTGGCTCAGGCTGATCTTCCGCTGTTCGTGCTCGATGCGCACGCCTATGGCGAACTGTTTCCGCTCCATGGGCGCCCCCGCCTCTTGGAGCATGGCGAAGGTGTCCCGTGCGGAGTGACCGGGAGCCAGGATCAGGGTGTCCGCCTTCAGCAGGCAGCGGCCCTGGGGGCCCTCCGCCTCCACCCCCGCCAGCGCCCCGGCGGAGAGGGTCAGCCCGGTGAGCCGGTGGCCGAAGCGCACGTCACAGCCCAGAGCAATCAGCTCCTTGCGGATGGTCTTCACCACCTCCCGGAGGACGTCGGTGCCGATGTGGGGCTTGTGGGAGTATTTCACGTCAGCGGGAGCCCCCGCCTCCACCAGCACATCCAGCACGGCGGAGATCCGGGGGTCGTGGGTGCCGGTGGTCAGCTTGCCGTCGGAGAAGGTGCCCGCGCCCCCCTCGCCAAACTGGACGTTGGACCCCTCGTCCAGCCCCCCGGAGGCCCAAAAATCCTTCACATCCAGGGCCCGGCGGTCCACGTCCTGCCCCCGCTCCAGGATCACGCAGGGGAAGCCGTTCCGGGCCAGGAACAGGGCGGCGAACAGTCCCGCCGGCCCCATCCCCACCACCACCGGGGGGAGGGACGACCTGCGTCTCCCTGCCGGGAAGGCGTAGGGCGTCCGCGCCGCCAGGGTGACGTTCCGGCCGGGGGCGGACCTCAGCACCGCCCCCTCATCGGGCAGGTCCACCTCCACGGTGTACACATAGTGGACGCTGTCCTTTTTCCGGGCGTCAATGGACTGCCGGACGATCTCCAGCGCCCCCAGCGCCCCGGGGCGCACCCCCAGGGCCCGCGCCACCTGCCGGCGCAGCTCCTCCTCCCCGCCCCCGATGGGCAGGGCCAGACCTCCGATCCGAAGCATAGCTGTCCCTCCTGTCCTTTTGCTTCATTTTACCACAGCCCCTCCCGTTGGGAAAGCCCTTCTCCCCTTTTTCTGCAAAATTCGACGGTTTTCGAGATTTTTTGACATTTTGGCCTTGTCCAGGGCGGAAGTTTGCTCCATAGTTTTCCTATGGGAGATTGTTTCCCTCCAAGACGGGGAACACTACCCAATAGAAAAAAATATGGAGGTATTTCACTATGGCAAGAAAGAAAGTAGAGCGCAACATTTCCTATGACGATCAGCGGAAGACCTACTACGTCAGCATGGACCTGGGCAAGGACGCCAGCGGCAAGCGGATGAAGCGGTACCAGACCTACCCCACCCTCTACGCCGCCCGGAAGGGCCTGCGGCAGTTCCTGATGCACCGGGAGGAGGAGCTGCGCACCCCCCGCCACGAGCTGACCCTGGCCGACTGGCTGGAGAGCTGGATGGAGAACATCGTCCAGCCCACCCGGGCGGAGACCACCGTGTACGGCTACCAGAAGATCATCGACAACCACCTGATCCCCGCCCTGGGGGACATCCCCCTGCTGAAGCTCACCCCCATGGACATCCAGCAGTATTACATCCAGGTCCAGCAGGCCGCCAACCTGTCCAACAACACCCTGCGGCGGCACCACGACCTGCTGTCCTCCTCCCTGCGCTCGGCGGTGCGGCAGGACAAGCTGCTGGTCTCCCCCATGGACCGGGTGGAGCCCCCCAGGGCCAAGCAGAAGGAGGCCTCCTACTACCGTCCGGACGAGCTGAAGCGGCTGTACGCCCTCATCGAGGGCCACCCCCTGGAGCTGTGCACCAAGCTGGCGGGCAGCCTGGGCATGCGCCGGGAGGAAATCTGCGGCCTGAAGTGGGAGTGCATCGACTACCAGCGCCAGCTCCTCTTCATCCGGGAGGCCCGCACCGCCTTCGGGGCCACCATCGTCCAGAAGGAGACCAAGACCCGCTCCTCGGTGCGCACCCTGTTCCTGTCGGAGGACATGCTCCGTCTGCTCCAGGCGGAGCAGGAGCGGCAGAAGGAGCTGTACCGCTCCGGGCAGCTCCAGACGCCCAGCGAGTTTGTGGTGCTGGACCACAAGGGCCTGCCCTACTCCCCCAACGCCCTGTCGCTGGCCTTCACCCGGTTCGTGAAGAAGAACGGGCTGCCCCGGGTCACCCTCCACGGCCTGCGCCACTCCTTCGCCACGGTGGCCTCCTTCCAGGGGGTGCCCCTGTTCGACATCGGCAAGGCCCTGGGCCACTCCACCCCCGCCACCACCGGCCGCATCTACACCCACCTGGTGGACCACACCCATGAGGAGACTCTGATGAAGGTGTCCGACGCGCTGAAATAAGCCGGAACCCCTCCCGCCCCGGGGGGAGCCTTCCCTTGACGAAACCCATCGATGGTAGTATGATGGTCCTGTCAACAAACCGCCCTTTTGGGCAAAAGGAGATTGTTACTATGTGGTTTGACCAAGCAGTCATCTACCAGATCTACCCTCTGGGCCTGTGCGGTGCGCCGGCGGAAAACGACGGGGTGGAGGTTCCCCGCATCCTGCGCCTGCTGGACTGGGTGGAGCATATCAAAAAGACCGGGGCGGACACCGTCCTGCTCAACCCGGTCTTCGACAGCGACCGCCACGGCTACGACACCCGGGACTATTACACCGTGGACCCCCGCCTGGGCTCCGGCGAGGACTTCTCCCAGGTTTGCCAGGCCTTTCACGACGCCGGCATCCGGGTGATGCTGGACGGGGTGTTCAACCACGCGGGCCGGGGCTTCTGGGCCTTCAGGGACGTGCAGGAGAAGAAGTGGGACAGCCCCTACAAGGACTGGTTCCACATCAGCTTCGACGGCAACACCAACTACAACGACGGCTTCTGGTACGAGGGCTGGGAGGGCCACAACGAGCTGGTCAAGCTGAACCTGTTCAATCCGGCGGTGGTGGAGCACCAGTTCAACGCCATTCGCTCCTGGGTGGACCGCTTCGGCATTGACGGCCTGCGGCTGGACGTGGCCTACTGTCTGCCCCCGGAGTATTTGAAGCAGCTGCGGTCCTTTGTCAACGGCCTGAAGCCCGACTTTGTCCTCATGGGCGAGACCCTCCATGGGGACTACAACCGCTGGATGGCCGACGATATGTGCCACTCGGTGACCAACTACGAGTGCTACAAAGGGCTGTGGTCGGCCTTCAACTCCATGAACATGTTTGAGATCGGCCACTCCCTGGCCCGGCAGTTCGGCCCCGAGCAGTGGACCCTGTACAAGGGGCGGCATCTGCTGTCCTTCCTGGACAACCACGATGTGGACCGCATCGCCTCCAAGCTGACCAACCCGGACCACCTGCGCCCCGCCTGGGCCATGGCCTTCGGCATGCCCGGGGTGCCCTCCGTCTACTACGGCAGCGAGTGGGGGATGCAGGGCAGCAAGGGCCGGGGCAGCGACGCGGAGCTCCGGCCCGCCCTGGAGAAGCCGGAGTGGAACGATCTGACCACCTGGATCTCCCAGCTGGCCCAGGCCAAGAAGGGGAGCAGGGCCCTGTGCTATGGGGCCTACCGCAATGTGGCGCTCACCAACAGGCAGATCATCTTTGAGCGGGCCTGCGAGGGCGAGCGGGTGCTGGTGGCCATCAACGCCGACGCCTCCCCCTACACCGCCCACTTCGACGCGGGCTGCGGCCGGGCGGAGGACCTGATCACCGGCGCTCCCCACGACTTCGGCGGCGGCAGCGAGCTGCCCCCTTACAGCGCGTTTTTCTGGAAGTGTGAACAGTAATCCATAGCAGAAAGGCCCCGCCAACCGGCGGGGCCTGAATTGATTTATGGCTCTCCATACAGCAGCTCGAAGCTCTCATAGTGATCCTCGGTATAATAGATCAGCCCGTCATTGGAGAAGACGATGCGCTTGGCCCCCCGGGAGTTCTCCCCTACGGTGTCCACGTCGCACTCGGCGTAGGTCCGGCCCTGCTCCTTGGGGAGCAGGCCCTCGTAGTTGCCAAAGTAGCTGCCGCCGAGGGCGGTGCCCTCTCCGGTCCACCGCTCCACGCTGCCGCCCGTCCAGCCCGCGTCCTCGGCCTCCGCCTTGGTCACGTAGTTGCCGGGCAGCTCGCCGTAGAGGTGGATGTACAGGGCTACCTCCTCCTTGGAGGAGTACCAGCCGTCCTCCTCAACGGAGGCGTTGCCCTCGTCGCTCTTGCCGTCGGGGCGGTTGCCCTGGGCCTCATTGCCGTCCAGGGCGCTTTGACTGTTGCCGGGAAGGTCCCTGCCGTCCTCCGGCTCCTGGACGGGCAGATCAACCAGCTGGCTGGATGATCCATAAACACCATGTATGACAGCGCTGTGGCTGCCCTGGTTCATCTCAACGTCCGTACCGCAGGCGGTGAGGCTCACCAGCATCAGCAGGGACAGCAGCAGTCCCGATGTCCGTCGTTTCATAACAAATCACTCCTGTTTCATTCGCTTAAAATCCAGATAGTTCTCCAGAATCAGAGAAGCGGCCACGGCGTCCACGATCTTCTTCCGCTTCCGGCCATCCTTGCCCTGATTGAACAAAATCCGGTGGGCGTCGATGGTGGTGCGCCGCTCGTCCCACAGGATCACCGTCTTGCCGGTGACCTCCTCCAGGGCGGCGGCCAGCTCCCGGTACAGGTCCGCCCGTTTGCCGTCGGTGCCGTCCATGTTTTTGGGGAAGCCCAGCACCACCTCGTCGGGGCGGTGTTCCTCGATCAACTGGGCCAGCCGGTCCACCACCACCTCCTGCCGCCAGCTGTGGATGGTGGTGGTGGTCCCTGTCAGAAAGCCGGTGGGGTCAGAAAGGGCTACGCCGGTGTGAGCGTCGCCGTAGTCGATTGCCATAACGCGCATTGGTGTTCCTCCTTTGTAGGGCCCCCTGCAGAGCGGCGGAGCCCCCTTTGGGAAGGGGGCCTTGACAATCCTTCGCCGGGAGCTTCTCCTGCAAACGGGGAGGCTCCCATTATACCTGAAAAATCCCCAAAGAGCAACCCAAATTGTCGTTGACTTCCGGGCGAAGGGGGATCATAATAGAAAAAAACGCCCGCGGGAGGAAGATCGTATGGAATTTTATGCTACTCTTGGGGACCCCTGCGCCAAGCGGGAGGTGCTGGAAAAGCTGTTTCGGGCGGGGATGACGGGCATCCGGGTCAATCTGTCCCACACCAGCCTGGCCAAGTGCGCCCCCATCCTGGAGGAGCTGTACTGGCCCGCCGCCAGGGCCGCCGGACGGCCCGACGCCCACCTCATCCTGGACCTCCAGGGTCCGGAGCTGCGGGTGGGGGAGCTGCCCCGGACCCTCCCCCTGCGGGAGGGCGATGAGCTCCTGCTGGGGGACGGCGGCGTCCCCATCCCCCAGGGCATCCTCCAAACCGCCCGGCGGGGGCAGCAGATTTCCATTGACGACGGCGCGCTCCTCCTGGACGTGAAGCGCGCCAGCCCCACCGTGCTGCTGTGCCGGGTGGTCCGGGGCGGGCCGCTGCTCAGCCGGAAGAGCCTGTCCCTGCTGGGCGCCGAGATCGACACCCCGCCCCTCACCTCCGACGACGTGGAAAACCTGTCCCGTGCCAGGAGCTGCGGCGTCACTCATATCCTCCAGCCCTTCGTCCGCAACCGGCAGGACATCGACGTGCTCCGGGACACCCTGGCCGTGCTGGGTCTGGGCCGCCTCCAGATCATAGCCAAGATCGAGAACTCCCAGGGCTGCAGCCATCTGGACGAGATCATCGGGGCGGCGGACCAGATCTGCATCGCCCGCGGGGACCTGGGCAACACCATGCCGCTGTGGAAGCTGCCCGGCATCCAGAAGGACATCGCCAGCCGGTGCCGGGCGGCGGGCCGGGAGTTCTGTCTGGTGACCCAGCTGCTGTGGTCCATGGAGCAGCGGCCCGTCCCCACCCGGGCGGAGGTGAGCGACATCTACAACGGCGTGCTGGACGGGGCCTCCTCCCTGATGCTCACCGGCGAGACCGCCGCAGGCAAATGGCCGGTGCAGGCCATGGAGTACCTGGTGCGGACGGCAAACGAGGCGTTGAACGCAATCTGAACATAAAAACGCGCCGCCCAGCCGGGCGGCGCGTTCTAATCATCACTCCTGGTCCTTTGCCAGCGCGATCTTATTCCAACAACTCTACAATTTCCTCCACTGTGCAGTTTTTCTTCTCTCCGCCGGTAACAATAAGATGCAGTTCATAAATCGTTGCCAGTTTCGTGTCCTTGCGCTCCCTTTCAGTTCCCATATTCAGCACATTCTTTTTGGAGAAGATGATACCATACTTCCTGCGGCGGGAGCAAGTCCCCACTCTCGTTTCAAAAAGTCCTTGACGTATTGCTAGCTATCTGGTATAATTGCTAGCAAGGAGGTGATCAATCCTTGTCCCCCCCGAATTCCGCCGAGTATTATCGAAAGCGGCGAGAAACCATTGGGCAATTCAGTGTTCCGCTCTCCCGCGAGAAGCTGAACGCGCTGACGGAAAAGCTGAACGCGCAGAACAAAACAAAAACCCAATGGCTCAACGAAAAGGTTGATGAAGAACTCGACCAATAAAAATAGAGTGCTGGCGCCCCACGAAGCGAACCAACACTCTATTTACCACTCCAAGGAGTTATGGCAAATCTGATTATGCCACAACTCCTGGAGAAAAACAAGGAGGAATTTATGAGTCTGCAAGAAAAATTACTGGATTTGGAGACCGCGGCAAATCAGATTTCCAATGGAGTGAACGCCCTCCAGGTGATGTCTATGGGGTTAAGAAACTGCCTTGACCCATACGCTGGCGGCTTCGACGTACTGTGCGGTTATATGGTGGACGCGGACCGGGAACTGCAAACACTGGTCAGCGCCTGTCTGGACGCGATCTGAACATAAAAACGCGCCGCCCGGCCGGGCGGCGCGTTCCATTACTCTGATTTCTGGTCCTCATCTGCCGGGGCGGACTCGGAGGATTCCTTCTCCGGCATCTCCTGCTCCTCCGGCGTCTCCAGAGCGGCGGGGGGCTTGATCTCCTCGCTGACGATGTGGATGGCCTTAGCCGGGGGTTCGATGTCCCCGGGCAGGGGCTTTTCCGCCTTCCGGGTGGAGGCGTAGGCGTCCTCCACAGCGGCGGGGTCCCGGCCCTCGATGATGGCCACCATCTCGCCGCCGGTGATGGTCTCCTTCTCCAGCAGGTAGGCCACCACCTTGTCCATGTCCTCCCGGTTGGCGCGGATGACCTCCACCGCATCCTTGTAGCACACGTCCAGGATGGCCTTCACCGCTTTATCCATCACGGCGGCGGTGTCCTGAGCGCAGTCCAGGCCGTAGCCCCCCTCCAGATACTGGTTCCGGATCGAACCCAGGGCCATCATGCCGAATTCCTCGCTCATGCCGTACATGGCCACCATATTCCGGGCGATGTTGGTGGCCTCCTGGATGTCCTGAGAGGCGCCGTTGGTCATGGTGTCCATGACCACCTCCTCGGCGGCCCGGCCGCCCATGGAGACGGCGATCTTGGCCATCAGCTCCTCCCGGGTGCGCAGATTGGTCTTATCCTCCTCGGGCATGAGAAGGGTGTAGCCCAGCGACCCCTCGGTGTGGGGGACGATGGTGATCTTCTGCACCGGCTCGGCGTTCTTCTGCTTGTAGGCCACCATGGCGTGGCCCACCTCGTGGTAGGCCACCAGCTTCCGCTCAAACTGGGTGAGGACGGAGTTCTTCTTCTCGCTGCCCGCGATGACGAACTCGAAGGAGGCCAGCAGGTCCTCCTGGTTCACCGCCCGGCGTCCGTGGCGGACCGCCCGGAGGGCGGCCTCGTTCACCAGGTTGGCCAGGTCGGCCCCCACCGTGCCGGCGGTAGCCAGAGCAATCTTTTTCAGGTCTACATCCTCACTGAGGCGGATGTTGCGGGTGTGGACCTGGAGGGTGGACAGACGGCCCGCCAGGTTGGGCCGGTCGATGGTGATGCGCCGGTCGAAGCGGCCGGGGCGAAGGAGCGCCTTGTCCAGCACCTCGGGGCGGTTGGTGGCCCCCAGGACGATGACCCCCTTGCCGGGGTCGAAGCCGTCCAGCTCGGCCAGCAGCTGGTTCAGGGTCTGTTCCCGCTCGTCGTTGCCCCCCATGCGGTTGTCACGGGACTTGCCGATGGTGTCGATCTCGTCGATGAAGATGATGCAGGGGGCCATTTTGCTGGCCTCTTTAAAGAGGTCCCGGACACGGCTCGCGCCCACGCCCACGAACATCTCCACAAAGTCGGAGCCGCTGATGGAGAAGAAGGGCACCCCCGCCTCTCCGGCCACGGCCTTGGCCAGCAGGGTCTTGCCGGTGCCCGGAGGGCCCACCAGCAGCGCCCCCTTGGGCAGCTTGGCTCCGATCTCGGTGTACTTCTGGGGGTTGTGGAGGATATCGATGATCTCCTCCAGGGACTCCTTGGCCTCGTCCTGGCCAGCCACGTCCCGGAAGGTGACCCCCGTCTTCTTCTCCACATAGACCTTGGCGTTGGCCTTGCCCACGCCGCCGATGCCGCCCATGCCCCCCTTGCCGCCGATGCCCCGCAGCAGGAAGACCATGGCCCCCACCATGATGACGATGGGCAGCACGGTGGTCAGCAGCAGGTAGAGGATCTGGGAGGAGTTGTCCACCGGGGGGGTGCCGTGGCCCACGCCGTGCTCCTCCAGCAGGGTTTCCAGCTCCAGGTCGGCGATGGGGGGCGGGGTGGTGACATACTCGGTCTCCCGGTCGTTCTGGATGGGCATCCAGGCGAACATGTTGTTGCCCGCCAGCTGGTGGTTCTCATCCTCGGGGATATAGGCCAGGGCCTCCTCCTCTTTTCCCTCCTTGAGGGTGATGGTGAACAGGCTGCTCTCCAGCTTGACGTACTCCACCAGGTCGGCCGCCACCCATTGGCGGAAGGTGGAGTAGTCCACCTGGACCTGATTGGAGCTGTTGTAGGAGCTGGTGCAGCTGCGGAAGAGCAGCGTGAGAAACAGCGCCCACAGGATCAGCGAAATCAGGCCGAAGGTGTTCTTCTTGTTGTTTCCTTTATCCGGCTTCAAAGGAGCGTACCTCCATTTTTTGTTTTCTAAAATTGGTCAACGGGTATCATACCACAGTTGGAGAATAAATACAAGTAAACTTTCTGTGACCCGCTTTTTGCCGGATCCCGTCAAATTTCCACTTCCCTCCAGGAAGAAAATATGATAGAATACCTTTTGTATGTGATTTCGACACGGAAGGACTGGATACCTATGAACAAACGCCCCCCTCTGCGCCGCTCCGCCCCGGTGGAGCAGGAGAACGACGGCATCATCGAGGGCCGCAACGCCGTCATCGAGGCCCTGCGGGCCGGGGTGGCCATCGACAAAATCTTCCTCGCCAGGGGGGAGACGGATTCCGCCCTGGGGCACATCGCCTCCGCCGCGCGGGAACAGGGCATCGTGGTGGTGGACGCCGACCGCCGCAAGCTGGACGGCATGAGCCGCACCCACGCCCACCAGGGGGTGATCGCCCAGGCCGCCGTCCGGGCGTACGCCAGCGTGGACGACATCCTCAGCGCCGCCCGGGAAAAGGGGGAAAAGCCCCTGATCCTGGTGTGCGACGAGCTGTCCGACCCCCACAACCTGGGGGCGGTCATCCGCACCGCCGACGCCGCCGGAGCCCACGGGGTCATCATCCCCAAGCGCCGCTCCGCTGGGCTGACCGCCATCGTGGGAAAGACCTCCGCCGGAGCGGTGGCCCACGTGCCGGTGGCACGGGTGCCCAACCTGCCCGCCCTGCTCCGGGAGCTGAAGGAGGAGGGGATCTGGGTCTTCGGCGCGGCCATGGAGGGGTCCACCCCCCTGTACCAGGCCGACCTGAAGGGCCCCGCCGCCATTGTCATCGGCAGCGAGGGCGCCGGTCTGGGGCGGCTGGTGAAGGAGAGCTGCGACTTCACCGTGTCCATCCCCATGCTGGGCAGGATCAACTCCCTCAACGCCTCCGCCGCCGCGGCGGTGCTGCTGTACGAGGCGGTGCGCCAGCGGATCTGCGGCTGATCTCCCTCATCCGCTTGGGCGGACGCCCCCCTCTCCCCCTCTGTCTCGCTTCGCCCGGCGCCTCCCCCGGACAGGGGGAGCCGGCCCTTTGCGAAGAGGGGGCGTTTGAGTAATCCTATACCCTAAAGGAGTCTCTTCCATGAGCGACCGCGACAAACAAAACAATCCAGGCGACCTGATCGACATCAAGTCCCTCATCGGTGACGCCGACGGCGGGGATTTCTCCCTGGACGACATCATGGCGGAGTTCGGCCATCCCCCCGCCCCGGAGGAGCCGGAGGACCTCCCCCGGGAGCCGGAGGAGGCCGCCCCCCTGCCGCCGGGCAAAATGGTGGCCTTCCCCGGTCCCGGCCCCCTGCCCGAGGAGCCGGAGGAGCCAGACAGGCCGGAGCGCGTTGAGGACGAGCGGTTCCCCCCCGAGGAGCCGCCGGAGGCCCAGCCGGAGAACATCACCCCCTTCCCCAAAAAGCGGGGACGGCTGTCCGCCCTGGTCCACGACCTGAACCAGAAGGCGGACGACTATGCCGGTCACATGTTTGAAGAGGAGGAGTCCAACGACCGGGTGGAGATCCGCCGTCTGGAACGGCTCATCCCCGGCACCGACCAGGAGGAGGAGCCAGTCCAGCCCCGGCCTCCCCGCCGGCCCAAGCGGCAGGAGCCTCCCCCTCCCGACACGCCCCCCGGCGACCTGGCCCGGCGGTACGGCAAGGGGCTGAAGTGGATGCGTACCCGGTCGCTGCTGATCCTTCTGCTGTGGGCGGCCGCCCTGGTCCAGACCCTGGCCCCGGCGGCGGGGCTAATCTTCCCCCAGCCTCTGGACCAGCCCCAGCTCCAGTGCCTGCTCTCTGCGGGACTGCTGGGGGCGGGGGTGCTGCTGGCCCTGGACGTGCTGCTGGCCGGGATCGCCCGGGCCTGCTTTTTAAAGTTCGGCATGGACACCCTCTCCGCCCTGGCCTGCGCCTTCACCCTGGCCGACGGAGTCCAGCTGGCCCTGAGCGAGGAGCCGCCCCAGCGCCTGCCCTACACCCTGGTCTGTCTTGCGGGGCTGTTTTTTCTGCTTCACGGCTCCTACCACAAAAAATGCGGCCTGCGGCTGAGCTGCCGCACTGCCGCCGCCTCCTCCACCCCCTACCGCATCACCCTGGACCCGGCCCGGTGGAACGACAAGGACACCTATGCCAAGTGGTCGGGCACCCAGGAGGATTTTGGCAGTCAGATCCAGGCCGACGACGGGGTCCAGCGGATATTTCGCCGGTTCTGTCCCCTGCTGGCCCTGGGGGACCTGGTCTTCGCCCTGATGGCCTCGGTGGGGGACGGCCGCCCGGAGCGGCTGGTCTGGTCCCTGTCCGCCCTGTTCACCGCCACCGCCGCCTTCGGAGGGGCGGTGGTCTACGGACGGGCCTTCCACAAGACCGCCCGCCGCCTGTCCGCCAGCGGGGCCGCCCTGGCCGGCTGGACCGGCGCGGCCGCCTCCCGGAACGGCTGCTGCGTGCTCCTCACCGACGGGGACCTGTTCCCGCCCGGCTATGTGGAGCTCAATGGCTATAAGCTCATGTCCGACTTTCCCGCCGAGCGGGTGGTGGCCTACACCGCCACCCTCATCCGGGCCTCGGGCAGCGCCCTGGCCCCCCTCTTTCACGACCAGCTGCGGGCCATGGGCGGGCTGATGCGCAACGCCGAGGGCCTCCAGTACCACGAGGGGGGCGGGCTGTCCGGCAATATCCGGGGGGACCAGGTGCTGGTGGGCTCCGCCGCCTTCATGAAGCTGATGGAGGTCCGCCTGCCCCAGGGACTGAACGTGAAGAGCGCCGTCTTCTGCGCCATCGACGGGCGGCTGGCGGGCATCTTCGCCCTGAGCTACACCCTGCCCGACACCGTCTTCCCCGCCCTGGAGGCCCTGATGCTGGAGAAGGTGGAGCCGGTGCTGGCCACCCGGGACTTCAACCTGATCCCCGCCATGCTCCAGCAGCGGTTCAAGCTGGCGGCGGACCGGATGGCCTTCCCCGGAGTGGAGCGCCGCCGGGAGCTGTCCGATCCGGACCAGGAGCACGACGGGGTGCTCACCGCCCTGCTGTGCCGGGAGGGACTGCTCCCCTTTGCCGAGGCCATCGCCGCCGCCAAGCGGCTGCGATGGGCCGCCCAGCTGGGTGGGGTGCTGTGCTGCGCCGCCTCCACCCTGGGGCTGGCCCTGGCCGCCTACCTCACCTCGGCAGCGGCCTACAGCTCCCTGTCCCCCCTGAACCTGCTGGTGTACATGCTCACCTGGCTGGCCCCCGTTTGGCTCCTGTCGGGCTGGGTCCACCGTTTTTAGCCGAAAAAGATCCCTGGCTGTATCAGCCAGGGATCTTTTTTCCACAAATCAGGAGGTGAGCACCCGGTAGAGAATCTCGGCCATGTCCACACGGGTCAGGGGACGGGTGGGGGCCAGCCAGCCGCCGTTCAGGGGCAGGTAGCCCTGCTGCACGGCAAAGGCCATGGCCCCCTGAGCGTAGCCCGCCACGCTGCCGCTGTCGCTGTAGCCGTTCAGCACGGAGAGGCTGCCGTCATTGGCCGTCCGCCCCGCCGCCCGCATGGCCCGCTGGACGATGCAGATGGCGTCCTGCCGGGTCAGGGTGCTGTTGGGGGCGTAGAAACCGCCGCCCACGCCGCTGACCACCCCTCTGGAGTAGAGGGCGTTCACCGCCTCGGTGTAGTAGGCTCCCACCGGCACGTCCACAAAGGCCTGGGGCATCCCGCTGGGCGTGAAGGAGAAGGCCAGGTAGACCATCCGGGCGAAGTCCCCCCGGCGGATGGAGCTCTCCGGGCCGTACTGGCCAACGCTCAGCCCCCGGGTGACGCCCCGGTCGTAGAGAAAGTCCACCGCCGCCTGCTGGAGGGCGCTGTACCCCGCCATGTCGCTGAAGTAGCGGGAGCCGGAGCTGTAATCCCGGCCCACCACGATCTCCACCGTGCCGGTGAAGGTGCCGCCGCCGCTGGCGGCGGTGGCGGTGAAGTCCACATAGGCCACGCCGTTAAAGCCGGAGGCGGGGACAAAGGCCACCCGGTCCAGGTCGCTGGCGTTGATGGTGGTAGTGGAGGTAATCCTGGAACCCATGTTGGTGCTGGAACGGTAATTGCGGTAGAGGGTCCCCTCCCGGCTGGAGGGCGGGGTGAACCGGACCGAGCTGATGTTCCGGCCCGTCTCCCACTGGGATAGGTCGTCGAAGTCCACCCGGTCGAACACGGCGGCGGTCCCCGTATCCGAGTTGTAGCGGATGCTGCTCAGGCTGACGTTCCCCCCGGAGGTTCCGGTGCCGATGGTGATGATCCCGGAGAAGCTGGCCCCGCCGGCGGAGACGCCGTCAAAGGGGATGTCGATGGGGCCGGAGAAGGTGCTGCTGGCCCGGAAGGACAGCCGGCTCAGGCTGCTGTTCCGGTACCGGGTTCCAGTGGCGGTGATCCGGGAGGTGCCGTAGTACAGGGAGCCGTCCGCGGTGCTGGGCAGGCGCTGGAAGACGATATAGTCGATGGTGCGCCCGGTGAGCTGGGTGCTCAGGCTGGTGAAGTCGGCGCTCCGGAAGCTCACCGTCCGGCCGGGGGCGCAGGTGTAGTAGATGTCCCCTGCGCCGGTACCGCTGCGGACGTTGATCTCCACGTTGCCGCCGAAGCTGGTGCCGTCGGTGGTCCAGCCGGTGAAGGGGATCTTGATGGTGCCCGTGAAGTCCGCTGCGGGCACAAAGCTCAGCCGGTCGATGCGGGGAGCCCGGGAGCCGTAGTAGTAGCTGGTCCCGGCAGCCGCCTGGGACCCCAGGTTGACGCTGGAGCGGTAGTCGTAGTAGAGCACGCCCTGGCTGGCGCTGGGCAGGGACTCGAAGCGGATGAAGCTGAGGGTCTGGTAGTTGTAGCGGTTCTCCTCATAGAGGATTTCCCGGCAGTAGTCGTTGAAATCCTCGTCGTCGAAGTGGACCACGCCGCCCTTGCCCACGTCGTAGGCCAGGCCGCCGATGGACACGCCGCTCTCCCGGCCCACGTTGATGCTCACCTGACCGGCATAGGAGCCGCTGTTCCCAGCGCCGTAGGCGGTGTAGTAGACGGTGACCAGCCCGCTGTAGCCGGGGGCGGGGACAAAGGAGATGCTGTCCAGCTCCTTCAGGGTGTACTGGCGGGCGGTGTCTACCACGTTGCCGTAGTTTTCCGCGCTGTAGTAGTTGGTGTAAAGGACGCCCTGGCGCTCCGGGGGCTGGGAAAAGACCACGCAGCGCAGCTTGCTGCCCAGCCGCTCCTGGCACACCCGGTTGAACTCATCGCTGTTGAAGCTCACCGGGGTGTTGTAGGCTGTGTCCATAGCGATGGCGGCGCTGGACCCCCCCTGCGGTGTGACGGTGAGGACAATCTGGCAGGCGTAGCTTTGGCCGCTGGTGGAGAAGGCGGTGTAGTTGATGGTCACCTCGCCGCCGGGGAAGCTGCGGTTGGGGACGAAGGTCAGGTCGGCCATGGACCGCTGTCCGGCGGGGACGCCGCCGCTGCGGCCAGGGTAGTAGTAGCTCTCCGCGCCCACGCCTGAGCCGGGCTGGTTCTCCGAACGGTAGTTGTAATACATCGCCCCCTTGCCGGCGTCCACGTTGATGCCGGTGATGTGAGACAGCAGGCCCCCCGCCTGGAGGTTGAAGGTCAGCCGCCCGTCGGTAAAGGGCAGGGTCTCGGTGTTTTTGATTGTGATGCCGTTGATGGTGGAGTTGGGGTCGGACTTCACCGTCACCTTGAGGGTGGCCCGGAAGCCCCGCCGGGCGTCGCTGATGGTGAAGTTGGCCGTGCCGGGGCTGTAGGCCGCAAGGTTGTTGTTCACGTAGGTGGCGATGTTGGCCGCGTCGGACCAGATGCTCAGGTCGGTGGTCTTGGCCTCGCCGTAGGCCTTGATGATCTGCTTCTCCCCCTCCTCAAAGGGGCTGCGGCTCTCGTTCTCCGTCATGGTGATCTCGTCCTGCAGCAGCACAAAGCCGCTGACCACCACCGACACGCTGGCCGGATCGCCCCTGCTGGCAGAGATGGTCAGGGTGGCCTCGCCGGGTTTGCTGGCCGTCACCCAGTACCGGCCGCTGCGCACCTCCAGCTTGGCGATGCCGGGCTCGCTGCTGGTCCCGTTCAGGGGAACCTCGTAGCGTGCGCCGTTATCGTCCACATAGGTGGCGATCAGGTAGCCGCCGGTGGAGGCTTGGAGGATACTATTGACGGAGCTGCCGTCCGGCTTCTTGAAGGCCACCGAGATGTCCATGCTCTCCGAGCCGGGCTCCATGATCTTGCCGTCGGCGGGGGAGTTGATGGTGATCACCGGCACCACACCCTCGGGCAGGGTGTCGCCGGCAGGGGGCGGGACAGGTTTGTCCGGACCGTCGCCGCCGGTGCCGCCGGGGTCCCGAATGATACAGGTGAGGGTTCTGGAGACCGTCCTGCCGCCCGCCGGCGTATAGCTGGCAGTGATCGTCACCCCCTGATCCGCCCCTACCTCGCTGGTGGGATTGACGGTGACGCTGGGGCCGGTGCTGGTCCCCTGGATGGAAAGGCCGCTGCCCTTGATCTCCCACTCAATCTGGTCGCTCAGCTCATCGTTCCGCCTGCCGTTCTCGGTCACGTAAGCCTTCAGCGTCTTGGGGACGCCCTGGATCAGGTTCAGGTTCTGACTTGTGTCGAAGTCCTCGATGACCACCGTATTGGCGGATGTGACGCTGATCGTGCAGTTCGCCGTTCCGGATGTGATGGCATTTGTATCCATGTTCCGGTACTCCACCGTCACCTGGACGGTCACGGTGCCCTCGCCGGCGCCCGTGACACGGATGGCCTGCAGGCCAGACTGGCCGCTGGTGTCGGAGGGATTGGCGATGCTCACAGAGCCGGTGCCGCCGGGGACGACGGCCGCAGAGCAGCTCAGCCGGTTGCTGCTCAGATCAAGGTCACTTGTTGTGTTGTCGCTCCATGTAACCGAAATCTTCCTTACCTCCAAATAGGCCATCCCGCCATAGGATATGGTTTGTTGGTTCGCTTTCAGCTCGACCGCAAGGCTCTTCGCCTGTGCCGTTATAACGGTCACGGCGCAGGTGGCGCTCTGGCCGTTGCTGTCGGAGGCTGTGATGGTGGCGCTGCCGCGGCCGACAGCCGTGACGTTGCCGTTGGCGTCAACAGAGGCAACGCTGTTATTGTTGCTGGACCAGCTGACAGTGGCATTGTTGGTCTCTTTCAATTGCGCTGTCTCTCCCACTTGCAGGGACAGGGAATTCTTGTCCAAGGTGATCGGGTCCGCCGCAAAGGCGGCGGGGAGCAGGGACAGAATCAGGGTGAGGGTGAGCAGGGCCGCGAGACTGCGGCGGGCAAGGGTTTTCCGCATTCAAAACACTCCTTTTCATGGGAAATAGGGCAACGGGAGCGAGCCGGGGGCCCGCTCCCGTTTCGGGATCACTGTATGGTGCCTGTGATTGTCTTCAGCGTCTCGCCGCCCCAGGTCACGTCCACATTGTACCCGGTGACGGACAGGTTGCTCTGGCCGCTGGTGCTGGTGCGCTCGGTGCCGGTGATGATCAGGTCCTCCTCGGTCACCATGCCGCTGGAGCTGGCCAGCGTGCCGCTGTTGATCCTGGCGGAGACGCTCTTCGCCCCCTGCTTCAGCGCCAGGGTGAGGCGCGCCGTGTTGTTCATGGTGTCGTTGGTGATGCTGCTGCGGGCCAGGTCGATGCCCTCCGAGCTCTGGATGATCCAGGACAGGTCCGCCGTGGTCACCGCGCTGCCGTTGGTGTTGTACAGGGCCTGGTCAAAGCTCACCGTAAGGGTGCCGCTCTTGATGCTGCCTGACCCGGAGGAGGTGGTCACATTGCCGTAGGCCGCCGTTGCGACCGGGGCGCTCCTGTTGGTGGGAGTCTTCGGCTTCGTGATGGTCACCGTCTTAGTCTCCGTCAGGGGAGTCAGGCCGGTACCGGCGGCGGGAGTCCAGGTGACCGTGATGGTGTAGTCTGTATAATTGTTCGTTGCATCCTCCCTTGTTGTGACTGCGGAGGAGATATCCAGCACCGCACGTGCAGTAACACTATCACTGTTGCTCAGGTAATTGGTGCCAACTGTACCATAAATACAGCCGCTTGTAAACTTTCCTTGGGTTACCAGTCTTAATACAGCCGTGGAAGCATTATTATTGCTGGTTACGACACTATCCTCTTCGATCCCACCCAATCCAGCGTTAAACAAATCTTTAGCGCTCGTAATCTCATTATCCTTGCCACCTTTGAGCTTATAGATTGTCTTATCAAAGATAAGAGTGATCTGGCCAGAGGTCAGCGTTCCATCGTCCCCAACAGTAAAGTTGATGATCGCGCTCTCCAGGTTCGGGGGATTCTGGTCACCGATCTTGATCTGACGGCCCATGAAGGAGTAGAGTACATCCACGCCGCTGTCCTTCATGCTGTTGTCTATGGGGTCCTTGCGGGCTATGGCAACCACGTAGTAGTCCTGGTCCGTCTGGAGCTTGGGATTACCGTTCTGCACCACGTTGGCGTTCAGGTGGATGGGGCCGCCCTTGTCGGCTGCGCTCTCATCCTCGGCAGTATCCAGCCAGCGTTTGATGCTCTCCTTCACTTCCTTGCTGGCGTAGACGTCAAACACCGAATACTCCGGGTAGTTCTCCGGGTTGCCCGAGCCGTCTGTGGGGTAGTAAGCAATCTTATTGGGATCGCCCTTCGACGCCTCGTTGTAGTAGTACACAGTCTGGAGGGCATCATAGATGGTCAGTTTATTGTAGGCGGCGGGCAGCGGCGCGCAGTTGGGATTGACGTAGTTCGCCAGCAGGGAGCCGTCACCGATGTACTGCACACTGCTCAGGGAATTGGCGCCGTAGACCTTATAGGTCAGCTCAGAGCCCACATCCGTCTTCAGCGTGGCGCGGCCAGGCTGGCCGTTGGTGCCGGGGGCGCTGCCGATGGTGATCACCGGCCGGCTCATGGGACTGGTCTTGAACTTGTAGATCTGCACCTCAGAGGGGGTCACGTCGGTGCCGGTGATGACGAAGTAGACGTAGTAGGTCCGGTTGGGCTTCAGGTTGTTGATGGTCACCTGCTGCACCGCCACCTGCTGGCAGTTCACGCTGCCCGGCGGAACGTCCTTCATCATGTCCACCGCCTCGTTCCAGCCTCTGGGATCCTGAATCTGGTAGTTGGTGGGCTGTTTCAGCTGCGGCATCGGCGGGTTTTCATCGTCCCGTTCACTGCCGCTCCGGGGGACCTCCTCCGGCCGGATCATGTTCCCGGTGTCCTTCCAGTAGGTGCCGATTGTGGGACTCCAGGTGCCCGAGGTGGGGTCGGAATCTCCGTTGTGGGCGTAGCCGATCACATAGTAGATGGTACCGGCCCGGGTCAGGGCCAAGTTCATGGTCACGGAGCTCTCGGTGGTCTCAAAGGTGGGGTAGCCCCGGACGAAGGAAGGCTGCACCTTGTCGCTGAAGGTTTTTTCCATGTGCAGCTCACGGGGCTCGCCGGTGGTACACTCGCTGCCTGCCGCGCCGATGGACTCGCCGCCGTTGTTGGTCAGGCCGTTGTCCAGGAAGCGCTTCCAGGCGTCGTTGGTGGGACTCTCGCCCAGGCCGTAGAGGTTGACGGTGTCGCCCGCCGCCACATCCACGTAGAAGTTCACCGTCTCGCCCCAGGTGTTGGGGTCGGTGCGGCCGCCAATGCTGCGCACCGACACGGCAAACTCATAGTACACGTCCTCTTTCTCGCCGTTTTCGTTGGTGTAGGTACCGCTCAGCTTGTTCAGCTCGGGCAGGACGGCTCCGGCTCCGCAGCCGTTGAATACCTGGTGCAGCCGCTTGCTGGACCGGCCGTCGCTGTTCGCGCCGATGTAGTGTACGCCGCTGCTGCCCAGCTTCACCCAGCCGTTCTGGTCCACGTTCTCCGGCATGTTGGGCATCCCGTAGAGGAAGGAGCCGTTGGTGCCGGTCTTCGCGGTCAGCGCCTCGCCGCTCTTGCTGACGGCGCGGTAATACAGGTCGTACTCCAGCTGGGTATCGGTCCACAGCAGCAGGTCGTAGGCGATGCCGTCCGCCACCGATTCGGTGGAGTCGGGCCGCATCCGGAACTTGAAGTCCACGCCGTAGTCCCCGATGCCCAGGTTGTTGTCCCGGTTGAGGTTGTTCTCCTCCTCGATGGCCAGGGGCCACTGCTGGCTGTTCAGCGCAAAGCCGTTGGAGGTCAGGTTCACCCGGGCGAAGACCACGGTAAACATGGGCAGGCTGTGGCCCTCCGACTCCGGGGTCTCGTACCACACCGGGGAGGACTCGATCTCATGGCCGCTCAGGTCGCTGATCTTGTTCTGGGAATCGATGTTCACCTTAAAGTAGTAGGTCGCGCCGCTGGCCAGACGCAGTCCGGGTTCATTGTCCGCCGTGTTGGGGAAGGTGATCTGAATCTTGCCGTTGACGTTGGCCACCTGGGCCTTGGTGAAGTCAATGACCCACTCGCTGGAGCTGACGCCGTCCTTGTCCTTGACCACCGACCGCTCCTCGTTGTTCTCCAGGGTGCAGAAATCGATGTTCTTCCGCAGGGCGTCCACAAACTCCTTCAGGGCTTCCTCCTGCTCGGAGGTGGTGCCCTCCTGGGTGGCCTCATACAGGGACAGCAGGTCCTGGCTGGTGCCGCCCAGGCGGACGTTCTCGCTGAACTCCAGGACGATGGAGGTGTCCCGCATGGGACGGGTGGGGTCCTGGCTGTCCGTCTTGGTGAAGAACTGGCGCACCGTGGGAGGATTGGTGTCCAGGGTCCGGATGCCGCCCTGGAGCTTGTAGACCTGGATGGTGTAGTTTCCGGCGGCGTCCACGGCCATGTAGTACAGGTCATAGCTGGTCTCCGCCTGGAGGCCGGTGATGTTCAGGTTGACCTGGTTGTTGGCGGTGGCCGTGGCCCGGCCGCTGCTCACCGCGCCCATGCCGTTGAGCACCTGGAGCTTGGCATATTCGCTGGTCAGCTTGGCGGTCTTGCCGTCCTCCTCGTTGTCGCTGTCGTTCTGGGGGTTGGGCAGGGGGTAGGGATCGCCGGACTTCACCGCCACCCAGTAGATGGTGCCGTTCTCGCTCAGCGCGGCGGTCATGGGCACGCTGGTGGCCAGAGGATCGCCGTTGCTTCTGGGATGGATGACAAAGTCAGGCGGAGTCACGTCCGGGGTGCTGAAGGCCAGGGAGGTCACCGCCGAGCTGTTGATGCCGTCGGTGAGCCACAGGTAGAGCACGTAGTCCTTCTGTTCCTCCAGGCGGCGGCTGACGATGATGGCCTCGTCGCTGTCCCAGACCTGGTTCTTCTCCAGATCCACCACGCCGTAGCCCAGGTTGCTGCTGATGGCGGCGGAGCGCAGCTCATCGACGGTGGGAGCGGCGGCCCCGGCGGGCAGCACGGTATAGTACATCTTGCAGTTCTTGGTCGCCATCACTGCCACCTGCGCGGTGATCAGCTGGGCGTTCGCCTCCTTGCCGATGTAGGACATATAGGGGTAGCCCTGGCCGAAGGCGGGGACGGTGTTGTCCGGCGTGGTGAAGGCCACCACCTTCACCGGGCTGCGGTTGCCCTGGTCGTCCACCAGCATGGCGGACAGGTAGTAGGAGCCGCCCACCGACAGGCCGGTGATCTGGGCGCTCACCTCGTCTCCGCCCACGGGGGCCGCCACCGAGCCGTTGCGGATGGCCTTGGAGCCGTAGGAGGGCGGGGAGATCAGGTCGTCCTCGCCGATGGAGCCGTCGGTGATGCTGCTCACCGCCCAGTAGACGGTGCCCTTCTTGTTGCCGGCGAAGTCGGCCCGCAGTCCTTCGGGGGTGATGTCCTTGGCCGCGGGGTAACCGGCCAGCAGGCGCGGGTCCAGAGAGCCCTCCTCCGCCGCCTGGGAGTCCATTACCACCCCGGCGATGTTGGCGGTCAGGCCGGGCCGGATGTAGATCTTGTCGGGCAGCATGGACACCACGCAGCCAGGAGCGTTGACGTTCAGCTGGCCGATGTCGCCGTCGCCGGTGACGTTGGTGGCCACGTCCAGGTTCATCTCCTTCACCTCGGTGTTCCGGTCCAGCTGGATGGTGGAGTTCACCGCGGCCTCATCCGCGGTGATCTTGGCCACGGTGCCCTTGGCCACCTGGATGTAGGAGTTGGGAGTCTTGTTCACCACGTCCTTGATCCGGCCGGCCAGGGTCAGCCGGGCGCCGGAATCTCCGTCCAGCTCGATGTTCATCAGGCCCTTGTCATCGGTGTTGTTGTCCTCGAGGTAGGCGGAGGTGCGTACGGTGGTCTTGTCGATCTCGGTGATGCCGTCCGCCCGGATGGTGACCGTCCGGCCCCGCATGTTGTCCACCAGCATCTCCCCGGCGGTGACGTTGCGCATGACCACGCTGGCGTCGCCGCCCTCGCTCTCGCCCGCGCCGCTGAGGATGATCCGGCCCAGCACGTTCACGTTCTCCAGCCGGATGCCCCCCAGGCCCACGCCGCCGGAGACATACAGGTCGCCGCTGATGGTGGTGTTGCGCAGGGCGACGTTGGGGGCGGTGATGGTCACGTTGCCGAAGACGCCGCCCAGCTCATAGCTGCCGCTCTGCTGGATGGGGGTGCCCACGCACTGGGTGATGAGCACCGCCATCTGGGCCTTGGAGATGGCCGACTTGGGCTGGAAGGTGTTGTCCGGGTAGCCGGAGATGATGTAATTGTCCACCGCGGTCTTCACGGTGCCCCGGGCCCAGTCGCTCACATCCCGGCTGTCGGAAAAGGCCAGGCTCTCGCCGGGGGTGTCCTGCATCATCATGTTCCGCCCCAGGATGCACACCGCCTGCTCCCGGGTGAGGCTGTCGTAGGGGGATGCGGTGATGTCGGAGGTGCCCGCCATATACCCGGCGGTGTAGGCGATGGACACATCGTCGTAAAACCAGTCGGTGGGGAGCACATCCTCAAAGGGGATGGGGCCGGTCTCGGTGTAGCCGTAGGCCCGGTTGATGATGGCCATAAAGTCGGCGCGGGTGAGGGCGGCGTCCGGGTCGGCGGTCTGATCCGCCCGCAGGACGCCCCAGTCCACCAGCTGGTCCAGATAGGTGTCGGCCCAGTGCTCCGCCCGGGAGGGCAGAGTCAGTCCAGGCGCCAGGCCGGCCACCAGGACGGCGGCCAAAAGCAGGGCCAGCGCACGCTCCTTCCAGGTGCGGCGCTGTGTACCGGTTCGTTGGGACATATGCGGTTCTCCTTTCTGTGTTCCCGGGGGTAACGCGGGGGCGGATGGGCTCCCGCCGCCTTGGTTCAGTCTGCGTTGTCGATCTGTATGCTGAACACCGCCTTGCGGATCAGGGCCTCCTCGTCCTGGATCAGGTCTACGAATTTAGAGGCGTACAGCGGCTGGGCGGAGGTCTCGTCCTCCAGCTCCCGGAGGACCTGGGTCTTGACCACCAGAGGGGCGTCGGTCACGGGGAGGACCATCTCCACGATCTCCCGCTCCTCCAGGGGGATGCTGCTCCAGAAGGCGATGCCGCCGCAGCTCAGGTCCTTGGCCTTCAGGGTCTTCTGCCCCCGCCAGCAGCCGGTCACCGGGTACATCACGCTGTCAAAGCTGGTGAGGATGCGCAGGTTCTCCCGGGCGTTGGGGCCCAGGGCGGCGGTGGGCTGAATGACCAGCTTTTCGCCCCGCTGGCGGATGATCACCCCCACCCGGTTGGGAGTGGAGTCGTCCATGCCGATGAGCTGGATCTCCCGGTGGGCGGCCACAGCCTCCTCCTTGCCGCCCAGAACGCAGATCTGGAGCACCTCCGAGTTGGGGGGGGACTCCAGCACCGCGTTGGCCAGAGGCACGCTTTGGCTGTCCAGAATCAAATACAGGCGGTCTGCCATAGTTACGACGCTCCTTTCTCGTCCGGGGCGGCCATCCGGGCCGCCTCCTCCGCCAGGGCCTGGCGCTGCCGCCGGGCCTTGTCCGGGTCGTTGGGGTCAAAGTTCAAAAAGTAGACGTAAATTTCCACGATGGCCTGATACAGGGCGTCGGGGATCTCCTGGCCCAGGGCCAGCTGGGAGAGCATGGTGGCCAGGGAGTTGTCCTCATAGACGGGCACGCCGCTCTCGGTGGCCACCTCGATCATCCGCTCGGCCAGATAGCCCATGCCGGAGGCCACCACCACCGGGGCGCCCTCCCCGTCGTACTTCAGGGCCACCGCCCGGTTGGCGGACCGGTTGTCATACCGTGACATTGACGCTGCTCCCCCCCTCAAAAATTTTTGGAAATACCCCTGAAATGGTCAGCGGACGGTCCATCTGCTGGACCTGGACCGCCCCGGCCGACAGGCCGTTATCGGCGATGATGCGGGACAGCTCCCCCTGCACCAGCTGGGAGAAGGGGGCCACCCGCTCGGGGCAGAAGACCTGCACGTCCACCCGCTCCCCCTGACAGGTGAGCACCATGTCGAAGAAGCCCAGGCTCTGGATATCGATCTTGAACAGGAAGCGCATCACGTTTTCCTTGTCCCCCCGGCCCCGCTTCAGGTTCTCCTCCGCGTCCGGGTCCACCCACATCTCGGAAAAGACCATCTTCCCGTCCCACTCCAGGGGCAGGAGGATGTGGTTCAGAGGCATATGGACGCTCTCGTTCACCAGGAAGGCGGAGATGATGTTGCGGAAGGCCTCCTGCACCTCCTTGCCCGCCCCGTTCTGGAGGGCGGCCTGGGCGGTTTTGGCCAGCTGGGCGGCAAACTGGTCGCTGTCCGCCGCCTTGGCGAAGCTGGTGCTGTCCAGCAGGCGGAGCAGGGCCTCGTCGGACAGGGCGCCCAGCTTATCCCGCAGGCCGGAGCCGCCCAGCATCTGATGGAACGCCTGAAGCAGGCTGTCCTCGCTGCCGTTTTCGTAGCGGGCCACGTCCAGGGCCAGCATGGAGATCAGCGACCGGGACAGGCCCATGTCGTTGGTCTTGCTGGTGTAGCCGGCCAGGAAGGTGAGGATGCTGCCCTGGAGCAGCTTCAGCGCCCCGGCCCGGTCCCCCTGCTGCATCTTTCCCTCCAGCTCGGACACCATGGGCAGCAGCTGGCTGCCGTAGCTGGCGGGGATGGCCCGGGTCAGCTTGGTCAGGTTGCGCAGCAGGTTGCCCTGGATGTGGCCGGTGGAGGAGTAGTCGCCGTACTTTTTCAGGAACTGCAGGATATTGTTCCGCGCCGCCTCCGAGCCGCTGGAGGAGAAGGCCTCCCGCAGGATGCTGAACAGCGCCCCGCCGAAGCGGGCGCCGTTGGCCAGCTGGGCGCTGAAGAACTTGCTCAGCGCCGCCTCGTCCATCTTCAGCATGTTCAGCAACGCGCCCATCTCGGCGGCCAGCCCCTCCTCGATGCCGGAGGAGACCACCGTCCCCTCGTACATGGCGAAGATGGTGGTCAGGCTCTCCCGCAGGTCGGGGGTGTTGGCCAGGCGCTGGAGGAACGCGGCGAAGTTGGAATCGTAGCGCAGGGCCTGGCTGCTGGAATCGCCGGCGGTCTGCTGCTCGGTCCGGTTGTCCGAGCGGACCACCCGGTTCAGGTCCGGCGCGTTCTGGATCCGGGTGTCGCTGGGGGAGGTGGGTATATTTCGGTTTACATTGTTGTTGTCATGTCCCGGTACCGGGTTGGTCACACCAAGCAGGTCTGGCATTGGCGACACTCCATTTCCATTATTTCAGATCGGACTGAGGCGGCCGGCGGCGAGGAAAACGGGCCGGGACAGCGCCCGGCCCCCGCCGGGCCTGGTTCAGAATTATTTTAAACCAGCTCCGAGCAAAAGTCTATCCCCAGTTTTTTTTCTGGAAAACTTAATTTTCTAATTGACACTGCCGATATATCGAGTATGATTAGATATGGGTGGGGCTACTATGCCTGCAGGCCGGCCCCCCGCCCGCATCCAAAACCAAATGAAAAAAGGTGGCGTTTTTATGGGCAGCGGCAACGACAGCATCCTGGATATGTATCTCTACGAGACCAACACCCTGCTGGAACAGCTGGATGGTATCCTGCTGACGGCGGAAGAGGCGGATACATTCTCCGAGGACAGCGTCAACGAGATATTCCGTATCATGCACACAATCAAAGGTTCCTCCGCCATGATGGAGTTCAGCTCCCTGATGACGGTGGCCCACCGGATTGAGGATATGTTCTTCATCGTTCGGGAGAAGGGCATGGACGTGGTCCCGGAGGCGACCCGGCCGGACCTGTTCGACATGCTGTTCCAGGCCGTGGACTTCTTCCGCGGCGAGATCGAAAAGGTGGAAAACGATGAACCGCTCTCTCAGTCTATCGACCATATCGTGGCTAAAATTAATAGCCTGATCGATAAAATTCAGGGCAATCCCGCCGCTCCCGCTCCCGGGGAGGAGGCGTCCGCCGGGAGCGCCCCCGCCCCTGCGGCGGAGGCCCCCGCGGCGGAGGCGGTCAACCCCGACTACCTGTTCGGCATCCACGTCTTTTTTGACGAGGGCAGCGGCATGGAAAACCTGCGGGCCTTTATGCTCACCAACGGCGTGAAGGACTACTGCGGCGACTTTATCACCTTCCCCGCCAACGTGGAGACCGACCCCTCCACCTCCGACCTCATTGCAGACCAGGGCTTTTTGCTGTGGTTCCGCACCGCGGACGACCGGCAGGCGGCCCTCCCCGCGGTGAAGGGCGGGGCCTCGGTCCGGGAGTATCAGGCGGTGGACGCCGCCAAGCCCGCGCCCTCCGCCCCCGCCCCCGCCGAAGAGCCCAAGGCGGACGCCGCCGCCCCCAAGGCGGACGTCAAGGCGGACGCCTCCCCCGCCCCCAAGCCCGCCGCCGGCCAGCAGCACGCCAAGGAGAGCCTGATCAGCGTCAACCTGGCCAAGCTGGACCAGCTGATGGCGGTGGTCAGCGAGATCGTCATCACCGAATCCATGGTCACCTCCTCCCCCGACCTGAAGGGGCTGCGGCTGGACAACTTTACCAAGTCCGCCCGTGACCTGCGCAAGCTCACCGACGATCTGCAGGACGTGTCCATGTCCCTGCGGATGGTGCCCGTGTCCGGCACCTTCCAGAAGATGAACCGCATCGTCCGGGACATGAGCAAGAAGCTGGGCAAAAAGGCCAAGCTCACCCTCATCGGCGAGGACACCGAGGTGGATAAAACCATCGTGGACGCCATCAGCGACCCCATCATGCACATCGTCCGCAACTCCATGGACCACGGCCTGGAGGAGCACGAGGCCGACCGCATCGCCGCCGGCAAGGACCCGGTGGGCGAGGTGATCCTCTCCGCCCGGCACACCGGCAGCGAGGTCATCATCGAGATCAAGGACGACGGCCAGGGCGTTGACACCCAGGCCGTGCTGAACAAGGCCATCCGCCAGGGCCTGGCCGCCCCCGACCACGACTACAGCCAGAAGGAGATCCTCAACTTCCTGATGATGCCCGGCTTCTCCACCAACACCGAGGTCACCGAGTATTCGGGCAGAGGCGTGGGCATGGACGTGGTGAAGAAGAACGTGGCCGATGTAGGCGGCACCGTCACCATCTCCAGCGAGTGGGGCCAGGGCATGACCACCACTCTGAAAATCCCCCTGACCATGGCCATCATGGACGGCATGGAGGTGGCGGTGGGCAGCTCCATCTTCACCATCCCCATCAACACCATCCAGTCCTCCCTGAAGGTCACCGCCCAGGACGTGATCCACGACCCCGCCCAGGGCGAGATGGTAAAAATCCGGGACAACTTCTACCCCATCATCCGGGCCAAGGAGCTGTTCTGCATGGAGCAGGGCTGCGACAACATTGAGGACGGCATCCTCATGTGGGTGGAGGCCGGCGAGCACTCCTACTGCCTGTTTGTCGACGAGCTGATGGGCGAGCAGCAGATCGTGGTCAAGCCCATGCCCAACTACATCAACAACTTCGGCGTGAAGAACTACGGCATCAGCGGGTGCAGCATCCTGGGCGACGGCAGCATCAGCATCATTTTGGACGTGATGAACGTCTACGCGGCCGCTCACAGCACCTATTAACGGCGGCAGTACAGGAAGGGAGAATGAACTTATGGCACGAGTTGAAGAAATGATGTTCGCCACCGAGGCCCAGATCGACGAGTATAACGATCAGATCCCGGAGATCGCCACCGATAAATACCTGATCTTCTCCTCCGACGGCCTGATGTACGGCATCAAGGCCGAGCTGGTCAAGGATATCATCACCGGCTACTCCATCACCTATCTGCCCCAGGTGCCCGGCTACGTCAAGGGCGTGATCAACCTGCGGGGCCAGATCATCCCCATCGTGGACATCCGCCTGCGCCTGGGCAAAATGCCCCAGGACAACTTCTGCAGCATCGTGGTGGAAGTGGACGGCAACATGGTAGGCATCGTGGTGGACATGGTGGAGCAGATGGTGGACGTCCCCAAGGAGGATATCCTTCCCGTCCCCACCAACAGCGGCGGGAGCCAGGTCATGGTCTCCGGCATGTGTACCCTGCCCGACGGCAACACCATGCTGGAGCTGGACTGTGCGCAGCTGCTCCACGACTGACGCTGGCACATACATTGTTAAGGGAGGGAGCTCTCAGATGATACAGCCCATCTCGGATGAAGATTTCCGCAGACTGACACATTTCATTCAATCCGAATTCGGCATCACCCTGCAGGAGAAGCGTCAGCTGGTCACCAGCCGGCTGTCCTCCATGCTGACCGAGCAGGGGTACACCAGCTTTTCCCAGTTCGTCACCCAGCTGCTGAAGGAGAAGGACCCCCAAAAGATCGAGCAGGTGCTCAACCGCCTGACCACCAATTACACCTTCTTCATGCGGGAGCCGGAGCACTTCGACTTCTTCACCAAGGTGATTATGCCCGAGCTGGTGCGCAAATACCAGAACAAAAAGTCCATCGCCATCTGGAGCGCAGGCTGCTCCAGCGGCGAGGAGCCCTACAACGTATCCATGTACATCAAGGATTTTCTGGGCATTCAGGCCAGCCAGTGGGACACCCGCATCCTGGCCACCGACATCTCCCAAAAAGCCCTGGCCAAGGCCAAGCAGGGCATCTACGAGGTGCCCAGCACCGTGCCCGAGACCTGGCGGAAGAAATACTTCAAGCATCTGGAGGGCAGCCGCTACGCCGTTGCCCCCGTGATCCGCAACAACGTGATCTTCCAGACCTTCAACCTGATGGACCCCATCCGGTTCCGCACCAAGTTCGACGTGATCTTCTGCCGCAACGTGATGATCTACTTCGATCAGCCCACCAAGGACGCCCTGGTGCGCCGCTTCTACGACGCCACCAACCCCGGCGGCTACCTGATGATCAGCCACTCGGAGAACCTGAGCAAGGACGCTCCCTACGCGACGGTAGCTCCGTCCACCTTCCAGAAAAAATGATGCGCCCCCCGGTCCTCCGGACCGGGCCGGGCCTGATTTGAAGGAGTGATTGTCATGTGGCCATCCAACAAAAAGATCCGCGTTCTGGTGGTGGACGACTCCGTCCTGGCCCGCACCATGATTTCCAACGGGCTGAACGCCTCCCCCCGTGTGGAGGTGGTGGGCACCGCCTTCAACGCCAAGGACGCCCGGGTCAAGGTGGACCAGCTCAAGCCCGACGTGATGACGCTGGACGTGGAGATGCCCGGCATGAGCGGCATCGACCTTTTAAAGCAGCTGCTCCCCGCCGTCCCCCTGCCGGTGATTCTGGTGTCCTCCCTGGACCTGCGGGTGTTCGACGCCCTGTCCGCCGGAGCGGTGGACTTTGTCCGCAAGCCGGAGCCGGGCCAGAACGAGGCGTTCATCCACTCGCTCACCAGCAAGGTCATCGCCGCCGCCGGAGCCCAGGTGCGCCCCCGGCCCGGCGCCCCCGCGCTGACAGCGGCCGGCCGGCCGGGAGCCGCCCTGGGCGGCGGAGTCCGCCTGCCCCAAACCGGCAACAAGCCCGCTCTCCCCGCGCCTCCGCTCCTGGGCAGTCGGCCCTCAATGGACGCTGCCATCATCGCCCTGGGGGCCTCCACCGGCGGCACCGAGGCCACCCTGGAGGTCATGAAGCGCCTGCCCGCCGACATCCCCCCCATGCTCATCGTGCAGCACATGCCGGTGGGCTTCACCCAGATGTACGCCGACCGGCTCAACCGCCTGTGCCACATGGAGGTGCGGGAGGCCAAGACCGGCGATGAGCTGCGCCGGGGACTGGCCCTGCTGGCTCCGGCGGACTTTCAGATGCGCGTGGTTCGCAGCGGGACAAAATACACCGTAAGCTGCATGCCCGGCGAGAAGGTCAGCGGCCACCGGCCCTCGGTGGACGCGCTGTTCTTCTCCATGGCCGAGCAGGTCAAGTGTAAAATGGCCGGCATCATCATGACTGGCATGGGCCGGGACGGTGCCGACGGCCTTTTGAAGATGCGTCAGGCCGGGGCCTACACCATCGGCCAGGACAAGGAATCCAGCGTGGTGTACGGCATGCCCATGGTGGCCTACAACATTGGCGCGGTCCAGATCCAGGGCTCCTGCGAGGACATTGCAGGAATCCTGCTGCGGCAGCTCCAAAGATGGTAAAAAAACAGCGCCGGGAACAATTCCCGGCGCTGTTTTTTACTGCTCTGGCTGGGGGAAAACGATGCCGCTGACGCTGACGTTGACGGCGGCGACCTCCAGACCGGTCATGGACTCGATGGCGGTTTTCACCGCCTCCTGCACGGCCCTGCCCATCTCGGGGATGGTGTGGCCATAGGCCATGAGGACGGACATGGTGACCACCACCTGAGCCTCCTCCAGCTTAATGTGGACCCCCTTGGCGGCGTTCTTTCTGCCTGGGTTGGTCAGACTGCTGACCCCCTCCACCTCCAGGGCAGCGGCGGCAGAGATGGCCGCCAGCACCTCCTCAGAGATGTGAATGTTGCCCAGCTCATCAGAGCGGGAGACATAATCCTTGCTTTCGCCCATTGTGATACCACTCCTGTTTCCAGTTTTCAAACGGATACCGTTATTTTACCACACTTTTCCCCGTTTGACAACCGCAGAGGCAAAAAACTTTACTCCACCTCAATGATATGGATCTGACCGGCGGTGAAGCCGCTGGTCTGGTGCACGATGTCCACGATCTTGGCGGTGTCCGCCTCGGTGAGGCCGCCCTCCGGCGCGGCCACCGCCAGGGAGAGGGAGTCCTCCCCGATGAAGGCCACGCAGTCGGCAAAGCCCTTGGCCACCACCAGGTTCTCGATCTGGGCCTCGGTGACGGTGTAGTCTGCCATAGTCTGGATGTTGTCGTTGAGCTGGTCCTTCACGGCGGCGTCCGCGTCCTCCCGGGCAGCGGCGTCCTGGAGCAGGGAGAGGGCGCTGTCCCTGGCCTGCTGCCGGTTGAGCCGGGCGGTGGCGAAGTAGGCGCTTCCCTCCGTCTCCCCGGCGGAGGGGACCTCCGCTCCGGCGGTTCCGGCGTCCTGGGCGTCCTCCTCCCCGGTACCGGCGGCGGAGCGGTCGCCGCTCACCAGCGGGTCCTGGGTCTGGCCCCCCACCATGGCGGACTGCCCCAGCGTCTTGCCTGCGCCGGTGTCCGCCTCCTTGTCGTAGTTCCAGTTCAGGTACACCGCCGCGCACACAAACAGGGCAATAGCCGCCACCACCGCGTTCCGCTTCCACAGCTGGGACCAGCCGTCCTTCTTCGTTCTCATGTTGACTCCTCCTTTTATGTTGGTTGTTGGGAAAAACGCCCCGCTAGCCTCCGGCGCACACCGAGATCCGGTCGGCGCCCAGGCCGGTGAGGGCGGACACCGCCTCGATGAGCCGGAGACGCACTCTGGCGTCCCCTCCGCCGGGGCAGACGATCAGCGCGCCCCGGAACTCCGGGGCCACCGTCTGGAGGGGGACCACCTCCTGCTGGCCGGACCCCTTGCCCACGGTGACCACCGTGTTGGTCCCGCCGCCATCCCCCTCCCGCTCCTGGTTCCGGGCCAGCACCTGACGGCTGCCTCCGTCCAGGGTGAGAACCACCCGGGTCTCCCCCGCCCCCTCGATCTGGGACAGGGTGCGCTCCAGCTTGGTCTCAAAGCTCTCCAGGTCGAAGGAGGCCCCCTCCTCCTGGTCCGGCAGCTCCCCGCCGGGGCTGTCCCGCCCGCCGGAGGGCAGGAGCAGCAGCGCCACCCCCGCCGCCGCCACCAGCAGCACATATAAGTACCTCCGCAGCCCCTCCTTCCACCGTTGGGCCGCCTCGGGCCACTTCCATTTCACGGCATTTCCTCCTCCTCCATGTAAATCTGCGCCTCCGGCGGAACCCCCAGGTCCTCCGCGATGGTCCGGATCAGCCGGCCCTGGACCTCCGCCGTCATGGGGCCAGCCACCTCCGTCCGGACAGGGAGGTACAGGCCGTCCTCCGACGGCTGGCACTCCACCCGGGCCCGGCAGGTCAGGCCAAGCTCCGCCGCCTTGTCCACAATATATGCGGCGCACTCCCGTTCTATGATGCTTTTCATCTGCTGGTTTACCGTCCCCTCCAGCTCCTCCTCCCGGTGCTGGATGGAGTCCAGCCAGCCCTCCAGCCAGCGCTGGCCCTCCGCCGCGTCCAGGGTGGCTGCCGGGGAGAGCACCGCCCCCAGCAGCACCAGTCCGCACACCAGCCGCCCCACCCGCTTCACCCCGCCGGGGGGCATAAGGGCTCCGGCCACCGCGCACAGCAGGGAGGCCGCGATCACCGCCAGCAGCCAGCTCCGCACCGCCCCCATCATATGGTCACCGCCGCCACAGCGGACACCAGGCTCACCAGCAGCATCAGGGCTCCCGCCCCGGTCATGCCCAGCACCAGGCCGAAGGCGGTGCCGATGGCGTCGATGAGGCCGGACAGCTTGGGCTGGGCCACCACCGCGCACAGGGCGGCGGCCAGCTTGTACACCAGGTACTGGAGGGCCAGCCGCAGGAAGGGGGTGAGGCACAGGGCCAGCACCACCAGCAGTCCCGCCAGCCCCACCGTCCCCCGCAGCACCCCCGCTCCCGCCAGCACCGACTCGGAGGCGTCGGCCAGAATGCTCCCCACCACCGGGATGGCCCGGGAGATGGCCAGCTTGGCCGCCTTCACGGCGGCGGCGTCCACACTGCCCGCGATGGCCCCGCTGGCCGTCAGGTAGCCCACAAAGGCCAGCAGCAGGGCGGTCAGGACAAAGGTGATGGTCCCCTTCAGCAGATCGGCCACCTTTTTCAGCCCCGGATTGCCCACGGCGGCGTGGGCGCAGCTCACCGCCACGAAGGAGTAGACCAGGGGGACCAGCAGCCGGTCCATGACGGTGAGCAGCAGCTGGGAGAAGAGCACCGTGGCCCCCTGCCGGGCGGCGGCGGCGCTCACCGACCCGGTGGCCGCCGTCAGTACCGCCATCACCGGCAGCAGAAGGCTGGAGAACTCCTCCATTCTGCCCAGAGTGTCCCGGCCCAGGCCGATCATCGCGGCCATGTCCGTCATGGTCAGGGCGGTGATGGCCAAAGCTCCGGCCATAGTCACCGCCGGGAGGCCCTCCCCCTCCCCCGCCTGGACGCTCTCCGCCAGGGCGCACAGCAGCACCACTGCCGCCAGCTTCATGGCGGTGGTCAGGCTGGCCCGGAGGAGGGGCCTCAGCTGGTCCAGAGCCTGTCCGGCCAGCTGGGCCAGTCCCTGGTCCAGGGAGACGTCCCGAGACACCCCCTGGCCCTCCGCCGTCTCCCACACCTGGTCCAGGCCGGGGACGTCCAGCTCCGCCCCCCAGGCCGGGAGGAGGCACGCCGCAGCCAGCGCACAGAAAATCAGCACACGTCTCATGTCAGCAGCTCCCCCATCAGCTGGGCCACAGCCCGCACCAGGGGCAGAGCCGCCAGCAGAGCCAGGACGGTCCCCGCCGTCTCCACAAAGGCGGCCGCCCCTCCCTCCCCCGCCGAGCGGCAGATCTCCACCGTCAGCCTGGTGAGGATGGACAGGGCCACCGTTTTGAACACCGGCTCCAGCAGGGCCTCCGACAGTCCGGCCAGCTGGGCCAGCTCCTCCATCAGGGCCACCGCCGCCCCCAGGCCCTGAGCGGCCAGAGCCAGCATCCACAGCCCCGCCGCCAGCACCAGCAGCAGGGCCAGCTCCGGGGTGTTTTTCCGCAGCACCGCGCTGAGCACCACCGCCGTCACCCCCACGGCGGCCAGCTTGGCCATGGCCTCCATCACAGCCCAAACAGGTCCTTGACCAGGTCGAACAGGCTGGCAATCTCCTGGACCACCATCATCAGCACCACCACCAGCCCCGCCAGGGTGGTCATCATAGCCTGCTCGTCCCGGCCCGCCCGGCTGAGCACCTGGTTCAGCACCGCCACCAGGATGCCGATGGCCGCAATTTTGAAAATGAGATCAACCTCCATATGTAAAAGCCCTCTTTCGTGATGGTATCATATTACAGCAGCAAAATAACGAGAAACGCCCCGCCGGACAGGCCCAGGGCCTGATAGACCCTCCCCTGGCGGCGGCTGTCCGCCTCCAGCCGGACGGCCAGCTCCTCCAGGCGGCGGCGGGCGGCGGACAGGGCCTCCCGCTGGCGGGGGGCCTCATACCGCCCCAGGGTGTCCCCCAGGGCGCTCAGAATGGCCCGTCCCTCCGGCGGCAGTCCGGCCTGCTCCTCCGCCAGCCGCCGCCACAGGCAGGAGAATTCCTCCCGGTCCAGGCGGTCCAGCCCCTGGAGGCACCCCTCAAACAGCGCCTTCGCCGGGCCCTCGCTCCGGGCGGCCCCCCGCTCCAGCAGCTGGAACAGGGGCGGGGCGTTCAGCTCCAGCTCCCGCTCCAGCAGGGCCAGGCCCGCCTCCAGCTGGCGCAGCGCCCGCACCCTCCGGCGCAGCGCCGCCGCCGCCTGAAAGCCCAGATACGCGCCCCCAGCCGCCACCAGAACGGCTCCCATCAGACGGATCATCTACCTCAGCTCCTCCACAGTATAAGCTCGCCCCTCCCCCGCCCGGCGAATGCGGACCAGAAAGCGGAACAGTCCCGCCTCCAGCAGCGGACGGTACAGGGGGCGGCGCTCCAGGTCGGCCCGGTCCTCCCCGTGGGCGGTGGCCAGCAGGGTGACCCCGCAGCCCGCCGCCTCGGACAGCGCCCGCCCGTCCTCCGGGGCGGTGATCTCGTCCACCGCCAGCACCTGGGGGTTCATGGCCCGCAGCAGGAGCATCAGCCCCTGGGCCTTGGGACAACCCTCCGTCACGTCGGTGCGCCGGCCCACCTCCAGCTGGGGCAGGCCCCGGTACAGCGCCGCCACCTCCCCCCGCTCGTCGGCCAGGGCCACCCGGAGGGGGACGCAGCCCTCCCCCTCGGAGACCGAGCGGATCAGGTCCCGGAGGAGGGTGGTCTTGCCCAGGCCGGGGGGCGCGAGGATCAGGGTATCCGTCAGCCGCCCGCCGGGACACAGCCCGTCCAATACCGGGGCGGCGGCCCCCCGCACCTGCCGGGCGATCCGCAGGTTGGCGGAGGAAATTGCCCGCAGGCTGCGGATTTCCCCCTCCTGGAGGGCAGCCGTCCCGCACAGTCCGATGCGGTGGCCCCCCTCCATGGTCAGGTAGCCCCGGCGGACCTGGTCCAGCACCGTGTGGAGCGATGCCCCGCTGGCGATCTCCACCAGCCGCTCCAGCTCCCCCGGCTCCACCGGAGGCCCTCCCAGGGGGCGCTCCGCCTCGTCTATCAGCGCCGTCATGGGCCAGCCCGCCCGGAGGCGGAGCTCCTCCGCCCGGGCCCGGGCCCCCTCCGGCAGGGACAGCGCCTCCTCCCGCAGCCGCAGGGGCAGGGCCTGCACCGCCTGGACGTAGCTCGCCGCCCCAGCCATTCCTTCCATATCCTTCACCAGCCTTTGTCCCATCCTATGAGGACAAGCCGGGGGTTATGCCCCCTCTTGGGCAAAAAAAATATCAGCCTTTCGAACTATGTCGAAGGCTGGTATCATGTGAATCAGGTTCCTTCCCCGGACCAAGGTGTTGTTATGCTTCCCACTCCATCCAATATTCCGCCTCGCCGGTCCCCTCGTCCACCGATTCTTCCCGGACGGAAAAGCCCTCCCGCCGGTAAAAGTCCGCCGCCCGGCGGTTTTTTTGATAGACGCGCAGAGTCAGGCGGCTGTACAGGCCCTTCGCGGCCTCCAGCAGCTGCCTGCCGGTCCCTCTGGACCGCGCCTCGCTCCGGACGAAGATGCCCGCGATATAGCCGTCCTCCAGGCCCAAAAAGCCCAGCACCTCCCCCTCGTCCTCATAGACGTACAGCTCCGCCTGGGCCAGCAGACCCTTCACCAGCTCAACATTGCCCTGCCAGTATTGGGGCGGGATGAAGTCGTGGGCCGACAGATTGCCCTCCAGCCAGATCGCGGCGGCGGCGTCCAGATCCGCTGGACGGGCCGGTCTCACCATGGCGCTCCCTCCTTTTTCCGGTCCATTATACCATATGGTTCCGCCGGATTCCTCGTGATATTTCACAAATCCGATCCGGTTTCCAGGCTGGAATCCAAAAATACAGAAAAAAGCCCGGAGACGAATTGAAATCCTCGCTTTACTGTGATAAACTGTCAGAGAAGAAACTGGGAGGGATGCATCATGATTCAGAAATGGAATGTGACGATCCCCGAGCTGACAGGGGACGAGCCTCGGGGCGTTTACCTCTATCTGCCAAGGTCCTACGACTGGGAGCCTGACTGCCACTACCCCGTGCTGTATATGTTTGACGGCCACAACGTCTTCTTCGACTCGGACGCCACCTACGGCAAGAGCTGGGGGCTGGGGGAGTACCTGGACGCCTGCCAGACGCCGCTGATCGTGGCGGCGGTGGAGTGCAACCATCACCCGGACAACGGGCGGCTGTCGGAATACTCCCCCTACACCTTCTACGAGCCCGACCTGGGCCACGTGCAGGGCCGGGGCAAGCTCACCATGGACTGGTTCGTACACACCTTCAAGCCCTCCATCGACCGGCGCTTCCGCACCCTGCCCGGCCGGCGGCACACCTTCATCGCGGGCAGCTCCATGGGCGGGCTGATGAGCCTGTACGCCCTGCTGGAGTATAACCACGTCTTCTCCCGGGCGGCGGCCCTGTCCCCCTCTCTGTGGGTGGCCCCCGACCGTCTGGCCCGGCTGGTCCGGGGGGCGGAGACCCAGCCCGACACGGTGCTGTACATGGACTACGGCTCCCGGGAGATGGGCGCTCACGAGCTGATGCGGGGGCAGTTCGCCCGGGTGGCCGCCCTGCTGCTGGAGCGGGGGGTGCGGCTCACCTGCCGCATCGTCCCCGGCGGCGAGCACTGCGAGGCCAGCTGGGAAAAGCAGATTCCCTTTTTCATTGAGACGCTGATGTATGAGCTGAATCGTTAGGAGGACTGTCTATGGAAACCCAATACCTTGTTGACTACAGCCCCGCCCTGGGGCGGGATATGGAGTGCATGGTCTATGGCCGCTCCGGCCGGCCGGTGCTGTACATCCCCTGCCAGGACGGCCGCTTCTACGACTTCGGTGACTTCCACATGGCCGGGACCCTGGCCCCCTGGATCGAGTCCGGACAGATCATTGTCTTCTCGGTGGACACTCTGGACAAGGAGACCTGGTCTGACAAGAACGGCGACCCCTACTGGCGGGCCCGCCGCCACGAGCAGTGGATGGACTACCTCACCAAGGAGATGGCCCCCTACATTCTGAACCGGACCGGGCAGGAGGGCATCATCTCCTTCGGCTGCAGCCTGGGGGCCACCCACGCCGCCAACCTCTACCTGCGCCGGCCCGATCTCTTCAACGGCATGCTGGCCCTCAGCGGCATCTACACCGCCAGCTACGGCTTCCACGGCTACATGGACGAGGTGGTCTATCAGAACTCCCCCGTCCACTACATGGCCAACCTGCCCCCGGACCACCCCTACATCGGCCTCTTCAACCGCCAGCGGGCGGCCATCTGCGTGGGCCAGGGGGCCTGGGAGCTGCCCGACTCCACCCGTCAGCTGGCGGACATCTTTTACCGGAAGGGCATCCACACCTGGGTGGACTTTTGGGGCCACGACTGCGCCCACGACTGGCCCTGGTGGTACAAGCAGGCGGTGTACTTCTTCCCCTGGCTGCTGGGCGGCGAGCCGGGCCAATCGGACTGAATCAAACCGAGAGAGAAAGTGTGAGAAAACCATGAGCAATGTGATCTTTATTTCCCCCAACTTCCCCACCAACTACTGGCAGTTCTGCCGGGAGCTGAAAAACAACGGGATGAACGTGCTGGGCATCGGCGACCAGCCCTACGACCAGCTGTCCCCCCAGCTGAAAGACAGCCTGAACGAGTATTACAAGGTGGATTCCCTGGAGCAATACGACGCGGTGTACCGGGGGGTGGCCTTCTTCATCCACAAGTACGGCCGCATCGACTGGCTGGAGAGCAACAACGAGTATTGGCTGGAACGGGACGCCGCCCTGCGCACCGACTTCCACATCACCAGCGGCTTCCAGACCAGCGACATCCCCCGCATCAAATATAAGTCCAACATGAAGGAGTACTACCAGGCCGCAGGCATCCCCACCGCCCGCTTCCACCTGGTGGACAGCAGAAAGGGCTGTCTGGACTTCATCAAGGAGGTGGGCTGGCCGGTGGTGGTCAAGCCGGACAACGGGGTGGGGGCCTGCGACACCCACAAGCTGTCCAGTGCCCAGGACCTGGACCAGTTCCTGAGCGCCAAAGCTCCAGAGGTCTCCTACATCATGGAGGAGTTTATCCATGCGGAGGTCAACTCCTACGACGCCATCATCGACTCCAAGGGGGAGCCCATCTTCGAGACGGGCAACGTCACCCCCATGTCCATCATGGACATCGTCAACCAGGAGGATAACTCCATCTATTACATCGTCAAAAACCTCCCCGCCGACACCCGGAAGGCTGGACGGGCCACGGTGAAGAGCTTCGGGGTGAAAAGCCGGTTCGTCCACTTCGAGTTCTTCCGCCTGACCCAGGACCAGGAGGGGATGGGCAAACAGGGGGACATCGTGGCCCTGGAGGTCAACATGCGCCCCTGCGGCGGGTTCAGCCCGGACATGATGAACTTTGCCAACTCCACCAACGTGTACAAGATCTGGGCGGACATGATCGCCTTCGACCGCTCCACTCTGGAGCCCGGCGAGCACTGCTTCTGCGCCTTTGCCGGCCGCCGGGACGGCAAGCCCTTCGTCTATGACCACGCGGCCATCATGGAGAAATACGGCGGACAGATGAAGATGGTGGAGCGCATCCCCGACGTGCTGTCCGGGGCCATGGGCAACCAGATGTACATGGCCGTTTTCCCCACTCAGAAGAAGCTGGATAAGTTCTATCACGATGTCCTGTTGTGCAAAGAGGGATAATCCATAAAAAAGTACCGTCTGAGGAATCAGACGGTACTTTTTTGTCCAAAGATGGCCGGGCCGGCCACAGAGCCGCTCCAAACGCCCCAGGCGCAGAGGAGCGCCGCTACTCCGGCCTCCGGATCACCTCAAACTGGGCATTTTTGTCGATAAAGCTGTCAAACAGGACCCCCTGGGCCAGCACATCCCGGAAGGCGCGCTGTATGCTGTAGACCTCAAAGCCGTAGCGGCTCACGCTGCGGAAAAAATTCTCATAGTGCCGGTTGTCGCCGCAGGAGATCAGCTTGCCGTCCATGGCGTGGGCGGGGCGCACGTCCGTGATCCCGTTGTTCCCCGGATAGAGGGCGTTGAGGTAGAAGGTCTTCGCCTCAAAACCGGTCCCGTTCCAGCCGCAAATCAGGCTGAACACGTCGCACTCTCCCTCGGCCTCCATCTCATGATACCGGGCGGTCACCCGGTCGAAGACCTCCTCCAGGCTGTCCGAACAGCCCTCTTTCATGGTGAAATCCATGTTGATGTAGTCCTGAAACAGGTAGTAATTGTCCTCGATAGCCCCGGACAGGCCGAGGATCACATTGGGATTCACCTTGAAGATTTTTCGGAAATTGTGCAGCACGCCCCCGGTGGACAGATTCAGCTGCTGCTCGCCGCAGACGATGGCAAATTGGCCGCACAGGGCGGCTTGAACTAAACTCATGGCAACTCCTCACTGAAAGGTACAGCCCGGAGGATTCCGGGCTGTACCTTTTGGTATTGGTTACGCCTTCGCCGGGGCCTTCCCGCCAAAGGCTTCGATGGCCTGGGCGGTCTCCGCCCGCTTCTCCTCGATGGCCTCCTTCAGGATCATGTCCTTCACCTTCATCAGCCGGATGGTGTTGGAACGCTCGTTCTCGTCCAGCTTCATGGTGATATACTTGATGTTGGCCTGCATCTCGGGGATTTTCACATACTCCAGGGCGTTGACCCTGCGGCGGGTCTTTTCGATCTCCTCCGCCAGCAGCTGGGAGGTCTTTTCGATCTCCGCCAGCCGCAGCATGTCGGACAGCACCCGGGACAGGGCATCCACCGCGTCGTCCAGCTCGCCGCTGGTTTGGGCGAAGCCGTAGGGGTAGACCTCGCCGGGGTCCTGGCTGCTGGTGCGGAACTGATACTGGGGCACGTCCACCGACATGATGTTCTGGAAGGTCATATCCAGCTCCACGGACTGCTTGGGGTAGAGCAGGGACTGCTCCAGCATCTCCGGGGACATGAGGGCGGCGGCCACCGTAAAGGCGCCGTGGGCCTTCATCAGGCTCTCCTCCACCCGCTGGCGGAGGGCCCGGTTCTCCCGGACCACATCCATAAACTGCTTCATCAGCTCATCCCGCTTATCCTTAAGGAGCTTGTGGCCCCGCATGGAGGTGCGCAGACGGGTTTTCAGCCGGGTCAGCTCCTGACGGGTGGGATTTACAACTGTACTTGCTATTGGGGGTCACCTCATTTCTTCATAGGGTGAACCATATCAGCATAAACCGGTTCACCTCCCGGAGAAGGTCAGTCCTTCTTGGGCATATACTTCTCGATAAACTCGGTCTTGATCCGCTTCAGCTCGCCCCGAGGCAGGATGGACAGCAGGTCCCAGCCCAAGTCCAGGGTCTCCTGGATGGAGCGGTTGTCCTCCGGACCCTGGGCCACGTAACGCTTCTCAAACTCGTCAGCGAACTTGGCGTACAGCAGGTCGGTGGGGGACAGGGCCGCCTCGCCCAGGATGGACATCAGCTCCTTATTCTCCTTGCCGGTGGAGTAGGCGGCGAAGAGCTGGTTCATGGTGTTGGCGTGGTCCTCCCGGGTCTTGCCGGGGCCCACGCCCTTGTCCTTCAGGCGGGACAGGGAGGGGGACACGTCGATAGGCGGGATAATGCCCTTGCGGTACAGCTCCCGGGACAGGATGATCTGGCCCTCGGTGATGTAGCCGGTCAGGTCGGGGATGGGGTGGGTCTTGTCGTCCTCGGGCATGGTGAGGATGGGGATCATGGTGATGGAACCCTCCTTGCCCAGCTGACGGCCGGCCCGCTCGTACATGGTGGCCAGGTCGGTGTACAGGTAGCCGGGGTAGCCGCGGCGGCCCGGGACCTCCTTCTTGGCGGCGGAGACCTCACGCAGAGCCTCGGCGTAGTTGGTGATGTCGGTGAGGATGACCAGCACGTGCATGCCCTTCTCAAAGGCCAGATACTCCGCGGCGGTGAGGGCCATACGGGGGGTGGCGATACGCTCCACGGCGGGGTCGTTGGCCAGGTTGGTGAACAGCACGGTGCGGTCAATAGCGCCGGTTCGGCGGAACTCCTCCACGAAGAAGTTGGACTCCTCAAAGGTGATGCCGATAGCGGCGAAGACCACGGCGAAGTTGGACGCGCCGTCCAGCACCTTGGCCTGGCGGGCGATCTGAGCCGCCAGGTTGGCGTGGGGCAGGCCGGAGCCGGAGAAAATGGGCAGCTTCTGGCCCCGGACCAGGGTGTTCAGGCCGTCGATGGCGGAGATGCCCGTCTGGATAAACTCGTTGGGGTAGTCACGGGCGGCGGGGTTCATGGCCAGGCCGTTGATGTCCCGGTACTCGTCGGCCAGGATGGCGGGGCCGCCGTCGATGGGCTGGCCCATGCCGTTGAAGACCCGGCCCAGCATGTCGCCGGACACGGCCAGCTGAAGGGGGTGGCCCAGGAAGCGGATCTTGGACTCGGCCAGATTGATGCCGGCGGAGGCCTCGAACAGCTGGACCACAGCGGAGTCGCCGTTGACCTCCAGCACCTTGCAGCGGCGGACGGAGCCGTCGGTGAGTTCGATCTCGGCCAGCTCGTCATAGGTGACGCCCTGGACCCGGTTAACCACCATCAGAGGGCCGGAAATCTCTTGGATTGTCTTGTATTCACGAATCACAGCGCATCCGCTCCTTTCTCTCCGATCGCAGCGATCTCCTTCTCCATCTGCTCCTGCAGGACGGCATAGGCGTCCTGATACTCGGTGGCCAGAACCGATTTGGCCCGGCCGATGCCCTCCCGGGAGGGGATGGCGAACAGATCGTTGAGGGAGCCGCCCTTCTCGGCGGCGGCGCGGCAGTGGACGTCGTAGTCCCGGATCAGGGCCAGCATGCGGGCCTGCCGGTCGTACTCGGAGTAGGAATCGATGTCCACAAAGGAGTTCTGCTGGAGGAAGTCCTCCCGGATGATCTTGGCCACCTCCAGGGTGATCTGGTCCTTGGCGGACAGGGAGTCCTTGCCCACCAGCTGGACGATCTCGTTCAGGCTCTCCTCCTCCTGGAGGACGGCCATGGCCCACTCCCGGTTCTCCAGGAATTTGGGACCCAGGTTCTCATCGTACCAGGGCTTCAGAGAGTCCAGATACAGGGAGTAGGAGTTCAGCCAGTTGATGGCGGGGAAGTGGCGGCGGTAGGCCAGGGAGGCGTCCAGGGCCCAGAACACCTTGACGATCCGCATGGTGGCCTGGGAGACGGGCTCGGACAGGTCGCCGCCCGGAGGGGAGACCGCGCCCACGGCGGTCAGGGAACCCCGGCGGTCCTCGTCGGAGCCGATGCAGGCCACGGAGCCGGCCCGCTCGTAGAACTGGGCCAGACGGGAGGACAGGTAGGCGGGGTAGCCCTCCTCGCCGGGCATCTCCTCCAGACGGCCGGACATCTCGCGCAGGGCCTCGGCCCAGCGGGAGGTGGAGTCAGCGATGACGGCCACGGCGTAGCCCATGTCCCGGAAATACTCGGCGATGGTGATGCCGGTGTAGATGGACGCCTCACGGGCGGCCACGGGCATATCGGAGGTGTTGGCGATGAGCACGGTCCGCTTCATCAAAGACTCGCCGGTGCGGGGGTCCACCAGCTCGGGGAATTCCCGGAGCACGTCGGTCATCTCGTTGCCCCGCTCGCCGCAGCCGATGTAGACCACCAGGTCCACGTCCGACCACTTGGCCAGGGCGTGCTGCATGACGGTCTTGCCCGAGCCGAAGGGGCCGGGGATGGCGGCGGTGCCCCCCTTGGCCACGGGGAAGAAGGAGTCCACAATCCGCTGGCCGGACTGGAGGGGGATGACAGGGGGATACTTGTGCTTATAGGGACGGCCCACACGGACGGGCCACTTCTGCATCATGGGCAGCTCCACCTTCTCGCCGCTGGGCTGCTCCAGGACGGCCACCGTGTCGGTGACGGTGAAGGAGCCGGACTCAATGGACAGGATGGTGCCGCTCATTTTCGGGGGGATCATAATCTTGTGGAGGATGGAGTTGGTCTCCTGAACGGTGCCGATGATGTCGCCGCCCACCACTTTGCTGCCGGGCTTGACGGTGGGGGTGAAGTCCCACTTCTTCTCCCGGTCCAGGGCGGGGACCTCCACGCCGCGGGGCAGGTTGTTGCCCTTGACCTTCTGCATGATGACCTCCAGCGGGCGCTGGATGCCGTCGTAGATGTTTTCGATCAGGCCGGGGCCCAGCTCCACGGACAGGGGTGCGCCGGTGGTGATCACGTCGGCGCCGGGGCCCAGGCCGGAGGTCTCCTCATAGACCTGGATGGATGCGGAGTCGCCGGTCATGGTGAGGATCTCACCGATCAGACGCTGCTCGCCAACACGGACCACGTCCTGCATGTTGGCGTCGGCAAGCCCGGTGGCAACCACCAGTGGTCCGGAGACCTTTACGATTTTTCCCATAGGCTTTGCAAACCTTCTTTCTGGGTAAATTTCTGAATGGCTCCCTCTTGGAGGGAGGCTTTTCTGCGCTTACAGAATATCCGCGCCGACCGCACGCTCCACGGCGGTCTTCACGTTGGCCATGCCAATGCCAAGGGAGCCCTCCTTGCCGGGGATCAGGATGATGGCAGGGGTGAGGGCGTCCTTATACCGGGCGACCTCATCGGGCATCTGAGCGGCCAGCTGCTCGGTCATATAGATGATGGCGTAGTTTTCCTTCGCCATGCGGTGGAGGGCCTCCCGGCCCTGGTCAGGGGAATCCACGGGGCAGACCTCCAGCCCCAGGGCCTTGAAGCCCAAAACGCTGTCCTTGTCGCCCATAACTGCGATCTTTTGCATCTGCCCACCCCCTTACACATAGGTCTCGCGGAGCCGGGAGCGGATGGTATCCCCATCCAGTCCCGCCGCCCGTCCGGCAAAAATGGCCCGGATGGCGGTGAACTCCAGCTCTTTGGCGTACAGGTAGCCGATAACCGTCTCCTCCCCGAAGGGGATGCGGCGGGCGGCGGCCAGGTATGCGGTGAGGGCGTTGTCACACTCCCGCTCGAAGGCGGTGAGGGAGCCTCCGCCTGGCTGGGCCAGCTTCTCCCCCAGGCCGGCCGCCTTAGCCAGCGGGCCGGACCGGAACACCTCGCCCAGCGCCTCCACTCGGGCGGAGGAGATGGCCGTCTCGGACACGTTCCCTCCGGGCAGCAGCACCTGGCGCAGGAAGTCCCCCTCCCGGCCCATGCGGGCCACCCGGACGGCCGCCCGCAGGTTGGCCACGTCCACCGACAGGCGGACATACCCCTGCAGGAAGGGGCTTTTCAGCTCGTCAGCCAGGCGGGCCATCTCGGCGTAGCAGGCCCGGTCCAAGATCAGGTCGGCCCGCTGGGGGTCGCCCCCCTCCGTCAGGGCCGCTCCGGCCTGCTCCATGGCCTTCCGGAAGGTCTCGGAGACGCCGCTGAGGGCCTCCCGCTTCCAGCTGTCCAGCAGCTGACCGGGGTCATACCGGCCTCCGGCCAGCAGCAGGCGCTCCGGGTCGTTCCCGACAGCCTGGGACTTGAGGATGGTCTTGGCGTTGTGGTAGTCGTACTTGATCTGAAAGACCTCCACCAGGCGGGGGTCGGGAGCGCCCTGCTCCATGTCCTTGAACACCCCGGCGCGGGCCTGGGCCAGAGCCGCGTCCAGCCCGGCGGCATCTTGATAGCCGCACTCGGCCAGCAGCTTCATCGCCTCGGCGTCGTCCCGGGCCTCGATCATCCGGTCCATCCGCTCCCGGGTGAGGAGCCGGTTCTCCATGGCCCGAATCCGGGCGGAGATGGCCAGATAATCCGTATCTTTTCTGCGATGGGACAAATCAAATGCCCCCTTCCTTACAATTGAAACAGAACGTTGGCGACCTTCTTCTCCATCTGTTCCCGCTGCAGGCGGACCAGGGTCTCGAAGGCGCAGTTAATCTCCACGTCGCCGTCCACCATGATAAAGCCGCCCTTGATCTCCCGGGTCTGCTCGGACAGGGTAAGCCCCGCGCCGGTGACGATGGCGGTGGTGTTGTGGATCAGCTTATCCATCAGGGTGCCCATCCGGGACTTGGTGACCTCCTCGGGCAGGCCGGGGGCCCGCTCCTTCAGCAGCGCATCGTTGACCGCCATAACCACCTGCTTGCCCACCTTGGCCCGGTCCTTCTGGGAGAAGATGATCTGCTCCTTGCCGGAGGAGGATGCCTCCAGGGCCAGCCGGGCCAGCAGGTCGATGTACTCCTGCTCCGGCAGGGTGCACAGCTTTTCCAGGGCCAGGTCAAAGGCCTCGCCCAGCACCTCCTGCTTGGCGGCCAGCTCCAGCTTGCGCCGCTCCATCTGGGAGGCGGATTTCAGCCGCTCCAGCCGCTCGGCGGCGGCCATGCGGCCCTTCTCGACGATCTCATGGGCCTCCTCTTGGGCCTGGGCCGCAGCGTCGGCCTGGATGGCCTGGAGCTTCGCCCCGGTCTCCGCCATCAGCTTGTCGATATCAGCCTGGGCGTCCTGGGCGATCTTGGCAGTGATCTTATTGATTCCTTCCATACTACAGTCCCCTTCCTGCGGGATCAGAACTGCAGCAGCATCAGCATGGAGGCCAGCAGGGACAGGATGGCGTAGAACTCCACGATGCCGCACAGGATCAGGCCCTTGGACCAGTCGTCAGGCTTTTTGGCAAGGATGTTGATGGAACCGGCGGCCACGCGGCCCTGAGCGATGGCGGACAGCAGGCCGCCCAGCGCCATGGGCATGCAGGCGGCAAAGTAGGCCATGCCGCGGGAAACGGTCATCTCGCTGAGCAGGGTGGTAAAATCGCCGCCCAGCAGGCCCATGCTGTTGATGGCGAAGAACCACACCACCATGCCGTACAGGCCCTGGGTGCCGGGGAGCAGCTGCAGGACCATGACCTTACCGGACTTGCTGGGGTCCTCGCTGAGCAGGCCGGTACCGGCCTCGCCGGCGATGCCGGTGCCCTTGGCGGAGCCGACGCAGCTCAGGCCCACCGCCAGGCCGGCCCCCAACAGGGCCAGAGCCAGGCCGCCAAAGCCGCCGAAGAGAGTTCCCAGCTGGGTTGCTTCCAGAGCCAATGCAGTGTCAATCATGATAATTTCCTCCTCTTATTTTACTACCTTGTAGTATTTTGTATCCAGGTCCAGGGGGCGGAAGGGCTTTCCGCCGTCCTCATAGAACCGCCCGAAGTATTCCAGACATTGCAGGCGCATGTCATGGACAAAGCAGCCCAGAATATTCAGGGCGAAGTTCAGCGCGTTGCCCACCATGGCGATGATGAAGAAGGCGATCACATTGCCCGTCATGGCGCCCAGGGTGTTGAACACCTGAGCGGTGACCGCGCCGGCCAGCATCAGGGCCATCAGGCGGGAGTAGGACAGGATGTCGCTGAAATATCCGGTGACGTTGTTGTACAGGGAACCGGCGATCCCCATCAGCTTGCCCACAATCCCTTTTTTGCCGTAGCCCTGGGTCAGCGCCAGGACCACCAGGATGGCGGCCACGCAGGGGATGATCTGTCCGCTCACCGCGGCCGCTCCGGCCAGGATGAACACCAGGAACCAAGCTCCCTCGCCGCACAGGGCGGCCATGGTCTCGCCTGCTTTGATCTGCTTGTACATGCTGACCGCCATGCCGGTGAAGATCTGCACCACGCCCAGCACCAGCGCGCCCACCAGCACGTTCACCGCCTTATCCAGGGGATCGAACAGCTTGGGCAGGGCAAAGGTGCTGCCGGGGTTCATCAGCTGGACCAGCTGGGGGATCAGGTCTCCGAAAAAGCCGCCGGTGGCCGCCCCCCACAGGAAGGTGCTCACACCGCACAGCCCCAGCAGGGGCATCATGTACCGCATGGTGGCCCCGTCAGGCTTGGCCTTCTTGATGACCACCACCGAGGCCAGCATCATGATCAGTCCGTAGCCCATGTCCGCCATCATCATCCCGTAGAACAGGATGAAGAAGGGGGCCATCAGGGGGTTGGGGTCCAGCGAGCCGTAGGCGGGGAGGGAATACATATCCGTCACCATGTTCAGCGGCTTGGTGAACCAGTTGTTTTTCAGCTTCACCGGCACCTGGGGGTACTCCTCCGGGGCCGGGTCGGCCGCTTCCACGGCGCAGGGGTAGGCGGACAGCTCCCGCTCCAGGGCGGGCCAGCGCTCCGAAGGGACCCAGCCCTCCAGCAGGAAGGTCTCGCCCGTGTCCATCAGACGGCTGCGGGCCTCCTCCCGGCTGACGTTGATGCAGGCCAGGTCGGCCATCTTCTGCAGGGGGGCGTTCCGATCCCCCATGCCGGACAGCTTCTCCTCAATGGAGGAGGCCTCCTCCTTCAGGGCCCTGGTCTCCTGTTCCAGGCGCTTCAGGTTCTCCGCCGCAGTGCCCGTCCAGTCCCGCAGGTTGGCCCGGGACCAGCCCAGGTTCTTCAGCGTCTCCAGAACCGCGTCCCCCTGGCTGGCGTGGCACACCAGGGTGCAGTAGTGGGACTCCCGGCTGGCGGACACCTCGGTCAGCTCCGCCAGCTCGCCGGCGGCCTGGACCTCGCCCTCGGCCTGGTTCATGGGGAGGCTGGCGGGCAGGGTGCCCAGCTGGAACACCACCTGGGGGGTGGAGCCGGTCTCCAGAGGCAGGTCCAGGTTCAGCCAGGGGCGCAGGGCCTCCTTCTGGGCCTCCAGCTTGGTCTGCTCCGCGCGGATGGCGGACAGGCGGCGGTCCAGCCCGTGGACCTCCTGGGCCAGAGACATGCCCTGCCGGGTCTGCTCCGGGTTGAGCAGGTCCTTCTCCGGTACGCTGGGCCGGGGCGCCAAAAAGCCGCTCTTGGCCGGAGCGTACCGTTTGAGGACCTCCAGGGCCCGTTCGGCCTGGAGCTGCTCCTCATGGGCGGCGGCCAGCCCTCCCGTGTCCGGGCGGGCGAGGGAGGCCCACAGGGGGGCCTCCGGGTCCGCTTCCGGCTGGACGATCTCCACACAGCCCATATGCTGGAGCTTGCGGAGCAGGTCCTCCCGGTCGCTTGCCATGGCCACCATGCGCAGGTGCTTCATTTTTTCTATGGCCATTACCGTTCCACGACCCTTCCAACGATGAACTGCGCGGCCTCTTCCAGCCGCTCCCGGGCATTTCGCTTTAATGTTTCGCAGTCCGCCGCAGCCCGGGCCAGCTCCTCCTGGGTCAACTGGGCGGCCTTGGCCTCCGCCTCTGCCATCATCTGGCGGACTTCCTCACGGGCCTGTTGACGGGCCCGCTCCACGGTCTGCTTTGCTTCCCGCTGGGCGTCGGCCAGCTTCTGCTTGGCTTGGGCGGCAGCGGCTTCCCGGCCGGCCTTGGCCTTCGCCTCCGCCTGGGTAACCGTCTGGATTGCTTCCAATGCCATGTTTTCACCACCTTTTTCTAAATGCTGGAATGGAGAGATTTGCTACTATTCATTGTAGTAACTTTCTCCCAAAAATTCAAGTCCTTTTTCTCCCTTTTTACCCAGCCAATTTTCCGTATTTGCCGGTTTTTTGAACACATTTCTATTTTTGCGCAAAAAAACAGGCGCTCTGCCGGCGAAACCGGCGGAACGCCTGGGGCTGTTACGGTTCCAGAAGGACGGCCTGGGGGCCGGAGCGGTCCTCGCCGGGCGCGGCGGCGATGGCCACCAGCCGGTCCCGGCCGCCGGAGATCCCCGCCTGCTCCAGCAGGTCCAGGGGGGCGGGCTGGAGGCCGTCCTCCGCCGTCCAGATCCGGGCGGCGTACCCCTCCAGCAGCTGGGCGGTGACGCCGCTGACCTGCTCCGTCCCGGCCAGGGTGTCCCGCTCCACCCGGAGGGACAGCCTGGTCCCGTAGGGGGCGATGCCCGTCTGCACCTGGCCGAGGAAGGTCTCCAGGCTGGCGGTGAACTGGGCGGGATCGTACCGCTCCCCCCGGGTGATGTTCTCCACATTGCCCTGGATGGGGAAATGCCACTGCTCCAGCAGGATCTCGTCAAAGCCCAGGTAGGCCAGCTCGGTGCACAGGCCGGCCAGATAGGCCTGGGCGTCCTCCTGGGCGGGGCTGAGCCAGCGCAGGCCCAGCGCGTCCCGCCAGTTGTAGTCCCCCCGGCGCAGGGCCAGCTTGTTCCGGGAGTAGGGGGCGCTGTCGTCCTGGAAGCAGCACACCCGGGCCACGGTGTACACCTCCCCCTCGTTCCACGCCTTCAGGGCGGCGTTCACCTCCTCCGGGCCGCACACCTCCGACCACTGGGCGGTGTACTCCTCCGACCACCAGGCCAGCTGGCCGCTCGGAGCCTTCACCGTCAGGATCAGGGTGTCCGCCCCGGCCTGCTCCAGCTTGGCGGCGGCCGCTCCGCTGACCACGTCCTCCACCGGCAGCTCCAGCGCGTACTCCGGGAGCCGGACCTGATCCGGCTCCGGCTCTCCGGCGCTGGAGTCCACCACCACGCTCACGTCGGGCAGGGAGGCGGAGCCGCCGGGGTCCTCCTCCCGGCGGAACATCTGCAGAAAGGGGGGCAGCTCCAGCTTGGGACCCTCGTCGGTATAGACAACATAACGCTGGGCAAAGTAGAGTCCAGCCAGCACAAGGACCACCACCACCGCCAAAGCGACCGCGATAAACTTCAAAATATCCGTAATGGTCCGGCGGCCCCGATAGCCGCCTACATCTCTGTTGGCCCGGCCCATGATTCCCCTCCCAACGCCGAAGCTTTTGTGAGTGCTTTATTATACCAAGTTTTTGCCCATTTTACAACCGCTAATCCTGGGCTGAATTCTTAATTTTCGTGAAATATTTTATCCGATCACCATTCCGCCGTCCACATTCAGCACCTGGCCGGTGATGAAGGAGGCCCGGTCCGAGGCCAGAAAAAGGATGGCCTGAGCAAGTTCCTCCGGCTGTCCGATGCGGCCCAGAGGGGTCTCCTCCTCCAGGGCGGCCAGGTCCTCCGGGGTGAGGTGGGCGTTCATGGCGGTGTCGATCACCCCAGGGGCCGCGCAGTTCACCCGGACACCCGAGGGGCCCAGCTCCTTGGCCAGGGCCCGGGTCAGGCCGATGACCCCCGCCTTGGCGGCGGAGTAGGGGACCTCGCAGGAGCCGCCCGTCACCCCCCACATGGAGGAGACCGTCACGATGGCCCCCCGCTTCCGGCGCACCATCCCGGGAATGGCCGCCCTCAGGGTGTAAAACATCCCGTCCAGGTCCACCGCCATCAGCTGCCGCCACTGGCGGTCCGTGGTATCGGTGAGCAGCTGCTGGGGCAGGGCCACCCCGGCGCTGCAGACCAGGGCGTCCAGGGGACCCAGGGCGGCCTCCGCCTCCCGGACCAGCCCCTCCGCCCGCTCGGGAAGGGAGACGTCCGCCTGAATTGGGACGGCCCCCACCCCCAGCCCGGCCAGCTCCCGGACCAGAGCCTCTGCCCCGTCCCGGCTGGAGTTGTAGTTGACCGCCACGCTCCAGCCCTCCTGGGCGAAGAGCCGGGCCGCCGCCCTGCCGATGCCCTGGGAGCCGCCGGTAATGAGTACGTTTGCCACAAAAACACCCCTTTTTCAGGATCAGCCCCCACAGCAGGGGCTGATCCATCCCTTCCCTTACGCGAATACCCCCTGGACCAGAACCATATAAAGGACTGTGGCCCCGAAGATGGAGATCAGGTCGTTGCCCTTCCAGATGTGGAGGAGCACCGCCGCCAGCCCCGCAATGAGGGGGGGCGCCCAGCCCGCGGGGGAGGCAAAGGTGATCCCTCTCAGGCAGTAGACGATGAGCATGGCGATGATGGCCGGGGGCAGCACCCGGCCCAGGTAGAGGATCAGCTTGGGGGGATGGTCCCCCCGGTCGAACAGGAGGAAGGGCAGGGCCCGGGTGAGGAAGGTCACCCCCGCCATCACGGCGATGTAGGCCAGGATCTGGACCGGGGTCAGGTGCATGACGTCTCCTCCTCTCTGTTCCCGCCGCCCTCCAGCCGGGGCCGGAGCAGGGTCAGGGCAATGACAATGATGGCCAGGGCGGGCAGGAGCATGTCCTCCGCCCCCGCCAGCGCCAGGCCGGCCAGAGCGGCCGCGCCTCCCAGCAGGGCGGGCAGATGGCTCCCCGCGCCCCTCCACTGGCCCACGGCGATCACCAGGAACAGAGCGGTCATGGCAAAGTCCACCCCCGTGGTGTCGAAGGCCAGGGCGGAGCCCAGCAGCGAGCCGATGGCCGAACCCAGCACCCAGTAGCTCTGGTCCAGCAGGGCCACGGCAAAGAAAAAGTCGTGCTCGTCCACCCCCTCCGGGGCCTTGGCGGAGGAGAGGAGGGCGTAGGTCTCATCGGTCAGGGAAAAGATCATGTACAGCTTCCGCGCCCCCATGCCCCGGAATTTTTCCAGCATGGACAGGCCGTAGACCAGGTGGCGGAAGTTGATGATCAGGGTGAGGAAGGCCGTCTGAGGCAGGGACGCCCCCGCCGCCAGCAGGGACACCCCCAGGTACTGCCCGGAGCCGGCGTAGATAACCGCGCTCATCAGCACCGCCCAGCCCACGCCGCAGCCGATGGACTGGAGCATCAGCCCGAAGGCCATGCCGATGGCCAGATAGCCCATCAGCACCGGGACGGTCACCGGAAAGGCGGCGGCCAGGGTCGTTCGATTCATGTGGAATGCACCTCGTCTGAAAAAATCTGAGCGCTCCTATTTTACTCGTTTTTTCCGCCCCGCGCAACCCCCTTCCCGCCGTCTGTTAAGAACCGGTAAAGTTTTCCTATCCGCCTTGATTTTTTCCGTTTCATCCCTATAATAGTATCAATCTCTTCCTGTTTGGAGGCTTTGGCATGAACAAGCTGCTCTTTATCTTTAACCCCACCTCGGGCACCGGACAGATCAAAACGGCGCTGTCCACGGTGCTGGACGTATTCACCAAGGCGGGATGGATCACCACCTCATACCCCACCCAGTGCAAAGGGGACGCCGCCCGCACCGCCCAGGAGCTGGGCGGGTCCTTCGACCGGGTCATCTGCGCCGGAGGGGACGGCACCCTCAGCGAGACCGTCTCCGGCCTGCTGAAGCTGAAGGCCCCGCCCCCGCTGGGCTACATCCCCTTCGGCTCCACCAACGACTGCGCCGCCACCCTGAAGCTCCCCCGGAAGCCCCGGGAGGCCGCCCTGGTGGCCGCCGGGACCGGCCTGACCCTCCCCATGGATGTGGGCCGGCTCAACGGCAAGCCCTTCATCTACGTGGCCGCCTTCGGCGCCTTCACCAAGGTGGCCTACGACACCCCCCAGGAGCTGAAAAACACCTTCGGCCACCTGGCCTATATTTTTGCGGGCATCGCCTCCCTGCCCACCATCGCCCCCTACCACATGCAGGTGGAGTACGACGGCAACATCCTGGAGGACGACTTTTACTTCGGCATGGTGAGCAACTCCCAGTCCATCGGCGGCCTCCGCCCCCCCAGCGCCAATTGGGTAGTGCTGGACGACGGGCTGTTTGAGGTCACGCTGGTGAAAAAGCCCCTCAGCCTGGCCGACCTCACCGACGGGCTCCAGGCCCTGGCCAACCCCTCGGCAGACCGCTCAGGGGCGCTGGTCCAGTTCCAGGCCAGCCAGCTCACCTTCCGCTGCGAGCAGCCCATCCCCTGGACGGTGGACGGAGAATTCGGCGGCAGCCAGTCAGTCAACCGGGTGGAAAACTGTCAAAAGGCATTGAAGCTTGTGCGCGGAGAGCAATGAAACATGGCCCCGGCGTCCCTTTCTTGGACGCCGGGGCCGTGTTCTGTTAGCGCAGTCTCCAGTTCTGGTGCTTGGGCATCTCATCCAGCTCCCTGGAGATGTCCATCTCCTCCGCGTCGCCCCACAGCCGCTCCAGGTCGTAGAACTTCCGGGCTTCGTCGGTGAAGACGTGGACCACCACGCTGGAGAAGTCCATCAGCAGCCAGGTGCCATCCCGGTGGCCCTCAATGTGGTGGGCCCGCTCGCCGCTGCTCTCGGCCGCCGCCTCGCAGGCGTCGGACATGGCCTTGACCTGGGTGTTGGAGGTGGCCGTGCAGATGACAAAGTAGTCCGCCAGGGTGGTCAGGCCCTCGGTCTTCAGCACCTTCAGGTCGCCGCCCTTTTTCCGGTCCAGCGCACGGGCCAGCAGAATCGCCAGCTCATAGGATTCCATTCCATTCACTCCTTTCGATATCGTTCAAGCCGCCGCTTGTGTCTCATCCGCTGTGCTGTTCCCCTGTATGTCGGGGGACAGGTCCGGGAACACCACGCTGGGGTCGATGCTCCCGATGTCCCCGGGATTGGTGGTGGTTCCAGGGTCCGTGTCCGGGTTGGTCGAGGCGCCCGGGCCGACGGCCCCGGGATCGGCGCTGCTTCCCGGGTCAGAGGTTGTGCCGGAGCCGGCGTTGGTGTCCGAGCCGACGGCGTCGGGGTCCTCGTCAGGCTCGTCAGGCTCGTCAGGCTCGTCAGGTTCGTCAGGCTCCGCCGGCTTGGGAGCGGGGCGATTGGCCGCCGCCGGGTCGGCCAGGGTGCCGTTGGTCACACCGAAGCCGCCCCCCGACTTCTTGTACATCAGCTGCAGGTCGCTGGCCTTGATCTCATCCTGATAGGGGTTGATGCCGCTGTTCAGCAGCTCCAGCATCTCGTTCTGCTGGACGCACACCAGCGACGCTCCATCGTACATCACCCCGTAGTAGGGCATGGAGGAGAAGCTCACGTTGTTCTCCGCGTCCATCCCGATGGCCAGCTGGGCGAAGGCCAGAATGTTGCCCACCGTCAGGTCGGTCTCCACATTCTCGGTAAAGATCTGGACCAGAGAGGGCAGCTTCAGCAGGATCTCCGGGGTAAGGCACTTTTTCAGCACGGCGGTGAGAAAGTCCCGCTGGATCTGCGTGCGGCCCACGTCCCCCAGGGAGATGCTGCCGCTGTTGTTTTTCCGGAACCGGATGACCTCCATGGCGTCCTGGCCGTCCAGCAGGCGGTAGCCCTTCTTCTGGTGGATGTGCAGGTCCTGGCCAGGGGTGGGGTCGTCGTAGTCCATGTCGTAGGGGACGTCAAAGTACACGCCGTCCACCGCGTCCACCAGCCGGCCGATGGCCTCCCACTCCACCAGGACGTAGAAGTCGGGGTAGACGCCGGTGAGGCGGCTGACCTCCTGCCGCAGGGCGGCCATCCCCTTTTCCACCCGCTCTTGATCAGACAGATCTTGGCCTCCCATGTTCCGGGTGAAGGTCACGTTCAGCCGCTTCTGGGCTCCCCGCTTGGCGCTGGTGTTGGTCATGGTGTCCCGCAGCAGGCTGATGGCGTGGATGGACTTGCCCTTGGTGTCGTAGGTGATGAGGATCATGGTGTCGGTGGAGTTGCTGACCACGTCCTTGCCGCACAGAAGGAAGGTGTAGTAGCCCTCCTTCCGGCCGCTTTTCGCCACGTCAGGCAGCTCGGCCCCCGCAAAGGAGATGTCCCCCGGCTGCCCTGGCTGGGTCTGGGAGGTCTCCCCCGGTGTGTTGATGTTGGCCCCCGGCAGGTCGGGCACCTCGGGCAGGCGGAGCCAGGACCGCAGGAACAGGTACAGGGCGATGATCAGGATGGCCGCCACCACCAGCGCCAGATAGAGCCGGTACTTGATTCTGCCGCCCCGGTCCAGCCCGGCCACCCAGGCCCGGTGCTGCCGCCACCAGCGGATCAGGGGAAATTCGCCGCCGGGGGCCTCCCGCTTGCCGTGCTTCTCGTGAAATTCGCTCATAGTCTCACCCTTCGATCGTTACGCCGTGTTCCCGCAGCCAGGCCTGGGCCTGGAGGGTATTTTTATGGACGGGCAGCTGCCGGTCCCGCATCTCCTGCACGGTGGTCTCCACCCCCAGGAGCAGGGCCTTGTCCAGGTCCTGATAGGCCAGCTGGCGCAGCTGCTCCACCCCGTCAAAGTCCCGGTTGGGCTCCATGTAATCGGCCACATACAGGATCTTTTCCAGGGTTGTCATGTCCGCCTTGGCGGTGGTATGCCAGAAGATGGCCTCGTACACCTCATCAGGTTCTCCAAAAACGTGGCGGGCCATACACGCCCCCGTCTTGGAGTGGAGCAGCTTGGGGGCGGTGCGCTCCAACTCGTCCAGGGGGACGCCGTACTGTTCACAGATGGCGATGTGCTCCTCCCCGGACAGATACTTGGTGCAGTCGTGGAGGATGCCCGCCCGGCGGGCCATGGTCTCGTCCGCCCCCCAGCGGCGGGCCAGACGGACTGCCTCCTCCTCGGTGCCCCGGATGTGGCGCACCCGCTTTTCCAGCACCATGGAGTAGGAGCAGGCCCGCAGCTCGGGGATGTCCAGCCTCTTCAAATCGGCGCGGGTTCCGTAGAGGCCGTTCATCAGGATATACCCGTAAACTGAGGGGGGGAGGTACTCCGCCCCCTTCTCCTCCGCCAGCAGCTCCCGCAGGCGGGTGGAGGAGATGTCCACCAGGCCGGGGACGTCGATAATCTCCACCCGCGCATCTGGGAACGCCTCTTCCAGAAATTCCAGATAGGGGGCAAACACCGCCTGGCCGTCCTCCCCGCTCCGGCCAAAGGCGCAGATGCCCGCCTGGGCCACAATATCCGCCGCGTGATGCCACTGGTCCAGGGTCAGGAACATATCCCGCCCCATGAGCAACCACAACTCGGCCTCCGGGTACTGCTTCCGCAGCGCCTCCAGCGTGTCGGAGGTGTAGCTCTTGCCCGTCCGGTCCAGCTCCAGGCCGGACGCCTCCACCTTGTCCGGCAGCAGCAGGGCGTCGGCCAGCTTGGCCGCCATGGCCAGCCGGCGCCGGGGCGCGGGGGCGTCCTCGGACAGCTCCTTGTGGGGCGGAACGGCCGCCGGGACAATCAGCAGCTTATCCAGCCCCAGCGCGCCGATGGCCGCCCGGGCCGCCGCCAGATGCCCCAGATGGGGCGGGTTGAAGGTTCCGCCAAAAATGCCGATTTTCAACGTGAACACCTCTTTCAGTCCGTTATTTTCTTTTGTCGCTCACTAAGGAAATTTTATCCTTTTTGTCCTTCTTATGACTTGGACGGTACAATACGAATTTTGTTCCAATCACCTGGACAATTTCGCTCCGGGTGAGGGGGGCCAGCTCCTCCGCCGCCTCCCGGGGGGAGAGGAGGGAGTTTTCCAGCACCCGGCCCTTGATCAGCTCCCGGGCCTCCAGGGCGTCGTTGGCCTGCTTGACCAGGTTGTCCCCGATGCCGTCCTTGCCCACGATCAAGATGGTGTCGATGCTGTTGGCCAGGCCCCGCAGCTGGGCACGCTGTTTGCTTGTCAGTTCCATTCAAAAATCCTCGTTTTCATCTTTGTAGGGGCCGCCGCCCCCGGCGGCCCGTCATACGCCTGTCAACAGCGGGGCGGCGAGGGCGCCGCCCCCTGCATTCATCTCAAATACTCCTCCAGCTTGGCCTGAAACGCCTCCAGCGCCCTCCCCCGGTGGGAGATGGCGTTTTTCTCCCCGGCGGTGAGCTGGGCGAAGGTCTTTTTCAGCTCCGGGACGAAGAACACCGGGTCATAGCCGAAGCCTCCCTCCCCCATGGGGGCGTAGGCGATGGCGCCGGGGCACTCCCCCCGGGCGGTGAGTACGTCCCCGTTGGGGAAGCAGCAGGTGATGACGCTGACGAATTTCGCCGCCCTTGTCATCTGCCCCCGCATGTTCTCCAGCAGCAGACGGTAGCGGGCCGCGTCGTCCAGGCCCTCGCCGCCGTACCGGGCGGAGTACACCCCCGGCGCACCGTTGAGGCAGTCCACGCACAGGCCCGAGTCGTCCGCGATGGCGGGCAGGCCGCTGGCCTCCATCACCGCCTTGGCTTTCAGCAGGGAGTTCTCCTCAAAGGTGGTCCCGGTCTCCTCCACCTCCAGGTCCACCCCGGCCTCCGCCTCCGAGCAGACCTCGATTCCCAGATGGGACAGGATATCGTTCATCTCCACCAGCTTCTTCTGGTTCTTGCTGGCCAGTACCAGCTTCATACAGGCTTCCCCTTATTCTACCATATTTTCTCTTTCTGTCTATTGATATTCTATTAAATTTTCACCCCGGCACAGGGAGGAAAAACGCAGTTTTTCCAGGACGTTCTGTTTGGGATGCTTTTTCCTTCCAGAAAAAGCATCAAATCAGCGCCTGGGCGAACTCCCGGGCGTCAAAGGGCTTCAAATCGTCGATGCCCTCGCCCACGCCGGCGTACTTCACCGGCACCCCCAGCTCCTTGGCGATGGCGATGGCGATGCCCCCCTTGGCGGTGCCGTCCAGCTTGGTGAGGACGATGCCGGTGATCCCCGCCGCCTCCTTGAACTGCTTGGCCTGGATCAGGCCGTTCTGGCCGGTGGTGGCGTCCAGCACCAGCAGGGTCTCCCGGGCGCAGCCGGGCAGCTCCCGGTCGATCACCCGGGAAATCTTGTTCAGCTCGTTCATCAGGTTCTGCTTGTTGTGCAGCCGGCCGGCGGTGTCCACCAGCACCACGTCGGTGTTCCGGGCCTTGGCGGCGGACAGGGCGTCGAAGACCACCGCGGCGGGGTCGGCCCCCTCCTGCTGCTTGACGATGTCCACCCCCGCCCGGTCGGCCCAGATGGTGAGCTGCTCGGCGGCGGCGGCCCGGAAGGTGTCGGCGGCGCAGAAGAGGACCTTCTTCCGCTGGTCCCGCAGCTGGTGGCCGATCTTGCCGATGGTGGTGGTCTTGCCCACCCCGTTCACCCCGATGAACAGCACCACAGAAGGACGGGTGGACAGATCCAGGGACAGGTCCCCGGCGCTGAGGGCTCCGGCAATGACGTCCACCATCACCTCCCGGGCTCCCTCGACGGTTTTCACGCCCTCCGCCTTCGTTCGGCGGCGCAGCTCCTCCACCAGCTCCAGGGTGACATCCATGCCGGTGTCCGCCAGAATCAGCGACTCCTCCAACTCGTCATAGAAGTCGTCGTTCAGCTCCGAGCCGAAGCCGGCAAAAATGTTGATCTTTTTCAGCTTGTCAAAAAAGCCCATGGCGTCTGCCTCCCTTACCAATTTGGATTTGCTTCCCCGCACCGGGGGCACTTGGGGTAATCCATCTCATAGCGCACGCCGCAGCTGGGACAGCGCGTTTCGGCAATGCTTCCGGCTTCCTCGCCCTCGCCGTCGAAGAAATCTCCCCGGAAAAACTCCAGCTTGCCGCATTTGGGACAGGTAAAAATGGCCGTCTCCAGCGCCCCGGCAATCAGATTGCCCAAGTCGCCCAGAAGCCAGCCCGTCTGGCCCAGCTGTATCTTTTCCCGGCCAACAAATTCCATTTCCACGCCGCAGCGCAGGCATTTCAGTTGTTCCATTATTCCACCTTCTCTCCGCAATACGGGCAGAACTGCCCCCACTGGAAGCTGTCCGGCAGGGCCTTGCCGCAGTGGATGCAGAAGCTGGGGGCGTCCTGTTCGCCGGACACGTCCAGGGACGCGGAAGCGCTCTGGGAAACATCTACGTTCTGCCTGGGGACCATCTGCCCCAGTCCCCAGAATATGAAGTTGATGGCGATGAACAGCACGATAATCAGGAGGATGCCCCCCACGATCAGCTTCCAGTCGCCGGATTTTTTCTCGTTGTCGTTCATGGTGCTTTTCCCCCCAATCTAGCGGCCGATCCAGTCCCGGCCCACCAGCTCGTCCAGGCTGACCATGAAGAAGTCCGCCAGCTTGATGAGGGAAGAAATGTTCGGTTCACTCTGTCCGCCCTCATAATTCTGATAAGTGCGGATTTTGATTCCCAGATATTCCGCAGTTTCCCGCTGCGTTTTTTTCGATTGATTCCGAATTGTTTTCAAGGAATCAGAAAATTGACTCATTTTCGTCTCCTCACTTGACACACCAAAATTTTGCGTGTATAATACGTATAAATTAAGCCAAAAGGAGTTGTTGCAATGAACTTCAGTCTTTTCGAGCTGCTCTACAACATCCCGGAACTGCAAGACCTATCATACCAGATTTACCGGCAAATGCCAGAGCGAATTTCCCGAGAGGCATATCTGGCGGAGGTCTGGCAAGCCTGCAGGCAGCTTCCCGACCCGGACGCCCAGGCTCTTTTTGACCGCCTGGAGGACGCCATACACTTTGACGGCGCCCTCCAGGAGCGGGCGTCCTTTTTCACCGGAATCTATCTGGGCTGGGGGCTGGCCCGGACAATGGGCGCTTAGCGGATGTTCAGCTCCTTCTCCACGTCATTCAAATTGATGGTGAGCATCCGGCTCACCCCCTGCTCCTGCATGGTCACGCCGTAGAGCACGTCGGCCTCCTCCATGGTGCCCCGGCGGTGGGTGATGACGATGAACTGGGTCCGCTCCGCCATGGTGCGCATATAGTGGGCGAAGCGCACCACGTTGGCGTCGTCCAGGGCGGCCTCGATCTCGTCCATCACCACAAAGGGGGTGGGGCGGACCTTCAAAATGGCGAAGTACAGGGCGATGGCCACAAAAGCCTTCTCCCCGCCGGACAGCAGGGTGATGATTTTCAGCGCCTTGCCCGGCGGCTGGACCTTGATCTCGATGCCGCAGTTGAGGATGTCCTCCGGGTCCTCCAGCTCCAGGGTGGCCTTGCCGCCGCCGAACAGCTCCAAAAAGGTCTGGCCGAAGGCCTCGTTGATGGTGGTGAACTCCCGCTGGAAGATGGCCTTCATCTCGTTGGTGATGCCGGCGATGATCTCCTCCAGCTCCTTTTTGGCCTTATCCACGTCGTCCCGCTGGTCGGTGAGGTAGGTGTACCGCTCGTTCACCCGGGAAAACTCCTCGATGGCCCCCACGTTCACGTTGCCCAGGGAGGAGATGGACCGCTTCAGCTCAGAGATCCGGCGGCTGGCCTTCTGGACCGACTCGATCTCCACCCGCTGCTGGCGGGCGGCCTCGTGGCTCAGCTCGTAGTTCTCCCACAGCTTGTCCAGCAGCTGCTTCTCCTCCATGGAGGCAGACACCTTTTTCTGCTCCAGCCGGGAGACCTCCCCCTCGGTTCTCAGCAGCTCCTCGTTCAGGGACTGGCTCTCCCTGGTGGCCTTCACCCGCTGGCCCTCCAGGTCGATCTTTTCCTGGTTCAGCTGGGCGATGGTCTCATTCTGGCTGCGGCTCTCCTCCTGAAGGGCGGCCAGGGCGGCCTGCTTCTCCTCGATTTCCTGGGTGAAGCCCGCGTTTTTCGCCTCGTAGTCCGCCATCAGGGCCCGGCTCTGGTCCCGGTCCCCGGCCATGCTGGCTTTGAGCCGCTCCAGCTCGGTGAGGCCCGACCGGGTGGCCTCCCGCTCCGCCTCCAGGGCGGCCTGGGCGGCAGTGAGGGCGGCCGCCTCCCGGGCGATGCGGGCGGACCGCTCCTGGACCTCGGTCTGCCCCCTGGCCTTGCCCTCCGCCTCGCTTTTCAGGGCGGCGGTCTCCCCCTCCAGGGTCTGGATGCGGGACCGGGCCGCCTGGGTGTCGGTCTCGATCTGGGCGGCCCGGCTCTTGAGCTGCTCCAGCTCCTCCTGCTGCACCCCCTGCTGGCGCGCCAGCTCGGCGGCGACGGTGCGCCTCTGGGACAGCTCGCCCTCCGCCTTCAGGATGGCGTCCTCCCATTGGCGCAGCTGGCTCTGGGCGGTCTCCAGCTCGTAGGCGGCGGCGGTGTTCTCCCGCTCCGCCTCGGCCGCCGCCTTTACCGCCTCGGCCACCTGGAGGCGGATGTCCTGGAGCTGGCCGTTCAGCCGCTCCAGCTCGTTGGCCCGGCTGAGGATGCCGGCGCTGCGGCTGGCCGAGCCGCCGGTCATGGACCCGCCGGGGTTGAGCACCTGGCCGTCCAACGTGACGATGCGGAAGGAGTATTTGTACTTCCGGGCGGCGGCGATGGCGGCGTCCAGGTTCTCCATCACGGCCACCCGGCCCAACAGGTTGGAGAAGACGTTTTTGTACCGGGGATCGAAGGAGATGAGCTGGTCTCCGACGCCCACAAAGCCGGGTTCTTTCTTCAGGTCCGCCTCGTCCCGGAGGAAGCCGGGGCGGATGGAGCTGACCGGCAGGATGGTGGCCCGGCCCCCGTCCCGGCGCTTCAGGTACTGGATGACCGCCTTGCCGTCCTCCTCCCGGTCCACCACGAGGTTCTGCATGGCCCCGCCCAGGGCGGTCTCGATGGCCACGGTGTACCGGTCGGGGACCTTCAGCAGGCCGGCCACCGGACCCCGGATGTTCTGCAGGGTCCCCCGCTGGGCCTCGTTCATCACCAGCTTGACCGCTTTGGTGTAGCCCTCGTGCTCCCGCTCCATCTCGGTGAGCAGCTTGATCCGGGAGGCGAGGGCGTTTTCCTCCATCTGCAGCTTCATGTGGGCGTCCCTGGTCTGGTCCCACTTCTTTTTTCGGGCATCCATCCGCAGCTGGTAGCCCTGGATCACGTTTTTGACCGCGTCCCGCTCCTCCACCGCGCTGTCGTACCGGCGCTTGGCGGCGCGGGCCTCCTTTTGGGCCTCCTCCAGCCGGTCCTCCAGCTCGTGGGCCTCCCGGCGGACCGTCTCGTCCCGGTCCATGACCTCCTGGGCGGCGGCGGCCAGGGCCGACAGCAGCGCCTTGGCCTCAGCGGCTCCGGCGGCGCCCAGGTCGGCCTGACTGCGCAGGTCCTCCAGCTCTCTGGCCAGGGTGCCGGCGGAGCGGACCGCCTCGTCGGCCTCCCGGCTCTTGGCCTCCAGGTCGGACCGGCCCTGGGTCAGCTGGGCCTCGATCTCGGCCAGACGGCTCTTCCGCTGGCCGATCTGCTCGGACAGGGAGCCCTCCCGGCCCTCCTGCTGCTCCAGGTCGGCCCGGATGCGCTGGGCGGACTCCAGGTTGTGCTGGATGTTGTTCTTCAGCACGGCGATGGCCGATTCCAGCTCGTTGGCCTGGGCCTGCCGCCCCTGGAGGGCAAAGCGGAGCCGGTCGGCCTCCAGGTCCTTCTCCCGCATCTCCTCGGAAAACCGCTCGGCGGCGGCGTAGGCCTTCTCCTGGGAGACCTTTACCTCCTCCCGGCGGCGGGCGGCCTCCTGATAGTCGGCCTCCAGCTTGATGCTGCTGGCCCGAAGGCGCTCCAGGGTGTCCAGCCAGACGGAGATCTCCAGCCCCCGCAGCTCGTCCCGGAGGACCAGGAACTTTTTCGCCTTCTCGCTCTGCTCCCGGAGGGGTTCCACTTGGAGCTCCAGCTCGGAAATCTTGTCGTTGATGCGAACCAGGTTCTCGTCGGTGCGCTCCAGCTTGCGCTCCGCCTCCTCCTTCCGGTGGCGGTAGCGGGAGATGCCGGCGGCCTCCTCAAAGACCTCCCGGCGGTCGGCGGACTTCACCGACAGGATCTCGTCGATGCGGCCCTGGCCGATGATGGAGTAGCCCTCCCGGCCCAGGCCGGTGTCCATGAACAGCTCGTTCACGTCCTTGAGCCGGACGGAGCGGCGGTTGATATAGTATTCGCTCTCCCCCGAGCGGTAGTACCGCCGGGTAACCATCACCTCGCTCTCCTCCATGTCAAAGAGGTGGGAGGTGTTGTCCAGCACCAGGGAGACCTCGGCGTAGCCCGTCTGCCTGCGCTTGGCGGTGCCGCCGAAGATCACGTCCTCCATCTTGCCCCCCCGGAGGGCCCGGGTGGACTGCTCCCCCATCACCCAGCGGATGGCGTCGGAGATGTTGGACTTGCCCGACCCGTTGGGACCCACGATGGCGGTAATGTCCTCCCCGAAGGTCAGGACCGTTTTGTCGGGAAAGGACTTGAACCCCTGGATTTCCAATGCTTTTAAATACAAACAGGACACCTCATATTCTTTGCGGGACAGACTGCGGTCCCGTCCTCGTATCAACAGACCGATAGATGTTACATTATACCAAATGCGCCGCTGAAATGCAATCGCAAATCACATAAAACGGACGGCCCTGGGGCCGTCCGTCTGTTATTTCCGATATTTTCCCGACTTGAGCACACCCACCGTCAGGGCCAGCAGGATCACCAGGGTCTGCATGCGGCTCCCTCCTCTCTACGCCCGCACCGCTGCGTGAAGCAGGGACCAGACGGACCAGAGGAACCCGGCCACAAAGAGGACGGCCAGCACAGGGATCATCAATTCAGCGGAGGAGACCAGCTTCTGGGGAAAAATCTGGCTCAGAAGCATGGGAACGACGCAGATACCCCAGATGATCCAGCCGCCCTTGCCGCCGAACCGCTGGAGCAGCGCCCCCACGATGAGCCCGCCGGTTACGGCCAGGGCGAAGATCAGCAGCCACCAGTACCAGTCCAGGGTGAAGGCCTCAATAATCAGGGTCTTTTCCGGCACAGAGACCAGCTCCCCGGCCATATTCTCAAAGACCTTCCCGGTAATAGGGGCATCGTGGCCGGGAGAGGCCGCAAATTCCATCACACCGGACCCTCCCATCACCCAGCCGTTCATTCCCGCCAGCTTTGCCCACAGAGGGACGCAGAGGAAGCGCTCCACAGCGGCCAGCGCTCCGCCCAGGGCCAGGGCAAAGGCGGACTCGAAGGCGCACAGCCCCAGGGTCAGGCCCAGGGCCCGCTTCCGGGTCTGGCCGAAGCGCAGGGCCTGGTCAAAGCTGACCCCCACGTGGGAAATCCCGGCAACCAGGGCGGTAAACCCGCCCACAATGGGGAACAGAATGCAGGACACAGTGACGCTGGTGTCCGGCCGGCCAAAGTGCATGACGCACCCAATGATGATTTGAATCACCAGGAACAGGCCCCCCTCCACCGCCAGGTAGAGGGCCAGGTCGTCCAGATTCAGCTTTACCAGCTTTTGAAACAGTTTCAGCATCGCAACTCACCTCACAACATAACGCTGGACAACCTTCCAGATCAGGAATTCTCCGCCCACCGCGCCAGCGGACAGCACGGCAATCATGATCCTGGGCAGAGTGGTCCACAGCCAGCCCCACTCCGTCTCCACCAGGTAGTTCATAACCCCGGTGTCGGCGGAGAGGATCATAAACACTGAGACAAAAATCATCACAAAGATGGATATTGTGACCAGAATGGTGCCCAAAATCTTGCTTTTCACCAGCACCAGCCCGCTGAGGCAGCCCAGCACCATCAGCACCATGCACACCAGAGGGAAGACCCACACCCGGCCGTCGAACAGGTCCAGCAAAGCCCATTTGTCCCGTATCTCCCAGTTGGCAAGGGCGGGGAAAGCGGACATAAACAGCTGAAGCCCCCAGCAGACCACCGCGTAGAAGGCCATATTGCCCTGAATGGCCCAGAAGAAATCCCTTCGCCGGGCTCCCATGGACAGCCCCAGATTCAGGTTGTTGGTACACATGGCGAAGGCGTAGAGGAACAGACACAGCAGGATCATGGTGGGGAACATGGCGTAGTAGGTCTCAAAGAGGTTGCCCACATTGGGGTTGCCGGGCACACCGGTGATGTAACAGCCTACAATCACGACGGCGGCAAAGCCGAAGACCGCCCCCAGGTTGACCCAGGAATAGCTGAGAAGAAACCGGAAGGATTTCACCATTTCGCTCCCCCCTTACTGGGCATCCCCGTGGCCGCACAGGGCCACGAAGACGTTCTGCAGGTTCATGGGGGCCACGTCCACGTCCGCCGCCAGGGCGGCCTCCAGCTTGACCATGTCCCCCCGGACGGCCACCGTCTTGTGCCGTCCCATCTGGTGGGTGGACAGCACCTCCAGCCCGGTGCACACCTGGTCCACCACGTCCTCCCGGCCGGAGACATAGCGGAACTGGCTGATCAGCTCCTCGGTCTCCGCGTTTTCAATGATCCGGCCCTCGTCCAGGATGATGACCCGCTCAAAGACAGAGGCCGCCTCCTCGATGATGTGGGTGGAGACGATGAAGGTACGGCCCGTCTGAGAAAAGTCCTCCAGCAGAAGCTGGTAGAACCGCTCCCGCATGACGATGTCCAGCCCGGCGGCGGGCTCGTCCAGGATGGTGATGGGGGCCCGGCTGGCCAGGGCGATGAGGATGGTCACCATGGACATCTGGCCCTTGGACAGCTGGGAGATTTTTTTCTTGGTCTCCAGCTTGAACTCGTCCAGCAGCCGCAGCGCGTAGTCCATGTCCCAGTTGGGGTAGTAGATGGCGGCGGATTTGAGATAGTGCTTCACCTTCAGGTTGTTGGGCCCGGAAAACAGGGTGGCCTGAAGCTCCCGGGAGAAGCAGATGTCGTTGAGGGCCCTCTGATTCTCCCACACCGGCTGGCCGTTGTAGGTGACCTCGCCGCCGTTTTTGGTGTTCTGGGCGGTGAGGATGCCCAGCAGGGTGGTTTTGCCCGCTCCGTTGCGGCCGATGAGGCCATAGATCTTGCCCGGCTCCACGGTCAGGTCCAGGTCGTGGAGGACCTCCTTGTCCTTGTAGGACTTGCACAGCCCTTTTGCTTTCAGGATACCAGTGTTCATGCTTCCTTCTCCTCTCCTATGGCCCGCTCCAGCATGGCCACTAATTCCTCTCTGGTGAGGGCCAGGGAGGCCCCCTCCTTCACCAGAGGCTTGATGTAGCCGTCATAAAAGGCGGCCTTTCGTTTCTGCTTCACGGTTTCCTCCGCTCCTTTCGCCACAAACATGCCGATGCCCCGGCGCTTGTACAAAATGCCCTCCGCCGTCAGCAGATTGATGCCCTTGGCGGCGGTGGCCGGGTTGATGTTGTACTCCCGGGCCAGCTCGTTAGTGGAGGGCACCTGCTCCTCCTCCCGGTAGACCCCCCGGAGGATGTCGTCCTCCAGCATCCGGGCAATCTGCAGATAGAGCAGGGACTGGTCGTTTAAGGTTCCGCGCACTTGATCACCTCCGCAGTGGTTTGCTTGTCGTTTATTGGTTCATTACTTGTGTAACTAACCATAACACTAATTGACCCGTCTGTCAAGAGGGCAGACGGGATTTTTTCAAAAAAACCGCCGTCCCAAAGGGCGTGCCTGATAAAGAAGTTTTCTTTGTCGGGCGGCAACCGCATGATACTTCGGTGTCATGCGGTTGTTTTTTTGCTATACCGGCTAAATTCCGGGGAAAAATCAATCTTGCCAATGAAATTATAATGTATGTCAATGCGCTGGATGCGATGGCCGCTGGATTTATCGGGGGCATGGACAACGACTTTCTCCACAAACTCCCGCAGGAGTGCCGGAGTCAGCTCGGTGGGCTCGGTGTACTTTTTCACGATTTTCAGAAAACTCTGGATATTGACGGCCTGGGTTTCAGCGGCATTTACGATGGCCCGGAGGGTTTCAACAGACTGTTTCAAGTCTGACTGTTCCTTCTCGTAGCCCTCGGACAGCTTCGCAAACCGTTCTGCGTTCAGCTTGCCCATAACGTGGTCCTCGTAGAGCCTCTGGATGATGGCGTCCAACTCATTGATCCGCCGCTCCTGCTTTTCCAGGGTCCGCTTGGCTTGCTCCTGCTCCGCCCGCTGTACGACGGTCTTATTCTCCATAACGCGCCGTACAAACTCGTCCTCGTCTTCTTGGGCATATGCCACTACCCTTTGTAGGTTTTGAAGCACCAGCTGCTCCAGGACCACGGCCCGGATATAGTGTGCAGAGCAACCTTTCTTCCCCCGATAAGTAGAACAGGTATAACACTCCTGTTCATGCGTCCATGAAGTAGTCCGGCAGTGATAAAGCCTCGCTCCGCAGTCGGCGCAGTAGGCCAACCCGGAGAACATCCCCATTTCTCCCATCTTAGTGGGGCGGCGGCGCTGCTCCCTCGCCTTTCGCACAATCTCCCAGGTTTCCGGGTCGATGATAGCCTTGTGGGTATCTTCAAATACCACCCACTTGTCCGGCGTATTCTCAATCGTTTTTTTGCTCTTGTAGGATAACTTGGTGGTTTTGAAGTTGGTAGTGCGGCCTAGATAGGCGTCCTGCTCCAAAATATTGATAATAGTGCTTTCATTCCAACCGCACGGATTGTCCGGGTGATAGTTGCGCGTCCGACCCGTGCGCTGGAACTCAATCGTCCCCGGTGTGGGGATGCCCCGCTCTTTCAGCATACGGGCGATTTTGCCGGGGCCGTTGCCCTCTGCGCAAAGCTGGAAAATCAACTCCACCACTGGGGCCGTCTCATTGTCTACTAACAGATGGCCGTCCTCGCCCTTGATATAGCCGTAGGGGGCGTTGGTGGCCAGTCGCTGGCCGGACATTCCCTTATTACGGAAAACCGCCCGTATCTTCTTCGAGGTATCTTTGGCGTACCACTCATTTATGATATTGCGGAACGGGGTAAAGTCGTTGCCCATCTGATCCTCGCTGTCTACTCCGTCATTGACGGCGATAAAGCGGACGCCCATCTCGGGAAAGCGGATTTCCGTATATAACCCTACCTCCAGATAGTTGCGGCCAAATCGAGACATATCCTTGACGATTACCATACTGACAAGCCCAGCCTCAATGTCTGCCAACATTTCTTGAAAGCCAGGACGCTTAAAGCTGGTTCCAGAATAACCGTCATCTTTATACACCTTATAACTGGTGATCCCGTGGTCTTTTACATACTTGGTGAGAATTTCGATTTGATGGGCAATGCTGTTGCTGTCCCCTTCGTTCTCGTCGTCGCGGGAGAGACGGACATAGAGGGCCGCCCATTTTTCGCTCGAATTGAATAACTGCCTATTCATTTCAGCCTCCTATCCGGCAGTCACCGTTTCAAGCTCTGTGACACTTATATTATACTAAATGTCAAGAAAAACTTCAAATTACTGACAAGTTTAGCAACATTTTCTTTTTGTTTCCTTGTCAAGCAGACGCTTTATTTTTTCTGAAACGGTGGCGCCGCTGGCGGCAAAATATTCATTTACAATATAAGTCGTGTTTCCGATTTTTATTTCTTCGACATTGCGCTGAGCTCCTATTTTAGTATCAGCCAATGTGGACACCCCTTTACTCATAGATTCACGTCTCACGATGAGATTTGAATATGGGAATATCCGCACTGAATAGAGTGCGGTCATATATGGGCATAAACCGGACGGCTGGCGGCACAGCTCCACGGGACTTTCACCCCCTGCATGGTTCTCATGCGGCCCTACCCATTGCCTGCGACGCTTTTAACGCTCGGACTGTGGCTGTAGGGGAGTATCATTAGCGTATGTGACGTTGATTACAAGCTGCCAACTTTCAAGATAGGCGTTTTTTCGCTCACTCAAAAAATTCAGAAAAGGTATGAGGTCATGGCGCAACCTACTGACGCGACACATACAGAATGTATCCGTTGCCCTATGCTGCTCCGCCGTTCTCTTGCGGGGCTTTCTTTGTCAAGGTGCGGTTAGCGGCTGGCAGGCGGAGGGAACAGGGAAAGGGTTAAGCTGCTCCCTTGCCGTGGGCCGTATTATTTACTCCATCGTAACAACAGCCTGAATGAGCTTGATTTCCAGACAGCACTTCATGTACTCGTCCAGGCACTCATAGGGGCGTCCGGTTTCGTCGTAGAGCGTCCGGGTACACAGCTTGTTTATGTAGCCGGAATAATACCGCAAGACACGCTCCACGGCCTCGGCGTCCCCGGAACGGGCAGCGTCGCTTACCGATAGGGGCAGCATTTCCCTGCCCTTGTGACGGGTCTGCTTCATGGTGTTTACCCTCCTTTTGACATTAACGCCACCAATTTTGCACGAAGCCCGGTCAAGGCTTTTGTCCTGCGCCGCTGGACGGCGCTTCTGGACATTTCCAAGTATGCGCCAATCTCAGCGTCTGTCATGTCCAGCGCACAGTGCAGGATCAGGATGCTCTGCTCCGTAGCGGACAGGCCGGCAAAAGCGGCGGCCACAAGCTCGTTGTCAATGCACATGCTGTACCCGTGCGACGAAAATACAAAGCTGTCGCTGGGGTAGCAGTCCGTGGTGCTGAGCTTGTCCCACTCGGTCTGAGGCACGGTATCCAGCGGGGTGACACGGCGCCGCTGGCGCTTCATGCTCCGCTTCAGATTCCAGGCTTCGTTGCGCAGTACCGATTTACAGAAAGCGTCAAACTGGCACCGCTGTTCATATTCGCGGGGGATCGATCCCATTTTCTCACCCCCCTTCGTTGGGGATGGGTGGTTCTCTCCCTTTCCGCTAATAGGACACCGGCCACGCTCTCCGCTGCCCGCTAAATGGCCCCTTTTTGAAAAAAATTTTTTTAGGCACAAAAATAGCGGTATGCGGCGACTGCTGGGCCCGTTGGACATGAAAATATCCGCATAGCGCAAGGCCATACGGACAGGTACAAAGGCGTTTTCGGTTAGATGATATTTTTCAGTATATTCCGGGGTGGTTTTTCCCGTCTTGGAGCAGTGGATTTTTTTGACCAGTCATGTGTCCTGGGCGTGCAAAAAGACACGGTGATACCTCCCGGATACCGCCGTGTTCTTAAAAATGGGTGACTTTAACACACCCCCCGTTTATCATTTTTTTAAAAGAAAACGGCGGCTTGAAATTTGATATTTCAAAACCGCCGTTTAATCCAATTTAGGCACACCAATGCCCTCCGCCAAAACAACGGTTTTTTTATTATGCCGTTGGCGGAGGTGCTCCAATTTATGTGCTTTTCATCAATCCAGACAATGCAAGGTCATTTACCCGCCGATAAGTGGTATAAGTCTGTAAATCGTCGGCAGCAGACCGATTTATCCGCATTAGTTTTTCGTAAAGCTCCAATAATTCTTTTGTTTGATCAGCGATGGATTGACTAAACTTTCCAGAAGCAAGATACTGGGAGCCTAAATTCACAAAATTCTGTTTCCGGGTCACATTCCCGACGTCCATTCCAAGGGGAGTAGGCATCAACAGCCCCTTTTTGCCAGAAGGGTTGACCCGTTCCTCCCAGCCAATCAGAGCGCACATCTCCGCATAGGAAGCGTTGCTTGGGTCAATGTCCTTGATGTGGCGGGTGAAGTCAAACTCCCCGCTGGCAGAGTGGCCTTTGATTCGGACAATGGGATCATCTTCGGTGGAATCCTCAGCCAGAGTAACATGGACATCTTGATGATTTCCGTCCATGCCGTAATAGATGGTATCCTCTGTCCACATCGGAATCGTGGTCCCAGGGCCAGTAATGGCACTGTGGTTAGCGGAAAGCTGGTAGGTAAAGGATGTTTTTTCTTTATTGAAACTTGTGTTTTGCGCTTGGCTGCTCCTTTGTGGTTGGAAATAATTTCCTTTGATGCTGAGATCCATATTTTGTTTTACCTTACCTTTCAATCAGTATAGTGAATCAGCTGAACGCCATCAAACCTTAGCTGCGTGCAGAATCCATTCGTTCGATGCTTTGAATAACCTTGGCCGCCGCTTGTTCAGCGCGAAGCCTGTTGTGAAATTCCGCCAGAGAAGGATGCAGAAACTGCGCGACACCTGGTTTACCCGTATTCCGCATTGTTCCCGCAGATTCCAGCCACGCCTGACCTCCCTTGATGCAGACAGGTTCTCCAGGGTCGAAGCCTAGAGGCTCCGGGCGGGCTATCACGCCCTTGTCGAACAAATAGTTAACAAGGTCCTTGTACTCCTGGGACGACATCTGGTTCATGTCGCACTTTCCCGATAGCTCCTCGATTTCCTGCTGCGTCAGTTTGCTTTCCCCGCTTTTGGCCAGCTCTGACTGCTTGGCCAGCAGATCGGAAAAGTAGTTGGGGTCGGGGGTCAGTGTCCAGGACTGGAAGTCCATCCGATAGCCAAGCATACCGAATTTGCGAAGCATCGCTTCCATCTGGTCCATTTGGAGACGTTCCTCCCGGAGCAGCTTCGCTTGTTCATCCTGATTCTTACGTTCTTCCTTTTTCTGTGCTTTCTCCGTCTCCTCTGCTTTGGTGTTCACGGCGGGCATATAGGCGGAGCTGGGTGCCGGGAGCGAAATGTCAGAGGTGTCCGCTGGCTCGAAAGCAGCCCTTGAGGGATGGGCCGGGTCCACAAAGACTCTACCGTATTTGTCTGGCTCATAATATGTGATGTTGTCATCTGTCTGCTGGGCTGCTTTTTTCATCATTTCAGTGTAGTTGTATTTGCCAAGGGTCGCTTTTTTGGCGGAGAGGTCGATATGGTAGCAGGGCATATAGACCGCTTCGGTGAATGTAGAGATGCCGCTCATTTTAAATGCTCCTTTCTACTGCTAGCTGCGTACAGAATCCATTCGTCTCACAACATCATACAGGGCTCCGTAGTAGCTGTAAGCGGCTTTCTTTTCGGTTGGCGTAAACATGTCGTACAGCTTGGCAGAGAGTGTAAGGTCCATTTCCTCATTCGCATTAGCTGAACCGTCGAATCTGAAGAGGCCGCCAGAGAGACTATAGCCGTCGAACATCCACTTTCGGGCCATAGGGTCATTGGGATTGATCTGAACCGGCGTCAGCTTCAAGTTTCCGTGGTCGCTGAGGTCCAAATAGACCATTCCTTTATAGCCCATATATTGAATTTCCTGATGGGTCAAAACGCCTTTGTCCACCAGCTCCTCCAAAAATGAATCATACTCGTCCCGGGTCATGGAACCTGGGTTATATTTGCTTGCCAGTTCCTTGATGTCATCATCCGTCAGCTTGGCGCGGGGCGGAGCATTTTCAGCCGCTTCGGTTTGCTCGGCTGCGGTTTGGGCAAGCGTTGTTTTTAATTTTTCCTCAAATTCCTTGCCCCAATAAATCCCGACCTTGGAATCCGGGTTGTCTTTGGGCTTGGCACAGCGTCCCCACTCAGTGTAGGTCACATTGTACCCGTCGTAGATACTTGAAATTGACATAAGAAATACCTCCTTCTGCGGCACACAAAACTAAGTCTTGTGCCTTTGCCCTACTAACGCAGAAAAGAGGCTATTTCTTACATGATTTCCAAAAATTTTACTATTTCGTCACATTGCACAACACAATGCTTTCCGCCATCTTCAATAACTCATCTTTATCATAAAATCCATCAATTAGAAAGTTAATCTTCTTTTGATCGTCAAGCCAAATCAAAGTGTTATTCTGTTGCGGGTCTGTCGATAAATAAAAATGCCCGAAGCAGTTATGAATATTTACCTCATATATTTCCGCATTTTCAGTATTAACACCTAATGCGCTTCCCTGGATCATATACGAATAGTGGAAATAAATTATATCTCCTTCTTCGTTTTCATATTGGATAGTTACACTGTTCCATGTTCGGATTTCTTCAACTTTTTTATAGCCAGTTGGCAAGTCTGTAATTTCATATAACGGCAGTTTATCCAAATGGGATTCGTCAAAGAATCTGTAAATAATATGTGTCTCATACCATTCCATGACCCAATTAACCACGGTCGCTCTAACAGTAGGACTAACCACCATCATAGCGCCAAGAGTTATGGAGCAGGCTAATAACAGCATGGCTACCCTGGAGAGGCATTGTTTCCATAATGGGCGTTTGCGCTGTTTGGCCCACGAATTGGGGTTTGCAAGCATTTTTTTCATCTGGCGTTGAAAGCGTGGGGATGTAGTTACATCTTCTGTGGAGGCCAGTTCCGCAATATATTCTTCCGCCGCGGCGTCTAAAAGGATATTTTGTAAGAGGCGGTCATCCGAAGAATCAATCATATATATATCCCTCCTCCTTCAACTTTTTGATCAACAACAATCTGCCCCGATGAATCCGTGTATTCACTGTGCTTTCTTTCAGATGGAGACGGTTTGCAATCTCCCGTGTGCTGCACTCCTCAACAAACCGCATTTCTAAAACCGCCCGATACACTTGGGGCATTTTATGAATTATATCCAGGATCGGTTGGCTGCTGTTTTCTATGGCCGCTTCTTCGCCGGTTACTGTTTCATTTAGGGGGAGCTCTTTTTGCCGTTTGCGCAGCATAGAGAGTGCTTCGTTCTTAACTATTATAACGAGATACGCCCCCCGTTTCTTACAAGGAACAGCCAAAATTTTAGAAAAATTTTCAATAACCTTTATCCATGCGTTTTGAACTGCATCTTCCGCAGAACTATAGTCTTGACTAAAAATCTTTTTAGCGACTAATAGCATGGGAGTTGAATACAAATTATATAACTTCAAAAACTCTTGGCGGTCTCCGTCCGATTCCAGCATAGCCAAATACATCAGCAAGGGCCTCACCTCCAGATACGGTATATTTGCAGGTTTGATTATACCACAGATAAATATAATATCAACATTCCTTATATCGCCCGGAAACTAGAATAAAATAGTATCTAAACTAGAATTTCATTTTGTTTTCATATCTGTACCTTAAATGTAAAATAACATGAGGTGATATAAAAATGTATGAAAACGAAATGCAACTGGACTTTCACGCATTGGGGCAAGAAATCAAGCGAAAGAGGGAGGCCAAAGGCTGGACGCAGGAATACCTGGGCCAGCTTATAGACCGTACTGCTCACTCTATTATGTATATGGAAAATCGGGGGCAGCACCCAAGTTTAGCAGTCTTTTATAAACTTGTCATCTTGCTTGATATTTCTGTAGATCAGTTCTTTTCCCCAAAACGGCAAAAGGAAAAGAGCGAACGGCGGCAACGAGTAGATTGGCTCCTGGATTCGCTGAATGAAAAAGAGTTATCCGTCATGGAATCAACCGCAGAGGGATTGATAGGAGCCAGAGAAATTGATGATAATGAATAGCAGCACAGGCACCTCAATTTTAGAGCGCCTGTGCTGTTGTTCTACTGGAGCTTTTCCAGATAGGCTTGTCGTTGGGCGCTGACCTGGGCCATATCATCATAGGTCAGATCCCTGCGGCCCAGCGTGGCCTTGTATTCCAAATAGCCCGTTAAATTGTCTAATAAGGTTTCTGCCATTTCTTCCGGAGTTGCGCAGAGTTTTACGTTGATCCACTCTTTTGCGCAGGAATCCCACTCCAGGACAGTGTAGCCGTGTGATGTCTGCACAATTTCATATATTCCGTTTTCGGAAAGAAATTGTTCAAATACGCTTAAAATCTTTTCAAAAGTCAGCATAGTCTAGCCTCCCTATTAAATTGCCGTCAAGTAAGTTCTTTGACCCATGTACGCCATTCCAATATCGGTCCTCTGCTAAAATATATCTTGTCTCATTCGCCTGTCAAATAGTATAAAAATCAATTTCTTTTCCTGGTTAATAATTATACTACTGGTTTCAAGATTGTCAAATCGAAATTGATACTTTTACCGCTGATACTCCCTATTGATTCAAGGTACAATAGTGAATAGTCAGGGAGGTGTGCTGCATGGATGAGGTACTGCAATATGAGCAATATCTGCGTGAGCGAATTACAGAGCTGCGGGGACAAAAGAATGTGTCAGAACACCGTCTAAGTTTAGAGTTGGGAAAGAGTGGATCATATATTCGGTCGATTACCAGTGGGGCCACGATGCCCTCCATGAAAGAGCTGTTCAAAATTATGCTCTACTTTGAGATCAGTCCCTCGGAGTTTTTTGCCGGCTTGGAAGTAAAGGACCCGAAAAGAGCGGCGTTAGGGAAAAGGCTGCAAGAATTAGATGATTCAGCTTTAGAAAAAGTGTTGTTATTTATCCAATGGATCACAGAAAAATAAGTCTCACGGTGGGATTCGATTCTGGACAAGATTCGCGTCCCACCGTGAGATTTCATTTTATGAGGTGTAGTACATGGGCCTGCCTATGGTGGCAAAACCGGCTTTCCCAGTAATGACCACGTTATTGTAGCTGCTGGTACAGTGGATAATCTGAATATTGCCGCTTTCATCCCAGCCACCCACAATACCAACGTGGGTATCATTGGGATAGAAAACCAAGTCGCCGGGCTGGGCCTCGGCCCAGGTAATAGGGGTGCAGTAGGTATGCTGTGCATGAGCACCCCCGCCGTGGCCCAGGATGTAGCTGCCGCCTGAGATATTGTAGAATACCCAATCGGCAAAACCGGAGCAATCCAGGCCAAAGGGCCGGTAGGTGCCGCTGGTGAAATTGCCCGACGCCCATACCTTTTGAAGCGTCCCCCAGCGGGAATCCCAGCCGATTACACGGCTCTTTCCGCCCCAAAAATAGGTTACTTTACCCACCAGTTTGCAAGCTGTCTCCACCACGGCCCGACGCTCCGGGGACAGGTCCGCTGGCAAACGGCTCAGAAGTTCGGTTACGCTCTCCTGCGAAATACTCAGGTCACCCAGCAGATCACCAATCACCCCCAGCTCAGCCAGCAGTTCGGTCAGGGAACTGTTTTGCTCGCTGTTAAATAAGTAGGCCGTCCACATATCGTCCGCAGTTTTAGCGGCAATGGTGATATGCAGGACCTTTTCACTCCATGCCGCCGTACTGCCAACTGCTGGATGGTCAATGGTTTCCGGGCTGGAAGTAATGGAGCACATATCCCAAAAGACAGCTTTCAGCCGCTCTACACGGTCGGGCGTGAGAGCGGCTACATCTACACTGTCCGCTCCCATAGCGGTCTTGCAGGCGAATACCGCCGTAACTTCTCTCCAGTCCGGGCCAGCGCCCTGAATGTCAATGCTATCATAGGTCCCCGCTTGTAAAAGGGACAGCTTGTCCGTCAGCTCCATGTTGATCTGAGATACAGCAACGTTCAGAGGTACAGCGCCGGGGGACGGCTCATTGGCAAACAGGATACCGAAGGGCGAAGCGATCACAGCGGCCACCAGGAAAATAACGCAGAGGGCCGCAACCAGGACAATGCCACCCATAAGGGCAGACAGGGTGCCAATCAGGGCTTTCACAGCCTTTGTGGTGGCAATCGCTGTTTTTTTGGATAAATTTGCGGCGTTCCTGGCCGTCTGCTTTGTCCTCTGAAATATGCTCCGCTGGGCTTCTCGCTTGGCCCTTTGCCGGGCCTTGTTTGCAGCCAGATTGGCGGAGGTCCGTTTTCCATTTGTAGGAGCCACTGCGTTCTTAACGGCCTGTTCAGCCCTTGGCCGGGTCCTGGGGGTAAATCCTCCACCTGGGGGCTTCTCCTTCAAAACAGCGGAGCGCCGGGGGCGCTCTTTGATGGATGGATTGATAGATTGATTTTGAGGAGAGAGATCGCCTTTGGGAACTGTGGAAGTCCTGGTTAGGGATAAGCTATCACCGCTATCTAAGAGGGTGCTTGTCCGTTTCGGGTATCTGAATTGCTCCCGCTGTTTGTCTACGGCCTGTTGAAGCATACGATCCCCCGATGAGGGGACAGCTGAGGCCGTTGCAGTATCCGCTTTATAATCTGGTCGGGCCTTGATTTCCGGTGCAGCCGCTGTTGTGGGGGTGCCTCGTACCTTGGGTGCTGTTGGACTGTCAGACATATAAGTTTTTAGCCCGGTGGTGTTGAGCGGGGTATTGAGTGGCCGCTCCCCGGATACTTGCGGGCTGCCAGGTGAAGCTGGAGATTGCCGGGGTGTGGCGCTGGGTGACGTTTGGGACGGCGGCTCTGGCGCCTCTGGCCGATTTTGCCGTCTCTTCACCTCCTGCCGCTCTTTTTTAGCCTTAGTGACAGCCCTGGAAATACCACGCTTTACCTGATGGCCGCTCTCATAGACAGCGGCCTCGGTGGTCTGCTCCACCTGATCCACGGCCTCGGTGGTGGCACTGCTGACATGGGGCTGCTCCGTGACGGAGCCACCGCCCCGCTTTTGCTGGGCCAGCTCCTTTTTCAGCTTGGCCGTCATGACCCGCTGGACCTTCTGCTGCGCTGGCTTGCTGTTCTTGCGTTTTCCCTGATTTTTTATTTTGTCTCTTTGGTTTCGTTCTCGTATTTTGGACATTTTACCTCCTAAAAAGAAATAAGATACACCTTTTCAAAAGATGTACCCTTAATACCAGTCTGCTGATAGTTGTTTTTTCTATATTTTAGCGCTATAATTTTAATATCTTCTCCAGATGATTTTAGATAGAAATGGAGTATCTTTATGAGCGGTAAAATTGATGTATTAAATCGGCAAAGATTTGTAGATGACTTAATCAGAATTGTAAGGCAATTAGCTGACAATAAACAAGGATGTACTTTTGCTATTGATGGGAAATGGGGTAGCGGTAAAAGCTATGTTCTTGATATGTTCGAGGAACAGATTAGTTTATTCCAAGACCCTGACGCTGCTGGTGATCGATACATCGTTTTCCGTTATGATTGTTGGCAATATGACTATTATGATGAACCCTCCATTGCTATCATTGCTGCTATTCGTAATATTTGTGAAAACTATAATCGGTTGCTTCCCAAAGCGAGTCCAACATTGAAAGCTACATTTAAGGCTGCAAAAGATTTGGGAAAAGAACTTGTGTGCAACGTCATAGAGACAAAAACTGGATGGTCTCCAGAATCTATAATTGAGCGATATGAAACACAGAAAAATGGTATAGAAGAGGACTCTAAAAAGAACCATAAATATGATACGTTTTTTGAGTTTAAAACCATTTTAACTAAAACCAGGAATCAGCTTTCAAAAATGACAGAAGATAAACCGATTATTGTCGTAGTAGATGAATTGGATCGGTGTGTTCCAGAATATGCAGTTAAGGTTCTTGAACGCCTACATCATCTCTTTGAAAGTCAGCAAAATATTATAGTGATTTTGGCATATGATGGCACTAAACTCAACCATGTTATACAAAGTATATACGGTATAGAGGAACAAGATGTTCAACATTTTATGAGGAAATTTATTGATTTCTCTGTACAATTAGATAACGGTTTGGTGTCCGATTCCTTTTGGGAAAGACACAAAGATTATCTTGATTGTTTTGACACGATGAATGATGTTGAGTTGCAGGATTTATCACAATTTTCATCTCGGCTTTTTAATGATATTGATGTTCGTACTCAAGAAAAGATTCTTAATCGCATAATCGTGCTCCACAATTTAGCGTTTGGGGATTTGTCACATCCATCAATATTATACTTTGAATTACTTCATCAAATTATTTCATATAGATACCCAACGGAACATATTAGTGACTGGATTCCTGAAATAAGTCATTTGACAAAACAGATATGGATAGACATTTTGGGTCAAAATTTATATGAATATATAAAAACGCTTGAAGGCGATTCTTATAAAAATAATATGATTATGAATGGAAGGACGTTTCATGAAATAATTGAGGGCCCTTGTGCATTGGCATATTGGTATATTGCCACGCTAAAACAACCTGTGGAGAGAAATACATCTTGTCAATACTTCCTTCGTGATAGTAGTAAGTATAATCAAATTGTAGCTGCGGCAAAAATTTTTGATGAATTATCATCAATTATTAAATGAACTGTGCCCTATACCAATTATTACACAACGGTATAGGGCACAAATTCACGTCTCACGGTGGGATTTCATTCACCAGGGGTCGTAGACATGAGCTTATACAGTTCCGTATCCCTGGGAATGGTGTTGGAGAAGGGCACCAGGGAGCCGCCGATCCGCAACAGGCCGTGACCCGCCTCGGCGTTGGTGATATAGCCCATCTGCGTGTCGGAGATATGCAGCAGCTTTGCCAGCTCCGCCCGGTCTGTGGCCGCCTGATTGAACAGCAGCAAAAATTCCGAGTTGGCCAGCATGAGCCGGGCCGTCTCGGATTTCAGACATTCCTCGATATTCTGAGTGGCGGCGGTCATGGGAGCCGCATACTTCCGAAAGCGTTTCCACGCCCGGTAGAGAAATTCTCCGGAGTAGTGATATTTGAAGTACAGATAGCACTCGTCCAGGAATACCCAGGTGTATTTGCCCCGCTTGCGGTTCTCCATGACACGATTCTGGATGGCCTCCAAGGTGACCACCAGGGCGGTGGGGCGAAGCTGTTCCCCCATCTCGTAGAGGTCCAAGACCACGATCCTGCTGTCCATATTCACGTTGCCGGGGTGGGCGAACACGTTCAAGCTGCCCTCGGTGATCAACTCGGCAGCCAGGGCGATTTCCCGGGCCTCCGGGTCTACCTGCCGCATGACCTCATTTCTCCAATCGGTGAGCAAAGGCATAGGAGCCTTGCCCCGGCTGCTGAAATAGTTCTGGTAGACGTTGGAGGTACAGCGGTCGATGATAGACTTGTGCCCGCCGCTCAAACGGCCCATGCCCATCTGCTGCTCCAAAATACTGGTGATGATCTCCGACTTCATGGCTACGGGATCGTCCCCGTCGCCGTAGTCCTCCGTCAGTTCCAGCGGGTTGATGTGGTGGGGGCTGTTGGGAGAAATTTCAATGACCTCCCCGCCCAGGGCACGGGCCAGGGGGCCATACTCCCGTTCCGCGTCGATGATAATGATGTCGTCATTGGTGGCAAGGGCCACGTTCTCAATGGTGGACTTCATTGCCATAGACTTGCCAGAGCCGGAGACGCCCAGGTAGAAGGCGTGGGGAGAAATAAGCTGTTTCCGGTCACAGATCAGCAGATTCTTGGAAATGGCGTTGATCCCATAGGGCAGGCCGCCGGGGTCCTGAATCTCCTGGACCCGGAAGGGCATAAGAACGGCGGTACTCTCGGTGGTCAGCGTCCGCAGAGCCTTTACCCGACGCAGACCGTAAGGCAGAACCGTGTTCAGTCCATCCTCCTGCTGGTAGCGCAGGGTAGAGAATTGGCAGAGATGTTCCCGGCCAATGGTCAAAAGTGCCTCCGTGTCAGCGTCCAGCTGTTCCACGCTGTCCGCGATATGCACCAGCGTCACTACGGCAAACATCATACGTTGGTCCCGTTCCGTCAGGTCGGACAGAAATTCCTTGGCCTCCCCCCGAAGCTGCTCCAGCTCATAGGGGACAGTGGCGGTGAAATTGTTCTTGTCGTTCTGCCGCTGCTGCCAACGGGTAATGTCCGTCTCAATGCCCAGGATACGGCCCTGAATCTCCTTTACGGCCTCGTCGGTGGGAATGGGCAGAATGTCGATGGACAGCATGAGGTTGCGAGAGAAGTCGGACAGGTCGGCAATCATGCTGTCCTTGATGTAGCTGGCAAAGTCTTTCAAGAACAACACCCGGCCTACCTTGTCCCCCATTTCAAAGTACCCGGCCCGAAACCTCATACCGTCCGGGCAGATCAGGTCCTTGAAGTCCAGGCCCCGGCGGATGGTGGCGGTCTGGTCGAAGGTAAAATACTGTTCCTCGCCGGGGCGGAAAAAGTCATGGAGGATACGGAGCCGGTCATGGTTGGAGACGGGCCGGGCCCCGCTGTCCAGCCGCCCGAAGCTCTTGGAGAGGTTGGCGTCCACCCGGCGGAAGTAGGCCCGTGTCTCGTCGATATTCCGCTGTGGGATGGACAGGGTGATGTACTTCTCCTGGACCAGATTGTTGCTCTCCGCCGCCCGCTGGGTGAGGATTTGGTTGGATTCCCGGCGGTACTTGTCCAGGCTGTCGCCCCGCTCTTTCATCAGGATCGTGCGCTCAAAGTCCACGGGGTTGAGACGGCGGTTGATAATGGTGATCTTGGCGGCGGCGTCGGTGGGTAGGCTGTTCAGCACTCCGCCGTAGGACAGGAAGATTCCCCGGCGGTCGTCCTCGGACGCTGCGGCGTAGTTCACATCGGTAAACCGCCATGTACGGCTGTGCTTACGGCCCACCAGCCAGGTGCCGTCCTCGTAGATACACTTGATGGGGATGGACTGCTGGACGCTGCGGGGTATCTTGAATTTATCCCGTTCGCTCTTGTTGGCGGCAATCAGGGCTTTAATCAAAGTCGTTCGCCTCCTTTCGGCCCAGCATATTGTAGTAGAAATTTTCGGAGACAAAGCGCCGGCCCCCAGCGCACAGAAGCTCCGACTTGAGAAAAGCCCAAGCGAATTGCTCCAGGGTCAGGCCGTTGTAGCTGAAGAAGCCCGCCACGGCCACGGGCGCGGCGGCCAGGACACACAGCCAGCTGGCGTTTTCCTTGCCGATGGCCGGTCCTAACAGCAGATAGACGGCCACGGCGATGCCTACGGCAGCCACGGCGCAGAAAAATTGCCGGGTGGACAGGCCGAAGAAAATACTTTCCTTGTGCTGGCGCACTTCTTTAGGGATTTTGATTTCGATATTGAATCACCTCTTTAAAATATGTGTAAAAAAGTAAGGAGACCATATTGAATGGTCTCCTTTAACAGGAGCAAAATTTGCTCCTCGCAGGGATACAATGAATACTTGCCCCTCTTTAATCTCTCTTTTGATGTAATATGCTCTTGACAATTTTCAGAAGTTCAATATTGAGCGGCTTTTGAATATTTTTTTGTCCCTCTTTTTTTGCCGGGTCTATTGATTGTTCATTGTGCTTTTTATTTACTCTTGTATCGTAATACTCAATTTCTTCGTGTCCTTTCTTCAACGCAGTAAGAGCTAAAATAAAGCCCAATACGCATTTTACAATGGATTCCGAAAAAATCAAAAGGATAGTAATTGCTCCAATGATTATCAGGACAGGGACTGGAATTTCTTTTATTATTGCAGGTAGAAGTTCCATCGTGGGTGCCTCCTTCTAAGGGGGCGGTTATACTTTTTGCATCCCGGTAATGGCAATCCCGCTGTTCGTTTTTCATTAAGAAGCTGAGGCACCTCCTTTTAAAAATACGCTTATCATCCAATACGTACAAAGACTTTCTCCACCCAGCATCATCTTGACCGCCTTATATCTTTAACGCAAATGGATTGTTGGAAAATTGTAGCACTTAATCCACCAGTCTGCTAAACTGACAGCTAAAGCCCAGCCACGCACTCCAAAATCCTTAATTTGTTTGGGGTACTAGTGTAGCTCTAAATTTCTCAGAAATCAATAGGGGTATTTCCGAAAAAGCGGTAATATTACATACTAAAATTTGTGAAGTTTCCCTGTTCTAATATTGGACATAGTTGCGTATATATGCGGCACTATTTTTCTGAAATTTTAGGCCGTATTTACCCCAAAAATCAAACATTTCCTAAAACCTCCTTCACAATGCGGTCCGCTCCCCTGACAAGTCCGGTGAGGATCAGCATATTGAAAATTAACTGTCCAATGTATTGCCATGCCATTGTGACGGCGGGCAGGGTGGCGTCCGCTGCCGGGGTGCTGCTGGACAGGAAAGCGGAGTAGATCAGGCAGGCCAGGACAATAACGGCCCCCTCCATGCACGCGCCGATGTAGCTTTTCAGAAATGCCTTGCCGCTGGCGGCGGTGCCCTCCCCGGCGAAGGTAGCCAGAGGCAGCGGAGCCAGGGCGGTGAACATATAGAGGCGGAAAAACCGCCCATATACCGTCAGCAGCAGAACAAAGGACATGACAGTGATAAACAGGGAACCTAACAGGGAGACAAGCCAGAGGGGAATACTCTCCAACAGGCCCAAGCCCTCTATGGCCGTCACGATCTCGCTGGGCAGGGTGGCCGCCGTGGAGACGGAGCCGCCCATACCGGACATGACCGTAGCGATGATCCCGCCGCACACGCTGAAAATAGCAGTCATAATCTCCATGCAGCTCCCTACAGCCAGCTTTGCCAGAATGAAGCGGATAAAGTGCCGCAGGGCAAATTCCGGGCGCTGGAAGTCCCGAAAGCTGGCGGCGCTCTGGAAGATACCCATCGCGAAGAACAGGACCAACAGGCCATAGCCCACCCCTACCAGGGCGTTGTGGATGCCTATGATGACAGTCCAGACGTCGCCGCCCTTGAAATTCTGCGGGGTCTGGGTCAACAGCGTCCATATCTCCGTCAGTTTGCCGTTCCAGTCGGCCAGGGCGGTTTCCAGAATATTTACGATCCAGTTATCGCTGATTGTCGCTCACCTCCATAGGAGAGAATGGCGTCTCACCGTGAGACGCCATTCCCTGTTTTGTGCCAATGTTACTCATACTACGCCAATAGTGCCCAGGATTTCCTTAGCAAAGGCGATCATCAGCCCGCCGAACAGGCAGAGAAAGCCCTGGGTTCGCTGGCTGGCGTCGTGGGACTGAAAGCTCATGCCCACCTGGACGATGCCCCAGCCCAGGATAATGATACCCAGGGCCTTGATGATGGAAAAGATAAACTCACTCAGGTTGTTGACGATAGCCAGCGGATCGGAGTCCCCGACGGCGAAGGCGGGGACGGTCAGCACGGCGCAGAGGGACAGGACCAGGACGGCGGCGGTGTAGAGGCAGCGGGCACGGCGGCTGCGGCGGCGCTGCTGGCGGGTGAGGGTGTTGCGGGGCGCGGGAATGTTGGTGTGTTTGTTCATAAAGATTCCTCCATATTTTCAATAATTTCGATTTCATCCAGGGATGTAAACGTAAAATCCAGGTCACCCACGTCATAGAGGCAGCGGGCGTTGTGGGTGTAGGGGGCGGCCCCGCCGTCCGCAGTCCGCTTGATATTAGGGTGACGTGTCAAGTCGTACTTGGCGTCGATGACCGGGGCCTCTCCCCGGATCAGGACCAGGGCCAGACGGTTGTCCAGCATACGCACTTCATCGGGGGTAAGCAATTCACGGCCAGCCGATTGGAAATTCTGGCTGAATGAGCCGTTGCGCCCCTTGCTCTGGCTGTGGGTTTGGGTCTGGATCGTCTCCTTGCCCAGCAGCTCGGAGACAAATTTATGGGTGCTCTGCTCGTTCCCCCCGAGGTAGATAAAGCTGTCCGCATTGCCGATGATCCCCTCCCAATCATCTTTGAAAAGGGCCTTCAACTGTGAGATGTTTTGCAGTATAATGGTTGCCATGATGTTCCGGGAGCGCATGGTGGCCTGGAGCCGGGCATAGCCGTCCGGGAGGGCAACATTGGCGAACTCGTCGAACATGAGCCGTACCGGGACGGGGAGACTGCCGCCGTGTACCTTGTCCGCCTGATAGTACAGCTCCTGAAATGCCTGCGTATACAACATTCCAACGAGGAAATTGAGAGAGGCGTCGTTGCTGTCCGGGATGATACAGAAAACTGCCTGTTTCCGTTCCCCCAGCTTCTCCAGCTCCATGGTGTCCCGGCTGGTGATCCGCTGGACCTCCGGCAACGTAAACGGGGCCAGACGGACAGAGGCGGTAATGAGGATACTCATAGCCGTTTCGCTGGGGGCCTGCTTGAACACCTTGTACTGGCGCAGGGCGATGTGGTTGGGCTGCTCCTCCTCCAAAGCCTCAAAGAGAAGATCCAATGGGGACTGATAGTCCCCGTCCCCCTCCTTGGCCGCCCCGTACTCCAGCATGGTCAACATCATTTCCATTGTCTGCTCCTCCGGGGGCGCCTCGTGGAGAAGGTAGAGCATGAGGGCGGAATCCAGAGCAATTTCGCTCCGTTCCCAAAACGGATCATTGGAATGGGCATTTTTCGGGGTAGTGTTGCGAATGAAGTTGGCGATCAGCTTCAGCACATCGGCGTCGCTGCGGATGTAGTGGAAGGGATTGTAGCAGTCTGAGTGTTCCGGGTCCACCAAGTCGATAATGCGGATGGTGTAGCCCTCTTGCAGCAGCAGAGGGACGGCGGATCGGGCCAGCTTTTGCGATAGGTAAGCGTTTGAAGTAATCTCCGGCTTTTCCCCCGCTTAGCACCGTGCGTGATAGTTTCCCATCACACGGCGCCCCATCAATGTTTACCTATATTCGATTTTACAGTTGCCAGCCAACAGCCGGAATTTATTGAGTTTCGCCATGTTGAGCTTGCAGTGTTTCAGCTTATCGAGATATTTTTGGATGATTACCGGGTCGGTTGCGTGGATGAGCTTATGAACATCCCCCGTTACCAGCGCCAGATTGGAGTAGTTGTCCTTTCCGCCGCTGGATTTTGGCGTGATGTGGTGGACTTCCATATCCCCCGACAGCAGGGGCTCTTTGCAAATGGCACATTTTCCCCGCTGAGCGATGTAGAGAGAAATGCGGTTGTCGTTCAACTCGGTACTCTGCCCCTGTATGGGATGCTCCATGAGTTTTTGCAGGATAACAGGGCTGATTGCCTTCTGCAGCTCATGGATTTTAGCCCGTCCCTTTTCGGAGTAATTGCAGATGTCGGGAGAGAAGCACATAGGCGGCGTAGTTTTCACTCCGTTGATTGGAAAGAGCGCCAGCCCAGCCACATTGAATATTTTCCCGGTAAAATCGCCATAGAATTGCTGAAATGCCTGGCTTCGCAGGCCGGTCTTGCTTCGATGGCTTTTCGTTCTGCATAAAAGTGTCTTTCTGACATCAAAGGCGATGCGGTCAAAGTCGAGGTATACGTTGGTTGCGATTTTGTAGTATTCATGCAGGCCCAGCACCATAGCGTTGAACTGCATCACGCTCCATTGGTTTGGCTCTCTGCCGATTCGTCCAATGGCTGAGCGTATGTTTTCCCTGCACTTTTTCTGCGCCTTGTCTGCCATGTGCGATTTCAGCACCCATTTTCCGCTTTTGGGGCGGAGCTTCAGCTTGAAGCCGAGAAAGTCTGAGTATCTCTTTTTCAAATTGACGATTTTAGATTTTTCCAGGCTGATTTCCAGCCCCAGCCGTTCTTTCAGCCACATTGTCGTTGCTTCAAATATTTTCACTGCGTCACTGCGGCATTTGCAGAACAGCTTGAAGTCATCCGCATACCGTACCAAATACACCTGCTTCAGCGTGCCATTTCCTTTGTAATGGGGCCGGCTTCGATACCGTTGCAGTTGGGGAAATTCCTCCCACTGGCTGGCAATCCACCAGTCCAGCTCATTCAGTACCACATTGGATAACAGCGGGCTGAGAATACCGCCCTGCGGCACCCCCTTTGCCGGAACGCCCTCACCTTGGATGGGCGCTTTCAGCATTTTGGACAGGACGCACAACAACTGCTTGTCCCGTATGCCCAGTGTCCAAAGCTGTTTCAGCAGCTTCCCATGGTTCACATTGTCAAAGAAGCCCTTGATGTCCACGTCCACCACATAGCGGTATTTCGAGATATTCACCAGGAACATTGCCCTGGCTACCGCATGGTGGGCGCTTCGGTTTGGACGGAAACCATAGCTGTGTTTGTAGAATTTTGCTTCACAGATTGGCTCCAGCACTTGCTTGATACACTGCTGAACGATACGGTCTTCCATAGTGGGGATGCCCAGCGGGCGCATACGTCCATCTGGTTTGGGGATTTCCACCCGGCGGACTGCATGAGGGTGAAAATTTTGCAGTCGTTTTCGCACATAGGCAATCAGTTCCTCCGGCTGTTTCTCTCCCATTTCAACGATGGTGGTCGAGTTTACGCCTTTGGTCTTACTGCCCTTGTTCTTTTTGATGGCGCGGTAGGCCAGCAGGATATTCTGCTCACTGGCAATCAGCTCCATCAGGTGCGTGAAGATTTCGCCGCGCTGACTTCTCTCATATAAATCGTCAAATAGTGCTTGGGTACTGTAATACTCATTATTTCTGAGTGCTTGCTTTTTCTTTGGTTTGTTGGCTGCCATAAGTCGGCTCACTCCAATTTCTTGAAGGGTTTGCCTCTCTTAGTCATACTCGAACCTTATGCAGAATGATTTTGCTCATTTGAACTGTAACTTCGATTTATTGTAAAACACTGACTGGCGGCTATCCCTCCACGGCTTTATTAGCTCCGTTTCATTGGTACTGTGCCGCCACATTCACCAGCGCAAGGCAGGTTGTTTCCGAAGATTTTTCCCTGCCGCCGCTTCACAGAGGTCAAGCTCTCCGCGTCGCTGGCTTACCACGTTCCGATTGTCCTATCCTGTTTTCAGCATCCGTAGGTCTTCTCTATAAGCCTGTCTGCTTGCCGCCGCCTGTAACAGCGCAGGGACTTTCATAAAAGCCGAGTTTTACTCATCCCCACAGACCTCACACGATGGTGAGATTGGCCCATTCGGCCAATACCCTATTTAGACCCGTACAATCGAGAATACGCCTCCGCCATGCTGTAACATGGAGGATTCTAACCATAGATGCTTACTTGGACTCCCGGCCTATCACGTACTCGACCACCTCTGGTTCGCTGTTCCTGTACCGCATTCCTGCGTCTTTAGGGTGCGCTCTCAGCCGACTTCACCGAGCTTATGACATTTCCGCTCCTGACAGCGTCCATGCCATTCGGAGGATCAGAGCAGGCGTTTCCAGGCGTTACCCCTTCATTCCACCTGTCGGACAATCAGTTCTATGAAACCTTTCCAGAAGCTCCTTTCAATCTCCTGTCCTTCTTTTGGCTCCACGCCTAACCTTTTCAGTTAGGAACGTGTCGCACCCCCCTTGGGGTCAGTCGCTATGTAGGAGGCGTTGGCCTCATACAAATGTGAGGTAGGCACCGCCGCGCCATACTGGCTTTCGCCAGCGGTCTCGGCGGAGCCGCCTCCAGAACCGGACTTACACGTCTCCGCGTATCCGGCTCCAAGCGCAATCACCATCACGGTTCTTGAGCAAGTGTAGACTGATAGCAGTACGGGCACAGCGCCAGTGACTTCCGGCGCATATGCAGCATCAGGCGTTCCGCCTCGGTTTTGCCGGTGAGCTTTTTCAGGGCGCGGACGTGGTGCATACGAATATCGTCCGTTTTGTTGCCGCACAGCTCGCAGATACCGGCTCTCAGCCTGTTCGCAAGGGTATTTCTCCCATCATAGCGGATATACCGGGGAAGGGTGTCCTGCACGTTGTCATAACCCTTGTCCTGTTTGCGAAATCCATCATGGTAAAACTCGCACAGTTTGGGTCCGGATTTAGTGATATAGGGCACCCGGAACACACCACCGCGCATATATCTTTTCTTAATTTTGCTGACGTTGGTGCGGTATTTTCCGGCATAGGTTTTCAGCATACTGTAGCGCATCATATAGTAGAATTTGCTCAGTACGCCGACGTTTTCCGCGATACGATAGAAATTGTACAAGCCGCGAATTTCCGAATTGTACTGCCTGACGATTTCAATATCCGTGCTGTTGAGCAGCTCGTTTCGGTGCATGGGCCGCCAGAAGTCACGGCCCCGGTTTTCATCCCATTTGACCTGCATCACCCGAAGTTCATGCAGTTTGTTCTCCCATTTTTCATGGGGAACATAGAGGAACACCTTCCCATACCACGGACGCTTTAATGCGCCGTTCTTATCCCGTTTGGTTGCTTTATCTCGGACGACCCGAATGTCATAGCCCAGGTAACGCACCGCCTGGCTGGAATGAGTGACCTTTGTCTTTTCCTCGGAGAGAGTGAGCTTCAGCTTTTCGGACAGGAATCGCCGCAAATCCTCTTTGATGGATATTGCGTCCTGCTTCGAGCCGATCACGCCCACCACAAAGTCATCTGCATAGCGGTTGTACTGTATCCGCTTAAAATCAGCGTCCAGCACGTCGGCGTAGGGTGTGGACAGTTTCAGCTTTTGGGCCGCTTTGAACTCTTGGACTGCCTCTTTCGAGTGGTCTCCCGCGTCCAGCTTTTTCTTTGCCTTGCGGTAGCGTCTGGCAATTTTCTCATATTCTTTGCTGGCGTTGCGTTTGAAGGGTTCCGTGTCAAAACGGGCCTTGTATTCCTCCATGAAAGTGTCCAGCTCGGAGAGGTAGATGTTTGCCAGAATAGGGCTCATGCCGCTGCCCTGGGGGGTGCCGGAGTAGGTTTTGTGGTATTCCCATTGCTCCATATATCCGGCTTTCAGGAACTTCCACATGAGGGACAAAAACGCTTCATCCTTAATGCGCCGCCGTAGAATATCAATGAGAACGTGGTGGTCGAAACAGTCAAAGCAAGCCTTGATGTCGCCCTCCACCATCCAACGTACACCTGTGAAGGTATCCTTGATTTGGGACAATGCCGTATGGCAGCTTCGCTTTGGACGGAAGCCGTGGGACAGATTGGAGAAGGTGGGTTCGTAAATGGCCTCCAGCAGCATCCGAATGATTTCCTGCACCAGCTTATCGTTGGTGGAAGGGATACCCAAAGGGCGTTGCTTCGCCGGGTTATTTTTCTTGGCGATGTACGTCCTCCGAGCCGGATTGGGCTGGTAGGTCTGGTCTTTCAGGGATTTGATGATTTTGTTGATACGAGCCATGCTCATATTGTCGATGGACAATCCATCCGCGCCTGTGGTCATGCTGCCCGGTGAGGCCGCAATATTCTTGTAGGCCAGCAGATAGAAGTCCGGGTTATACAGATTGCGGTATAACCGCTCAAAAGTATAGCCTTTTACACTTGCTTTCTCCGTGAGGAGCTTCAATACATCAATCGGATTTCTCATGGTGCCTCGCGCACCGTCCTCTCTTGTATCAAAATGATTGGCCGCTGTCCTTCGCCATGTGGGCGTCATTATTCGCTTCCGTTTTTACGGCTATCCCTGTCAATCCAGGGTCCTCAGACTACTATGACAGCTCCGTTGCCTTGGCGGATTTTCAGGGCCGCTTTTCTCATAGCTCCCATAGCCGCACCTGGGCGGCGCTCCGCTTTTAGAGCAATCTCCGTTTAGAACTGCTGAAACGAGCGTGATGTGCTGTCGGTATGTGACGTTCGCCATTTTCCACTTTCCCGTGGCTGGATTCACTCCGGGTATCTGCAAAGATAGAGCCGAACACTAACTTTGTCAGGAGCGCCGGCGGGTTTAGCTTCCATACGCCGGGGGCACTGTCTGGGCCCAATCTCTGGCTGTCAAGCAGGCAGTATAGCTTTCATCCTCATGCACATCTTTTCATCCCTCCACGCCGCCGTCCGTGAAGCTCGTACCGGCCCGTGTACTCCGTCATGCTATGGTCGCCCTCCGGTTTCCCTTTCGGGGTTAGACGGGGGATGATGGGTTGCGTTGTGTGGTCTGTGTGGGCCTCCTTCTCCCTGTGGATTGACCACCGCGTGATACCTTGTCCACCACTTGCTCAAGGTGGGGTTTCAACAGCTCCGCGGGCAGGCGTCACTCTGCCCTTACGGACGCACTGGGCTTGACCACATACCGGGTCTTACCTGAGCCAGAGCCGCCCACCACGATTTGTAGAAGGTTGCGCAGGTGCTTCCGCCCGTTCAAGCTCATGCGGAGATTTTGGGTCAGAATGACATTGTTGTGGGGGTCTTTATCCCGGTACTTGAGGTTCAGAGTGTGAACATTCCCCCAATGGGCGGAGCCGTGTTCCTCGCCGGGCCGCTTGTTCTGCCTGCAGGAAAAGTAGAGGGTGACGGCGAAGGCGTACAGTACCAGGGCCACCACCATGAATTTCAGGGTGTAGGGCGTCCATCGGATGTCAAAGGGGCGTTCCAGTATGATACTGAAACGCCCCATCAGGTCGAAAATAGTCATGTCCTCCCGGTAGCCGCTGGCCAGGGCCGCCCCCACCCAGAGGACGGGGACGGCCAGCAGGAGCCACGGGAGGGGTCCGCTGTTATTCTGCTGCTTCACGGATACCTCCTGATTTGTGTCTCAGCGTGAGATTTCATTATGGGAGTGATTGGCGTCTCACGGTGGGATTTAATAGCCGGTACGGGGTAACGGAGTGGGCTTGCCGTATACGGTCGTCACCCAGCGGGTCACGCCCTGGACCCACACACCGTTGTAGGTCCCGCCCACGTCGGCGACGTTGACAAAACTGGAGCCGGGGACCAGACCGGGAAGGGTGATGCAATGGAGCATGGGAGTCTCCACCTGACTAAACCCTCCGGGGACCTGCCCAAACACAAACATGACCTCTGTCACCCGCTCATTGGCCGCAAGGCCCAGGGCGGCGGGACTGGCAGCCAGGGTGTAATTCCGGCTGGTGCTGAGGCTGTCGGCCAGGGTGCGGTAGTCGCCGGTGCTGTTCACTTTATAGACGATCTTATAGGTGCCGGGGAAATTGTAGGTCCCGGTGACTACCTTATCCAGCCGCACAGAGGCGGGGAGGGTATCCCTCCAGTAGAAGGACTGGAGCATGACATTGCTGGTGTTACCAATCCGGGAGAACACATAGCGGACAGGCTGGCCGCTCATGGCCTCCTTGGGCCCGGTCTTTTCGATGGAAACTCCGGTAGACAGGCTCTTGTTGCTGATTTCCAGCCGCACGATCTGTCCAGAGTATTCCAGCACGGCGGTGTAGGTTTCGGTGGACGTGCCATAGTTGGCCGGGGCCTTTGTCTCCCGGATTGTGTAGCGGCCCAGGGGAAGGGCCTTAGAGGACGCGAGGCCGTTGGCCCCGGTGACGATGGTATCCACCTTGTTTCCGGTGCGCTCGTTGTAAATCTCAAAGGTGGCCCCCTCCAGGAGCGTCCCGGCGGGCAGGCCGTTAACGCTGTTGTACTCGGCGGACTTCTTCACGATCTGGATTTGTCCCCGGATGGCGGTATTGGGCCAGGTTATGGTGGTGCAGCCGCCGTACTCCACATAGAAGGTCTTGGGCACGGTGTCCAGGATATAGCCCTGGGCGCACTCCAATTCCCGCACGGTGTACTTACCATCCGCAAGGTCCTTGTCGATAAAAACATAGCCCTCGTTGTCGCTCTCATAGGTGCCGATGGGGTTCCCCTTGCTGTCGGATACCAAGAATTTAACTCCGCAAATCCCTTCTCCGGTGAGGCTGTCCACCTTATGGATAATAGCGCTGCCAGCCTGCCGGTTAGTGATCTCCAGGGTGGCGGTGGAGCCGTCCTTGACCTCTACCTGGTAGGGCTGGCTGTCCAGCCGGTAGCCCTTGGCGGCTTTCAACTCTGTCACCTGATACCAGCCCGTGTCGGCCTGGGGCAGAGAAATAACGCCGCTGCGGTCAGTGGTATAGTTGCCGATGACCTCGCCGTTCAGCTTGCGTATCTCAAACTGGACGCCGCTGATCCGCTCCCCGGTCTCCTCGTCCTTCTTGATGATGGTGAGGCCGCCAGCGGGGGTGTTGTAGAAGCTGAGTGTCTGGACCTCCCCGGACTTGATTTCAATGGACTGCGGGGTGCTGTCCAAAATGTAGCCGTCCAGGGCCTTGGTCTCCTTGGCGGTAATGACAGTGCCGGGGGTCAGCCCCTTGATGGTGATACGGCCCAGCGCGTCGGTCTTGTAGATACCGTTGTTGGGGCCGATGAGGGTGCCGTCGCTGTCAGTAACCAGGAACTCCACCCCGGCCAGCGGAGCGCCCTTGTCCCCCGCGGCGAACTTCTGAATCACCAGCGCCTGGGTGGGGACGTTATAGACTGTCACCGTCTGCGTGTCGTCCGGGTTGACTTCAACGGTCTTTGTGCGGTGTTCCTCCTTAATATAGTAGCCGTCAATGGTCTCGACCTCTGTGATAATCACAGTGCCAACAATACCGGAAATTTTGATCTGGCCGGTGCTGTCTGTTACATACATGCCATTGGTGGAGGTCTTGCCACCGTCCTGGTCCACGTTGGAGCCGTCCGCATAGGTGAGCTTGAAGCAGACACCAGCCAGGGGGTGCTTGTCAATGCCGTCAACCTTATTGATGATAAGATTCCCGGCCCGCTTGTTCCAGAATATCAGCTGAGGGGCCTGCCCCGCTTTGATTTTGATGGTCTTGGGAGTACCGTCCAGCACAAAGCCCTCAACAGTCTTGACCTCCTGGGCGGTTACGGTGGTGCCGGGCTCCAGGCCCTCAATCACAATTTCGCCCTTGGCGTCGGTGTAGAACACACCATCGCTGGGGCCGACCGGGGCCCCGGAGCCGTCCACCACCTTGAAGGCCACGCCAGCCAGAGGTTCATTGGCGGTGCCCTCAATGTACTTGTGGATGGTCAACGTCATTTTCGGGTCATTCTCAAAGGTGAGGTCGTTGCCGCCGTTGCTGCTGCCATTGCCGCCAGAACTGCCGCCGATGTTGCCGACAATCAGACTGTTGCCGGTGCCGTTCTTTACGGTAATAGTCTGCGGGGTCTGGTTCAGCACGTAACCCTCGGGCACTCTGGTTTCAGTGACAATCACTGTGCTGCCGGGAACAAGGCCGCTCACCGTGGCAGTGCCGTCCTTGCCGGTGGTACAGCGAGCCAGGATGTTGCCGCTGCCGTCCTTGACCACAAACTCGGTGCCGGGGACAGGCTTGCCGCTGACAGAATCCAGCTTTTTAATGGTCAGGCTGCACATGGGATCATTGAGAAATACAAGCGTTTGCGTGTCCAGGGGGTTGACGGTGACGGTCTGTGTCTGCGTGGCCGGGTCGATCACATAGCCGGGAGCGGCCTTGACCTCCTTGGCAACGACGGTGCCAATAATACCGGAAATTCTGATCTCTCCCTTATCATCCGTGGTGTAGAGGCCGTTGCTGCTCAGATGGCCGTTGTCATTATCCACGAAGCCGCCATTGGCATAGATCAGCTGGAACTGCGCGCCGGGGATCAGATCCCCGGATACCTTGTCCTTCTTCTGAATTACCAGGGTCCCGGCCCGTTTATTCCAGAATGTGAGCTGCTGTACCTCTCCGCCCTTGATAAGAATGTCTTGGGGAGTGCCGTCCAGAATGTAGCCCTCCACCGTCTTGATCTCACGGGCAATCACGGTGGTGCCGGGCTCAATGCCACTGAGCACAATCTCGCCTGCCTTGTCGGTGTAGTAGCAGCCATCGTCCGGGCCAACAGCGGCTCCGGAGCCGTCCACCACCTTGAAGCACACACCGCTCAACGGCTCGTTCTCGGTGCCCTCGATAAACTTTCGGATAATCAGTGTAGTGCCTGGCTCGTTGTCAAAAATCAGGCTGTTGGAAATACCAGACTTTACTACAATGCTTTTGGGCGTCTCATCGAGGATATAACCAGTGGGGGCCTTGGTTTCCGATACCATGATTGTGCTGCCGGGCTCCAGGCCAGAGACAATTACTGTGCCGTCCGTCCCGGTCTTGTAGATACCATTGGTGGGGCCGACTGTGTGGCCCTCGCTGTCCCGGACGATAAACTCAGCATTTGCCAGGGGTTTGCGGGTCACAGCGTCCCGCTTGGTGATAGTCAGCGTGGCCTTGGGAGTATTGGTGACAATGACCGTCTGCGTGTCACCGTTGGGGCCGATAACCACGTTGGTGCTGGGAGAATCCATGACATACCCTGCCGGGGCCCTGGTTTCAGTCAGTACATAGGCCCCCGGAGCAAGGTTGGAAATGCGAATCTCGCCGTTTGAATCGGTGGTGAACAGCCCGTTCTGCGTGAGGGTGGCGGTGCCGATCACGCCGTCCAGACCAACCTCACAGCCAGCGGCGGTTGTGACCCGGAACTCGGCGCCGGGGAGAGGCTGGCCAGTCTGACTGTCTCGCTTCTGGATAATTAGTTTCCCCCGAGGCTGGTTTTTAAAGGTGAGGCTGACAGTCCGGCCCTCCTTGATCTGAATGGTCTGCGACTGTGTGTCGATGATGAATCCAGCGGGGGCCTTTGTCTCAGTCACAATGACGCTCTTGCCGGGTTTCAGGCCCTCAATGCGGATCTCGCCATGGGCGTCGGTGCGGTAAATGCCATTGCTGTCGCCAATCAGGGTGCCGTCCGCATAGGTCACCTTGAACTCAGCGTCCTGGAGGGTAACAGAGGGATTCACCGAACAGACCTTCCGAATAAGAAGAATCCCGTCCGGTGCATTGTCGAATTTCACTGTGACGACGCTCTGCTTTCCATCGTCGGAAATATAGACCGTTTCGGAGGAATTGATGATGGAATAGCCGTCTGCCGGGTCAATTTCCTCCACGACGTATGTCCCGGCGGTCAGGCCAGTCCAGATACAGGTGCCGTTCTGCCCGGTGGTTTTCTGGCCGATGACGGTGCCGCCTGTGCCGCTGGTGCCGCCCAAAAAGCGGAGCTGGAAGGTGCAGCCGGGCAGGGCCTCATGGGTCACGTTGTCATATTTTTCGACCACGATCCCATTTAACGGCTCATTCTGGAAAGTGAGGGTCTTGCTCTCGCCGCCGTGGAGAATGACCTTCTGCGTGGTGGGCTCCTTCATCTGGAAACCGGGGGCGGGCTCCACCTCAGTGACGGTGTACTCGCCGGGGTACAGCTTCTTTCCTTTTTCGTGTAATCGAATCTCACCGTGAGAATCGGAAATGAAAAAGCCAAAGTCCATAGAGGCGGGAGCGCCGGCGGCCTCGCCGTTGCTGGTGTAGGTCACATGGAACTTGGCCCCTTCAATGGGAGCGCCCGCCACGCTGTCCACCTTGAAAATGGTCAGCTCGGGGGTGCGATGATTTTTGAAGAACAGGGTCTTTTCATCGCCGGGATTCAGGGAGATGGTCTGCACCCGGTCAGCGTCCTTGTCCGGGAGGTAGTAGGGGGCGGGGACATGTTTCTCCGTCACCCGGTAGGTGCCGGGGGTGACGCGCTTGGCAGCCTTGCCGTCCGCTCCGGTGGTCCAGTCGTCCTGATAGTCGTTGTCAATGCCCTTGACCTCAAACACGGTGCCGGGGACAACCGCCCCGGTGTCAGCGTCCGTTTTGGAGAGGGTCAACAGGGGCTTCTTCTCATTCATCAGCCGAAGTTCAGCGGTTTTTCCGGGGGACAGCTCTACATGGTACTCCGTCTTGTCCAGAACATAGTCCGGGAGGGTAGCCGTCTCCACGACGGAGTACACGCCGGGCTCCAGGTCCTCCACGAAGATCTCGCCGCCGTTCGCCGTGGTGCGGTCGATAGAGTGGCTGGCGTCCTCAATGGGGGTGATCTTAAAGGTAACGCCATCCAGGGGAGTGCCGTCCGCACTGGTCTTGATTAGACGGAAACCGGGCTTCTTGGTGTTGGTGAACACAAATTGGGCGGTGTCGTTGGCCTTCAGATGAATAATGCGCTGGGCGTTGTCAATGACGTACCCGGCGCACTCTATTTCAGTCACCTCATAGGAACCTGCGGGGAGGTTAGACAGGTCGATTTCGCCGCTACCATTGGTCACAAATTCCTGCGGGCCAAAGCTGCCATCCACGGCTCGGATACGGAATTTCGCATTGGGGATGGTCTTGGAGGGGTTGGCGCTGTCCACCTTCACCAGCTTCATACCGGGCTTGTTGTCGTTGAAGAACACCAAATCTTTGGTGCCGCCGCCAGCGACAAGTTCTACCTCCTGGTAGCTGGTGTCCAGGATATGGCCCTCGTCGCCGGTGTCTACCTCCATGGCCCGGTAGGTGCCGGGCTCGATGTTGGTCAGGATGATTTCGCCCTGGCCCTTGGTTTCATAGCGGCCGATGGAGGTGCCATTATGAAAAATTTCAAAGGTCACACCGTTCATGGGCTGGTGGCTCTGACGGTCATACTTAACCACGCGAAGCCCTACTTTCGCCAAATTTTTGAACACTAATGGGCCAGCCGGAATGGGGTTGCCGTCCGCATCCAGCTCCAACTTGATTTGCTGGACCTCAGTAGTAGGCAGGTAATTGGGCGGCGGTACGATCTCGGTGACAGCGTACTCGCCGGGCTTGATGTACTTGCCGTCAGCCTCGGTGGGGTCCCACCACTGGATGCTCTCCAGCGTACCGGAGGCGTCGGTATCAAATTCATAGCTGCCATTCACGACAGAATTGAATTTAAAGGTAGCGGGCCCGACGCCAGCGTTGGTGTTAGCGTCCCTCTTGTAGAGGATAGCCTTGCCGGGGGTAGGGGTAGGCGGAGGGTTATCCGGGGGCGGAGGCGGCTCAGTGCCATTGGTAAAGGTCACTTTAGCAACTCCACTGGTGGTAGTAAACTTTTTCGCCGTCATATCGGCGGTGCCGCCGCTGCCAGTGATATCGGTCAGGTCGGAAGAATCGTCCTCTGTTACCTCGCAGCGAAAAGAGAGGTCTGTTTCAAAATCAATGTGGATCGTCTCATTGGCCTTTAACCTGAACTTCAAGCCGCTGCCGGTATCCGTCACTTGGCTGGTACAGTCCGCACCGTTTTTCGTTGCGGAAAAGCTGGTGGGATTTCCGGTTATATACTTTACCGTAAAACCCCATTCCTCGCCAGAGGAAATATCAGAGCCCGCTTTTTTTGTGACTTCCAAAGAGGGGCGGTCAGGCTGTTCGCCTTCAAAATTGAAGGGGGAGAAGATATGCAGGCCGAAAGACCGGCGCTCAGAAAAGATAGTATCCCGAATAGGCCGGGCGTACTGGATGGTGTCCACATAGCTGTCCGTCTCTCTGAAACCGTTGGTGGAGTGAAGTTCCTCCCCGGTGGGGGTGCCGCTTTCATCCAGAGGATACTCCAAAAATTGGTTGTCCTTGCCCTGCCGCATCCAGCGGGCCATGTTCACCATCGTGGACATCTGGTCATAAATGAGCGTATAAGGGCCGCTGCCCTCGTTGTTGTAGAGGCTGTAAGCCATCATCTCACGCAGGGTATAGGCACGGCGCATACCGTCCGGGTCCTTAAAGACGCCGCCTGTCTCTACAATGATCCGGTACTTGGTCCGCAGGTTACCGTCTGCGTCGTGGACGTACTCGGACCAGTTTTCCATTGCTGTATCGGCATCCCAACCATCATTACTTTCATTGGAACTCAGCCGCTTTAACAGATAGAGAAACGCGTCGTTGGCCTTGTAGACCTGATAGAGATTGCCGGGAGTCACGGATTCAGCGTCGGTGCCCCACATGGAGGTATAGTCTCCATTCCTCCAGCCGCTGGACCAGCTGCCGGAGTTACAATGGAACATCTGCTCTTTCTCCTGGTCGGAGATACCGGTCGCCGCCTGAAATTCATCGGCGGTAGTCACCCACCGGCTGTTACTTCCTCCGGTGGCGTCATAGGAGTACACCCCGCCGTTCTCAAAGGAGCCGCCCATCAACTGGGGGGCGTTGCTGCCCTCGCCGTTGTACTGCATGGCGTTGGAGTTGTACCAGGTTATATCGCTGCGGCACTTGTCCACGGACCAGCCGTTGCTCCAAACGACATTCAAGGGAGTACCAATAACATGCCATGTGCTCCAATCCCGTGTATTCAGGTCGGTAACGACGCCCTGGGGAAATTCCAGCAGGGTAAAGCGAAGAAAAGTCCGCTCCGGATCGGTACTCCAGGCCACGTTAGAGGTGCTTGGCTTTTTGCCTCCGGGGCTGCCGGGGTTGTAGGCCCCCACGCCGCCTGTGGGATTGCTGGCGCTTACTCTGGCCGGGGCCCGCCTGACGGTCTGTGGGCAAAACACCGTCAGCGTCACGCTGGGATCGGCACTATAGGCCCGGTCAATGGAGAAGGGCAACTCGTAGCTGAGGTCGCCCAGGCTGTCGTCCGCCGTTTCATACTCCGTCCAGCCGTCGTACTTCTGGTAGGCCACTCCGTCCAGGGTGTAGCTGTGCAGCTGGGCGGGGTCGCCCTTGGCCCGGCTGACGCTCACGGTCTGGCCACTCTGACGGACCACCAGCGTATTGCCACTGGTCATGGCCTCCTGCTGAAGCTGGGCCAACTGCTCGGCCAGACTATAGCTGGCAGGAATAACATATTCAAACCGGGTCAGGCGGGAATTGAACAGTCTGCCGCTGTCCCGGTCATAGCCGATACTGGGGAGAAGGTCGGGCAAATTGACCAGGACATTTTCTTTGTCGATCCAGCCGGTACCGTCCAGGCTGCTCCCTGTCCAGCCGCCGTCGGCAGCATAGCCGACTTTCAGCCGAGTGCCGCCGTTGTCCTCCAGAAGGGCGAAGGGCACAGCAGCGGGGATTGTCGTGACCTGGGCGCTGCCGCTCTCGGTCTTGTAGACGGTCAAGGCCCCATCGCCGCCGTTCCAGGCGGTGGCACCCGCCACATTTACTTCAAAATTGCCAGTGGGTGCGTAGGGATTGGAGCCGCCCGAGGTGTCAGCGGCGAAGGCCGGGGCCGGGAGCATACCAGCGGCCATAATAACAGCCAACAGCCCGGAAACGGCCCGTTTCCAGTGGGCTTTCATACTTTTCAGCATTAAAAAATTCCTCCTTTTGATTTTGGGATAAAAAAGGGCCGCACATAATTCGTGCGGCCCGTGGGTGCGTCATTCTTCATTTATGGGTTGGGGCTGTTCATGCGTGGGATGGGTGGTTTCAGGTGCATTTTATGACCTCCTATTTTTAGCCTGGGTAAGCCATGCGTCTGTGCTGTTTCCGGTGTAGGGGACATTCTCAGGATAGCGGGTCCATACCTCCAGATGATGGCTTTTGCCCTCGCCCCGGTAGCACTCCAGGTTGTCAATATTGCTGTAGGGGCTGGAGCTGTCCGGCCATTGCACAGTTTCACCATGATTGCCGTCTGTGATATGAAATGCGTTTATACTGTTGGGCGTTTCCAATGCAACCGCAACATGCCATATCTTACCGCTGTCATTGCGGACGTAAAACAGGATATCCCCCGGTCTCATTTGGGATAAATCATTCAATTTGCGGCCAGGATTGGCGGTATCACCGAAAATCAGGGAGCTTACCATGCTGGCATAGGCCCCGCAGGCGTAAGTATTGCTGACATGGTAACTGCGCATGATTTTTCCGCTTTCTGTGCTGGGGATTTCGTTTTTGTGGGTGCCTGGGGTTTTGTTAGTCCCCCAGGTGGTGCCGGTGGGCCAGTCCCGTTCGATCTGCCGCAGGAGAGCCAGCACATTTTCCTCGGTGACAGGCTGGCCGTTGGTCAGGTAGCCGGTGCCAGCGCCTTGGGCGCCGGTGGGCCGTTCGCCAATGTAGACGCTGTTGGTAGAGCCGTCGTAACTGACGTTGAAGCCCACGGCCTCGCCAATGTCCCGGAGCTTCACATAGTTGCTGCCGTTGATGGCATAAGCCTCCAGTTGAACGGGAGCGCCGTCCATGTAGAATCGCTGGGTGCTGGGGGTGGCGGTAAGCTGCTGTACTGCCGCATAAGTGGTGGGGACCAACATGGCCCCAGCAATCGCGCCGGTCACAAACTGAACGTATTTCCCTTTCATTTTTGATACCTCCAAAAGTTTATTCAGGAAATGATTTCCTACTAATATTGTATCAAAAACAGGGGATATCGTCAAAAACCCACACAGTTCCAGCGCCAAAATTAAATCTCACGGTGGGATTTGTTCCTATACCTCCACGGCCCGGACACACCAACGGTAGTCCCGTTCATCCCGGACGCAAGTAAACAGTGTGATGCAATTTTCGGTGGTGGCGGCCAACATGGAGTTGTCTGTCTCGCCCACCTTCATCACGCTGGTGACGGAGTAGGTCCGGGTTCCCAGCTTGGTCGTCAAGGTAATGGTGTCCCCCGTGTCAAGCGTGTGGATCTTCCCAAAGTGGTTTGTCACGCCCCGGTTGTGCCCGGCCAGACAGCAGTTGCCGTCCCAAATACTAGTGTTGGTGAAGTGGCCCGCGCCCTTGGCAAGAGCTTTGCTGTCCGTCCCCTGGACCACCTTTACGGTCAAGCCAATGGCCGGGATTTTCAGAGTACCCAGGCTGCCGTTGCTGTAGTAGAGGTCGGAGGTCACGTCGGTAAAGCCAGTGACTTGAGTATTGGCAGTGCTGCCGGTGGTGGGGTAGCTGGAAGTGGGCGCGTCAACCGCCCCAGGTAGAAGCACGGTTCCACCGCCGATGGAGCCGGTCACGGTCCCATTGAGGGAGGGGCTGTTCAGCGGCCCGCCCGCCGCCAGATTGGGCGTCAAATATTCCCCGGAGTTGGGGAGATAGCTGGTGGGCGTCCCGAAGCCGGGCGGGATCAGGGCGCTGCTCTTGCTCCGGTCCACGTTAGGGTCCTTATGCTCATAGATGGTGTCGTCGCTGGTGGGAGCGCCGAAGTCCCCGGTGGGCGGGCTGTCAAAGGTGTACTCCAGGGCGCTGGCAGGGGTGGCGAAGGCCCCCAGCAGACAGCAGAGGGCCAGCAACATGGTCAAGCGTTTTTTCATTTTACATACCCCCGTTTCTTATCTTTCATATATTTGGTCAGTTTCCAGCAGCCGAAGCCAGCGCCGCCCAGCAGCACGGCCAGGGGAAGGACCAACAGGGCCCTGTTCATACCTCCGCCGCTGTTCTGGTCTGCCGGGGCGGAGGGGTCCTGCGGGCCGGGCGAGTTTCGCGTCTCACCGTGAGACGCGAATATGGCGGTGTAAATCACGGTGTCGCCGCTGGTCCTGGATACCTCGCCCTTGTACTCCACGGTGGCGGTGTAGCCGGTGGCATACTTCCCTGTGGCGGTGCCGCTATAGTTGGCGGTGGCGTTGTAGAAGCCCCCGGCCTCCTGCCACTGAACGTCGGCCAGGGTTAGCGTCTGCCCGCCGTCGGTAATGGTCTTGGGGATCAGGGATGCGTCGGCGTCGGACAGGTTGGGATAGCTGCGGGTGGCGGTGACGGTGCGGGAGCTGGTCTGGTATCCGTCCGCCTCTACGGTGATACCGGGATAGTCCGGGGTGAGGGTCCCGGTGTAGCCGTCCTCGGTGGTCACCTCCAGGGCGGGCTCCAGCTGCTGGATGATGGCGGCCACGTCCTTGGTATCTGTAGCCAGGGTGACGACCTCGATGTGGTCCTTGGCGTCTGTCTCAGTTTGGTCATTCTTGATCACATCCAGAAGGGTGTAGCTGCGGCCCTCCCGTTCAAAGTCGGCGGTAGGGATAGCGGCGGGGTCATCCCGGACGGACAGGACATAGACCTTTTCGATCCGGTGGACGCCGTTTTCCTCGCTCTCCCGTACCTCAGCGGGATAAGCGGCGGCCTGATTACCGCCTCCAGTGTCCTGTTCAGCGGCCAGCGCCGAAGCGGGGCACAGGGCCAGCGCCAATATAAGGGCGGCGAGTGCGGGGGCAAAGCGTCTCCATGTGCGTTTCATATGCAAACCTCCAATTTTAGTATAAGGTAGTCCAGCGGGGCCGTTGGCCCCGCTGGACGGTGGGAGGTAAACCGCCTCCCAGGATAGCAAAAGCCGCCGAAAGGCGGCTTTTGGGGTGTGTCCCCTTTCATAGCACAGACGGCGGGGGGCACTGACTGTCAAGGCCCGGCCAGTCCGCAGACTGGCCGGCTCGCGCATGATTGCGAAGCAATCATGCGGCCTTGACTGGCAGGGGTGCCCGCCGTACCCTCCCCAAAGGGGACACGCCCCAGATAGTGCCGCTTTATCTGGACCCGTGACGGCGGTTATTCTGGCGTTCCTGCTGCCGGGGATTGAGCTGCTGGTCCAGGCCGTCCCCAATACTCCGGGCGGTGCCCCGAAGCTGCTCCAGGGCCTCGGCCCGGCTGGAGGGGTCATAGCCATCATAGAACATGCGGACCATTTTGGCGTCCGGGGGGGCGCAGGCCACCCCGAAGCGGCGGCAAACCATATAGCCCACGCTCTCAGAATCCAGGCGGTAAGCCTCCCGCCGGTAGCCCTTGTTGTAGCCCCGGTCATGGGCTCGGGCAAAGGCGATCTCCGTAGCCAGAGCCTTGAAAATCTCCGTGTCGGTGTGGGCCGGGTTGATGTAGATGGTAAAGTCGGCCTCGTTGTAGTAGGCGGCCGCCGAAATTTCTTCATCGGCCGCTATCGCCACAGGGGTCTGATCCATAAGGGCGGCCAGGGCCGCTGTCATTCGGGGCGTCTTATCCTCCAGCGGGGCGGGGGGAATGACGGGCTTGCCGGTGGTCTGGCTGATGTCATAATAATTGCCCATGAAGTAGCCCCGGCGCTTGGGGTCCCTGGGCGGGACGAACACCTTGGCCCCGCTGTTCATAGCGGTGTCCATGACGTACCGGCCCTGCTGGTGCCAAAAGTCGGTGGAGCCGATCCGGGTGGCCCCCGGCAGCTGGTACATGGTCAGGGCCACGTTGCCCACGCTGCACCGGACGTTATCCGCCTGCAAGGTCAGATACTGCTGGTAGCGGTCCGGCTTGGTGGTGATGTCCTCCAGGGCGCTGTCCCGCATATGGGACAGGTTTTCCCGGTCGGCCCGGAGCTGTTCCGTCCGGGCCTGATCCCGGTCAGCCCTGCCCTTGATGATGTCGCTGATACTTGCCAAACAAAATTCCTCCTATCGAATCTTTTCGTGGGTCCTCTCTCTGGTGTGCGTCCCCCTGGACATGGCTTTCAGCCCCTCCAGCCGGGCCCGGACGGATTCAATATCCGTCCCCTCCGGTTGGGAGGGATTCCAGCCACTCCCGTGCTCGGGCGAGGACCTCTCTTGTGGAGCACGGGGGTTCATTTTTTTTGACGGCTCGCCCTCCTGGGCCTTTTGGGGGATGGGGTACTGCATGGCCTCCATGACGGCGTTGAGCTGGGCGGCGTAGTTCTGGTTGGACACGATGTTGACATAGCCGGTATCATTGCCCTTCTTTTGAGCGATAAAGTATAAAATACCGTATTCCTTTGCCAGCTTTTGAAACTGCTTCATGTCCTCCTGCTTCAGTGGGACGACGACGGCGGGGGCGGGGTCACGGGCCAACCGCTTGGCGCTGGTCTTGCCCACCACCTTACTGTCCTGCCGCTGTAGGGCCAGCAGAAGGGCGGCGACATTTTTCAGCCCGGTCCCGGCCAGCTTGACGGCGCTCTCCGTGGCCTGAATACTCTCCTTGACCACCAGATCGGCGGCCTCGGCGTTTACGTCCAGATAAATCACTTCCTCTCAAATTTTATCGTCGGACGGTCCCTGACCGGCCCGCCCTGGGTCCTCTGCTCCTGGTAAAGCGCTGTTTTTTCCCGGATACGGGGTATGTCCGCCTCAATTTTGCCGCAGGTTTTCAACTCCCGGCGCAAGCGGCGCAGCTCCGCATTGATAGCGGCGATTTCCGCTTCCACGTCCTCGCCACCCCGCTTTCTGGCGTAGAGGTCCTTGCGGTCAGCCGTTAGGCCGTCGATCCGGGCTTGCAGGGCCTCGCCCAGTGTGGCAAGCTGGCTGTCGCTGTCAATGCGGTATTTTTGCAGCAAGGAAAATTGCCGCTGATACTGCCGCAGTTTGGCCACATCCGCCCGGACAGCGAAAGAAGGCGGTTTCCGCCTCCGAAGATGCGGTCCGCCCAACAGATACAGATAATACACATATAGAGCACGAAAGCCGTGGAGCTTGCGCCGCTGGCTCTGGCGGTATGTCCGCCTTTTGACGGTGTACCGCTTGGGGACAATGGGCTGTGGCGCTGGCGGTGTGGGTATGCCGCCACTGCGGACAGCGGCCAGCCGTGCCCGGATGTCCGCTTCTGTGTAGCCATTCCCCAGGCTGTCCAGGCGGAAAGCCCGCCTGCCGCCCGGCGGGGTGATGGCGGTGTGCTTGACGCTGGCCCCATACTTCACCGTGTAGCCCTGCCGCCGAAGGGCAACCAGAAAGCTGTCAAAGGTGAAGCTCTCCCGGATGGCGGCGTCGATGTCCTGGCGGACGACTCCCCGGACCGTACCTCTGCCGCTACGCTCGGCCTCCCATTCGGCGTAGTGTCTGCCCTGGCCCTCTGGCTCAATGACGGACAGGCCGTGTTCCCGGCTAACGGTGTTGGAGGTCTCCCGCAGGGTGCCGAAATAGCTTTGAAAATCGCTGCGGTACTTTTTGCCGTCTACGAAGGATACGGAGTTGAACACGATATGACAGTGCAGATGTTCTCTGTCGGTGTGGGTGGAGACAACGGCCTCATAGCGGTCCCCCAGCAGACGGCGGGCGAAGTCCACCCCGGCGGCGTGGGCCTGTTCCGAGGTGACCTCACCGGGGGCATAGGAGTGGATGATGTGGTAGCCCAGCACCCCGCCCCGCTTGTCCCAGCGGCGCTTGGTGGCCTGCATTTCCTGGTGGGCAGATTCCGGGACACAGTTGATCCCCGTCACCAGATTGTGGGTCTTGCTCGGATTCATGCCATAGTCTATGGCCTGGGACAGCGCCGTTTTTTCCTCATTCAGCGCATAATCCAGACAGTGATCCAACCGGCTGCGGATGGTGATGATTTTGTCATAGGCCACTACAGCGTCTCCTTGACCAGCTGCCACGCCTCCCGGACCAGGGAGGCGGCCTGCCGTATGTCGGCCTCGGAAATGCTCTTTTGGGCGTTGGCCCAATAAGCAATCTGGTTGGCGTTGTTGCCGATAGCGGACAGCTCCCGGAGCAAGGCGGCGTAGGTGTCGGGCGGACGGGGGCGGAGTTGGACACCTGCGACTAAAGTACGGATGAACGGGTCAATACCCAGTCCCGCTTTACCTGCCTGAGCTTTTAAGTGTCGGTATTCCTGTTCATTCATCCATACACTGATATGGCGGTTTCGCTTTCGCATGGCATCTTCCTTTCTGATTTGAATTGGCGTCTCACGGTGAGATTTCATTTTAAGCGGCGGCATGGTTCCTGACGATGGAGCCGCTATGTTTCGCGTCTCACGGTGAGACGCCATTATTCGTGGGGGTTTTAGGGGCTTTGCCCCTAACAAGGGTCATTTGTGCTACCAAATGACATACTTGCTGGGACAGCGCCGCAAAGCGGTGCTACTTATAAGAGAACTTGACTTTCAAAGCAGCTAGCCTATAATGAGATTACTTCTACAGTTAAAGGGCGGGTATATGTATGGAATTGAAAGATTGGATAGAATTACTGGTTCCGATTATCACAAATGGAATACTTATTTACCTGTTTCAAAGCCTCTTTAGTAAAAAGTTAGAAAAGAAACAGGGGAAGGCAACACAAATAATTACTATTGTTAGACAATACCAGTTGTTTGCTGAAAAAATCAGCGATCTCTTACAAAACTTTACATACTCTTTGGATGAGACAGAGCAAAACACGATACTGAGCCAAGTGTTTGCTGTTGCTGCAAAAGAATTATTTCCCTATTTTGATAGACACTCAGTAATATTAGAGAATTTTCAAAATATAAATTCTGACACTCTTATTTGTACCAACAAGCTAAGAGATGCTTTATCAGCCCAAAATCGTGAATCAGCTGTAATATACTTGAATGAACTTAATAAACACATACAGATGTTAAGCAATGAATGTGATGCCTATATACTTAAAAAGCTATAACTTGATCACTCCTCTTTGCCATACCGTTCTTTTTGAGTTTGGGGATCATAGTCTGGGGACAGATACTTTTCCTCAAACTCGGCGGGGGTGTAGCTCCCAGCCTCAGTGTCCAGAATCAGGTCGCCGGGGCCGATTTCCCGCTGCGTATCCTGAGCGTAAAGGAAAATCGGGACAGGGGTAAGTACAGTACCCAGGAATTTGCCGCCCGGCTGGATGGCCGCATACCGGGGCTGCTCCGGGCCACCGTCCCCGGCCAGCAGCTCATAGCGGCTCATGCCGGGATGGACGGCCTCCGGGGGGATGGCCTTGTCGGTGAACAGGGCGGGGACACCGAAGATTTCAATTTCCCTCATGCGCTCGAAAGGGTCATAGCTGCTCAAAAAATCACTTCCTTACCGATTTTTTAGTTTTGTATTTCTGCTGTTGCGACTGCTCCGGGGCCTTACGTTCCAATTCAGGTGGGGGTGGCTGGATGGTGTTGATGATCTCCCCAGCGGTGGCGTGGATCACATCCAGGGAGGCTTTTAGCTCTGTCAGCTCCCGGCCCCTGCTCCAACCGGCCACATAGCTGAAGGAGTAGTCGGAGGTGTCGATACCGAAGTGCTGGCAGACCACATAGGCCACGCTCTCAGCCTCCACCTCCTTCTCCCGCCGGGCCTTCTTCTGCTCCTCAGACAGAAAATCAGGATTATGGAGTTTGGCATGGGCGATCTCATGCACCAGTGTCTTGATGGTCTGTACCTGGCTCATACCAGGCTTGATGACAATACGTCCTTCCATGAAGCTGGTGTAGCCCTTGGCGGTGCCGGGAACATGGTCCTGCTCCACGGGGAGAGGAAACAGGGCGGCAAGCCGATCATAAATACCGGAAAAATCGGAAACTTCCCCGGTCAGTTCAGAGACACCGATATTAGGCAGCTCCCGCCCCTCCGTCTGGCTCACATCGAACACGGTGGCAATCTTAAAACGGGTGGCGTTTTCCCGCCGGCGTTCTACCAGCGGCTTACCGTCCTTGCCGTATAGGGGCTGGCCGGTGGCTGGGTCGAGCTTCTGGTACTCCACCAAATGGGTGAATTGACAGGGGGCCAAAATCTGAATGCCCTTTTCACCCCGCTTGACCTGTCGGCCAAAGGTCTTTTTCCAGGTATTGTAACCAGCGACGGTGGATGCCGTGGGGCATTGGAGTAGAATCAACAGGGCGTTCCCAAAGCTGTAACGGTGAAACTTGGACATTGCGGCCAGATACTCCGCATACCGCCCGCTGGCGTATAGTTCCCTGATCCCATTTTCCAGTCGGTTGGTCAGCTCGGCCAGCCGTTCATCTGATATGGCGGACATTGTTCACCGTCCCGGTTTTTTAGGCGGGTGCTTGGGGGTGTCAGGCGGTATCCTGGGGCGGGGATCAACTTTGAATGTAAAGGGTTTATTCCCGTTAAGTGCAATCAGGACCTCCGCCTTTAGATATTTCTGTTTGTAGTGCTCCATTTGTTCCGGGGTTAGGGAGCAAAACTTATCCTCATTCAGCCCACAGACAAAAAATGTTCCAAAGACACCGCCGTAGCCGCCCTCAATGCTGCGGTTAAACTCCAGGCCCAGGTTGATACCCTCGTCATTGACAACAAGAACAGTCGTTTCCTTAAAGGGGTAAAGGGCGCTAATAGGCCCGCCCACAACGGCCTGCATTTCTTCCAGGCCGTTGATTTCTTTCTCGTAGGGTGCCATTCCTGGCTCCACTACTAAAACATTCATTACATCAGCTCCTTTTTTCTTATCGCTATCAAAAAGGGATATTTCCCGATCCTCAGCGGAGAAACGTTCTTCCAGCTCCGCTACAGTCCAGTGGTCCTTGAATCGACCCAGGGCATTGTGGCCGAATTGTGCTAAAGCCCTGTCGTCCATATCCAGCAGCTTGGCCCAAAGCTGGGGGTGGTGACGGCGGAGCTTTCTCAGTTCGTCAATGCGCTGGAAGGGGCAGCACCAGCAGGAACAGCGGTGGTATATCTCATACAGACCGCCCCAGTCAAAGCCTCGGTCGTAGCAGATTTGCAGCGCTTGGGCCTCGGTGATTCCCCAATCGCAGAGGGGGTAATGTTCGCCTTTGATCCGTTCCGGTTCATCGGCGGCGATACCGACATAGTGGAAGATTTTATGGGTTTTTCTCAGCTGTGATACAGCCTTGTTTATCAGGTGTGTTTTGAGCTGGCCGGTACACCAGCGGCCCTTTTTGATACCGGGCCAGCCATAGCCATAAGGTGTGACATGCTGCCATTCCTCCGCACGGTTTACGGGGTGGTCAAACATCATCCTCTCAAAGCCCTCCGGGTGACGCAGGATGGTCAACTTTAGGCCACGCTTACGCAATAAGTATTGCTCCACCTGGTCCCAATGGCGGTACATCTCGGGGAACTCCATTCCGGTATCGGCAGTCACTACCATGTCAATAGGCATACTCTGTTCTACCATCAGCAGGAGCATAGCGGTACTGTCCTTCCCGCCTGAGAGGGAAACAACATGGAGTGGCGGCTTTTCTACCCTGGCCCGCTTTTTTCTGGGCATAAGAAAGCGCCCTCATGGGCGCTTATGGCCGGGGCTGTCCCGGCTCCTGCCGGGCCGGGCCGTTTTGATCCTCTGTTGGATGGGGTACTGGAATACCTTGTACTGTTCCGGGACGTGCTGGCCGTCGTAAACTTCTTTGAATGGTATGCGGCGGTTGTTGAAGATGTAGCCCTGGACGGTATAACAGCCGCCCTCATTGATGGCGGTACACTCGCCGTAGGATTCATAGTTGAAGTAGAGCCGGGCCGGTTTGGGCAGAAAAAAATCCCGATGGGTGTCCACCAGATGATGACCGTAGTCCTCGTCTGATTTCACATCGGGAAGGAGATCGTAGCAATCCAGGTTAAAGGTGAGGTTGATTAAATCCTGCAAGCTGCCGCCGTACTCGTCATGCTCAGCTGCGGCGGAAAACTTGCTGCGCTGTTCCGGCGTCAGCTCCGCAAGCCGGGAGGCAAGGTAATTCAGCTCGTCGATGTGGTCAAAGTCACCTATTTTATCGTCAAGTCCCCGGATACTGGTGCGACACTCCAAAATGATGATCTCCTGATACCGGAGGCCGTCCACGCCGATTTCCCGCAAGGCCACCTGGACCTGCTCCGTTGTGACGGGAAAAGACAAAATAGTTTCGGCCAGCTGCCCGGCGCTATACTTGCCCAGGTTGGCAATATTGGCGTGAAATTCCATTATCGCCCCGGCGTTTTTCCCCGCTGAAAAATAGCGTCCTTCTGCTGGGCCTTGATCTGCCGCTGGCGGCGCTCCTCCAGCGCCTCATAGACGCTCTCCTCAATCTCACGGGGCGTCATGGAGACATCGGGGAAATACTTGCGCAGGCGGTCTCCGGTGAGAATGACCTTGGTGATCTCGGGCCGCTCCTGTTCACCCTTAAAAGGCTCCTTCTCCTCCTGCCCGGTTCCGGTGGCAGGCGCGGGACCGGCTGTGGGGCCGGACTGTACCGGAGGATCAGCGGCGGGGGCTGTCGCCCCCGGTACAGCGGGAGTGGCGGTATCAGGTGCGGGCTTCATGTCCGGGGACGGGGGAATGATCTGGCCGCCCTGGAGGGGGGGAGTCTGGCCGTCCACCACCTGGACAGGCTGGTGAGGCGTGGGTGCCGGGGGCGCAGGCGGGAGCTTGGGCTTGATGTCCTTATCGTCCAAAATATCCCGCATGGTCATTTCATCCAGTTTCCCGGCCTTATCCACCTTTTTCATACGTTCCACCTGTTCATTTTTGACCTTATAGCCCAGGTCCATCAAGTGAAGCACCTCGTCCTGATTCTCAGGTTTCAGGAAGGAGATAGCCGATGCGGTGGACAGGTGGAGGGAGCCGTCGTCCACTCGGGCGCACACATCCTTGGTGGCTTCAGACAGGCGGAGCATACGGTTCAGCTTACTGACACTCATTCCCATTTCCTGAGCCAGCTTTTCATCGCTGTCCAGCTCCTCGGCCTTGAACGTGCCCTTCTTGCGGCGGCCCGATTTCTGCTTCATGCCCTCCATCTTCATCCGAAGGGCCCGGGACAGGTCATACATGGAGATTTTATCCCGATGCAGATTGCCGTCCGCCACAATGATTTTGGCGTCAGCGTCGTCGATTTTCTGGATGATAGTGGGGACGGGATAGTTCAGGGCCAGGGCTGCCAGGTGGCGGCGCTGGCCAGACAGGATTTCCAGACCACCCTCCGGTTTCAGACGGGCCAGCACAGGGTCCTTGATCCCCACCAGCTCCACGGACTTTTTCAGTTCCCGGAAATTCTCACTGGATTGGTCCACGGAAAAGACATTAAACTTGGACTTTTCCAGGTAAGCCGGGTGGAGGGTGATAAAGAAGGATTCGCCCTCTTTCGGCACAGGCAGGTCTTTCAGCGCCTTTTCATCCGGGGGAGAAAGACGCTCGTCGAACACCTGGGAGATAGCTGTCCCAGAGGGTCCCTTGGCTGCGGGGCCGGTGACAGCAATGACAGGTTTAGCGGCCTCCTTGGGCTTGTCCCCAGCAGCGGGGGCGGCGGTTTTCTCTCCAGCCTTGGGTGCGGTGGCCTCCTGGGCCTTGCCGTCCTTGGCCGGGTCAGCGGGGGCCGGGGCCTTTTCAGGCTTATCCCCAGCAGCGGGGGTAGCGGACTTCTCCCCGGCCTTGGGTGCGGTGGCCTCCTGAGCCTTTCCGTCCTTGGCCGGGTCAGCGGGGGCCGGGGCCTTTTCAGGCTTATCCCCAGCAGCGGGGGCAGCGGACTTCTCCCCGGCCTTGGGTACGGTGGTCTCCTGAGCCTTGCCACCCTTAGCCGGGTCAGAGGGGGCCGAGGCCTTTTCAGGCTTATCCCCAGCAGCGGGGGTAGCGGGCTTCTCCCCGGCCTTGGGCGCGGTGGCCTCCTGAGCCTTTCCGTCCTTGGCCGGGTCAGCGGGGGCCGGGGCCTTTTCAGGCTTATCCCCAGCAGCGGGGGTAGCGGGCTTCTCCCCGGTCTTGGGTGCGGTGGCCTCCTGGGCCTTGCTGCCCTTGGCCGGGTCAGCAGGGGCCGAGGCCTCCTTGGGCTTATCCCCAGCGGCGGGGGTAGCGGGCTTCTCTCCAGCCTTGGGTGCGGTGGCCTCCTGGGCCTTGCCGCCCTTGGCCGGGTCAGCGGGTTTGTCCACTTTTTGGGGATCAGTGGTCGGATCTTCCGTACCCTTGATGTCGGGTTTCTCCGCTTTCCTGTCCAAAACAGGGGGCTCCAACAGTTTTCCGGGGACAGGCAGGCCAGGCTGTTTTTGCACCCGTTTGTGGTAGTCGATGGCCTCCTGCGGGGTCATGTCGTACACCAGGGCGGGGATGTCCTGCTTCTTGGCCAGCTCACTGGCCCGGCGGCGGCGGTAGCCCGTCACAAGCTGATACTCGCCGTCCTCACGGAGCCGAAGGATCACCGGCTCCTTGACGCCTCCCGCCTGGATGCTGGTGACGAGGCCGCCGTAGGCTTTGTCCGGCTGCTTGCTGATGAACACGCCGGGCAGGTCATGGATTTTTGCCAGGGGAATGGTCTGCGCTTGGGGTTTGCCGTTTTCATTTGCCATTAAAATTTACCTCCTTTATGGCTTTTATTTGTTAAAATTCGCGTCTCACGGTGAGATTTCATTCTCTGCCGGGCGAAACATAACCGGACTGGATTTGCGTCTCATGGTGGGATTTGAATATTTAACCAGAGTTTTGATTTGGGCTGAAATTGCGTCCCACGGTGGGCTTTCATTCACCCAAAGTCGTGCCGCACAGCGGCTGTATAGTAAGGGCCTATCGTCACCGGCGCATTGTAGAGCGCCGTCAACAGATAGGCCCGGATATTATTGATTTTCGTGGTGGTCTGCCGCATAGATTCAACGACGTATTTGATATGCCCCCCGTCAAGCTGCTGGAATCGCTGCTTGACAGTCTCCACTGGCAGGACCTCTCCGCCGATCCGCATGGTTGAGGCGGTGCTGCATATCACGTCAACGATCAGCTCCAGAAGGCTTTCCACATCATCGTAGGGAAGTTCCTGCCGAAGCTGCTCATAGCCGATATTTTCTTCGATGATCTCTCTTTGCTTGTATCGATCCATCCCCATCGGCCCCTTGGGGGGCTGTCGGGGGGAGATGGATGGATAAGGCTGGATAAAATCAGTTTGGATTCTCTTTGTATAACTTGGGTCGATTTTTTCGACCTCTTGACGTGGATTTTTTCGACCTCTTGAAGTCGGATTTTCCGACTTAAACTGTACCCAAGATTATGGACAGCAGGAAAAATGGCGACCCAGGTTGGTGGACAGGTTAAAAAGTAAGGACGTACCCTAAAAGTGGACGAAACAAGTAATGAAAGAAAAGGGATATAGGACAAGAGTATGTTCTAAGGGTAGGGCTGTGTGATAAAATGAGGCCAATAGAAAGGGGCATCACACATGGCACGGAAAATGTTTACCCAAGAGCAGGTGCGGGTTATGGCAGAAAATCCATACACGCTCCATGTGTCCACCACGCAGATCACCTTCACAAACGCATTCAAGGAAGAATTCTGGCGGAGATACCAGGAAGGGGATACACCCAGAACGATTATGTACGATTTGGGCTATGATCCGGAGGTACTCGGGAGGAATCGTCTCAGCGGCATCCAGAACGTAGTGTGCAAGCAGGCGGTTTCAGCGAAAGGGTTCCATGAGCGGCCGCAGCGCAGGCGCGGAGAGGGGTCTGCTGAAGGCGGAGACACAACTACCCAGGCTCAGCTGCGGCAGATGCAGCACCGGCTGAAATATCTGGAGCAGGAGGTGGAATTTCTAAAAAAAATATCCTCTGCCAGAGGTGGACGAAAGCAAGGGCCGCGGCCATGAACGAGGCTTCCACCATCTTTTCCCTGATCCACCAGACGTTATCCAACAGTGAGAACGAACTATCTGTATCCATGATGTGCCAGACAGCGGGGGTTTCCAGGTCCGGCTACTATGCGTGGTTAAACGCCGCTTCGGCCAGGCAGGTGCGGGAAGCACAGGATCGCGCTGATTTTGAGCTGGTTTTGGAGGCATACAACCGGCGGAGATATTCCAAAGGGGCGCGGGGCATCTATATGTGCCTTATCCACAATACTCCGCCGGTGGTTATGAACCTGAAAAAGATACGCCGGTTGATGAAAAAATACGGCTTGCAATGTCCGATTCGGAGGGCAAACCCTTACCGCAAAATGAAAAACGCAATGAAAACGAATCATTATGCGCCTAACCTTTTAGACCGTGAATTTGAGAGCTATGGCCCCCGGCTTGTGCTCCTCACGGACATTACTTATATCCCCTGGGGTGGGTCGTTCCTCTACCTCTGTGTGATCATGGACGCCTATACAAAGCAGGTGCTTTCCTATACCCTCAGTCCATCCTTGGATGTTGACTTTGTGCTGGACGCGGTGGATATTTTGATGCGGGAACATGGCGTCTCGCTCCATGCAGAGACCGTGATCCACAGCGACCAGGGCTGCCATTATACCAGCTGCAAATTTATTGAACTCGTTGAACACAACGAGCTTCGCCGCTCTATGTCCCGCAAAGGAAACTGCTGGGACAATGCGCCACAGGAGAGCTTCTTCGGGCATATGAAAGATTTGATTGACTTGACGGGCGATCCCTCTTTTGATGAGGTAAAGGCGATCATTGACGATTATATGTCGTATTACAACAACGAGAGGTATCAATGGGATTTGGCAAAGCTCTCTCCCAACGAATATTTCTCCTTTGTCACTACCGGCATTTATCCTCTTGATCTCCCCAGCAAACCCTCGCCGCCTGAAATCTCTAAAACCCCCAATGAGCTTGGTGCGCACACTTTGGAGCCAGAGATAGTTTCTGATCCTTTAATTAGGTGACAAATAGTTGAGATTCATTCAGCCTGCTGTCCTTTTTGATGTCTGTCCAAATTTTGGGGTGTCTATTTCTTATTTTGTCCTTGACTAAGGGTACACTTTAACTTCTGCACGTCGGAAAAATCGACCTCAGAAATGGGCGCAAAAGGTTCAGGAGGCAACGGGGCCGGTTTGGGAGGCGCTGTCCGGGTAGTAAACCGCTTGACATAGATTTTCGAGGGACGGCCCAGGCCCTGCCTGACACGCTCGATCAGGCCAATGCCCTTTTTGTTGTCCAGTTCAGCCAGCAGTTTCATGGCCTTATCCCGCCCGCATACCATGTCCCCGCATATCTCATCCACGGTATAGTAGATATAGACACGCCCGGTGTCGTCGTACCAGCCGTGCTTGGCGGACAGGCTCATGCGGTCCAGCAGCATACCATACAGCAGTTTGGCGTCGGTGGAGATGTGCTTGAATTTTAGGTCGGTGATAAGCTGGCGGGGGATTTTAAAAAATACAAATTGCTCAGATTCATCGCCGTAAAAATAATCTGATAAGATGGCCTCCGGCACAGTGCTCGCCTCCTTTTGGGCATAAAAAAAGCACGATCCTACAATCGTGCTTTTCGGGGGTATTGATTTTTGTCACAAAGTCTTGCTTTTTTCGGTAACTGCTCAACTTTTTTGTGGTTTTATAAGGTTCTTTATCAGTACCCCCCTAACGGACGGCGGTTTTTTGCGTATTTCAATCAGCCCTTCTCCGCCTTGCTCTCGGTCTTGGCGGCGGCTTTGACGGGGGCGGCGGGAGCCGCGATGCCCTTGGCGGCATTCACCGCCTGGACCACGCCGCGGCCCTGGTCGTTGGCCGCCTTGGCGTGCTTCTCCACGTCCAGCTTGTTCTTGGGGCTGCGTACCAGGCAGCCGGCTCCCTGGACGCAGCCGCCCTCGCAGGCCATGCCCTCGATGAAGTTGCCCTCCAGTCGGCCCACCTTCAGCTTCATCAGGGCCACCTCGCAGGCGGCGGTGCCGCTGCAGGGGACGGCCTTCACCGCAAAGTCGGACCCCTTCTCCTTCAGGGTCTGGACCACGGCCTCGGCCACGCCGCCGCTGCGGGCGAAGTTCCGGCCATAGCCGCTGGCCTCATCCAGGGGGGCCTCCTCCAGCTTCTCCAGGTCGATGTCCCGGGAGGCAAACAGGGCGAACAGCTCCTCGTAGGTGAGGACGCAGTCGATGGCGTTCATGGTGCGGCCCAGCTGGAACTCCTTCTTCTTGGCCACGCAGGGGCCGATGAAGACCACCTTGGCGTCGGGCTCCTTCTCCTTCAGGTGCAGGCCGATCATCACCATGGGGGAGGGGGTGTGGGAGACGTACTGGTTCAGCTCAGGGTGCTTCTTCTTCACGTAGCCCACAAAGCCGGGGCAGCAGGAGGAGGTGAGGACCCCCTTCTCCACCAGCTCCTCCGACTCCCGGTCGGCCACCATGTCGGCGCCCAGAGCCACCTCGGCCACGCCGGAGAAGCCCAGCTGCTTGATGCCGGCCACCACCTGGCCATAGGTGGCGGGGGCAAACTGGCCCGCGATGGAGGGGGCGATCACCGCGTAGGTCTTGTAGCCCCAGTGGGCGCCGCCCTGGACCATCTGGATGGCGTCCACGATCCAGGACTTGTCCTGGATGGCTCCGAAGGGGCACTGGTACACGCAGTTGCCGCAGGAGATACACTCGTTGATGTCGATGGACGCCTTCTTGTCCGGGCCCATGGAGATGGCCTTGGCGGGGCAGCCCTTCTCACAGGGGCGCTGGTTCTTCACGATGGCGCTGTACTGGCAGGCGCTGACACACTTGCCGCAGGTGATGCACTTGCTGTGGTCGATGCTGGCCCGGTGGTTGACGATGGTGATGGCATCCTTGGGGCAGGCGTGGACGCAGCGGGTGGCCAGACAGCCCCGGCAGGAGGCGCTCACCGTCATCTCGGTGACCGGGCACTCGTCGCAGGCGATGGGCAGAACCTCTACCACGCTGGGGTTGCTCTTGTCCCCGCCCATGGCCATCTTCACCCGGCTATTGATGATGGCCCGCTCCTTGTAGATGCAGCAGCGCAGGCTGGCCTCCGGGCCAGGGATGATCTTCTCCGGCACGTCCAGGATGCCGCTCTGGAGCTTATCCTCCCAGGTCAGGCGGGCCACCTCGGTCAGAACGGAGGTCTTCAGCTCCTGAATTTTAGTCTCAAATGTATGCATCGTGCTCTCCTTCCTCTTCTTCCTGTCCAACGACAGTCCGTATGAGATCCTTGCAATTTCCGGCGGTTTTTCCTGCATTTTGCAGGATTTCTTTCATTTCCACCACATTTTACCCTGGGGACGCCTCGCTGTCAAGAGACATTTTACACCATTCCGCCGCCAGGAACCGCCCCCTTTTCCACCTTGTCCACAGTTAGCTTCCGCGAACTTTCCAGACCCCCCGCCTGCTCCAGCACAGCCGCCAGCTCGGCCCCGGTGAGCGGACGGCCCAGCTCCAGGGCCTCCCCGAACAGCCGGGCAAACACCGGACCGCGGCTCTGCGGGCCGGGCAGGGCCTCCTGCACTACAGGCCGGACCGACTCCAGCCACTCCAGCAAGCCGCCGAAGCCCTCGGGCAGCAGTCCCTCCAGCCGCTCCTTCACCCACACCGCCCCGGTAGGACTGGCGCCGCCGGTGGAGATTCCCACCGACAGCGGGCCCTCCCGGACCAGGGCGGGAAAGAGAAAGGTACACCAATCCCGGTCGTCCACCACGTTGACCAGCACCCCCCGTTCCCGGCACAGGGCCGCGATCCGGTGGTTCAGGGCGGGGTCACCGGTGGCGGCGATCACAAAGCGCATCCCCTCCAGCAGCCGGGGGGTGAAGGGACGGCGGAGCAGGGTCAGGCCGGGGAGCGCCTCAAAGCCGGGCAGGAGGTCCGGGGCCGCCACGGTCAGCGCCGGACCGTAGGGGATCAGCTTCTCCGCCTTGCGCAGGGCCACCGTCCCGCCCCCGGCGATCAGTCCCCGCTGACCGGTCAGGTCCACAAAAAAAGGAAAATATGCCATGGCTCCTCCTTCCATCACCGGTAGTAATACCGCCAGCCTTCGCCGGTCTCCACCCGGCCCAGGGCCATGCCCATCACCCGCTCCAGCTCCCCTCCCCGGAACAGCTCCTCCGGGGAGCCCACCTGACACAGGCGGCCTTCGCTCACCAGTGCCGCCCGGTGGGCACAGCGCAGGGCCAGACACAGGTCGTGGAGAACCATCACCACCGCCCGGCCCTCCTCCGCCAGACGGCGGGCCAGGGCCATCACCTCCAGCTGACAGGCCACGTCCAGATAGGTGGTGGGCTCGTCCATAAGGATGGCGGCGGTATCCTGGGCCAGGGCCATGGCCAGGTAGACCTTCTGCCGCTGGCCCCCGGACAGCTCCGCCAGGGGCCGGTCCGCCAGCTCCGCCGCCCCCGCCCAGTCCAAAGCCCGGCTCACCATGGCCCGGTCCTCCCGGCTGTACCGCCGGGGGTAGGACAGGTAGGGGAACCGGCCGTGGAGCACCATCCGCCGGGCGGTGATTGCGGGCACCTGCCGGGACTGGGGCAGATAGGCCGCCTTCCGGGCCAGATCCCGGGGGGTCAGCCGGTCGATGGAGACGCCATCCACCAGGACCTCGCCCCCCGTCCGGGGCAGCAGGCCGTTGGCGGTCCGCAGGAGGGTGCTCTTCCCGCAGCCGTTGGGACCCAGGATGGCCAGCACCTCTCCGGGACGGAAGTCCAGATCGATCCCCTCCAGCACGGTCCGGCCAGGGTAACCGGCCCGCAGGCCCCTCAGCTGGATCATACCCCTCCCCCTCTCCGCTGGCGCAGCAGCAGCCAGATGAAGAAGGGACCTCCCGTCAGAGAGAGCACCACCCCCAGGGGCACCTCGTAGGGGGCGAACAGCAGCCGGGCGGCCAGATCGCAGGCCGTCAGCAGCAGGGCGCCCCCCAGGGCGGAGGCCGCCAGCAGGAAAAAGCTGTCCTCCCCCAGCAGGCGGCGCATGATGTGGGGCGCCAGCAGGCCCACAAAGCCCAGCAGGCCCGCAAAGCTCACCGCCGCCCCCGCCAGGGCCGCCGCCAGCATCAGCAGCACCAGCCGCAGCCGCCGGGCGGGCAGGCCCAGGCTCTGGGCCGTCTCCCGGCCCAGCAGGAGCAGGTCCAGCTCGTTGGACAGGGACAGGGCCGCCAGCAGGGCGGGCAGGATCACCCAGAAGGCCGGCACCAGCCGGGCCATGGACAGATTGCGCACCCCGCCGATGCGGAAGTCCGTGTAGCCGTTGAGGGCGTCCGGGAAGAAGGTGAGCACCCCGTCGATCCCCGCGCTGAACATGCTGGACAGGGCCACCCCCGCCAGCACCAGGGTGATCCGGGCCGCCCCCGCCCGCTCCGCGATGAACAGCACCAGCATCACCCCGGCCAGCGCCCCCAGAAAGGCGGCAGCGGGGGTGAGGTGGGCGGCCCTGGGGGCGGCGGCGCAGCACAGGGCGGTGGCCAGTCCCGCCCCGGAGTTGACCCCGATGATGTTGGGGGCGGCCAGGGGGTTGTTCAGCACCCCCTGGATGATCGCGCCGGAGCAGGCCAGGGCCGCCCCCGCCAGCAGGCAGCCGCACAGCCGGGGCAGGCGGGCCAGCAGGACGATGCGGCTCTGCACATCCCCGCCCCGGCCCGCCAGAACGGCCAGCACCTCCCCCAGGGGGATGGGGACCGCCCCAAAGGCCAGGCTGCCCGCCGCCGCCAGCAGGGTCAGGGCCGCCAGGGCGGCGAGGGTGGCGAAGCGTCGTCTCATGGAATCCATCCTTCATAAAAATGGGAACGGCCCCCGAAGGGCCGTCCCCGCGGCCTTTGGTCTTATGCGTACTTGGCGATGATGGTGTCCCGCTCCTGGGCGTGGTCCAGGGACCACTGAGCCCAGCTCTGTCCGGCCGCCGCCGCGGCCCGGCCCAGCTCCACCAGCAGGGCGGGCAGGTCGCTCTCCAGGATGGTCCCGGCCTCCGCGCCAAACCGGGCCTGGCCCAGCTCGCCGGCGCCGCCGAGGAACATCTTGAAGGCGGGCTGGGGCTTTTTCTCCACCAGCTTCACCCCGCCCTGGAAGCCGATGGCCCCCGCCTGATGGGCGGCGCAGCTGGAGGGACAGCCCGAGATGCAGATCCTGGGCAGGGCGCCGTCGGGGATGTTGGCCTGCCGGACCGCCTGGACCGCAGCCTGAAGAACGCTCTGGCTGTCCCGGACCCCCTGCTGGCAGGTGGACGCCCCGATGCAGGCCACGCTGCACTCAAACTCGGTGGCGGCGCTGTCGCCGGTAGCGGCAATTACCTTCTCCGCCTCTGCGGCGGTGAGGTTGATGACATACAGGGTCTCGTGGGGGGCAACGCGGACCTCGGCCCCGGGGATGTCCTTCAGCAGCTCATAGAGCTGGCGGGGCTTCTCCACCGGCAGCAGTCCCCCGATGGGGTGGTATTTCACGGCGTACATACCCGCCTGCTTCTGGGGAATGGCACGGGGGTGGTCCACCGTGCCGCTGTTGTCCCGGGCGATACTGGCGGGGGCCTCCAGGCCGGTGATATCCAGCCCGCCCTCCGCCTTCCGGGCGGCCACGTTCTTGAGGAAGACCTCCTTCAGGCCGTCGGGGCCCAGGGTGTCCTGCATGTAGCGGGTGCGGGCCCTGGCCCGGTTGTTGTAGTCGCCGTGGGCGCAGAAGGTGTCCACCATGGCCCGGACGTAGTAGAGGACCTCCTTGGGGGCCACATTCTCATCCACCAGCACGCCCATGGAGGGCCGGGCCGCCCCAAGACCGCCGGCGATGCGCAGGGCGAAGGTCCCGTTCTCCCGGGCCAGGAAGCCCATGTCCCGGAAGGCGCTGTGGACGCAGTCGTCCACCCCGTTGCAGAAGGCGATCTTCAGCTTGCGGGGCATCTTGATGTCCCGGCAGATGGACAGCAGATACCTGGTGACCGCTTCGGCATAGGGAACCACGTCGAAGGCCTCGCCGGGCTGGACGCCGGACAGGGGGCTGGCCATCACGTTGCGGGGGTTGTCGCCGCCGCCCCCCTTGGTCAGGATGCCGCAGCCGATGGCCGCCGCCATAATGCCGGGCACCTGGTCCGCCGCCAGGTCGTGGAGCTGGACCGTCTCACAGGTGGTCAGCTTCAGGCGGGACACCTGCTCCCGCTCCACCGTCTCCGCCAAAAATTTCAGCCGCTCCAGAGTCAGCCGTCCCCCAGGCATGCGCAGGCGCAGCATGTGCTTGGAGGCGTCCCGCTGGGCGTAGGAGCCCAGGCCGCCGGAAATCCCCTTGTACGCCTTCCGGTCGATTTCTCCCTTGTCAAAAGCGCTGATGGTGTCCTGAAAGTGTTCGATCTCGCCGCGGAAGGTCTCTGTCCACTGTTGAGTCATCCTGTTGTCCAACCTTTCTTTCCTCAAATCAGCCCAGGCCGCCGGGCTCATTGTTCTCTCCAGTTATTATACCAAAAACCGGACCGGGTTACAATCCCAGATTTGGATTTTGATCCACCGGATTTTTCACCAATCTCCCTGTCCAAACATAGGCTGAGGCGTAAATTTGTTTGATACGGAGGGTCGCTTATGACTGCTTTGTCCCATATCCAATACTTTCTGGGAGCCAACTCCCCCACCGGCTTCTACTCCCTGTACGACCACCTGCTCTCCCCGGAGGAGGCCAGGGCCATCTACATCCTGAAGGGCGGACCCGGCTGCGGCAAGTCCACCCTGATGCGCAAAATCGGCGCCTGGGCCGAGGAGGCCGGCCTGGAGACGGAGTACATCCTCTGCTCCGGCGATCCGGACTCCCTGGACGCCGTCATCCTCCCCGCCGTGGGCACGGCCATCGTGGACGGAACCGCGCCCCAGGGGGTGGTGCCGCAAGGACACAACGGGGGCTTTGTTCCTCTTCTTGAAAGAAAAGGAACCGAACAGAACTTTGGCGAAAAACTTCGTTTTTCTTCTTGGACTCAGTCACTTGTGCATCGCACCGCAATCTGATATACTGGTTTGGATATTATGCCGTTGGATTCAGCGGCAGAGAAATGAGGAAACAAGTATGTATTCCATTGATTTTCAGAAGAAAAAGGGCTTCATCTGCGACATGGACGGCGTGATCTACCACGGCAGCCAGGTCCTGCCCGGGGTCCCGGAGTTTATCCGGTGGCTCAACGAGGAGAAAAAATCCTATCTCTTTTTGACCAACAACAGCGGCTCCACCCCCAAGGAGCTCCAGCAGAAGCTGGCCCGAATGGGGCTGGACGTGCCCGAGGAGCACTTCTACACCAGCGCCCTGGCCACGGCGGCCTTTTTGAAGAGTCAGGCCCCCGGCTGCTCGGTCTACGCCCTGGGGGAGGCCGGCCTGCTCAACGCCCTGTACGACGCGGATATCACCATGAACGACATTGACCCCGACTATGTGGTCATCGGCGAGAGCCAGAACTACTCCCTGAACACCATCACCAAGGCCATCAACCTGGTGCTGGGCGGGGCCAAGCTCATTGGGGCCAACTCTGACGTCTCCGCCCCGGGGGAAGGGATCACTGTCCCCGCCTGCGGCGCACTGGTGGCCCCCATCGAGATGGCCACCGGAACCAGGGCCTACTTCTGCGGCAAGCCCAATCCCCTGATGATGCGCACCGGACTGCGCCTGCTCAAGTGCCACTCGGAGGACGCGGTGATGGTGGGCGACCGGATGGACACCGACGTCATCTCCGGCCTGGAGAGCGGGATGTCCACCGTGCTGGTCCTGTCGGGCATCTCCACCCCGGAGACGCTGAAGACCTTCTCTTACCGCCCGTCCATGGTATTGAACGGCGTGGGGGACATCGTCCGGGCCGCCAAGGGGAAGCTTAAAACCGCCAAGTGACCCTGATCTCCTGTCGGCCGGTTTCCGGGTCTTTCTCACAGACCTCGATCTTTTCCACCAGTCCCACCACCAGCTCCCGGGGGACGGTCTCCAGCTTCAGCAGCTCCCGGGCCCGCTCCATCAGGTCCGCCTGCTGTTGAGGCTGTTCCCGCTCCGCCAGCTCCTCCTTGATAGAATCAAGCCGCCGTTCCAGGCGGCTTTTTTCTTGCAGAAAGGACTGGTTCAGCTCCACGAACTGTCCCTCGCTGAGGATACCGGCCACCTTATCCAGGTACAGCGTTTTCAGCGCCTGGCTGCGCTTCTCCAACTGGGCGGACAGACTCTTTTTCTCCTGCTCCAATGCCTCCCGCCGGGTGTCCTTCTGAGGCTGGATGTCGTTGGGGGCCAGCCGGTAGTAGGTCTGGACATAGTACCGGATGCGCTCCGAAATCAGGTCAATAAGCTGGTCCAGCCGCACCGAGTGCCGGGTACACAGCTTTTGACTGCCGCTGTCGGCGTACAGCTTGCACCGCAGATAGGTCTGCTTTCCATTGGAACACTTGCTCATAGTGGAGCCGCAATCGGCGCACTTCACCAGCCCAGACAGCAGATGAGCCTCGCCGGTGCCATCCGTCCGGGTACGCAACTTCAAACCCCGCTGGACCGCCTCAAAGGTCGCCCGGTCGATGATGGGCTCGTGGGTGCCCTCCACCCGGTACCACTCGCTCTCTGGTGTGTCGATGATGACCTTGGATTTGTAGCTGACCTTCTTCCGCCGCCCTTGGATCATCACGCCTGTGTACATCTCATTCGTCAGGATTCTCCCCACCGTAACCTTGTTCCACAGGCCAAAGTCGTTCTTGATGGGATGGTTGCAGGTCCAGCCCCGCTCCGCCTTGTAGCGGGTGGGGTTAGGGATGCCCCGCTGGTTCAGCATGTAGGCGATGTTCTGCCGCCCGTGTCCCTCCAGCGACCACTGATAGATTTGCCGCACCACCTCCGCTGCCTCCGGGTCGGGGATGATGTGGTTTTTGTCCGCCGGGTCCTTGCAGTAGCCGTAGATGGGAAAGCCGCCGATGTATTTGCCCTCTTTTCGCTTCAGATCGAACACCATACGGACGTTTTCCGACAGGTCCTCCAGATACCACTCGTTTACCAGACCATTGATCTGCCGGGCTTTCTTGTTGCCCTTGACCTCCGTGTCGGCGTTGTCCGCCACCGCGATGAACCGGATGCCCCAGATGGGGAATAGACCGTGGATGTACTTCTCAACCAGTTCCATATCCCGGGTAAACCGGGACTGGCTCTTGCACAGGACGATTTGGAACTTTTTTTGTTTGGCGGCTTCGATCATACGGTTGAAGTCCGGGCGCTGACTGTCTACGCCGGAGTAGTCCTCGTCGCAAAAAATCGAGTAGATATCCCACCCGTGATCGACGGCGTAGCGGGTCAGCAGCGACTTCTGGTTCTGGATGCTCTCCGACTCGGGCTGCTGCTTGTCTTCGTCCTCCTTACTCAGTCGTGTATAGATCGCGCAAAGGATTTGTTACACCTCCTTCAAGGCGTAACTGCTCAGGAACATCATACCCTATGAGCAGCCGCGTGGCAAGAAATTATTTTAAATGCCTTTGCCGATAAAATGGCAAAGGCATCATTTGCGGAGTTCTTTTGTGAGCCAGGCTGTGACCGCCTGATTGATTGCTGCACTGGGGCGATTTTCTGTTAATAGCCGATACTCATTTAGAACCAAAGTTAAATCTCTCATCAGAACCACCTGGTAGTGTCAAGAGTTGGACCTGTTGACAAAAGTAGAAGAATACACCTCAATATGGTAAAATAGGATTTGAGGTGAGAAGGATGATGGGTCGGAAAAGTGGACAGATAGGGATGCTGATGGTTGATGTGGGGAGTATGATACCAATCTGTATTGAAAGTGGTCTTGTGGACGGTAACGCAATAGCGGCCGACGGAAGTTATCTTCCGTCCAATGTTTCCAGAAATAGTTGGGTCGATATAGAACTGGAAGTCGAAAAGAGTATGCAGAGTTATTTAGGGCCTGCTTCGTAACCTCAAACTGCTTAGAAGACAAGCAATATGGGATGAAATATGGTAGAATAGGTGCAAGGGAATTGGGAAAAAGCAAGGAAAAAGCGTGCACTTATAGGGGGCGGAGTGGATGTATAAGGACAACAGTCAGCTTCGGATGGAAGATTTCATCTTTCCATATGGGAAACTGGACCCAGAAAACGATTGGGTGAAACTGGCGGCGCTGGTTCCGTGGGAGATAGCGGAGGAACGGTATGCAGCGCGATTCGTGAACAATGGTCACCCGGCCCATCCGGCACGGATGGCATTAGGGGCGCTGCTGATTCAGCGGCGGCTGAAATGCAGCGACCAATGGCTGGTGAAGCACATTGGAGAAAACCCGTATCTGCAATATTTCATCGGCATGAAGGAGTACGGGCCGTGTCCGTTCGGAGCGTCCACGCTGGTAGCGTTCCGGAAACGGTTCAGCGAGGAGGACCTGGCAGCAATTCTGGAGGCGTCTGTCCCAAAAGCGGCGACAGGGAAACAGGATGACTCGGATGACGGGAACGATCCGCCTAACAGCGGGACATTGATTCTGGACGCCACATGCTGCCCCGCGGACATCGCCTATCCTCAGGACATCGATTTACTCAACCAAGTGCGGGAGAAAGCGGAGAAAACGGTGGACGAGCTGTGTAAAGCGGCAGGACAGAAGAAGCCCCGGATGTACCGCAAGCGCGCCCGGAAGGACTATCTCCGTCTGTCCAAAAGCAAGAAGCGCAGTGGGAACGCAATCCGTTCCGCGATACGCAAACAGCTGCAATACATCCGCCGGGATATCAGGTACATAGCTGAATTGGTTCAAAAAGGTGCAAAATTGTCTTCAAAGCAGGCGGACCGCCTGAATATCATGACTACTGTCTACGAGCAGCAGCGCCTCATGTTTGAATCCGGGACCCACAGCATTCCCCGGCGCATCGTCAGTCTGGCCCAGCCCTGGGTCCGGCCCATCGTTCGGGGAAAAGCCCACGCCAATACCGAGTTTGGCTCAAAACTGCATATCAGTCTGGTGGATGGCTATGCCAGGATCGAACGGCTGGACTTCGAGCCCTTCAACGAATCGGAAGACCTCTGGCGGGCGGTGGCTCGGTACCGGGAGCGCTATGGCTGTTACCCGGAACGTATCCTGGCGGACAAAATCTACCGCAGCCGCCAGACACTGGCTTTTTGCAAAGAGCTTGGTATTCGTCTGTCCGGTCCGGCCCTGGGAAAGCCGCCAAAAGCTCCCGGCCTGTCCCGTCAAGCAAAGAAACTGGAGTATCAGGACAACTGCGACCGCAATGCTGTGGAGGGTGTTTTTGGGACGGTCAAGACCGCTTACGGCCTGGACCGCGTCATGGCACGCCTACAGGAAACCGCTGTCTGTGTGATTGGCGTTGCACTGCTGCTCTCAAACCTTTCCTTATCCCTGAGGGCCGCTCTCGCTCTGTTTTGCCTTATGCTTCTGCTGTTTGTTTTGCTGACGTTGCGGAGCAGAGCCTATTTAGATCGTCTGGATGAAGAGTTGGCGGAACAGCCTGGTTTTAAGAAACCACCGGCACAAATAGTAAAGAAAAGTTATACTATCAGTACCACAGATCCCGATTGCGGTTATATTAATCATGGAAATAAGTGCGGCATCGGTTATCTGATGGAGGCCACAGTGGACTGCAAACACGGCATTTTGACTGGAGTAGGAGTAGATGTGTACGCTGCCAACCGAAAAGAAAGCCTTCTGGTTCTGCGGCATTTGGAGCGTCAGATACAATACGGTGTTCCAATGAAACAGATCGCTTTGGATCGGGGTATGACACAGGCGCTGTCCATCGTGGACTGGAGCTTCTTGGTATTACCGGATATATTCCCACAATTCAGTTTTCCAACGCTCCGGAAAAATATGGCTTTTTCTATGCACAGCAAGAGGACGCTTTTGTCTGTCCAGAAGGAAAACTGCTTAGATATCACAAACTGTATTGCAATAAGTCTACGGGGAAATACCTGCGTAACTACCAAGCAGCAGAACGGGATTGCCAGTTTTGTCCCAGGCGAAGCAGTTGTTTGGATAAAATCAGTACTCGGCGAAGAATTCTGGCCAGTAGCTGCTATCCTGCGTTTTTCAGGGGGCACGCCCGTGTAGGAACGCCTAAATACCTGTCTATGATGCGACTGCGAAAAATATGGGCTGAAGGCAGTTTCTCCGTAATGAAGCGAGAACACTGCCTCTCAAAAATCCGAAAAAGAGGCATTTCTGCCGCGATTGAGGAATGCCTCTTATCCGCCATGGCATTAAATCTTAAAAGGATGGCTAAGGCCACCTTTTTTGCAATAATATTCTTTCTAACCGAGGCTGAGTTTGAAATACTCAACTTCGGTTTGGCTTTTGTCAACAGGTCCCTTATTCTACCTTATCAACCACCTCTGATCAATACTATGTTAATTCCTTTAAGATATGAAAGCGGAAAGGCTTGCCGCCTGCTCTGCACAGACAACAAGCCCTTGAGGCTGTTTCAATTTACATTTCACCTAGGATTTGGCAGAAAGCTTTGCTCATTTCCAATTTTACGCACCTGATTCATCCACTCGTTGATCTCCCATTTGCAGAAGCATGGATTTCCTTCTGCGTCTGCCGCCAGCTCCAACGCACGCGCCATAACAGCATATTCGCTCTCCAACGATGTAAAAAACACCCCGCTGTCATCGGTATTGATGGACACATTAATCTGTGCACAGCTGCATAGCTTTTCCGGAGAGTGAACCAAACCTCGGTTATATAACGTGGTAATCGGATGTTTGCTGTAGCTCCGCAACGTACTGATTTTGACATTCGAAGTGGGATTGCTTTCAACGCCGATCCCACGGCGGGCAATTTCAAACTGCAATTCCCTTTGTGCCACCTGAACTGCGGTAATGTACTCCTGATCCACTGTGACATTGATAACTTCCATTCCGGTATATTTCACCCGGCTACTATAGTGATACAGATAGTACAGCAAGCTGCACTCCGGGGTATACCGGATGTCTACATTGGCTGGACAGCACCGGTTGGCACTGTGCCGGTCCCACTCATCCAGCGGAATCTTGTTCGGTTTAAAATATCCATTCCGGTACAGGGACGGGTGGTCGCCTCGTAGCATCCAGGAGCCGCAATAATGCTCAATTGTAAAAATACAGCTGTGCTTGTGGTACCGCTCCGCCGCCCGATCGTCCTGATAATCTTTTACCGCCGCATCCATAATAGAATCCAGTTCCTCTTCCCGGAAATTGCTTAGGTAAATACGGTTAAAGTAATATTCAAATTCCTTTTCCAGAAAGTGGACTACATTTTCCTGTCCCGGGACCCGGTACCGGCGCAGGGCATGGTAAAGCCACGCAATGTTATCCAAATAATCCTGTACCGGGATTGATATCTGCATTTTCTTTGCTTCGTACCAGGACTTTGGCTCGATACACAACGCCAAAGCATGTCCAAGACGATCCCCATAATCCAGATTTAGAAAGAGAACCGCCTCATCAATGGCCCGCAGCCCGTCCGCAAGGTCCAAGAAGTCCTCTCCCACATGGTAGGTTTTTCGGAGTCGCGGCACTGTGAGTTTCTGTCCAAACTCCTCCCGTACACAGCTGTGCTCGCCCAAAGTCCGGAAGGCGGTGGCAAAGACCTCCGGACGGCAACCGATCTCCTGAGAACAGGCATCGATCCCGCCTACACGGCAGGCGGCTTCCGAATACCGCTCCCGAAACAGCATGATAGCTTGGGCAGTTTTTTTTACCTTCTTGCGGAACTGGGTGTGCCGGTACTCCAGCAGAAACACGGTACCCTCTGCGCTTTGTCTGAGCCTGTCCAGCCCCTCGTCTGGCTGCTTGATAAAGTGTAGGACATAATAATACCGTTTCTGCTCCTGTTCACCAGGAAACTTAAAATCCATTGGGTCCTCTGTATGGTCCCTCTCCAGGGCTAAAATATCCTGTAAAATTTTCTCCGCCGTGTCCCTGGGGGTAATGCGTACCTCCATCTCCCGCAGATAGGGTTTCTGCCGGAGCGGCTCTCGAATCGCCATGCGCATAATCAGCTCGGTCGATTGGGCATCCCCAAGAAAGTACCCCTTGCGCTGCTGAATTCGCTGAAAATTGTCAAACCCGACCCTCTGATTGGTCTGCACCAGCTTGCTCCTCAGCCGGATCATAATCAACAGATAGGCGTAAAACAAGTTTTGCTCCTGCTGATTCAGCTTGGGGTGGGTCAGATAAATGTCCTGGACGACGGAGTATAAAAACCACCGCTCCCCGCTGAACACGGCATATGCATTTTGGCTTTTGACCGGTCTGCCTTCAAACATTCGCAACATGTAGTCGATCTCATCCGCATCCTGACGGAGGGATGCGATTTCGTTCTGAATCCGGCTGCTCTCAATGTACAACTCCTCTGGATGGATCAGCAGATACTGCACCCTTTGCAGAATCTTTCGCTGTTTATCCTCCCGCAAGTCGTTTTCTTCCGATTTCTCCCAGAGATTTAAGTCAAAGCCCTTCAGCCGGCTGCAAAGGTATACGCGAATCAGCGCCGCCTGCCGGTGCAGGGTTACCAGCGAATCAATCCGGCCGGCTGTTTCCTGTATATCCTCCAGTCTGTCGCCAAAATTCAACGCTTTCTGCTTTATGTTCCACTCGGTTCGGTCAATCCAATTCAGCCTACGGACATAATCCCCGTCCAAGATGCGGTTCATCAGATTCAGCCAAGACACCTGAAAATAAGGGACGGACGGCCAGAGATGCATATGATGATCGGAAATCCCCCGTCGCAGGATCATGTTCAGCGCCTCGTTATTCTGCTTTGTCACAAAGTCCCAGGTAAAATTTTTCCGCGCCGACTCTCCTCGGGCCAGATCGCAGATGGCGTACATAGTGGAAACCGGAATTTCCTCTCCTACGCTCTGGATCAGCTCCCGCCAATTCAGTACTTCCTCGTAGCGACACAGGATTTCACTATTCTGCACTAGCAACAGGCACTCCACCAGATCGGCCAGCAGCTCAAATACATGGATTTTTCCTCGGATGGACCGGCGCATCCGGTAGCGATCCCGACGCCACATGCCATCGCTGATGGCCTCCATCCGCTTCTGACACTCTAGCTCACTGCACCATTCGTACAGCTTCTGCGTCTTAACGGCCAGCCTTGCCGCCCTCTCACAGGAAATACAGTCAAACACCACTTCGCCGCTGAGTACGTTGGAGATATCCACCTCACAGAACAGCGCCCGGACTAACGCGCACAAATTTTCGACTGTGCTGTCGTTCTCGTGGTTAACCATTCGGCTTCAGAAAGCTGTCATCCGCCATAGGAACCAGCAGTTGATTCACAAGTTGCCCAGTCCAGTCTTTCAGCAGCTCGGTTACGTGTGTTTTTTTCTTCACCAGGGTGTAGAAGATGAACGGGCAATTCAGGAAGGTATCCCCAAAGCTGGCGAACGGCTCGTCTCCCCACCGGCTTTTGTTATAAAACTCGTCCTGTGCATACAGCTCATCCAGAATATTTTGATATACGATCCTGCAGGAATCCAAATACTCGCTGGGATTCGCCTCTGCCCTCAAGCCATGATTGCGGTCATCCTGCTGTCTCCGTAAGATATTATACATCATGTCAAAATGCTGAATTGGCATGGCCAAATCGCCGAAATTCTCCGACCACTTTTTAAACTGGTTCTTTAAAGAATATTTGCGGAGTAAGGCCAGCCCGTCCGGTTTTTTCTCGTTAACTACTAGACTCAACTGGTCAACGGAAGCATTTGTATAAGCGGCTTCCTCCGATATCCTGCTCTCGACCACACCGGCAAGGGATTTATGAAGCTGTTCAAAATACTCCTCCCAATTGTATGCGTTCACCACAAAATTGAACAGATTAAAACATGCCGAGTCTGCCTGCGACCCCAATACAAACTCGATGTCTGAGTTCCAGTCCCAGTCAGGCTTTCTTATTTCCAAAGCAAGGGAAAGATGGCTGGGGAAGCCGTCCTTCTGCACCGTTGTAAAAAACATCCCCAGCAATTCGACTGCCTGAATAAAATCCCTCAGTTCAAATTTGCCCGCCTCCGCTGTTTTTGTATATGAAAAGTGAAAAATGCTATCGAACCCGTTCTTTATGTTATACGCACCCACGCGGCCGCGCCCCGTCATTTTTGTGTTATTCTGATTCACAAAAAAAGTCGGCAAAACATCATTAGCCCACTGTCCGGCAATAGAACTACCCAGGATTTTCTTGATTAACTCCCGGTCTCCGCGCTGAACTAGTTGAGGCAGAGTGATGGAATAAGACAGCAGAACACTTTGAACCATTTTTTCGGAGAGTATTTGTTCCCCTGGGGTCTCTGTGTGGGACGCTCGGTAGAGATTGTACATCAGCTCACCATAGCTGCTGCCCCAATTTTCGCTCGGCTGGCTGCGTGCAAAAAAGAGCCCTCCCTTCATTTCTGCCTGAACATACTCTATAATATCCCGGCTTGTGCGGTCGATGGGTTCCTCCAGCCACTTACTGAACTGAACCGCTTCCTCTGTGTTCAGGACAAAGTTGTTGAGCCGGTTATAGATATAGTTTGAGAGCTTTTGATAGCCCTGCCCCAACTTCTTTTCCCGGTCAGATAATCTAAGAACCAGCATAAGCTTGGACAGGCTACGCAGATTTCGTTCTTCAAAAAAGTGCTCCTTATCGCCCAATCCATCAAAAAAGCAGCCATACTGGCTGGCCAGATATCCTAAAGTCAGCTGTTTTACCGTCAGCTTGAGCTCCGGGGCTACTTCAACCCGCAATTGGGCCGAATCGTCATAATCCACCCGGGACAGGTTGGGCATATAGATCTTTTGCTGGCTAGGAATAATTTTTTCCAGATACTGTAAAACCTGCTCGTTGGCCCTCGCCGAGTACCTATCCATCAGAAATTTCTGTTCAATATGTTTCTGGCAGTTGTCTCTTAGCAGAACCTCATCATAGGACAGCAATACAATGACACCAGGAATTTTCATATATTCGTCAATCTGGCCCAGCAGGGTATATACGTCCTTTTGCAGTTCACCCTTTTGGATGTCCGGCATGTAGCGATCCACGTCGTCCAGCGCGACGACCAGATAGGGCCTGCGGTGATTTCTCTGTCCCTTGTCCGCTACAAATTTCAAAAACTCCTTCACCAGACAGCGGAAGTTGTCCGCCAAGGAAAAACTGCTGTTTACACTTTGCAGACACTGGAGCGCAGACTCCCCCTCGTGGAAAGTCCGCTTTTCATTCAAAGTCATAATCGACTCATAGACCTGTTCAAATTTGCGGAACAGCGAGCGTGTCTCCTCCTGATCTGTCGCTGGCAGTCCATAACAGGAAGGTGTTTCCAGCAGCTTTCGCACATATTGGAACATGCGTGTCAGGACGATGATCATTACATCTTCGCTGGACTTTAAAATACTGGTATCGATATACCTCAGGGTTACAAAACAGGTCTCATCGGGCAGATCCCATGTCTCTCCTGCCTGGAACAGAGAGACATCTCCGCCCGATTTCGTATTCTTTAAAAATTCCTTGAATGACCGCATGACCGAGGTCTTGCCTGTTCCCCGTTTGCCCACAAAGGAAATGATATTGTTCACAGCTGTGCCATCATACGGTTCTTTCAACTGCTCGGCCCTTTGTACGATTTCGCTTACCATAACCGCTGCCCGACGATACTCAGGCAGCATTAAGGAATGTTCCAGCTCCTTTGGCTCTTCAATGACCAAGCCATCCTGATACAGCTTTTCCAGTTTAACAATCCGCTGGACGCTGGAATTCAATGTCTTTCCGCTCTCCATTCTGTTTCATCGCCTCTTTCTCTGTCGGGCCGTTACCATATTTGGATTAGGAAACCTGGGAACATGCAAGCATAATTTGAACCGGCTGGCTATCCTTGTGATATTCCTGAAGCTTGCCCCAGTAGGCCTTATCGCTTGCATAAACCTGCTTCAAGCATCGGTTTTCCTGATATTCCAGCGCGTCCTGGTGCGCTTGCTCCAGGCTTAACTCGGCCGAGATTGTATACTGCAATTCCCGGTTCAGAATCCATAGCCAGATGTCCGTCTTGTACAAATACTGGATGCACCTTAACGGTAGCTTTGTATAGTCCAGTTGCTCGTCGCCGGAGTAATATTTTGCGATGCTACCGCGCAGTTTTTGGAACACTTCAATCGCTGAGATATAATCTCTCCGGTGCTGCGCCTCATAGCAGCCCAGCTTGAACTGCGCCTGATAATTCTTGGGATTCAATTCCACCGCTTTCCGGTAAAACTGGATTGCACGGTCCCAATCCCGATAAACCCGCTCCAGATACCGGCCATACTCATAGTTGGCGACCGAATTAAAGGAATTCTCATAGGATCGGGCTGTCTCCAGCAGGAGTCTGAAATAGTTGGATGCGGACAGGTACAGCAGAGAATCACTTTTGCAAATCGAAGACGCCAAAAGCAGTATCCCGTCGTAATCGGGATAGTCGCTGTAAAGCTCTTCCGCTTGACGCAGCAGTTCTTTTGCAGGAACAAGGCTGGCCGTTTGCGCCAGGCCAGAAGTCTGCGCGCAGACCCCTCGGATTTTGTGCTCAATGTTGATCCTAGCATAGCGGGTATAAAGGCACGGGTCCTCGATCTCATCCAGGGCCTGGGCCGTTTCCAGGAAGCTGCGATACATGTCAGAAATGAACTCGGACTTATCGGCATCGATTTTCCTCTGTTCCACGCCGAACTGCAAACGCGGTCCATACACCTCTAGCATATTGATAATGCGAAAGGAATGCTTGCACTGGAAAAAGCCGAAGAGGTTCTTCTGGAAAAAGATGTCGCATATCCGCTGGAGTTGATTCAGAACCTTCTGCTCCCCGCCTGTCCCCCAGGCGCGCGCAATGACCTCCTGAAGCAACACCTGGTAATCCTGTAGCCTTTCCAGAGATGTGGTATCCGTCCAGAGCGCACGTCTGTTTTCTCCCGGAAGACACTCGTGGGTACACACAATCGCTTGCTGGCCGTCCATTACCGGACACAGCAAAATATCAAATATGTTTTCCGTGCCTGCCGCCACTGGCTGTTCTTCCTGCCAGTCTGTGATCGGATTGTCATTTACCATACAGCCGATAAAGCGCAGGAACTCCTCCAGCACTTCCTTTGCGGGAGTCTGATCCGCTGTTCGGATCACACGGAACATGCTTAAATACATGTTAGATCCATCCTTGATTTAGTATTGGTTTTAAAAACTTCTGCTACGGATTGCCAGTTTGCCTGTCAAGGGGCAGCTGAATTTTGCAATTTTCTACAAGAGGAGAGTTTATATCAGCATTTTTATGTCAACTCCCTGTTGAAAAGGGTAAAATTCACCATAAAGATTATAGATAGTCTGCTCCATTTTGTCAACAGCTATACGTGGATTTATTCCACTCGAACGTACTTTTTATTGTGCTGGCACTGCCGCCGTGATATAATGAGATTATCACTGTAGCTGTACGATGGAGGAAGCATCATGACAAACTCCGATGAGCTGTTCCTGAAATGGCAGACGTGCTGGATTGAAAACACCCGGACCTGTCTTGGCTGCGCCCTGGAAGAGCGGATTGACGAGGTCGCTTTCCTTGACGAATTTACCAGGGCATACCAGACTGCCGATACGAAGATGCGCGAAAACAACACGAAAAACTTTAAGGGCAAAGGAAAATTTTTAGCCATTCTGATTGTATGGGGAATTTTCCAGGCCGTGCTGTTTCTAGGCGCAGTATGTGCCGTATTTCATGAGCCCATTCTAAACGGTGCCGCAGTGTCCGATTTCGCAGTATTGTCCACGCTTTTGATTTTAGTTTTTTTCGCCGCCTTGTTCACAGTCAACAAACATCTTGATTTTCGAAAGTACCAGGAAACTTGGGCACGGCACACCTATGCGTGGCAGCAATACAGGCATCTCATGCTGTGCTACCTGAATGGGATCTATTTCTCCGAGCCTGCATCCCCTGAAGCCCGCAGGGCATTTAAGATATCCGCTATCTATATTATGGACGAAAACGTCAAGAAATTCGCCGAGAATATGGAGAAAAAGGAAAAGGATCTGCTGTATGGCTTCCCCTTGGGCAAATAAGGGCGCATACTGGTCCTAGTCTCCGGTGAAGCCGGAGCTGAATGGCCGGAGAACTATCCCGAAAAGTTCTTCCCGGCGGTTCTGCACCTCTCCGTTCAGGACCCCTTCCAGCAGCCGTTTTAGCACCCGGCCCACCTCCAGCCCCAACCGCCCCATCCATTTGCAGATAGACCGGTCCCGGCATGGAATCTGTACATCGTGGTGCTCCAACAGAGTCACCACCTGCCGGCGGGTTTTGTTGTCGAATTTCAGTGTCTGGAGCATTTGGCCGGACAACCTGGCGCTGACGGTAGGCTGTCCGTAAAAGTAGTCGATCCCCTTGTCATCGGTGGACCGACAGCAAGGCTTGCCAATGTCATGGAAGATCCGCAGGACCGGTTCTGGAGGGGGCCGCTTCCACCGCGTGGATCATGTACTTCCAACAGCCCCAGCAATACCAAGGATTGTTCTGCTCCAGGGCAACTAGCGGTCCCAGCTCCGGCCAAAACTCGCACAGCACATCTGGGTACTGGCGCAGCACATCGCCCGTTTGCTCTCCCACTAACAGCTTACGCAACTTCACATGAATGCGTCCCATCGCTACATGCTTTAGCATATGGCGGTTTTCGCGGATGGCCTGGGCCGTTTTTTTCTCAATCCCATCACCGAATACCGCCCCAAACCGCAAGCCCCACATTACCCACAGGCTGCCGTCCAGCTTCAGAGCGACTGCATTCATAGTAAAGTCCCGCCGGGCCAGATCGGCCTCCAAGCTGGAGACAAACTCCACAAAGTCCGGGCGGTGGCTGTCGGAGTAGGGGCCCTCGGTGCGGTAGGTGGTAATCTCATAGGGCTCGTCTTCCTCCAATACAGTGACGGTGCCGTGCTTTAGACCGGTTTCGATGATCCGCTGCCCGGCAAAGCAGGCCTCCGTCTCCTCCGGTCGGGCGGAGGTGCAGATATCCCAGTCGTGAGGTTGGACGCCCCTCAGCAGGTCCCGCACACAGCCGCCTACCAGATAGGCCTCATAGCCGGCGCCGGTGAGCGTCAGGAGGATTTTTTGTACTTCAACAGAAATTTCAAATTTCATCCCGCACCACCCTCTCGTTGACCTCTATCTGGAACGCCTCGATCCGGGCCAGGTCGGGCGTCTCCGGGAGGGCGGTATGCTCCTTCGCGTAGTCCAGCCGCTTTTCCAGGTCGTTCAGCAGGTCGTAAAAGGCGGAGTTAAAGGCGTGATCCTCCCTCTGATAGCGCCCGTTCCGGATGTCCATCAGCAGAGCGTGATCCGCCGCCCGGAACGTGACGATCTCCTCCTTCTCCAGGATATCCAGACACATGAGATAGAGCCGCACCAGGTGCATGGCGTGCTTATTCAGGTGGGCGTCGTCCTTTTTCTTATTTCGGTGGTGGATTTTGTCGTAGTTTCGGGTAATCTCCACCAGCTCGCTGACCATGCCGGTGAGGGTGCGCAGGGGGACCTGTTCCATGCGGATATCCGCCACCACCTGGGGCCCGCCGTCCACCTGGGCGACGGACAGCTTGATCTGTTCTGGAGTGAAGCTGCGGTAGCGCTCTGGGAACGTGAATATGGTGTTCTCACAGGAACCCAAAATGTGCCGCTCCTTTGCCTCGGCAGGATAAGATCTGCGTCCACCACCTGCTCAAAGTCACCCATACCCAGCAGGTCGGCCTTGCTGTTCAGGGTACAGCCTCGGATGTCAATGTCGGAGCCCTCCACATTGGTTCCATAGGCGTAGCTGCCCCCATAAGTGAGGAAAATAATATGTTTGCCGAGATGTGGGTCAGTCTTTAAAAAATTGTACTCTGGCCGTTCAAGTAGATTCAATGTATTTTCCTCCATGATTTAAAGATGCTCTAATATATCCTCTAAAATCTCTTACAGTCTTTTCTCTCCTTGTAAAAGAGCATTTGACGACCAGACCGTTACTGCAGAAGAAATACGGATTTCCGTTCATTTGCTGAAGCACGCTGGCTAATCGCTGTTCTACAGGCAGTGAGGTATCAATATGGACATCCTTAATATCCACCAATGTTGATGGATCAATATAGATCGCACAAAGGATTTGTTACACCTCCTTCAAGGCGTAACTGCTCAGGAACATCATACCCTGTGAGCAGCCGCGTGGCAAGAAATTATTTTAAATGCCTTTGCCGATAAAATGGCAAAGGCATCATTTGCGGAGTTCTTTTGTGAGCCAGGCAGTAACAGTCTGATAAACTATCTTGTCATCAACCTTGAAAGACGGTGTGCAGGATTCGTTTAAGACTAAAATCGGGTTTTTCATAAAAATCGCCTCCAGGAAATTGTATGAAGCAGGGGCCGCAAAATATGAAAAACAAATACCTCCCGGCCGCATAGAATGGGCAAAGGAGGTATTTGTCTATGGAATGCAAAAAGTGCACATATAACATAGCCGACTTCAAAACGCCGCCCTCCTGCTTTCCGCCCCAGCACCAAACCCGTCAGCCGGGGCTGGAGTATGTGATGGAGCCCAGGCCGGTGTCGGAGTGCGCCCCCGTCTGCCGGAAGCTGGAGGGCCGCACCGCGCTGATCACCGGCGGGGATAGCGGCATCGGCCGGGCGGTGGCCTACGCCTTTGCCAAGGAGGGGGCGAACGTGGCCATCGCCTACTACGACGAGGAGACCGACGCGGCGGAGACGGAGGCGCGGGTCAGGGAGCTGGGCGCCCAATGCCTGCCGCTCCGCGGGGACCTGAAGGACCCAGGCACGGCAAAACGCTGCGTGGCCCAGACCGTCCAGCGGTTCGGCGGGCTGGACATCCTGGTCAACAACCACGCCGTGCAGTACATCAAGCGGAGCATTCTCGACATTACGCCGGGCCAGCTCTCCTGCGTGTTTCAGACCAATGTGTTTTCCTATTTCTACCTGATCCAGGCCGCCCTCCCCCACATGGGACGGGGCGGGAGCATCATCAACACCACCTCAGTCACGGCCTACGAGGGGAACAAGGACCTGATCGACTACAGCGCCACGAAAGGGGCCATCGTGGCCCTGACCCGGTCCCTCTCCCTGTCCCTGGCCGAGCAGGGCATCCGGGTCAATGCGGTGGCGCCGGGACCCATCTGGACCCCTCTGATCCCCGCATCCTACTCCGCCGAGGAGGTGCGGACCTTCGGCTCCGGGACCTCCAAGGTGCCTATGCTCCGGGCGGGACAGCCCTGTGAGGTGGCGCCCTGCTATGTGTTCCTGGCCTCCGACGACGCCAGCTATATGACCGGGCAGGTGCTACACCCCAACGGAGGAACTATCGTCGGGTCGTAGCAGCCCCAGCAGCCGCTCCCGCTCATTGGGAATCTCCCCGCCGGTCACCCGCTCCAGCAGCCGCTCCAGCACCCGACCCACCTCCGGTCCCGGAGCAACACCGGCGGCGATCACGTCCCGGCCATTGATAGCCAGATTCTTCAGGGAAAAGCACTGCCCCTGGACGACGATCTCCGCCGCCTTCGTCCTCATCTCCTCCAGTTGAGTCAAACGGTCCTTGACCAGCTCATAACTCTGTCCCATGCCGTCCGCCCGCTTGACCTCCAGCAGCTGGAAAAAGGTCTCCGGCCCCAGGCGGCCCAGCCATTTGCGGATGGAGCGGTCCCGGTTGGGAATCTGGACGTCGTGGTACTCCACTAGGGTGACCACCCGTTCCCGGGTCCTGTTGTCAAACTTTAGTTCCCGGAGCATCCGGTCGGCCAGCTTGGCGCTGACAGCGGGGTGACCGTAGAAGTGGTCGATGCTCTTCTCGTCGGTGGATTTGCAGGCAGGCTTGCCGATGTCGTGGAGGAGCATGGTCAGCCGCAAAACCAGGTCAGGCGGGGCCGCCTCCACCGCATGGATGGTGTGCTCCCAGCCGCCCCAGCAGTGCCAGGGGTTGTTCTGCTCCAGGGTGACCAGCGGCCCCAGCTCCGGCCAGAATTCACACAGCACATCAGGGTACTGCCGCAGAATATCTCCCGCTTGTTCTCCCACAAGCAGCTTGGACAATTCCACATTGATCCGCTCCGCCGCCACATGCTCCAGTATGCGGCGGTTTTCATGGATGGCCCCGGCAGTACCATGCTCGATTTTATAGTCGAGCACAGAGGCGAACCGCAGAGCCCGCATCACCCGCAGGCCGTCCTCCTGGAAACGTTGGGCGGGCTCCCCCACACAGCGGATCAGGCCGGCCTGAATGTCAGCCGCTCCGCCGAATGGGTCCCGCAGGTTTCCTTCCAGGTCCATGGCGATGGCGTTCATGGTAAAATCCCGGCGGGCCAGGTCGGCCTCCAGGCTGGAAACAAACTCCACATAGTCCGGGCGGCGGCTGTCGGAATAGGGGCCCTCGGTGCGGTAGGTGGTGATCTCGTAGGGCTCGCCCTCCACCAGCACCGTGACGGTGCCACGCTTCAGCCCGGTCTCGATGATCCGCTGCCCGGCGAAGCAGGCCTCCGTCTCCTCCGGGCGGGCGGAGGTGCAGATGTCCCAGTCATGGGGGGCAACGCCTCGGAGCAAGTCCCGCACACAGCCGCCCACCAGGTATGCCTCATAGCCGGCGTCGGCGAGCGTTCGGAGGATTTTCTGTGCTCCAGCAGGAATTTCAAATTTCATCCCGCACCACCCTCTCGTTGATCTCCATCTGGAACGCCTCGATCCGGGCCAGGTCGGGCGTCTCCGGGAGGGATGTATGTTCTCTGGCGTAGTCCAGCCGCTTTTCCAGGTCGTTCAGCAGGTCGTAAAAGGCGGAGTTAAAGGTGTGATCCTCCCTCTGATAGCGCCCGTTCCGGATGTCCATCAGCAGAGCGTGATCCGCCGCCCGGAACGTGACGATCTCCTCCTTCTCCAGGATATCCAGGCACATCAAATAGAGCCGCACCAGGTGCATGGCGTGCTTGTTCAGGTGGGCGTCGTCCTTCTTTTTGTTCCGGTGGTGGATCTTGTCGTAGTTCCGGGCGATCTCCACCAGCTCGCTGACCATGCCGGTGAGGGTGCGCAGGGGGACCTGTTCCATGCGGATATCCGCCACCACCTGGGGCCCGCCGTCCACCTGGGCGACGGACAGCTTGATCTGCTCCGGAGAGAAGCTGCGGTACCGCTCCGGGAAGGTGAATATGGTGTTCTCACAGGAGCCCATGATGTGCCGCTCCTTGGCCTCGGCGGGGTAGGCGTCGTGGGCCAGGGCGTTCTCCAGCCGGCGGAGCTGCTGGTTGGCGTAACCGCCGAAGGAGATGGCCGCCCGGCGGGAGAGAAACATTTTGCGCTGGTCGATAAGCTGTTTCCCGATGGAAGTCAGCAACAGGTAGTGCTCCGGCCTGCAGCCCAGCAGCTCGATGGTGTTGGGGTTGCAGCTGATGAGCAGAGTCAGCAGCTTGTTGAAGGCGTACACCGTGGTGTCCGTCTCCGCGTCCGTCACCTGTTCAAAGCCACCCATACCCAGCAGGTCGTCCTTGCTGTTCAGCGCACAGCCCCGGATGTCAATGTCGGAGCCCTCCGCATTGGTTCCATAGGCATAGCTGCCCCCATAGGTGAGGAAAATAATGTGTTTGCCAAGATGTGGGTCAGTCTTTAAAAAATTGTACTCTGGCCGTTCAAGTAGATTCAATATATTTTCCTCCATGATTTAATAAAGATGAGACAATTATAGCAAAATCACATTTCGCCTACAATACTATTTAGCACATTCCCTTATTTTAAATAATATCCAACCGGTAGAGAAACCGTTTTATCAAACCAGTCCCAATGTTCCCCCCCTCTACTGCCAAAGTACGCAGTTCTTTCAGTAAGGCAACACAAAATTCTTCAAGAAACCTATTATTAATTGCATGCCTTTGCCAATAAAATGGCAAAGGCATTTAAATCACATGAAGCAGCAAATAAATTGGTAAATTTGTTGACATATTTACTGCTAGAGCATATAATGATGATACAAAGGAGCGTGAGCAAGATGGATGCAATTCGTGGAGCAATCGAAAACACTGTTTCGATTTCCCTGTTCAACAAAGGTCTCGCTGGCAGAATTTTCGAAGATGTCAAGCGTTATGGTGCCAAGGTCGTCATGAAAAACAACAGCGCCGAGTGCGTTCTCATGTCTCCGGAGGAATATGTGCGCCTGATGGATGAGGTAAACGACGCCCGTCTGCTGGCGGAGGCATCTGCGCGTATGACTCATTTCGATCCCGCCAAGCTGCTCTCCGACCATCAAATTGACGAGGCACTGGGGCTTTCTCCCGAGGACTATGCTGACACATCTGAGGTGGAGTTTGAATGAGCTGGGAGATCAGATATTTGCCCGAAGTTTTGGATGATTTTCGAGCTCTGGATGGAAGCCAACGGGTTTTGGTTAAAAAAGCCATTGCGAAGGTACGAACAAACTCTCTGCCAGATACAGAAGGCGGTTACGGCAAACGGCTGGGGAATAAAGACAATACGCAACTGGCCGGATTTTTGAAGGTCAAGCTGCGTGGGGCCGGATTGCGCATTGTCTATCAGCTTGTTCGCGAAAAGGATCGTATGGTCTTGATTGTAATCGGGGCACGCGAGGACGATGAGGTTTACCATATTGCTCATAAAAGGATTCAAGATTACAATTTATAATTGGAGGGGACAACACAATCAGCGTTGTCCCTTTTCCATTCATTTTCCACGCTTTTGGAGTTCCTTTGTAAGCCAGGCGCTGACGGTCTGATAAATCATTTCGTTGTCAGCTTTGAACGATGGTATGTGAGATTCGTTTAAAATCAAAGCAGAATCTTTCATGAAAATCGCCTCCAGTAAACTGTATGAAGCAAAAACTGCGATATATGATTGTAATGTCGGGACGGATATAGTATGATTAAGTCGATAAAAGGAATTGAGTGTGAAAGGCAGGTATATCATGCTGCAAGCTGATTTATTGGAAAATATTTCCGAAACCAGATATCTCTCAGCAGATAACTACAGGGCCTATCGAACAATTATGCGCATCTTCTACCTGGAACACCAAAAGATGCACTACCAGATGGATCGGGACGCTGTACTGCTCCTGCTTCGGGGACAGGACGTCTTTGCGGACTATACCCCGGAGCAGCTGACGCTTGACCTCCAGCAGCTGGTCAAGTGGAAGAACCTCACGCCCATCCAGGACCCGCGCAAGCCCCGCACCATCGCCGAGTTCAAAAACAAGCAGTATCAATATATGATGTCCCAGACGGCCATCGAAATCGAACGGCTGACCATCACGCTGGAAAATCTGTCCACCCGGACTGCCGGGCTCTCTGTCAGCCCCTTCCGCCGCATCCGGGAGGACCTGTATAAAGCGGAACAGCTGGACACTCTGCCCCTCCGAGAGGCCAACGCCTGGTGGCAGGACCTGCAGGAGGACTTCCAGCGGCTGAGCCAGAATCATCAGGATTTTCTCCGGGAGTTCTACGGCCCCGGAATGGAAATGCAGATGAAATCAGTGGATTTTATTGTTTATAAGCAGAATTTAGTGCGATATCTGGAGGATTTTATTCAGGACCTCCAGCACAGTGCCGCCCAGATCGGCGCGCAGCTGGAAAGGTTCGCTCCGGAACAGGTCACCCATATTTTAGACCTGGTCCGGCGCAGTGAACTGGAGATCCCCCGCCCTCAGTCTGAACAGTCCCCCAACTGGGAAGCGGAGCTGCAGACCCGGTGCCAAGGGGTCTGGCAATCCCTGACTGACTGGTTCACCGGCAGCGACCCCGCCGCCCGGCAGGTGCTGAACGTGACCAACGAGGTCATCCGCAGGGCGGTGCAGAACGCGGCACTGCTGGTACAGATGGAGAATATGGGGGTGAGCAACAAGGCGGAGCTGAGGCACCTGCTCACCCTGTTTGCCGGCTTCAAGACGGTGGAGGAGAGCCATCGCCTCTCCGCCCTGGTATTCGGCGCCCAGCAGGCCCGGCACTTTACCTTTGACCACATCCGGGAATCGGAGCGAATCGACCTCAGCCCCTACGACGAACCTCCCATGGAGTATTCCCTTGTGCCCCGGACACGGACCTACAAGCCCCGAATGGATCGCTCCGGGTTTGCGGACAAGAGCGCCGAAAAGGCGGCCCAGCGCCAGAAGATCCTGGAGGAGGAACGGGCCCTCCGGCAGGAGGTTATGGGGTACATCCGGGACGGGAAGCTGGACCTGGCCGCGTTGGATACCCCCGTCTCTCCCGCCGTGCGCACAGTTTTCCTGTCCTGGGTGGCGCTGGCCAACCTCAGTCCGGACAAGCGGGGCCAGACCCAGTACGGGCAGTCCTACACGCTGAAAAGGCGGGGAAATCAGACCTGCCAGCTCAGATGTACCGATGGGATACTGACTATGCCAAACTGTGTGCTGATGTTTGAGGAGGCCGGCCATGTATGAATTTCGCGCTCTGCTGGACCGGTTTTGGGTCACCCGGGCGGAAGACCGTGAGCTCTATTTCAACCTGAAGCGGACTCTGCCCGACTACCGCAGGCTGGTCAACGAGCTGCTGGGCTGGAACCTGGTGGTCAATGAGTCGGTGGTCAAGCTGGAGAAGGTGCCGCCCAGGGCCATGCCCTGGATGGGAATACAGTCCTTTCAGGAGCCGCTGGACTACTGCCTGTTATGCGCCGTCCTGCTGTATCTGGCCGATCTGGACGACGGCGCTCCCTTTCTGCTCTCCTCCCTGACCCAGGCTGTAGAGACCTTTCTCAGCGAGGTGCAGCCGGTGGACTGGACCCGGTTTCCCCACCGCAAATCCCTGGTCCGGGTCCTCCAGTACGCCCAGGAGGTGGGGCTGGTGCTGGTCTACGACGGGAACAGCGCACTCTTTGGCAACGATCAAAGTCAAGAAGTACTCTATGAAAACACCGGCCTGTCCCGGCACTTTCCGGTACATTTTGGGCGGGATATCATGGGGTGCCGGTCCATCGAGGATTTTGAGGCCCTCGCCTGGGAGGGCGACGAAACCGAACAGCGCCGGCGGCGGGTCTACCGGCAGCTGGCGCTGGCTCCCGGACTCTACTGCTCCGACCAGACCCAGAGCGATTATGACTACATCAAAAATCAGCGCCGCACAGTGGGCGGAAATCTGGATCAGTTTTTGAACGGGGAGCTTCAGCTCTACAAAAACGGCGCGTTCTTTCTCCTGTCCGAGGGGGAGCGCTGCGGGCTGCTCTACCCCGGGACCCGGGCGCTGTCCGACGTGTCGTTGCTGCTGTGCGCTCAGTTGAGAGAACAGATCGAACAGGGCGTCTATCCCCGCCGGGCGGACGACACCGTGCTGCTCACTCGCCGGGAGTTTTTCTATGAGCTGGAACGCTGCCGGGCCCGGTATGGAAACGGCTGGGGCTCCCAGCTGCGCGCCTGTTCTTCGGAGCGCATCTATCAGGAGCTGACCGCTTATATGGCCGATTGGATGCTCCTTGAGGTACTGGAGGAGGACATACTGCTCTACCCGGCCGCGGGCAAACTGGTAGGGAGTTACCCCGCCGCTTATCAAAATGAGTCAAGGGAGGGGGAGGAAGATGAGCCGCTGGAAGATGAATAAGCTGGGATTTCTCAACTTCTGGCTGTACGACCAGGAGGAATTTCCCATCCATGACGGCCATATCCTGCTGCGGGGCAACAATGCGGCGGGAAAATCCATCACCACCCAGAGCTTTGTCCCCTTTATCCTGGACGGAGATAAGCGTCCGGAGCGGCTGGACCCCTTTGGCTCCCGGGATCGCAAGATGGAGTTTTACCTGCTGGGCGACAACGAGCGGGAGGAGTCCACCGGCTATCTGTATCTGGAATTTCGCAAGCCCGGCGCGGAGGAGTACCGGACTATCGGTGTGGGAATGCGGGCCCAACGGGGGAAGCGGGAGATTGATTTCTGGGGCTTCTGCCTCCGGGACGGGAGGCGGATTGGGCCGGGCGGACTTCAGTTATACGAAAAAATGGGCGGGCAAAACCTGCCTCTCAGCAAGCGGAAACTGCATCAGCTTATCGAAGATCCCAGCTGTTGGGCTGAGAGCCAGACAGCCTACAAGGAGATGGTCAACAAACAGATTTTCGGCTTTGAGGACATCCGGCAGTACGACCAGCTGGTCCAGCTGCTGATTATGGTTCGGGCGCCCAAGCTGTCCAAGGATTTCCGCCCCACCGAGGTGAAAAAACTCTTAAATCTGTCCCTCCAGGTGCTTACAGACGACGATCTGTCAGCCATGGTCAGCACCATGGAGCAAATGGACAATCTGGAGGACACCCTCCACGGCTATCAGAGAGCCATGCAGGACGCCAGGATCATCCGGAACGAATATAACCGGTACAACCAATACATTCTGGGCCGCAAGGGTCAGGCTTATCTGGAGGCCCGGAGTTCCGTTCAGCGTCTGCGCAATCAGCTCCGGGACGCGGAGAACCTGCGCGGCGATCTGGAGCGGCAGCTGGAGGAGCAGTCGGAGCGGAAACGTCAGTCCGGGACCCGGCTGGAGCAGGCAAGGGCCCAGCGGACTGCTATGGGAGATGACGACCTGTCCGCCAAGGGCGCCCAACTGAAACAGGTTTTAGAGAACTGTACCCGGCTGGCCGTTCAGCTGGAACAGGGAGAGAACCGGCTCCAAAAGCTGGAGGACGGGATATCCAGGCGGGAAGTCGATCTGCGGACGCTGACCCGGGAGTGTGATGACACTCGCGCCGCAGTTCGGCGGCTTCTGCGGGAGCTGGACGATCAAAACGAGCTGCTGCGTCTGGGACAGGAGCACGATCAATATGTTCACAGCCTCAAGGCAGAACAGTTCGTCACGGATTCGCAGGCTCTTTTTGCCGCGCTCCGGCAGAGGAGCCGGCAGATCGGCGAGGTTCTGCGCGCCCTGCAAAAATCGGAGGAGGCCAGAACGATCTACGACAACGCCTGTCAGGCCGCAGACCAGGCCGGTACTCTTGTGAGGGAGGCCCAAATCGTACTGCGGGACGCCCAGACCCAGGAGCGGGAGGAGCGGGACAGGTTGCTGGAGTCCTTTACCCTCTGGCGGGATCAGAATACCCAGCTGGAGATCACACAGGACCTCTGGCTGGACCTCCGGCGGGCCCTTGCCGCTTATCATACTCCGGCGGACTGGAGTCCTGTCCGCAATCAGGTGGATGAATGCGTCCGGATACGTGAGTCAAATCTACGGGCACAGCTGCTTCAGGCGGAAACCTTCCGGAACACCTTGTTGGAGGAGCAAAAAGAGCGGGAGCGGGAGTTAAAACAACTGAAAGCCCAACCAGACCCCATTCCGCCCCGCCGGGAGCAAATTCAGGCCGCCCGCCTCCAGCTGATGCTGCGGGGCATTCCCTGCGCCCCCCTCTATGAGCTGGTGGACTTCGCCCCTGACCTTCCCCAGGAGGAGCGGGACCTGCTGGAGGCCCAACTGACTGATACCGGGCTGCTGGACGCCCTGGTAGTGCCGGAGGAACACCTGTCCGCCGTTCGGGAACTGTTGGAGGAGTACCCGGATCGTTTTCTGATCCCCGGACCCGCTGTAGAACAGCCTGTCCAGGGTCTGATCCCCGATGCCAAGGGGCGCTTTCCCAAAGAAACCGCCGCCTGTCTCCGGGGGATATCCCAAACCGACCTCAGCGCCGAGACAGCCCTTCTCCCCGACGGCCGGTTCCGCTGCGGCATGATCCAGGGCCGCAGCCACGCCGAGGCCCCTGCCGGATTCGTAGGCGCCGCCGCCCGGGAGGCCAACCGGCAGCGTCAGATTTTCGAGCTGGAGGAACGGTTGGAGCAGTTGTCTGCAAAGGTGCAGTCCGCACAGACTGAGATTTTGGACTGGACCGGACGGCTGGAGCAGCTGGAGCAGGAGCGCTCCCGGATGCCGTCCGCCGAAGAGCTGGACCAGGCGCTGGCGCTGTTGGATCAGGCCCGCCGGGCGCTGCGTCAGTCCGAGGAGGAGCAACAGAAAAAGCAGGCCGTCGAGCAGGCGGCAAAGCAAGCCTGGTCCGCGCTGGAGGAAAAAACCGTCAGCCTCAGTGCCGGTCTGCCCTACGAGCGGACGGTCCCGGACTATGAGGAGGCCCAGGAGGCGGCCACCGGCTATCAAGATACGCTGAACGACCTGGAACACAGCCGCCAGAAGCTGGACTATGCGGTCCGTGCCGCGGAGGATGAGCAGAATACCATTGACGAGCAGCGGGATCAGACGGCGGACCAGAGAAAGGACAATGAAGCCGTGCAACGATCGCTGCAAGTCAGCCGGTCCTCCGCCGAGGAGCTGCAGGCCTATTTGGATCGGCCGGAAAATCAGGCCCGTGCCCGCCGCCTTATGGAGCTGGATCAGGAGATCGACCACCAGAATCAGGAAAACCGGAAGGCGGATAATGCGTGCGCCGCTCTGGAAGTAGAGCTGAAAAATTCCAATGAAGTCATTGCCCGGCGAAAAGAAAACCTCTTGAACGCGACGATCGACGAGCAGGACACGGAGCGCTACTTCCTGGAGGACCTGAAGCTGGGATTCTCCGGGCTGGACGAGGGCCTGGATTTGGAGGAGCGCGCCCGGCAGGCGGTGAGTAAAATCCCGCCCGCCGACCGGAACTATACGCCGGAGCATATGGCGGACGCTCTGCGGAGCAACTATCAGAGGTCAAACAACAGCCTGTTAAGCTATCACCCGGAAATCAGATTAGTCTTTGACGCGCCCAGCCAGCCCGCACATCTTCGGCAGCGTCTGTGCATCCTGCTGAAAAAGGGCGGGAAGGAGCTCTCCCTCTATGATTTTATCCAGTCCCTCCAGACCGACATCGACTCCACCGACAGCATTCTGGAGGATCGGGATCGGGAGCTGTTTGAAAACATCCTGACCGAGACTATCAGCCACAAGCTGCGCGCTCGCATTGAGGAGAGCGGCCGGTGGGTCCAGGATATGACTATCCTGATGGCGGGACTGACCACCTCTATGGGGCTGACCTTCAGCCTGGACTGGAAGGAGAAAAAGTCGGAGGGGGAGGGGGAGTTGGATACCGCCCACCTGGTCACTTTGCTGAACAAGGACCGGGCCCTGCTCACGCCGGAGGACAGCCAGAAAGTCTCCTCCCATTTCCGGAACAAGGTCAAACGGGCCCGGGAGGAGGCACATACCCAAGGAATGTCAGTCAATTACGCTGATCTGATCCGCTCAGTGCTGGACTACCGGGGCTGGTACGAGTTTCACCTGTTCTATCAGCGGGGAGAAGACGGGAAAAAGGAGCTGTCTGACCGGGCCTTCAACAAGTTCAGCGGAGGCGAAAAGGCGATGGCTATGTATGTGCCCCTGTTTGCCGCCGTCTCCGCCCAGTATCACAAGGGCGGGGAGGCCTGCCCCCAGCTGCTGGCCCTGGACGAGGCCTTTGCCGGTGTGGACGACCAGAATATCAGCGCCATGTTTGAACTGATGAGAACTCTGGATTTTGACTACATCATCAACTCCCAGGCCCTGTGGGGCTGTTACGCCTGCGTGCCGGACCTGGACATCGCCGAGATGCACCACCCGCCCAATGCCCCGGTGGTGACCATCCTGCGCTACCACTGGAACGGGACACAGCGGACACTGGAGGACAGCCTATGAGCGAACAGGCCAGGGCCTGCGCGGCCTATTTGAAGGATCACCCCGGGTACCGGCGCATCATGCAGGAATTGCTGAAAAAATACCGCAGCTACGGCCGGCCGGCGGGAACCGTCCGTTTGGACGACGCTACCCAGGAGGAGTGCGCCGCCGCTCGAGGCGTCTTCGGCCGTCCCTTCTCTCCGCCGCTGCGATTTCAGACGGCACAGTTTGAGGCGGCGCTGCAGGAACTCCGTTTTGGGAAAGTCTCTCTAAAGGAAGTCCTGGAGGCTTACTTTGACACGGAGATCAGAACAAAAAATGAGCTGCGTGAGGTGGAAAACAGCCGTTTTTCCGCCATGCTGACCCAGGTGCTGGAGCAGACGGTCAACAGCTCCTGCATCCGGTGGCTCCAAACGCTGTCCGATCCCCAGAGCGGCGGATATCAGCTGCTTCGCCGGGAGGCCGCCAAGGATCCGGAGGGGACAGGACGCGGTCTGCTGCAAGCCTGCCGAAGCCTGGACTGGCTGGAGCGGCACACACAGAGAACGGTTCGTCTGGCCGTCCTCAGCGCCCAGGCCACCTCTGATCCCCACGCCCTGGACAGCGGAACGTTGGTCGGAAAGCTGTTTTTATACCTTCTGTCCTTTCGTTCCGGCTTGGAGGTTCCGGAAAGCGCGGAGCAACGAGATATCCTGTACTATGAAAACGGTATCTTGTGCGACAGCATTTCCAGCCTTGTCTCTCAGGTGGGGCTTGTCCTTTACACAGGAAAAGAGGAACACCCCGCTTACCGACTGCTCAGGCAAAGTCACGAGATATGTACCTTGTCCCTCGCCAATCTGTCCGGACTGACCGGCGCATACAGTTCTTCAGGACGGGCCTACATCGTGGAAAATGAGATGGTGTTCACCCAGCTCTGCGACCACTCCGCTCAATTTCATTCCCCGCTGATCTGTACCTCCGGCCAGCCCTCTGTGGCTGCGCTGCGGCTGCTGGATCTGCTGGCGGCGGAAGGAGCAGAATTATTCTATTCCGGGGATTTCGATGGCAAAGGCTTGTCCATCGCGGCGCAGCTGTGTGGCCGATATCCAGAGCTGCTCAGTCCGTGGCATATGGCGCCCGATGACTATGAGCTGTGTTGCTCCGATAAACCGCTGAGCGAGTCCAGCCGCTCATTGTTGCAGGGCTGCGCCGGAACGGCCCTGGAAGCCTCTGCAGAGGCCGTCAAGCAATGTGACCGCGCCGGATATCAGGAGCTGTTGATTCCATTACTGGAAACAGATCTGACCGAGACATGGTAGCTTCGGAACAGCTCTATTGTTTGTTTCGCTTTGGCTGTGTTCCCCAACAGCTCAAATGTGGGGACGAGCAGCAGATCAATATCGTTTCGAATCGCGGCCGATATGGCCGGAATTAAACCGCTCTGAGGAAATACGGAACCAATTTCCGCACAAACCGAGGTGCCTGTCACAGTATCATCGAAGCTGATATTTTCCTCTATCATTTCTCGAATCCGCTCTGGACTGTCCCCATAAACCCATATTCGCATAGGGATACCTCCTCGCAAAGCTTATAAAAATAACTATGACGAAAGCAGCAAAAACATGCTTTCGTCATAGTTGTTTTAGACTTATTTTTTATTCTTTATACATTGTGTGCGATTTAAAAGGCCCCGCCTGTGGCGGAGCCTTTTAGAGCATTTTCTTTCAACTTTTCAGCCTAGCTGGTTTGAGGTTTCGCTGCACAACCCCTCCTGAAAACTCAGTAAGACAATGCTTACCGGCGCACCCTCTTACCTCAACGTTTCCACAGACACACATTGTTGCCTGTTTCATATTATTATAGCAGAATTGTACTTTCACCACAACAATTCCAGGACACTCTTACCAAATCAATTCTATCCAGCATCTGACTCTATTATGGCAAACAGTTCTTCTTGCAGGGCAAGGCAGTACTCCTCCAGAAGTCTGTCATCAATTGCATGTTGGATGATACCGTAGGGTGGAAAATGATAATTGCATTCAGACACAATGTAGATGTAAGCCATTGTGGAAAGATAGTCGCCCTTTTTAAATCCATCAAAAATGACATGTAAATATGGACCGCTTTCCTGCTCAGCCTGGTCTAAAAGGAGATCCATGCTCCGTTTTGCATTACGGACTACCTTCGCATGATCCCATGTTCCTTTTTCGACATCAATACCGGCAGCAAGTAGGGAATCCAACAAATCCTCACGTCGTTCTTCCAGCAGCGCTTTTAAGCCTAATTCTAAAATGCTCACTTTCATAATAGATCGCCTGCTTTCTATTTATTTTGTGCTTTTTATAGAAACATGTCACCTATCTCTTCTTGGAGATAAGTGACATATTTTAAATGGAATATAAAGGAAAATCAAAAGAAAAATGATGGCCGTGCCGCTAAAGTCTTCGTCAAAGTAAATGTCATCATTAGGTCAAAAGCCAGTCTGTACCAAAGCCCTGCTTTCCATATTTGGTTGTAAAAACTGAGCAGTTACGCCTTATTATAATAGCTTGTCCAGTGTCCTTATGGCACAACGCCCCATGTGGTGGAGCCCAAATACCCCGGCGTGGTGGAACGCTACGTAAACATGGGGGACTGCTACGACAAGGAAGCCCTGTGGTCCCTGCGGCAGGAGATCATGGACTGCATGTCTGGCTACAAGGGCTGCTACCAGCGGGCCTACCGCTGCTTGGGGGCGGCGGCAGAGATCATGGAGGATCAGCGTTCCGCCCTGCTCACCGAGCCTCTGGCCCAGAAGCTGGCCAAGCGGGCCCACGGCATCCTGATCCGGGAGGTCCCCCGCCGGAAGGCGGAGCGGCCCGGCCGGGTCACCCTGCGCTTCCTAGGGGCGGTCACCCACCAGGGACCGGTGTGCCTGTATGACACCGCCCTGGCCCAGTGCCAACGGATCTATGCTCTGACCGACACCTGCGGCCTGGCTCACGAGCTGCTCATCCATCTGCTGGCCGGGATGACCTCCAACGGCTATGACGCGGTGGCCTGTCCGGACCCCATGGCTCCCGACCGGCTGGCCCACCTTCTGGCGCCCCAGCTGGGACTGGCCTTTCTCACCACTCCCTCCTCGCTGCCCTTCCCCGGCGCTCCCTACCGCCGCATCCGCCTGGACGCCGCCGCAGACAGCGAGGTCCTGCGGCACAACCGGCCCCGGCTGCGTTTCGCCAAAAAGGTGTCCGCCGCCCTTGTGGAGGAGGCGGTCTCCTCCCTGGCGCTGGCCAAGGCCATGCACGACGACCTGGAGGCTGTCTACAACCCCCATGTGGACTTCGAGCTGGTGGATAAGACCGCCCAGGACATCTGGGAGGAGATCCTCACCTTCTGACCGCCGGGACCATGGCAATGGCGGTCCTGGTAAAATCCCGCTGGGACAGATTCTCCATGGTCCCCGCCTTCTTTCCAAAAAAGCGGACCCGCCCTGTTGGGGGGCCCGCTGTATTCAGCGCAGATCCAGGTCCAGGTCCACGTCCCCCTGGATGCCGGCCACCTGACCGGTGTGGGTGTACTGCCACAGGTCAAAGTGGTAGTAGAAATCCGGTTTGGTGTCGTACTCCGCCAGCCACAGGGTATACCCGGTCAGCTCCCGCAGGTCGTAGCGCAGATAGCCCAGACTCTGGTTGAAATAGACTGCCGGCGTATAGCCCGCCTCCCGGACCTTGGCGCAGAAGGCCGCCGCACACTGGGTGAGGGTGCGGTTGTCCAGGCTCTCGGTACGGGCCCCGCTGCCCGAGGTGATGGGCTCCCAGTCGAAGGCGATGGGGTAGGCGATCTCATACCCCTCCACCGCGTTGAGGACGTAGGCGGCCTCCGCCTCCGCCTCCTCGGGGGTGATGGCCTGGGAGAAGAAGTAGACGCCCACCTCCAGCCCGGCGTCCAGCGCGCCGTCCAGGTTGGCCTGGAAGGTCTGGTCCATAAACAGCCCGCCCTCAGTATACCCCCGGTAGCCCAGGCGGAGGATGGCAAAGTCGATGCCGTCCGCCGCAACGGCGGGCCAGTCGATCTCATTCTGATAGGTGGACACATCCACGCCGGTTTTGGCCGCTTTTCCGTCCCGCTCATAGGACACCCGGCCCCGGCTGTCCACGGTGAATCCCTCCCGGTCATAGGGGTTCAGGGGCATGCCCTCCAGAGGGGTCAGCTGTCGGTCCCCAAACCGGAAGGTGACCGGCTCCTCCTCCGAGATGTCGGGGGGCGGCTCCTCCTCCTGCTTCTCTGGGCGCAGGATCAAAAACAGGGTCACGCAGGACACCAGCAGGGCCAGCAGAGCCACCACCAGGGTCAGCTTGCCCATCCAGCCCCCTCCGCCGGAGGAGGACCTCCGGGACGGCGGCGTCTGCTGGCTCCGGTGTCTGGGCGGTACGGCTGCGGGAAGCGGTTCAGTCTCTTGGTCCTGCTCCGGCAGCAGATCAGGCGGATATGAGTTCACGGCACTTCTCCTCCCTCGCTTCGACGATTTTCCTCATTGTACCATATCGGCAGAAAAAGCGCAAGAATTAAGGGGGCGGCTGAGGCCGCCCCCTTCCATATTCCTTTATCCGATGACCTGACGGGCCACGTCCACGCTCTCCTTGGCGTCCTTGGCGTAGAAGTCAGCTCCGATCCGTTTGGCGTAGTCCGGGGTGAGCACCGCGCCCCCCACCACCACCTTGCAGGGCGTCCCCTCCGCCCGGAGGAGGCGGATGGTCTCCTCCATACTGCCCAGGGTGGTGGTCATCAGGGCGGACAGGCCCACCAGAGGGGCGCTGTGCTTCTTTGCGGCCTCCACCACGGCGGAGGGCTCCACATCCCGGCCCAGGTCCACCACGGGGTAGCCGTAGTTCTCCAGCAGCACCTTGACGATGTTCTTTCCGATATCGTGAATGTCCCCCTTGACGGTGGCCAGGACGATGGTCCCCTTGGGCTCCTCCTCCCGGCCGGGCCGGGCGGACAGGTGCTCCCGGATGACCTCGAAGGCGGCCTGGGCCGCCCCCGCCGCCTGGATCAGCTGGGGCAGGAAGACCTTCCCCGCCTCAAAGTCCGCCCCCACCTGGTCCAGGGCGGGGATGAGCACGCCATCCACCACCTCCATGGGCGCGGCGGTCTCCAGCAGCTTCCGGGCGGCGGGACCCGCCTCCCCCTTCAGCCCGGCGAGCACGATCTGCTCCAGCGTCCGCTCCCCGCCGGACGGGGCGGCGGCCTGGGCCGCCCCGGCGGTGACGGTGGTGGACACGGTGGCGCTGCCGTAGGCGGCGATGTAGTCCCGGGCGTCGGTGTCGATGTTCATCAGCAGGTGGTAGCACCGGACGGCCGCCATCATGGCCGCCAGATTGGGGTTGAGGATGGGCAGGTCCAACCCGCGGGTCATGGCCATCATGAGGAAATTCTGGTTCACCAGGGGCCGGGCGGGCAGGCCGAAGGAGATGTTGGACACCCCCAGCACCGTCTTCAGCCCCAGCTCCTTCTTCACCCGGCTCAGGGCCTCCAGGGTCTGGGAGGCCGCCGCCTGCTCCGCCGACACGGTGAGGGTGAGGCAGTCGATGTAGACATCCTCCTTCCGGATGCCGTAGTTCATGGCCCGGTTCATGATCTTCCGGGCGATGTCCAGCCGGTCCAGGGCGGTTTTGGGGATACCCTTCTTGTCCAGGGTCAGCCCCACCACCGCCGCGCCGTACTTCTTCGCCAGGGGGAGGATGGCCTCCAGCACCTCCTCGTCCCCGTTCACCGAGTTGATGATGGCTTTCCCGCAGTACACCCGCAGGGCCCTCTCCAGCACCTCGGGACGGGTGGAATCCAGCTGGAGGGGGGCGTCGGTCACCCCCTGGAGAGCCTTGACCACCTTCACCATCATGGCCGCCTCGTCGATCTCGGGCAGGCCCACGTTCACATCCAGAATATCCGCCCCGGCCTGGGTCTGCTCCAGGGCCTGGCCCAGCATGTAATCGATGTCCTCCCGGAGGAGGGCCTCCTTCATCCGCTTTTTGCCGGTGGGATTGATGCGCTCGCCAATGACCCGCACCCGGTCGATGACCACCGCCTGCACCGGACTGCACACGGCGGCGGGAATGTTTCTGGGAATGTCCCGGATGGTCCGCCCGGCCAGGGCCGCCTTCAGCTTGGCGATGTACTCCGGGGTGGTGCCGCAGCAGCCGCCGTAGAATTTGACGCCCAGCTCCGTCAGGCCGGCCATGGCGGCGGCAAACTGGTCCGCCGTGATGTCGTAGCCCGCCCCGCCGGGATCGGGCAGGCCGGCGTTGGGCTTGATCGAAATGGGCAGGGTGGTCCACCGGGTCAGCTCCTCCACCAGGGCGGGCATCTCCCGGGGACCCAGGGAGCAGTTGATGCCGATGGCGTCCGCTCCCATCCCCTCCAGGGTGAGGGCGGCGCAGGCGGGGGCGTGGCCCAGGAAGGTCCGTCCCCGCTCCTCGTAGGTGAGGGAGACGATCACCGGCAGGCTGCTGTTCTCCTTCACCGCCAGCAGGGCGGCCCGGCACTCCTGAAGGTCGGTCATGGTCTCGATCATCACCAGGTCCGCCCCGGCGGATACCGCCGCCCGTACCTGCTGGGCGAAGATGTCCACCGCCGTCTCAAACTCCAGGGTTCCGGTGGGTTCCAGCAGCTGGCCGATGGGACCCAGGTCCAGGGCCACCAGGGCCTTTCCCTGCGCCGCCTCCCTGGCGATGGCGATGGAGGCCGGGATCACCTCCTCCACCGTCCTCCCCGTGCGGAGCAGCTTCTCCCGGTTGGCCCCGAAGGTGTTGGCACAGAGGATCTGCGTCCCGGCGTCCACGTAGGCCCGGTGGATGTCCAGCAGCCAGCCGGAGTGCTCCAGGGCGGCCAGCTCGGGGTGTTCCCCCAGCTTGAGGCCCCTGGCCTGGAGCATGGTGCCCATGCCGCCGTCCAGAAGGATGGGGCCGGGGGTGTTTAACAGTTCACGAAATTCCACAGTGTCCGCCCGCCTTTCGGTATTGACAGCCGCTCTGAGCCGGACAGCCCAGACAGCTGCGCTTCGTTTGTTCGATTGGTCCGTCTGCGATCCCCAGGATGGCGGTGACCGACTTCCGGGGGGTAAGCAGGTGGCTGTCCGTGGCGCACAGCCCCACCCGGCGGGGGGCGTCCAGCAGGTCCAGCAGCGGCCCCTGGACCTCCAGGGGCAGGTCCCCGTAGCCGGGGCTGTACCGGAAGGGGAAGGAGCAGCCGGGGAAGTGTCCCTGGAGCTCCCGCTCGATCTGGTCGCAGACCTCCTCCACGGCGGCGGAGGCGCAGCAGTCCAGGGTGAGGGCCTTGGCCATGTCCAGCCGCTCCGTCCGGCGGATAAGAGCGTCCGCCTCTGCCCCCAGGGTGGCGCAGAAGACCGCCCCCCGGCTGCAGCCGGACAGGTGGGCCTTCAGGTCCCGCCCCGGCAGGAGCAGACCGCCCTCCAGGCGGACGCCAGCCTCCTCCAAGGCAAGGTCCGCCGCCCGCCAGCTCCACCGGGGGCGGATGACCTCCAGCAGCTCCTGGGCGCACCGCTCCACCTGCCCCCGCAGGAGGCCGTCCGCCTTCTCCGGCGGACAGCCCATGTAGCGCAGAACCTCATCGGGATTCAGCCGGGTTACGGTGATGGCCATTACAGCAGCGTGATTCCCGCCGCCCTGGCGGCCTGGAGGTTGGCCTCGTCCCACAGGGAGGACTGGACCTCGCCGATGTGGGCCTTGCCCAGCAGCAGCATGGACACCCGGCTCTGGCCAATGCCGCCGCCCATGGTCAGGGGCAGCTCCCCCTTCAGCAGCATGTTGTGGAAGGGCAGCTCCCGGCGGTCCTCGCAGCCGGCCAGCTTCAGCTGGCGGGCCAGGCTCTCCTCATCCACCCGGATGCCCATGGAGGACACCTCAAAGGACCGCTGGCCCACGCTGTCCCACACCAGCAGGTCGCCGTTCAGGTCCCAGTCGTCGTAGTCGGGGGCACGGCCGTCGTGGGGCCTGCCCGACTTCAGCGTTCCGCCGATGCCCATGAGGAAGGTGGTGGGGTGGTCCTTCACAAAGGCGTCCTCCCGCTCCTTGGGGGCCTTTTCGGGGAACAGGTCCTCCAGCTCCTGGGCGGTGACAAAAGCGATGTCGGTAGACACCTGGGGCAGCACGTTCAGCTGGGGGAAGACGGTGCGCAGAAAGGACTGGGTCTCAAACAGGGCGCTGACGATGGCGCACACCGTCTGCTTCAGATACTCGACATTCCGCTCCTCCCGGGTGATAATCTTTTCCCAGTCCCACTGGTCCACGTAGGCGGAGTGGAGGGAGTCCAGCTCCTCGTCCCGGCGGATGGCGTTCATGTTGGTGTACAGCCCCTCGCCGGGGTGGAACTGATACCGCTTCAGGGCGTACCGCTTCCACTTGGCCAGGGAGTGGACCACGGCGGCGTCCCCCTCCACGCCGTTGACGTCAAAGGTCACCGCCCGCTCCACACCGTTCAGGTCGTCGTTCAGGCCGGAGGACACCGGGACGAACAGGGGGGCGGACACCCGGTGCAGCCGCAGGGCTCCCGCCAGCTTGTCGGCAAAGAGCCGGTTGCCCAGGTCGATGGCCCGCTGGGTCTCATAGATGGACAGCAGGGGCTTGTACCCCTGGGGCAGTCGCAGATCTTTCATGGCAAAAAACTCCTTCTATCCTTGGATTGTCTCATTATACTCGCTAACGCGCTGAATTGCAAACAAAACCGCCCGCTGAATTCAGCGGGCGGTTTTGTACAAATCATGCAATGGAATAGCTTCCCCGAACCAGCAGCTTCACGTCGCCCGAGGCGGTGAGGGTGCGATCCGCGATGGTGGCCATGTACAGGTGGTTGGCGGTGAGGGCCGTGCCCGAGTTCACCGTCCCGCCGGTGGACAGATCGATGAGCGCCGGGGCGGTGTTGGCCTTTACGGTCACGGCGCCGATGCGGGGCAGCAGCTCGCAGCCCACCCCCAGCGACATCACCTGTCCGCTGCTCATGGACACCAGCGTGTAGGAACCCGAGCTGGCCGGACCGGTCCCCGTCCCCTGGCCCGCCTGGGCCAGGTACTGGCTGATCTGAAAGGCCAGGGCCTGCTCCAGCTCCTTCTGCTTAGCGGCGGTCTTCTCCTCCGCCTGCTTGACGATCTGGGGGAGGGCGGTCTCGTTCAAATAGCTCAGGGTGACAAGGGGATCGGTCTGACCTCCCGCGGCCAGGGCCGCAGCCGTCCCCAGCAGGGCCGCCGACAGGGCCAGCGCCCCCAGACGGATGGTCCAACGCTTGTCCAATCTTCTCATAGGTACGCTCCTTCTTGATATGTAGGTCCCGCCGGGGGCGGGACCTGCCGTTACACCATCGTCTCCGGGTGGAGTCCAAAGCTCACGGCGATGGCGTTGTCCACCTGGCGCATCACGCCGTCGTCCAGACGGCCCATCTTCTCCCGCAGGCGGCGCTTATCCAGGGTGCGCACCTGCTCCAGCAGGATCACCGACTCCTTGGGCAGGCCGCAGCTCAGGGGCGCCACCGAGATATGGGTGGGCAGCCGGGCCTTCCCCGTCTGAGACGTGATGGCCGCGGCGATGACCGTGGGGCTGTGCCGGTTGCCGGTGTCGTTCTGCACGATGAGCACTGGGCGCACGCCGCCCTGCTCGCTGCCCACCACGGGGCTTAAATCGGCGTAGAAGATGTCGCCTCGTTTTACGCTGTTATCCAAGTACACTCACACTCCGCTGGAAGATAGCACCGCGTTACAGCCAAAACAGCCGTATGTAACGCTGTACTATGATTCTCCCACGGGGCGGCGGGCATTATACCAGAAAAACGCAAGTTTTTCTGGTATAAATTTGAGATCAGCCTCACTGGGGAAGAGCATCTGAGCCGTCATATGACCGCGCCCGGTCCCGGCCCACTCCAGCTGCCCGCCGCGCCTTCCACCCTGGAGGAGGAACAGCACCTCCTCCGCGCTCCATCCCATCTTATGCGGGGACAGGCCGGCCGGTCACGGCAGCGGGAGCCTTCAGGGCAGGCGGACGCCGTTCTCCCAGTACACCCGGGGCACCCGGGGGGAGATCCGGCACACCATCTCATCGGTGATGGTGCCGGCCAGCTCGGAAATGCGGTTCAGGTCCTTGTCGTAGATCACCGCCGCGTCCCCCACCCGCACCTGGGGCAGGGCGGTGACGTCGGCCATGCACATATCCATGCAGATGCGGCCCAGAACGGGACAGGGGGTCCCGTGGAGCTTCACCTTCAGCTTGTTGGACAGGGACCGGGGCAGGCCGTCGGCATAGCCGATGGACAGCACCGCGATCCGGGATTCCCGCTCCAGCACGGCGGTACAGCCGTAGCCCAGCTTGGCCCCCAGAGGCATGGCCCGCACCGAGGTGACCCGGGCCTTCAGGGTCATCACCGGACGCAGATCGGGGGCGCCCCGGATCTCGCTGGCCGGGTCGGGGTAATGGCCGTACATGGCGATGCCGGGCCGCACCATATTCATATGGGTCCAAGGATAGTTTAACACGGCGGCGCTGGAGGCGCAATGGTAATTTTTCAGAAAAATGCCAGACTGCTCCAGCACCTCCCGGGCCTCCCGGAAGCGGCGGCCCTGGAGCTCGGTGTAGTCGATCTCCTCGTCGGCGGCGGCGAAATGGGTAAACAGCCCCTCCGCCCGCAGCCCGGGCAGGGCGCACAGCTGGCGGATCTGCTCCACCGTCTCCCCCTGGCTGCCCTCCCGCCACATAAAGCCCAGCCGGCCCATGCCGGTGTCCAGCTTGATGTGGATGGCCAGCTCCTTCCCGGCGGCCGCGGCGGCGGCGGACAGGGCCCGGCCCAGCTCCAGGTCGCCCACCGTCTGGGTGACATCGTACTCCATCAGCTCCCCGGCCAGCTCCACCGGGGTCTGGCCCAGGCAGAGGATGGGGATGGTCACCCCCGCCTGGCGCAGCTCGACGGCCTCGGCCAGACAGGCCACCGCCAGCATCTCCGTCCCCAGCTCCTGGAGCTTTCTGCCGATGGCAGGGGCTCCGTGGCCGTAGGCGTTGGCCTTCACCATCCCCAGCAGCTTCACCGGCTCGCCGGGGGGCTCGCTCATCCGGACCCAGTTGCGCAGGGCGTGGTAGTTGTGGGCCAGGGCGTCCAGATCGATGTCCACCCAGGCGCGGCTCTCTCGTTTGTCCATCCTTCGCAGCTCCTTTTCTCGTTCGTTCAACTCGGGGTAAATTGGGTCACCTCGCACAAAACCACTCGGAAGCCGTCCACACTCACCTCACCCCGCACCAGGGCGTGGGTGGACGCGTCGAACCACAGCACCGTCTCGGTGCCCGAGCCGGGGGAACCCGCCGGATCGCCGCAGTCCACCCGGAGAAGGGTATCCTCCTCCTCCAGGGCGCAGGCGGTGATGTAGCCCGACTTCGCCGCTTCCAGCAGGGCGGGCAGGGCGGAGACCGGGGTGAGGCCGCCGGCGTCCAGGGGGCCGGTCTCCACCGACACGCCGTCAAACTCCAGCCGGCTGTCCTCCCCGGTAATCCGGGCGGTGAGTCCCGCCACCGTCTCGGGGGCGGACAGGGTGAGTACCGTCTCCTCCCCGCTCACCGCCGCGGCCAGCTCATACTGGTACACCCGCTGGCCGTAGTCGGCGGTGACCGATACCTGGACCGCGCACCGGTCCATAGCCAGGTATTCGCCCCGAATGGTCAGGGCCAGCTCCTCCGCCTCGCTCACCCCAGGCTGTCCGCAGCCGGTGAGGAGGGTTGTCATCAGTACGCACAGCACCAGCTTGCGCACAGCGTTACCTCCGTTTTCTTAGCGTTCGCACCACTGCCGCAGGACCTGGGGCAGTGCCTCAATGACATCGGCGGGCAACATGGCGTACTCCCCGAAGTTCCGGGCGCACAGGTCGCCGGCCAGACCGTGGAAACAGACGGCGGCAGCCGCCAGCTCCGGGGTGTTGTCCCGCTCCTGACGCAGGTGCTTCTGTCCCAGCAGGGCGGCAATCATCCCCGCCAGCACGTCCCCGGAACCGCCCTTGGCCATGCCGGGGTTGCCGGTGGCGTTGATACAGGCGGAGCCGTCGGGAGCGGCGGTGACGGTGCCCTGGCCCTTGAGGACCAGCACGCAGCCGTGGTCCCTGGAAAAATCCCGGGCGGCGGACAGCCGGTCCTTCACCGGCAGAGCGCACCCCGTCAGCCTGGAAAATTCCCCCTCGTGGGGGGTGAGGACGGTGGGGGCTCTCCGCCTGTCCAGTACATCTATATGCCCCGCCAAGGCGTTTATGCCATCGGCGTCCAGCACCACCGGAAGGTCCAAATCAGTTAGCAGGGACAGCACCAGCTGCTTCACCCTGGGACTGCGCCCCAAACCGGGGCCGATCAGGGCGGCGTCGCAGCCTCCTGCCCGCTCCAAAATGGCGGAGTAGTCCTCCGGCAGGGGGAAGGGCATGGCCTCGTCGCACTTGACGGCCACGATGGGGTAGATTTCCTGGGGAACCCCTAAGTACACCAGCCCCGCCCCGGTGCGCAGAGCGGCCCGGGCCGCCAGAACGGGGGCGCCGGTGCAGCCCTCCGACCCGGCCAGGATGAACAGCTTGCCAAAGTCCCCCTTGTGGGCGTTCCGGGGGCGGAGCGGGAGCTGGCTGTCCGGCTGGTGCATGACCTCCAGCCGGGGCAGCGCCCGGAACATCTGGTATTCTAGGTCATGGGGGATGCCGATATCCACAATGCGGGCCTCCCCGGCCCGCCCGGCTCCCGGACCGGAGTACAGCCCCGGCTTGCCCCGGGTGAAGGTGACCGTTACCTTGGCCTGAACCGCCTCCCCCAGCACCTCGCCGGTGTCGGCGTTCACCCCGGAGGGGACGTCGCAGGCCACCACCGGACAGTTCATCCGGCTCTGCATCTGCAGCACGGCGGTGCGGAACACCCCCTCCACCGGGCGCTTCAGCCCGATGCCAAAGAGGGCGTCCACCATCACGTCGCAGGTGGAAAGCCAGGCGAGGATTTTCTGCTGTTCGCAGTCCATGGTGGCCTCCAGGGTGGAGCGGTCGGTCATGTCTACGGAAAAATCCTCCAGACGGCCCCCGGCGGCAGTGAGCCTGTCCTCCATGGCCGTTTCGTCCGGGGTCATTTTGGCCCGGTCCCCCACGAAGAAGGCCCGGACGCGGCAACCGCCCTGTTCCATCAGCAAACGGGCGCAGGCAACCCCGTCCCCGCCGTTGTTGCCCGGACCGCAGAACACCGCAATCCGGGGGGTGGGGTCGGTGTTTTTCCCCTCAATGATCTCCCGCAGCTCCTCTGCCTGACGCTCCTCCTCGTCAGTAGGGGGCGGGCCGTCCTTTTTGCGCATGACGATCATGGAGGAAACGCTGCTGAGGACAGGGCTGAAACCGTCCTCCTCCGGGTGGAGCAGCTCCCACACCGTGTCTGCCACGGCCCGGGCGGCGTGCTCCATCAGCTCCAGGGAGGACACCCCCCGCTCCTCAATGGCCCGGCGGTCCAGCTCCTTCATTTGGGCGGCGGTGGCTAAGGGCAGCACAGCAAAAACTCCTCTCCAGCATAAAATTCCACGACGGCTTCTCCTTGGCTCACAGACTGACGCATCATGATGCGTCCCTACAGTGGCATATGGCGGTAACGCCCCAGGCCCAGGGCGTCGAACTCGTCCTCGCCGGGCCTGTGCCACACGCCGATGGCGTTCAGCAGGCGGTTGACAGTTCTTTCTCCCTCGACGGGCCCCAAGACCACCTTCCCCCGCTCCAGCAGCACCCCGGCCTGGGTGCCAACTCCACCAGCGTAGTCGGTCTCAATATAGGCCAGGGGGCCAGGGCGGGCGGCCCCCTCCAGAGCCCAGCGGATGGCGGAGGTAAACAGGGCCAAGGGGGAAGGCAGCTCCCGATCCGGCTCGTCAAACAGCTCGGTGATATCGTCAAAAAGAGCGTCCGTGAGATAGACCAAAGCGCAGTCCTGGGGCAGGTCCACCACTCGGGCCTGTACCCAGCAGTCCGCGAAAACTTGGATGGCCTCCCGCTTGCCGATAACGGCTTGAATCTGATGGCCCATTACTTCAAAAACCCGTTGACGATCTGTTCCTCGGCCTCCTTTTCGGTCAGGCCCAGGGTCATGAGCTTGGTGAGCTGCTCCCCGGCGATCTTGCCGATGGCGGCCTCGTGGACCAGCTGGGCGTCCAGGCAGTTGGCGGTGACCTCGGGAATGGCGGACACCACCCCCTCGTCCATGATGATGGCGTCGCACTCGGAATGGCCGTAGCAGGCGGCGTTGCCGTTGATCCGAGCCAGGAAAATCTGTTTGGACTGGTCCCGGGCCACGGAGCGGGAAATGACGTTGGTGTGGCAGCCCTCGCCGTCCAGGTCCACAGTGAAGTCGGACTTGGCCAGCTGCTTCCCGTGGGTCATCACCTTCTCCTTGATGATGAGGGTGGCGTTGGGACCCAGCTTGGCGGTGGTGGTACGGACGGTGGAGTCCACCCCCTTGATCTGGGTGGTCTCCATCTCCATGTAGCCCCCCTCCTCCATCTCCACCACGGTGGTGGGGTTCATAATGTTCTCGCCGGAGCCGTCCCCCTCGCCGTAGTGCTTTTCCACATAGCGCACCCGGGCATTTTTGCCCACGTGGAAGGTATGGATGCCCGAGTGCTCCGAGCTCTGCACCCCGCAGTTGTGGATGCCGCAGCCGGCGATGATGGTCACGTCGCTGTCCTCACCGATGAAGAAGTCGTTGTACACCATATCCTTCAGGCCGCTCATGCTCAGCACCACCGGGATGTGGACCGATTCGTGTTTGGTACCCGGCTTGATGATGATGTCGATGCCATCCTTGTCGGTTTTGGTGACGATGTCGATGTTGGCGGTGGTGTTCCGTCCGGCCTTCTGGCCGTTGGCCCGGATGTTGTAGGCCCCCTCGGGGACCTCGTGGAGCCCGGCCACCTGCTCCAATAAACTCTTCTGAATTGCGTCCATAATTATTTTCTCCTTATTTAACCTTGTCCGTCAGCGCGGAACACACGCCGGGCGCGCCCCCCAGCAGGGTGGGCAGCACGTCCTTCCGGGGACCGTCGTTGACCACCCGGCCGTCGGCCAGGACGATGATCCGGTCCGCAATGTTCAAAATCCGCTCCTGGTGGGAGATAATCAGGATGGAGCCGTTGATCTTCTTGTGCAGCTGCTCAAAGACCTGGATCAAGTTGGTAAAGGACCACAGGTCGATGCCCGCCTCCGGCTCGTCAAAGACGGACAGGGCCGTCCCCCGGGCCATGATGGTGGCGATCTCGATGCGCTTCAGCTCCCCGCCCGACAGGGAGGCGTCCACCTCCCGGTCGATGTAGTCCTTGGCGCACAGCCCCACCTCGGACAGATAGCTGCACGCCTCGGGCACCCCGATGTCCTTGCCGCTGGCCAGGGTGATCAGGTCCTTTACCGTCAGCCCCTTGAAGCGCACCGGCTGCTGGAAGGCGAAGCTGATCCCCTTCCGGGCCCGCTCGGTGATGGACAGCCCGGTGATGTCCTCCCCGTTGAAGAGGATACTGCCCTGGGTAGGGGTGAGGATGCCGGCGATCACCTTGGCCAGGGTGGACTTGCCGCCGCCGTTGGGACCGGTGATGGCCACAAAGCGTTCGCTGATGGTCAGATCAATATCGTGCAGGATGCCCTTGTTGTCGCCGTCCTGCTCTACGTCGTAGCGGATATGCCGCAGTTCAAGCATGGGGAAACCTCCCTAATCTTTTATCGTGTTGGTGTTATGGGGCCGTCTCAATCATTGGCAGCCCAACAATCTCAAACAGCTCCCAGTCGAAGGAAAGCCAGGAGAAGGCACCGCGATCGCTGAGGCTGCAGGCCCATACGCAGGCGTTGACCTGACACTCCTCCGTGGTCCCGTTCCGCTCCACAAGGACGGGGACGGCCACCACCGGCAGAGCCGCGCCCCAGCGGTCCTTGGACACGCCTATGGCGACCCCCCGCCGGTCGGGGTACTGGGTCTGCTGCGCATACTCCCCGCCCACAAAGAAGCGGTCCGGGATGGTATCCGGCAGGCGGAGGCGGACCGCGCCCTCCTCAAAGGACCAGGAATAGTCCTCCAGCAGGAGCTGGAAGGTCGTCTCGCTGAGATAGCGGTCCCTCCGGCTGCCAAACAGGCCGGTGTCCAGTTCTTCCCCGTCCTGATAGATCACCGGATTGGCGCCGCCCTCCTGAAAGGCGCCGGTCAAAAACTCCACAATGGGATATTCTGTGCCATCTATTTCCAGGGCGTCCCCAATGTGTAGGGCGTCCAGGCGGCTGGTGGAGGTATCCGGGTCCCACTCCAGGCGGAAGCCCAGGTTGGAGTAGCCGATGTGCCGGTTGGGGTTGGTCCGCCAGAAGTTGTTGGTGTTGTCCCCGGCCAGGTCCCGCAGGGTGACCATCATCCGCCCGTCCAGGTGAAAGGCGGGGACGGGCAGCCCGTTCACGTACACCCGGATGCCGCTGGCGCAGACGCTGCCCAGGACCTCACCCGGCATTTCACAGGGGACGGGGACGTAGTTCGGGGGCGTCTCCGGCCGCCGGACGGAATCCGCATAGAGGATGCCGGCCTCCGGGTCCCAGCGGACGGAGAAGCCGTAGTCCGCCAGGTCCTCCACCGCGATGGCCATGTTCCCGTCAACGTTGACCGAGGGGATGGGACAGCCGTCTACATAGGTGACGATCTCGGTGGCGCGGACCTCTCCGAGCCTGGCGCCGGGAGGGACCCCGGCCTCCTCCGCCCCGCAGGCAAGGCCGGACAGCGCAGCTGCGGTGGCCAGGGACAGCAGCAGCGAAAGGGCGCGTGTTCTCATGATGTTGGATGTTCCTTTCTGTTTTTCTCATTGTAACATAGAGTACCTTTTTTGTCCAGATTAATTCCCCCGCAGTTCTGACGGTTTTTCAGATGGTCCGTTTTCCAAAATTATACCCCTTTTCCTCTTGCATTACAAGATGATTTGTGATATAAATGTAGGGAACGCCGCATTCAGCGGCCGGAAAATGCGTTGAACGGGAAAATAGCGGGAAACACTCCGCAGAGAGGGGCGGCCGCCGGCTGAAAGCCGCCCCGGAGTCCAGCCCGCTTGGTTCGCCCGGGAGCGGCCCCCGAGAGGGGGACGGCCCCTCCGCCGTTACCGGAGGTCAAGCGCGCGCCGCAGGCGCGAATGCGGGTGGTACCGCGGAAGGATTGCCTTTCGTCCCAGCACTGGGGACGGAGGGCGTTTTTATTTGAAGCATGGGGGTGTTTCCCTTGAAATGGCTGATATCCACCTTTTTATTCCTCTTCAGCACACTGATCGGTCCCCGCGCCGGTTCCCTGCCGGAGCAGCTCCCTCAGCCGCCGCCGGAGCCGCCCGCGGTTCTCACCCCCGCCCCGGAGCCGGACGCCGATCCGGACCCGCCCAACACCAAGCTGTACGTGCTGATGTACCACCACTTTGTCCCCGAGGGAGTGCCCTGCAACAACTGGATGCTCACCGACGTCCGCCTGCGGGAGGACCTGGAGTGGCTGGACAGCCACGGCTATGTCACCGTCCTGCCCAGCCAGCTGGCCGCCGGGGAGCCTCTGCCCCAGAGGGCGGTCATGCTCACCTTTGACGATGGGTACGACAGCAACTACGCCCTGGCCTACCCCCTCCTTCAGGAGTACCAGGCCAAGGCGGTGATCTCCCTCATCGTCAAGTACACCCAGGAGGAGGTCCCCGGCTTCCTCACCTGGGACATGTGCCGGGAGATGTCCAGCTCCGGACTGGTGGAGTTCGGCTCCCACACCTACGCCTCCCACGACGAGGAGGAGCACGGCATCAAGCGCCGCTGGGGCGAGAGCCGGGAGGACTACGAGGCCCGGCTCTTCCCCGACCTCCAGACCAGCATCGACCGGATAGAGGAGAACCTGGGCAGTCCCCCCCTCCTCTTCGCCTACCCCAATGGCCTGAAGGAGTCCTGGGCCGCCGGGTTTATCCAGGACCACTTCGCCATCACCCTCACCACCAAGCACGGAGCCTCCGACCTCTCCAAGGGGCTGTACAGCCTGAACCGCTGCAATGTGTCCATGGGAGTCCCCGTGGGGGACATCCTCCCCGATTGACCCCGCCACCAATCCAAAAGAAGGAGTTTTACCGATGAAAGAACAGTTAGCGAAAATCGAACGCGAAGCGCTGGAGACGATCACCAAAGCCGCAGACCCCGCCGCTCTGGACGAGCTGCGGGTGAAGTACCTGGGCAAAAAGGGGGAGCTCACCGCCGTCCTCAAGCAGATGGGCAAGCTGTCCGCCGAGGAGCGGCCCGCCATGGGGGCCCTGGCCAACGAGGTCCGCGCCGCCCTGGAGGAGGCCATCGAATCCACCGCCCAAAAGCTGGCCGCCTCCGCCCTGGAAGCCCGGCTGAAGGCCGAGGCCATCGACGTCACCGTCCCCGGCAAAGCGGCCAGGCAGGGCCACAAGCACCCCATGTACCGCGCCCTGGACGAGATCAAGGACATCTTTGTGGGCATGGGCTTCACCGTGCTGGACGGCCCCGAAATCGAGCTGGCCGAGCTGAACTTCGACCGCCTCAACGCCGAGGAGGGCCACCCCTCCCGGGACTGGTCGGACTCCTTCTACTTCGACCGGGACGCCCGGGTGATGCTCCGGTCCCAGACCTCCCCCATGCAGGTGCGGGCCATGGACTCCATGCCCCTGCCCATCCGCATCATCGCCCCCGGCCGGGTCTACCGCAAGGACGAGATCGACGCCACCCATTCCCCCATGTTCCACCAGGTGGAGGGGATGGTCATCGACAAGCACATCACCATGGCCGACCTGAAGGGCACCCTGAACCTGCTGGCCGAGGAGCTGTTCGGAAAGGGCACCGTCACCCGGTTCCGGCCCCACCACTTCCCCTTCACCGAGCCCTCCTGCGAGATGGACGTGCAATGCCACAAGTGCGGCGGCGTTGGCTGCCCCACCTGCAAGGGCGAGGGCTGGATCGAGCTGCTGGGCGCGGGGATGATCCACCCCAACGTGCTGCGCATGGCCAACATCGACCCCGAGGAGTGGTCGGGCTGGGCCTTCGGCATGGGCCTGGAGCGCACCGCCATGCGCCGGTTCAAGATCGCCGACCTGCGGCTGATTTTCGAGAACGACGTGCGGTTTTTGGAGCAGTTCTGATGGGGCTCCGCCCCATACCCCGGCCCTCGCCGGGCGGGCGCTCCTTTCTTGAAAGAAAGGAGCCGAAAGAACTTTTCCGTTTTTTGATAAATTAACGCTTGCAAGAGGAGTTTGTAGATATGAATTTAAGCAGAAAATGGCTCAACGAGTTTGTTGAGATCGACGCCGGCGACCGGGACTTCGCCGAGGCCATGACCCTCTCCGGCTCCAAGGTGGAGCTGACCCACGACATGGGCGGGGAAATTTCCAACGTGGTGGTGGGACGCATCCTGTCCATGGAACGCCACGAGAATTCCGACCACATGTGGGTGTGCCAGCTGGACGTGGGCAAAAAGGAGCCGGTCCAGATCGTCACCGGGGCGTGGAACATCCATGTGGGCGACCTGGTCCCTGTGGCCCTCCACAAGTCCACCCTGCCCGGCGGCAAGAAGATTGAGAAGGGCAAGCTGCGGGGGGTGCTGTCCAACGGCATGCTGTGCTCCCTGTCCGAGCTGGGCCTGGACGAGCGTGACTTCCCCTATGGCGTCATCACCGCCGCTGCCCTCCTGAACGACTACCACCCTATCGACCCGGACAAGCCCTCCATCCCGGCGGAGATCGAGCTGGGTCACAAGATTTTCGGCTCTGTGGTGGCTGCGGGAGCGGGTGAAGTGAAGTCCCTGGGGGACGGCCGCTGGTCGGCAGCCCTGGTTTGGGCGGAGAACGGGACCCCTATGGGCACCACTGTGGAGACCGTCTGCCAGAACATCCACTCCATGGATCTGGTGGCCTTCAACACCAAGACCCGCACCATCTGCACTCTGGCCGACCTCCACGCTGAGCAGCGGGAGTTCCCCCACTGCATCCCCGACGGCATCTTCGTCCTCCAGGAGGACTGCAAGCCTGGGGATGACATCAAGGCCGTCACCGGCCTGGACGACCATGTCGTTGAGTTTGAGATCACCCCCAACCGGCCCGACTGCCTGTCCGTCATCGGTCTGGCCCGGGAGGCGGCGGCCACCTTCAACAAGCCCTGCCGCTTCCACACTCCGGAGGTCAAGGGGGGCGGGGAAGGCGTCCTCCCCGAGCTGCTGGATGTGGAGACCCCCGACCCGGAGCTGTGCCCCCGGTACACCGCCCGGATGGTGCGGAATGTGAAGATCGGCCCCTCCCCCAAATGGATGCGGGAGCGTCTGCGGGCCATGGGGGTGCGGCCCATCAACAACATCGTGGATATCACCAACTACGTCATGCTGGAGTACGGCCAGCCCATGCACGCCTTCGACTACCGCTATGTGAAGGGCGGCAAGATTGTGGTCCGCCGGGCCCAGGACGGGGAGGAGCTGACCACCCTGGACGGAAACGTCCGCAAGCTGAATTCCAACATGCTGGTCATCGCTGACGACACCCGGGCGGTGGGTCTGGCCGGCATCATGGGCGGGCTCAACTCCGAGATTGTGGAGGACACAGTGGACGTGGTCTTCGAGTCCGCCAACTTCGACGGCACCACCATCCGCAAGACCGCCCTGGCCCTGGGCATGCGCACCGAAGCCTCCGCCAAGTTTGAGAAGGGGCTGGATATCCTCAACACCCTCCCCGCCGTCAACCGGGCCTGCGAGCTGGTGGAGCTGCTGGGGGCCGGCCAGGTGCTGGACGGGGTGATCGACATTCTGAACTACGTCCCCCAGCCCACCGTTCTGAAGGTGGAGCCGGGCAAGATCAACGCCCTGCTAGGCACCGACGTGTCGGAAAATGTGATGTACACCATCCTCCAGAAGCTGGGCTTTACCACCACAAAGGAGCGGGGTGTGGTGGAAGTCCCCTCCTGGCGGGGCGACGTGAAGGAGATGGCCGACCTGGCCGAGGAGGTGGCCCGGTTCTACGGCTACAACAACATCCCCACCACCCTGATGAAGGGCCAGACCACCCTGGGGGGCTACTCCCCCGAGCAGAAGCTGGAGCGGACCCTGGGCTCCGTCTGCCGCGCCTGCGGCTATGACGAGATCATCACCTACTCCTTCATCTCCCCCACCTGGTACGACAAAATCGGCTGGCCGGAGAACGACTTCCACAGGAAGTCCTTCAAAATCCTGAACCCCCTGGGGGAGGACACCTCCATCATGCGCACCACTACCCTGCCCTCCATGCTGGACATTCTCGCCCGGAACTACAACTACCGGAACAAGGACGCGCGCCTGTATGAGCTGGGCCGGGTCTATCTCCCCGGCAGGGAGGACGGTCTGGCCAGCGAGGCCAAGATACTCACCCTTGGGGCTTACGGCGAGGGCTTTGACTTCTACGATTTGAAAGGGACAGCAGAGGCCATTCTGAACGGTATCCGGGCCGAGGACATCCACTTCGAGGGCTCCCTGGGGGCCCCCTCCGACGGCTCTTACCATCCTGGCCGCTTTGCCACAATTTGGTGCGGCACCAATCAGGTGGGTGTAATGGGCCAGATTCACCCCAACGTGGCGAAAAATTTTGGTGTGGACGGGGAGCTGTACTGCGCCGAGTTGAGTTTCGATTCCCTGTACCATCACGCCATGGGCGCCGACCCGGAGTACGTCCCCCTGCCCAGGTTCCCCTCCGTCACCCGGGACATCGCCGTGGTGTGTGATGAGGCCGTCACGGTGGGCGCGCTGGAGAAGGCCATCCGCAGGGGGGCCAAGGGTCTGCTGAAGGAGGTCTCCCTCTTCGACATCTACCGGGGCAAGGGCATCGACGAGGGCAAAAAGTCCGTCGCCTTCAACCTGGTCCTCCGGGCGGACGACCGCTCTCTCACCTCCGAGGAGGCGGACGAGGATGTGAAGTCCATCCTGGCCGCTCTGGAGAGCGAGTGCGGAGCCAAGCTGCGGTAAGGAGGCCGAATATGATCCGGTTTGAATGCGACTACACCACCGGGGCCCACCCAAAAATTCTGGAGGCCCTGGTGAACACCAACGATGAAGCCTGTCCCGGCTACGGAGTGGACCTCCACTGCGAACGGGCCCGGGCCATGCTCCGGGAGCTGTGTCAGGCCCCCGAGGCCGGGGTCCACTTCCTGGTAGGCGGCACTCAGGCCAACGCCACCATCATCTCCGCCGCGCTGCGCCCCCATCAAGGGGCGCTGTGCGCCGAGACGGGCCATATCAACACCCATGAGACCGGGGCCATCGAGGCCGCCGGCCACAAGGTGCTGGCCCTGCCCGCCTCGGAGGGCAAAATTACCGCCCAACAGATTCACGACTACTGCGAGGCTCACCACACCAACCCGGCCTGGGAGCACACGGTCCAGCCGGGAATGGTGTACCTCTCCCACCCCACCGAGCTGGGGACGGTGTACACCCTGGCGGAGCTGGAGGCCATCCATGAGACCTGCAAACGGTGGCGGCTGCCCCTGTTTGTGGACGGAGCCCGGCTGGCGGCCGGCCTGGCAGCATCTGACATCACCCTGCCCGACCTGGCCCGGCTGTGCGACGCGTTCTACCTGGGGGGCACCAAAGCGGGGCTACTCTTCGGGGAAGCGGTGGTCATCCCCAACCCCAATCTAAACCACGATTTCCGCTATCTTATCAAGCAGCACGGCGGGATGCTGGCCAAGGGCCGGCTGCTGGGGGTCCAGTTTGAAGCCTTCCTCACCGACGGGCTGTTCCTGGAAATTGGCCAAAAGGAGGTGGCCCAGGCTCTGCGCATCCGGGACGCCTTCCAGGCCAAGGGCTGTCCCCTCTTTGTGGACTCCCCCACCAACCAGCAGTTCCCCGTGCTGACCAACGGCGGGGTGTCAGTCCTGAAGAGCAAATACTCCTTTGAGGTCTGGGAGAAGGTGGACCAGGCCCACACCGCCGTCCGGTTCTGCACCTCCTGGTCCACCACGGACGCGGATGTGGACGCGCTGATAGAAGACATCCGGGGGCTTCCATGAGACGGCGCCTTTCTCTGCTGCTGGCCCTGGTCCTGCTGCTGCCGGGGTGCGGAAAAAAGGAAAATGAGACCACCACTCAGCCCTGCGAGGTGATTGCCCGGGTCATGTGGGCCTGTACCTCTGAATGTTGGGAGGACGACGGCCTGTTCCGCTGGTATCTCTACGCCGGAGCGCAGCAGCAGGGATTTGGCGAGGAGGAGGAATACCACAGCGACGAGGAGATGAATACCCTCCTCTCTGATTTCTACGGTCTGGAGGACCTGGACTGGTATGACGCGGCCATCGTCCGCATGGAAGGAGTCAGAGCCTTTGAACTGGCTGTGCTCTCGGTGCCGAAGAGCAACCAGGATACGGTTGTACAAGCCTTCCAGGAGCATCTGCTGGACCGGCAGGGGGCCTTTACCGGCTATGCCCCTGAGCAGGCCGCTTTGGTGGAGAACGGCAAGGTCCTCACCTGCGGCCAGGAGGTGGCCCTGCTCATCTGCGAAAATGTCCCCGACGCCCAGAGCGCCTTTGAGCGCTGCTACGGCGACGGCATCTTCGCTGAGGGAGTCCCGGATTTTCTCCGCCCTGAGCCGGAAAAGCGACCTGACGGGCGCTATATCTACACCGACCCTCAGACCGACGACATGACCCTCTTTGACAATTCGGACATCCTGGCCGCATGGGAGAGCGGGGACGACTCCGGCCTGTCCAAGGAGGACAAGGCGGTCCTGAAAGCGGCGGAGGCGGTGTTTGCCGGGCAGGTCGCCCCAGGGATGACCGACTACGACAAAGAATATGCCCTGTACGTCTGGCTTACCGGAACTGTCAGCTACGACCAGCGGCACTACGAGAAAAGCGGCGCGCCCCGGACCTCCTACGAGCCCTACGGTCCGCTGATTGAGGGCAAGGGGGTCTGCCTGGGTTACGCCGAGACCTTCCGGCTGCTGATGGATATGGCAGGGATTGAATGTATCACCGTCACTGGGGCGGGCTTCCAGAACCGCGAGAATCACGCCTGGAACATGGTAAAGCTCAATGGGGAGTGGTACTGCGTTGACCCCACATGGGACCTGAATCCCGGAATCAATCAGGATGGGGAACCAGTATATGGCTACTTCAATGTCACCAGCGACGTTATGGCCCTTACCGACCACCAGTGGGACTACGACAGCGTGCCCGAGGCCACGGCAGAGGACTGTGGCCGCCCATAGCGCAAAAAAACAGACCTCCGGCCCAGTGCCGGAGGTCTGTTTTTTGATTCGTTACTGCTCCTCTTCCTTCATCAGCAGGTACATGACCGCCTTCTGGGCGTGGAGCCGGTTTTCCGCCTCGTCGAAGATCTCCTCCGCATGGGCCTCGAAGACGCCGGCGGTGATCTCCTCCCCCCGGTGGGCGGGGAGGCAGTGCTGCACCATGCAGCCGGAGTTGGTCAGGGCCATCAGCTCCTCGTTGATCTGGTAGCCCTGGAAGGCTTTTACCCGGACCGCCTTCTCCTCCTCCTGGCCCATGGAGGCCCATACGTCGGTGATCATCACGTCGGCGCCCGCGGCGGCCTCCTTGGGGGTGCGGAACAGGGAGAACTTGTGCTCCGGACTGCCCTTGGCAAAGTCCAGCACCTGCTGGTCGGGGTCGTAGCCCTCGGGACAGGCCACCGACACCTCCATCCCCATCTTCAGGCCGCCCACGATCAGGGAGTTGGCCATGTTGTTGCCGTCCCCGATGTAGCACATCTTCAGGCCCTCCAGCGCCGCCCGGTGCTCCCGAATGGTGAGCAGGTCGGCCAGCACCTGGCAGGGGTGGCAGAAGTCGGTCAGGCCGTTGATCACCGGGATCTGGGTGTACTGGGCCAGCCGCTCCACCTCCTCCTGGGCGAAGGTGCGGATCATGATGCCGTCGCAGTACCGGTCCAGCACCCGGGCGGTGTCCTCGATGGGTTCCCCCCGGCCGATCTGGCTCTCCTTGCCGGACAGAAACAGGGCGTGGCCCCCCAGCTGATACATGCCCGTTTCGAAGGACACCCGGGTGCGGGTGGAGTTTTTCTCGAAAATCATGGCCAGGGTCTTGCCCTTCAGGTAGTCCTTGTGGATGTTATGCTTGGTCTCGTATTTCAGCTGGTCCGCCGTATTCAGGATGGACACGATGTCCTCCTTGGACAGGTCCAGCAGCTTGAGCAGGTCTTTTTTCATGGAGAGGACCTCCTTAATTGGTGAGCATGGTGCCCACGCCGGCATCGGTGAGCAGCTCGGTGAGCAGGGAGTGGGGCACCCGGCCGTCCAGGATGACGGCGGACTTGACCCCGGAGCGGACCGCGTTGACACAGCAGTCCACCGGGTGGATCATATCCCCGGAGATGACCCCCTCCCGCACCAGGGCGGGGACGGAGGACAGCTGCAGCTCGGGGATGAGGGTAGCTTCGTCCGCGGGGTCCCGGAGCAGACCCCGGACCCCGGTGAGGAGGATCAGCTTTTCCGCCTTCAAGGCCACGGCCAGCTTGGCGGCGGCGGTGTCCGCGTTCACGTTGTAGGACACCATCTGGTCCATCCCCTGGGCCACGGGGGCCACCACGGGGATACAGCCGCTGTCCAGGGCGGCGGCGATGGTGGAGGGGTCCACCTTGGTCACGCTGCCCACCAGGCCATGCCGCTCGTCCAGCTGCCGCGCCTGGAACAGGCCGCCGTCCAGGCCGCACAGGCCCACGGCCTTGCCGCCCAGCCGGTTCATGGCGGCCACCAGGTCCTTGTTCACCTGGCCGCACAGCACCTGCTGCACCACCGGCATAATCTCCGCGCCGGTGCAGCGCAGGCCGCCCTCAAAGCGGGACTCCAGACCCAGCCGGGCCAGCATGGCGTCGATCTCCGTCCGGCCGCTGTGGAGCAGAACCACCCGCACCCCCACCAGGGAGAGCAGGATCATGTCGGAAATGGCGGCGTCCCGGGCCTCGCCGGGGACCGCGCTGCTGTCGTACTTGACGATGATGGTTTTGCCGGAAAACCGTTGGATATAGGGCAGGGCCTCAGCCAGCACCTGGGCCCGGTCGATCTCCTGGAAGGACATAGTCGGTTCCTCCTATCTTGTTTCAGCTGCGGTAATCGCCGTTGATGCGGACGTATTCCGCCGTCAGATCACAGCCCCAGCACTCGGCGGAGTCATCCCCCTCGTTCAGGTTGACGGCAATGACGGCCTCCTTCTGAGACAGGATCTCCGTGGCCTTGGCCTCGTCAAAGGGGACGCCGTCCCCCTGCCGGCAGACCAGAACGGACCCGGCCTCCGATGCAAAGGAGATGTCCACATGCTCGGGACGGAAGGGGGCTTTGGAGTAGCCCATGGCGGCCATAACCCGGCCCCAGTTGGCGTCGGCGCCGCACATGGCGGCCTTCACCAGGGAGGAGCCCACCACCGCCTTGGCCAGGCGCTCGGCGCTCTCCTCGCTGCGGGCGCCGGTTATCCTGCAGGTGACCAGCTTGCCGGCCCCCTCGCCGTCTCCGGCGATGCTTCGCGCCAGTTGGCGGCAGACGTGGTCCAGCGCCTCCTTGAAGGCGGCGTAGCCCTCGTCCTTCCACTCGATGAGGGGGTTGCCCGCCATGCCGTTGGCCAGGATGACGCAGGTGTCGTTGGTGGAGGTGTCCCCGTCCACGGTGACCCGGTTGAAGGTCTTTTGGGCCGTGTCCCGCAGGGCGTCCTCCAGCAGCTCCAGGGTGATGGCGCAGTCGGTTGTGATGAAGCACAGCATGGTGCCCATATTGGGGTGGATCATGCCGGAGCCCTTGGCAATGGCCCCCAGGCGCACCTCCCTGCCCCCCACGGAGAAGGAGACGGCCAGCTCCTTCTTCACGGTATCGGTGGTCATGATCGCGGCGGCGGCCAGATCAGAGCCGTCATCAGACAGGGAGGCCGCCAGGGCGGGCATCCCCGCCTGGATGGCTCCAATGTTGATGGTCTGGCCGATGACTCCGGTGGAGCAGACGGCGAAGTCCGCCGCCTCCCGTCCGGTGGCCTGGGCGGCGGCGGCGCACATGGCCTCCGCGTTCTCGTGGCTGCCGGGACAGCAGGCATTGGCGTTGCCGCTGTTGGCTACGATGCCCCAGGCGGTGCCGTCCTCCAGGTGGTCCATGGTCACGTAGATGGGGGCCGCCTTCACCCGGTTCAGGGTATACACCCCGGCGGCGGTACACTCCTTTTCGGAGAGAATCATGGCTAAGTCGTTTTTGTCCGGGCTGCTGGTGGCCTTCACGCCGCAGTGGACGCCGCCCGCCTTGAAGCCCTGGGCGGCGCACACGCCGCCGGTGATTTCGTTGAACATCGTTGTCTCTCCTTTACCGCCGCGCGGCCACAAATTCTTCGATCAGGCTGATCTGCTTCTCCACGCTCTCCTTAGCGGGGCCGCCGTAGACCTTGCGGCCGTTGACGCAGGTCTTCAGGGCCAGGGCCTGGTACACGTCGGTGTCGAACAGGCCGGAGATGGCCCGGAAGTCCCGGAGGGTGAGGGTGTCCAGGGTGTCCCCCGTCTTGAGGCACAGGTTGACCAGACGGCCCACGATCATATACGCCTCCCGGAAGGGCAGGCCCTTCTTCACCAGATAGTCGGCGCAGTCGGTGGCGTTGATAAAGCCGCCCGCCGCCGCCCGGGCCATGTCCTTGGACCGGACGGTGAGGGTGTCCACCATGGCGGCGAAGACGGGCAGGCACAGCTCCACGGTATCGATGGCGTCGAAGGTGGCCTCCTTGTCCTCCTGCATATCCTTGTTGTAGGCCAGGGGGAGGGCTTTCATCACGGTGAGCAGGGTGACCAGCGCGCCGTACACCCGGCCCGTCTTGCCCCGGACCAGCTCGGCCACGTCGGGGTTCTTCTTCTGGGGCATGATGGAGGAGCCGGTGGAGTAGGCGTCGTCCAGGTCCACAAACTTGAACTCCCAGGAGCACCACAGGATGATCTCCTCGGAGAACCGGGACAGATGCATCATCAGGATGGACAGGGCGGACAGCAGCTCAATGGCGTAGTCCCGGTCGGAGACGGAATCCATGGAATTGTCGGTGGGCTTGGCGAAGCCCAGAGCGGCGGCGGTCTGAAAGCGGTCCACCGGGTAGGTGGAGGTGGCCAGGGCGCCCGCCCCCAGGGGGCATTCGTCCAGCCGCGCCAGACAGTCCTCCAGACGGGTGACGTCCCGCTTGAACATGTTGGCGTAGGCCATCATGTAGTGGCCGAAGGTGGTGGGCTGGGCCCGCTGCATGTGGGTGTAGCCGGGCATGACCGTCTCCAGATTGGCCTTGGCCTTCTTCACCAGCACCTCCTCCAGGTCCAGCACCTGAGTGATGAGGACGGGGATCTCGGAGCGGACATACAGCCGGGTGTCCACCGCCACCTGATCGTTCCGGGACCGGGCGGTGTGCAGCCGCTTGCCGGCCTCGCCCACCCGGTCGGTGAGCATGGCCTCGATGTTCATGTGGATGTCCTCGTTTTCCAGAGAAAACTCCACCTGACCGGCCTCGATGTCGGCCAGAATGGCCTTCAGCCCGGTGACGATGGTCTCGGCCTCGTGGGCCTCGATGATGCCGGTCCGGCCCAGCATCTCGGCGTGGGCGATGGACCCGGCGATGTCCTGCTGGTACAGCCGGGCGTCGAAGCCAATGGAGGAGTTAAAGTCGTTGACAAGGGTGTCGGTTTCCTTTTGAAACCGTCCGGCCCATAATTTCATAGGTATCGCTCCTTATTCCTAACGGATAAAATTGGTCCGCACAGGTTCTTCCTTTTCAGGCAGCCCGAACGCGTCCTTCCCCAGCCGAATGGACTTCATCAGGAAAGACATGTTCCGGGCCAGGGTCCGCATGGTCTGAAGGCCCTCCGCATCCTGCGCCGCCTCGCCGGGCAGACGGCCGTGGATGCTGTTCCAGTATTGGCTGGAAACCACAGGCATTCCGGAAATGGTGAAGAATTTGTTCAGCTCGTCAAAGGTGGCTGACAGCCCGCCCCGCCGGGCCACTGCCACAGCGGCGCCCACCTTCATGGTTTTGTCGAACTGGGTGCTGTAAAACAGCCGGGTGAGGAACGCCACCAAAGTGGCATTGGCCGAGGCAAAATACACCGGGCTGCCCACCACCAGGCCATCACTGGCTTCAAATTTAGCCGCCGTTTGATTCACCAGGTCGTCAAAGACGCACCGGCCCTTTTCGGCGCACCCGCCGCAGGCAATGCAGCCCCGGATATCCTGCCCCCCAATATGAAGCAGCTCAGTCTCGATCCCCTCTTGGGCGAAGACCTGTTCCATCTCTCTCAGCGCGATGCCGGTGTTTCCCCTGGCCTTGGGGCTGCCGTTAATCATCAAAATCTTCATCAGTATGCTCCTTACTGCTATTCCGCTCAGAGCGGGCCGGATGCTTACAGCTTCCTCTGCTCCCGCAGCGCCTGGACGGTGTCCGGCAGGCCCCACAGGTTGATGAAGCCGGTGGCGTCGTCCTGGTTGTAGTCGCTCTCCTCAAAGGTGACCAGATTCTCGGAATACAGGCTCTCGGGGGAGGTGACCGAGGCGGTAATGATGTTGCCCTTGTAGAGCTTCAGCTTTACGGCGCCGGTGACGTGCTCCTGGGTCTTGACCGCGAAGGCCTGGAGGGCCTCCCGCAGGGGGGTGAACCACTTGCCGTTGTACACCAGGTCGGCAAAGTCCACCGCCAGCTTACTCTTCATGTGCTTGGTGTCCTTGTCGATGGTGATCATCTCCAGCACCTCGTGGGCCCGGTAGAGGATGGTGCCGCCGGGAGTCTCATATACGCCCCGGTCCTTCATGCCCACCAGCCGGTTTTCCACGATGTCCAGCAGGCCGATGCCGTTCTTCCCGCCCAGGTCGTTGAGCCTGCGGATGATGTCGCTGGCCTTCATCTTCTCCCCATTGATGGCCACCGGCCAGCCCTTCTCAAAGTCCAGGGTGACGTAAGCGGCTTCATCGGGGGCCATGGCGGGGGAGACGCCCATCTCCAAAAAGCCGGGCTTGTCATACTGGGGCTCGTTGGCGGGGTCCTCCAGGTCCAGGCCCTCGTGGGACAGGTGCCACAGGTTCTTGTCCTTGGAGTAGTTGGTCTCCCGGCTGATCTTCAGGGGGACGTTGTGGGCCTCGGCGTAGTCGATCTCCTCGTCCCGGCCCTTGATGTCCCACTCCCGCCAGGGGGCGATGATCTTCATCTCGGGGGCGAACCGCTTGATGGCCAGCTCAAAGCGGACCTGATCATTGCCCTTGCCGGTGCAGCCGTGGCAGATGGCGTCGGCCCCCTCCTTCTTGGCGATCTCCACCAGCCGCCGGGCAATGATGGGCCGGGCGAAGGCGGTGCCCAGGAGATAGTCCTCATACTTGGCCCCCATCATCATGGAAGGGATGATCACCTCATCCACCATCTCGTCGGTCAGGTCCTCCACGTAGAGCTTGGAGGCGCCGGTCTTGAGGGCCTTCTCCTCCAGGCCGTCCAGCTCGGTGCCCTGGCCCACGTCGCCGGAGACGGCGATGATCTCCGGATCGTTGTAGTTCTCCTTCAGCCAGGGGATGATGATGGATGTATCCAAACCGCCGGAATATGCCAAAACAACCTTTTTTACGTCTGCCATGATTTGTTTCCCTCCAAAAATTCCAGATAAAGGGTGGACCTCCACCCTCTCCGTGTCTTATGGGGACAGTCTATCACGCTTTCCCCTGGATTGCAAGTGGATTTTTGCATGACTATACATTTTTTCGCCGGTTTTTTCCAGATATTTTCACCAAAAATGAATATTTATGCGATTATACTGCATATTTACCCGCATGCAAAAGAAGACGCCCTCCGTAAAAGGCGTCTTCCTTCTCAGGGCGCTCAGCCGCCCAGCAGAATGGCCATGTGCGCCAGCGAGGTGCTGCTGTTCTGGATCAGCTCATCCCGCAGCTGCGCCTGATTGCTCCGGTTATGGAGCAGCCGCCGGTTGGCCTGAACCAGCACATGGAACAGCCGCTCCCGGCTGACCTCCTTGTGACAGCCGCAGACAGCGGTGAAGCGGTAAAAGCTGTACATATTGCACAGGTTCACATACTCGTTCCACAGGTTTTCCGGGGATTCCAGACTGGGGAAGGTAGTGTAAAACACCAGGTTGACCATCAGATTTTCAAAGAAATGCTCCGAATGGCCCAGCAGTTCCTCCAGCTTGCCCTCCAGCTCCTGATAGCGGGACAGGTCGAGCTGAACGCTGCCTGTCCCCAGGAGGCTGCAGTCGTCGCTGACCGCGGCGCACAGCTCCTCCACCAGCTCCTTCTGGCTCTGGGAGTAGGCGCCCACCAGCACCCGGAGATTTTCACTGAGGTACATTCCCGTCTGCCGGGGCAGACGGACCAGCGCAGCGGACGCCGCGCCGGGGTCCCGCAGCAGGGCCTCGGACTGCTCCAGCCACCGGCCGGCCGTATCCGCAGCCTTCCAGTCCGCGTCCCGCAGGCGCTGGAGCAGCAGGCCCAGCAGCAGCATCCGCTGGGACAGCTTCAGCCTCCGCTCCTGGAGCACGTCGATGCACAGGGAGCGGATGTCCCCAAACCGCTCCGCCACCGGGGAGATCGGAACGCCGTCCCGCCACTCCGCCTTGGGCAGCGGCTCCTCCACAAAATCGATGCCCTCAGTCAGGTCCCAAAGCAGGGCCAGGACCCCCTCGCAGGCCGGTGACAGCGACCGCTCCAGCCCCGCGATGGTGTAGATCTGCCGCCTGGGGAAGTTCCGGCACACGCTGGGCAGGGTCTCCGCCCCGCACTCCAGCTGGAGGCGGCACAGCCCCTCCGGGGTGTGGAAGGTACACCGCCCGGTCTCGCGCACGGTAAACTCGGCATAATAGCCGTCGTGCTCCCGCTCCCGGAGCCGGCGCACGCACCGCGCCTCCTCCTCCAGCCCCGCCTCCTGGACCGCCCGCTTGACGGTCAGGTAGTCCTTTTTGTTGAATTCAATCCGCCAGTTGTCGTCACAGCAGTTGTCCTTGCAGGCCCCCATCACACAGTGGAAGTCCTGATAGAACCGTGGCATCAGCGCCGACTTGACTACAATTACTCGTTTCGCCATAGGAACACCTCATTCAAAATTGACATACCGCGCCGATCACTGCGGCGGCGGCAATAAAGACCACCGGATGCAGCTTCTTCAGCCGCTTGCTCTGCATGCACAGGAACACCGCCAGACTCAGGACCAGCGCGGGCCAGCGGACGGAGAAGGCGTGCTCCGCCGTCCCGCCTGCGGCCACCAGCACCGACAGGGCCACCGACAGTCCGGCGGAGGCGATCAGCGCCGTGGAGGCGGGGCGCAGTCCCTGGAAGACGGAGTCCACCGTCCGGGACTGGCGGAATTTCTGCAAAAACCCGGCAATGATCATGATAATGATGATGGACGGGGTGATCAACCCCACCGTAGCCACCACCGCGCCCAGCGGGCCCGCCGTGGCAAAGCCCACGTAGGTGGCCATGTTCACCCCCATGGGGCCGGGGGTGGACTCGGACACGGCGATCATGGTGGTCAGATCGGTGTCGGTAAACCAGCCTGTCTGGGCGCCCATATTCTGGAGGAAGGGAATGGTGGCCAGTCCGCCGCCCACGGCGAAGAGGCCCACCTTGGCAAACTCAAAAAACAGCCTCAGCAGGATCATTTCTCCGCACCGCCCTTCTTGCCCAGCCCGAACACCAGCCAGCCGGTCAGTCCGGCCAGCACGATGAGCACTGCCGGGGAGGTGGCCAGCTCCATCACGGAGGCCAGCGTCCCCGTACCGAAGCCGGTCAGGCTGCCCGCCGCAGCCAGGACCAGCACGCACAGAAAAATCGCGATGGCCGCCCCGTTTTTCAGGGTGGATTTGCCCAGCTTTACCACGCTGGAGGCGATCAGGGCCACTACGGCGGCGTTGATGCCGGCCAGGGCGTGGCGCACCATCGGGATGTCTGCGAAGTTGGACAGGAAGGCGGCGATGGCGGTGATGATGATCAGGGAGGGGAACACCACCCCCAGGGTGGCCAGAATGCCGCCGGGGATGCCCTTGTACTTAAATCCGATGAAGGTGGCGGTGTTGACGGCGATGATGCCGGGGGTACACTGGCCTACGGCGAAGTAGTCGGTGAGCTCCCCGTCGGTGGCCCAGCCCTTCTTCTCCACCACCTCCCGCTGGAGGATGGGCAGCATGGCGTAGCCTCCGCCGAAGGTGCACACCCCCACCTTGGCAAAGGTGAGGAACAGATCAAAATAGATGTTCACGGCGATGTCCTCCGCTTATACGTTAAACCGGAACAGGATGATGTCCCCGTCCTGGACCACGTACTCCTTGCCCTCGGAGCGGATCAACCCCTTCTCACGGGCGGCGGCCATAGTCCCGCAGGCCATCAGGCTGTCGTAGGAGACCACCTCGGCCCGGATGAAGCCCCGCTCAAAGTCGGAGTGGATCTTGCCTGCCGCCTGGGGGGCCTTGGTGCCCTGGGTGATGGTCCAGGCCCGGCACTCGTCCTCCCCGGAGGTGAGGTAAGAGATCAGGCCCAGCAGGGTGTAGCTGGCCTTCACCAGCCGGTCCAGGCCGCTCTCCGCCACCCCCAGGTCGTCCAAAAACAGCTGCTTCTCCTCCGGGGCCAGCTGGGCGATCTCCGCCTCCAGCTTGGCGCACACAGGGATCACCTGGGCTCCCTGCTCTCTGGCCCGCTGCTCCACCTGGGCGTAGTAGGGGACGGCGGAGGGGGCGGAGAAGCCGTCCTCGTCCAGGTTGGCGGCATAGATCACCGGCTTGAGGGACAGCAGCTCGCAGTCGGGGTACTCTGCGGAGATGTCCACCTGCGTATAGCTCCGGGCGGACTTTCCATCGTTGAGCCAGTCCCGCAGGCCCTCAAAGTCGGCGGCCTCCTGGAGGAATTTTTTGTCCCCCTTGGCGGCCTTTTTCGCCTTGTCGATGCGGCGCTCCACCATCTCCAGGTCGGCCATGACCAGCTCCAGGTCAATGGTGTCGATGTCCCGGATGGGGTCGGTGGCTCCCTCCACGTGAATCACGTTGTCGTCGTCAAAGCAGCGGACCACGTGGACGATGGCGTCGGTGACCCGGATGTTGCCCAAAAACTTGTTGCCCAGGCCCTCCCCCCGGCTGGCTCCCTTCACCAGACCGGCGATGTCCACAAACTCAATGACCGCCGGGGTGGTCTTTTTCGGGTGGTACATCTCGGATAACCTGTCCAGCCGGGCGTCCGGGACGGCCACCATGCCCACGTTGGGGTCGATGGTGCAGAAGGGATAGTTGGCGCTCTCCGCGCCGGCGTTGGTGATGGCGTTGAACAGGGTCGATTTGCCCACGTTGGGCAGACCCACGATGCCTAATTTCATATTGCTTTACATCTCCTTAACCAGTGAATCATCCGTCACAGCAGAGCCATAGTACCCATAGCGATATAGGCTTGTCGGATGGTTGAGCCTGCGTAACCGGCAGCCATTCCAGCCAGAATGTTCCTGCGGTGCGTGGGGCGCACATCCCGCAGAGGCACTTTGCCAATGACCGGCTGAAGGTTGTTTGCATACCTTATTCTTTGCCTTTCCAATTCTTTCTCACGATTCGGCTCCTTTCCCGCAAAGAAAGAGAGCACACTGCTGCACCACGAGTATAGCAGATACCGCTCTCTTTCTCAAGCGTTATTTTGCCGCTCTTTTTGATCGGTCATATTATGAGCTTCCGCTCAATATAATCCGCAAATCCCTTTTGAACGACAATAAAAGGTAAACAACCGGTCTGCCCGGCGGATGAAAAAGCTTGTGGAGGCAACTATGCTCATCAGGAAAGAAGAGTGCAAGGCCAATCTTCAGCCAAGCCAGCCATGATAAAAAGCTGTCACCCCCAATGCGGCCCCTATCACCGCTGCAATGAGGATCACGATGACACTTTTTTGTGTTCCTGGAACGATGCAAACAGGATGTTCCAATCCTCCATGTTCAAAATCTCCTTAAAATAGTTTATCTGCACAGAGGAACGCGGCGGTGTTCGAAAACCGCCGCGTTCCAGAAATTAAGAGAGCTGTTTGACTGTGGTGTGTTGACGCCGGTAGGTATCGTTGTCCTTCTGCTTCAGCTCCCGCTCCACCTGGGCCAGCTGACGCTCCAGATCCTTGAGCTTGGCCTCGTCGGTCTCGGTGTTGAGCCGCTGCTCCAGTTCCTGCTGCTTCTTTTTCAGTTTTTCGATCTCCCGGTCCACCTCGTCGGTATTGCCCTCCCAGACCTCGTCCTTGCCCTTTTTCCCCTCGGGACCCTTCGCGCCCTGGCCCGCCGGATCGGGTTCTCCGGCTTCAGGGGCGCCCTTCGGCTGTTCAGGTGCGTCCGCCGCCCGCTCCGGGTCGTCGAAGTAGATCTTGGGCTGGCCATCCTCATCCTTGCCCATCCAATAGCGGCCGGACGGCTCCTGGGGCTCCTCTGGAATGTATTCATCCATTACGGGCTTCCGCGGACGGCCCTGGACCTCCTCCTCGGGCTTCTGGCCCTTGGACGCTCCCAGCACCTTCTCAGCGGTTGTCAAAGGCTGGACCGCACCGGTATTCACACTGGAAATCGGCATCATAACTCATTCCTCCTTGAAGTTCTTACGCAGAATAGGGCTCTTACGCTGATCAGTTTATCGGGTGGAGCGTACGGCTTCAAGGCTCTTGTAACGAAATGCTCTCTGAACGTCATGAGATGTTCTGCGGGAACACTATTCCACCGCCCGCATCTGCTCGACCAAGGACTGCTTTCTCTGCCTGCTGACCGTCCAGGCGGACAGGAGAACTTCCAGGCCGAACAGCACCAGGAGAAACAGGCTCATTTCCAGTATCGGAAATTGGTAGGGCACGATCTCACCGGCAAAGGATTGCCGGCTGACCTCCCGGCACACCACAACTGCAATCGGAAGACCGATCAATAGGACAGCTAGAGCGGCAAAGGCCGCATAGCAGAGTCCTTCGCAAATGTTCATCCGGCATAGCTGCCTGCCGGTCAGGCCGACGGAGCGCAGGATGCTGTTTTCACGCTTCCGGGACATCTGGTTGGAGAGGGTCGTGTTGATCAGATTGACGACGCCAAAGAGGAAGATCAGCCAGGAGAGCGCCTTCATACTGCCGAAAATAAGGCCGCTCTGCATTTTCTCATACGCAATGCGCGTCCCGATGGTATCCAGCCCGAGATTGCTTCGGCTGGACAGAATTTCTTGCAGACCGGCTTCCACAGGCTCCGCTTTTTTCGGGTCGCTGACAATGCTCCAGGAGTAGTCAAAGTTTTCGATCTCAGGATGGAGTTCCCAAAACAGCTCCTCCGGCGCGAACAAAGCCACCGAATCCAAGCCAAGGGCTCCATGTCCGTTGCTTGTCCCCCTCGCCGGGTCAAGCAGGCCGGATATGGTGACGGTCACGGTCTCTTGACCCAGAGACAGCTCCATAGCGGCCCCGACATCCATCTCAGCGAGGTCCTTTTGATAGCTTGCGGCCAGAAGAACGCTGTGGACGTCCGCCGGCATAGCGCCGGATACCAGCGCGGCCTCCACCTCCTGCCGGTTTTCGTCCGTCAGAGCATCGCACATACCGGCCCCAGTACCTGCGGAGGTCCCGAATTTTGCGTGGAGAGACTGGCGGGTGACCAGCACATCCGTCACCCCGTCTATGGAGAGGATTTCCCGGCGCAACCCGTCATTCAGCGGGTTGCCCGCGGCCATGATTTCCTCCTCCGGCTGCTCCGAGGACAGGTATATCTTATAGTCCCCATTCGGGAAGTACAGCCTCGCGGCCTGCTCCGGCGAGCGGGTCAGAACTACGGAGGACACGATCAGCAGGAGGATGCCGCCCAGGCTGAGAGAGGCCGCGATGCTCACCGCCTTTTTCCGGTCCCGCCGGAAGTTTTCCAGTCCCATAGATACAGGGTTGAGCCTGATGCGTTTCGTCCGGCTGCGGACCCGTTCCTGTCCGGCGGAAAAGCGTACCGCCTCCAGCGGCGAGACACCGGCGGCGATCTTCACTGGCCTGCGGACGGAGACAGACACCATGAACCAGCAGGCCAGGACGGTCAGAAGCACAGCCAATCCATAGTAAGGCCCGTGGAACCCCTTGGGAAACAGGAGCAGCCCGCCGAGAACGCCCAGCAGCACGCCCAGGAAAATCCCAACGCCGCCCAGCCGGCGGCTCTCCTTTTTGACAATGCGCCGGATCTGTTTGGACGTCGCCCCGATGGTGCGCAGCTGCCCATAGCTCTGGATTTTATCCTGGACGGAGATACGGAATATGCTCTGGATGACCACATAGCCGCCAATCAGCGCCAGGGCCGCAACGCCGCCGGTGGCGGCAAAGTCAATGGACTTGGACGCATAGGCGAAGTAGCTGCTGTTCATGCCCACATGGGGGAGGCCATACCGGGCGGCAATGTCCCGGCAGCAGGCGGTCATGACCTCCTGGCTCAGCTGTTCAGCGTTCTGGAAATGCACATAGGCGCGATACCCGGCAGGATCAAATCCGCCCCACCGGGTCAAGGCCGCCTTGGAAACCGCAACGGCGCAGATGTTTCCCTCCTTTTCTCCCACGTTGGACAGAATACCGGTCACGGTGTAGTCTCCACGAAAGCTCTCGGTGTCCAATCGAACCGTTTCACCGATTTTGGCATGGGAGCCGTAGGCGGAGAGGAAATATTCGCTGACAGCGACCTCGTTCGCCTGTACCGGGAGTGCTCCCTTTACCAGCTCCATCTGGCTGCGGGCAATATGGATCATGTCGCTGTCGCAGTACACATAGGAGGCGTTGTACCCTTGCTCCGAATGCTCCTGCCCCAGCAGATAGTATTCGCCCACCCGGGCAAACTCCGGCAGATCTTTCAGCGCCGCCACATGGTCCGCCTCCACGCCGGTGAACACCGCCTCGTAGGTGTCGGCCACCTGATTGCGCTGGATCTGCGCCACAGAAGCGGACAGAATTGCCGCAAAGGAGATCAGGACTGCCGCCAGGGCCACGGCGATGACCACCATCAGGTTCCGGCGCTTCTCGCTGGCAAGGCTCCGCTTTGCCAGCTTCTTCACAACAGCGCCGGTGTCGTTCTCAAAGGGCCAGGTCATACGCTACCTCCAAATTAAACGCGCAGCTGCTCTATCAGAGACAGTTTGTTTTGATGTTTCAGTGCAGCCCATGTCACAGTAAGCGCGGATAAAATAACAAGTGTACTGTAAGCCAAGGCAATCTCAGAGGGGAAACGATAGTGCAGGTAAACCATCAGCCCACTTTTCAAATGAGAACACAGGGCAGCGCCAACGCCGCCGCCAATCAGCACGGAGAAAAACAGCCCTATCCCTGAAGTCATCAGGCTTTCACAGCGAACCATAGAAGACAGCTGCTTTTGGGACATTCCTACGCAGCGCATCAGGGCAAACTCTTTCCGGCGGATAATCACGCTGGTGAGGATCGTATTGACCAGATTCATCATGGCAAAGCAGCCGATGAAAGCGACGGTGACGGTCAGAACCAACTTCATCCCCTGTATAAAGTTTTCGTTCTGAGCAATGGCGGCGGATAGCGACGTCACGCTGAGGCCAGTGGTTTCCTTCAAAATCTGGTCGATCTCAGCCTCGGCCCGTGCCTCCCTATCATCGGAGACACGAAGCGCGAGCTGGTACATGGTGTCGCAGGACACAAGATTATTCATAACATCCACCGGAAGCATCAGCATATCAAGTTTATCGCTGTTGCCGCCAATTTTTCTCTGATCAAGCACAGCGCCAACTGTAAAACTTCTTTGATAGCTGTCACTTCCATCAAAAATCGTTAATTCGAGTGTTTGCCCGGCCTCTGCCCGAATCCCATAGTCTCGTTCCAGAGAATCGGGACGGCCGACAATCAACAGATTTTGCTCCACCAGGGCATTATATTCCAGATCGGCTTGGCTGCTCCGGCAAGCACATATCAAATCCATATCGTCACGGTTGAAGCCAACAATCGAGATTTCGGATTCCGCCGCCTCTGGCGCAAAAGCTGCCGGGAGATAGTGATATTCTGTCATCGCTTCCAGACCCGAAACCATGCGCAGAGAATCTTTCAAACTGTCTGTAAAAGGTGCGGAAGCCTGCACCTGCTCCAGCGGGTCATTCCGCAGCCGTTCGTCACTGATGTTGATGATAAACTGGCCCCTGGGGAAGCCTGACAGGGACATATCCCTTGCGTTGATGGAGGAAAGCACCGATGACAGCCCCATAAGCAGGACGCCGGTAAGAACCAGTGACAGGACGGTCAGCACATTCTTTTTCCGGTTGGTGGAAATATGCTTTTTTGCCAGCATAACCGGTGAGATCTTCTCCGACAGCCTTGCCTGCCGCTTTTTTCCGCTCTGCTGTCCCATATAGCGGGAGGCGTCTATGGGGGATACGGACGCGGCGAGTCTGGCGGGTTTTCGGAGGGAGAGCCTCACCGTCAGATAAATCAGGACGATCACCATAGGCCATACCCACAACAGGCTGGCGGGCCGGAACCCTTGCGGGATCAGCAGACAGGAGAATATGGTTCCTGCTGCCAGACCGATGGGGATAGATGTTGCTGACAGCGTAAAGCCCTCACGAAACACCATCCGTTTGATTTGCCGGCCTGTCATGCCAATCGTCCGTAATTGCCCATACTCCTTGATGGAGTTGACGATGGCAATGTAGAAGATGCAATAGATCACCAGGATACAGGCCACGATGATCACCGCCAATCCAGCTGCCGCCGTCCCAATCAGGAAAAGAGATGGTTTTGACAGGTTGATGTACGCCTCGTTGAAGGATGGGATTTTTCTGATTCCCGCGTGGTCAAGCATTTCCACTACCAGCTTTTCGATTTCCGCTTTAGAAGCGGCCGTTCCGGTGTTTACCCGGATCATGGCAGATGGAGAAAATGTGTCCCAGCCGCCTTGAGCTAAAAAATACTGCTCAGAGACGATCCCCGCGTACAAGGACCTGCCGGTTCCAGAAGCTGCTGTCTCCAAGTACCCGCAAATCGAAAATACCGTTTCATCCTGTGTGCCGGGCATAGCAATCGAAATGCTGTCACCAATTCCTGCATCCAACTTCAGATAATCCAAATAGTCTTTTTCAATGAGTATTTCGTGTTCCGCCTCCGGCATCCGTCCATCAGATACCGTCAGGCCGTTCAGCGTGAGGGCATCGGTATTGGAGTATGAGAGATTCAGTCTCCCATTTCCAGCTTTGATACCCCCCAGTGAAACAGTCAGACCGGTCAGCACAGACTCTTGTTCTGCCTGAAGGCGCTCAAACTCTTCCTGACTAACGCCGGAAATAAGCGCATGGTAAGAGCCTGTCACGCTGTTCCCACCGCTTCTGTTTACTGCTGCGATACCTGAAATCAACAGCAGCACCGCGGACATGAGCATGGCAGCTAATGCGATTGCAAAGATTGAGATCCTTTTTTGAAGCTTGCTGTACTTCAATTTGGCAGATGCTATTTTATAAATCACCGCACTGGTGTCGTTTTCAAAAGGCCAGGTCATAATAACATACCTCCTTCGACTGTAACCGTTCCATTCCGGGCGGGGTCAGTCCAACGCCTTGATCCGCTCCACCAGAGACAGCCTTCTGGTATAGCGGACCGCGCAGGCGGAGAACACCCCCTGCACCAGAAGCAGCGCGGCGGCGAACAGCAGCACCTGGAGCGCCGGGAAATGGTAGGTGAGCGTTCCGAACAGGCCAATCTGATTGAATACCTTACAGACAACCAGACTGCACATCGTCCCCAGAGTCAGGGTGACCAGCAGCGTGATCCCCACATAGTACAGGCACTCAAAGGACAGCATGTTAGACAGCTGCCGGTCGCTCATGCCTACGGACTGGAACACGCCGAACTCCTGCTGGCGGGTGAGCAGATTGGTAATCAGGGTGTTGGCAAGGTTAATCAGGGAAAACACAAAGATAAAGACTAAAATGCCGTAATCCCGGGCCAGCTCGCCCCGCAGGCCCCGCTCCAGCTCGGCGGACAGGTCGTCCAGGCCGGAAACCGCCACCCGCTGGTCGGACACGGCGCCAAATACCGCCCGCCGCAGCTGATCACTGTCCTGCTCCGTGTGGAGATTGACGTAGCCGGTAAAGTCCGAAATCTCAGGATAAAGGGTGGACAGCTCCTCCTCGGGCAGAATGAAGAAATGAGTCGAGCTGCCGATCTGAACATCCTGCACGATGCCCATGACGGTATAGGTCTTGGACTGTCCGTTGTAGCAGGAAACGGTAATGCTATCCCCAACCTGATAGCCGGTCCGATAGATTTCCTTCAGCGCGCTGCCGGCGGGACAGACCAGGATGCCGTCCCCGTCCAGCAGCTGCCGGTAGTCCGCGGTTCCCTCCAGAACCCCGCTGCCCGCGTACATCTCCGTCATATCCTCCCGGGAAATTCCCCTGACAACAAAGGGTTCATGCTCGCTGTTGCCCGGAATCGCGCTGATGGCTGGAATTTCCACACAGGTCAGGCTGTAGGCCGTGATATAATCCACGCCGGGCAGGGCGGCCAGCTCCTCCCGCAGAGTCTGGCCCAAGGGGTTCTCCCTCTGCATCTCCACAAATTCCCGGCCCGCGAAGTCCTCATATTGCAGCAGATACTGGCTCCGGTCTCCAAATTGGGCCTGGGCCATTTCTTTGACGTCCACTGAATTTGCGTAAGCGGAAACGCACAGCAGCAGAATCCCGGTCAGGCCCAGGGAGAGGGTGGTAACGAACGCCTTTTTCCGGTTTCGGGAGAAATTCATCCAGGCCAGACGGGGCATGGTCAGGCGGCGGTGGAGCTGCCTGGAAACGCTGGGGCCCTGCTGCTGGGAATAGGCGGTGGTGCGGATGGCCTCAATGGCGGAGACCTTTCCTGCCATCGCCATAGGTTTCCGGGTGGCAATCAGGACGGTGCCATAGGTCAGGAGGGAGACCACCACAGCGGATCGGATGTTGTCCCCCCAGGACCAGTAGCCGGGAACGGCGATCAACGCAATACCTGCGGCGCAAATCAGCCCCAGGGGGATGGCGATGGCGGTCAGGAAGCGGCGCTCCCGCTTGACCACCCGCTTGAGCTGTCTGGGCGTGGTCCCCAGCACCTTCAGACGGCCGTACTCCCGCATTTTTCCCATGACGGAGATATAGAAGATGTTGTAGATCACGATGGCGCAGACCACGGCAATCAGCACCGCCGCGGCATAGACCTCCATCCCGTTTCCCAGGTAGAGGTCCACCATGCCAAAGTAGCTGGAGCTGTAAAAGGTACGGTCCTCCGGGATGCCCATTTCCGCAAAAAACTGCTCAATGTCCGCCCGAAGCTGGGCCGGCTCCATACCCTGGCTCCCGGCAAAGCGGAACCGCAGCTCATAGGGACTCTCCGGCTCCACGGCGGTCTCCGAAATCCAAACCGTGAAAATACGGCTGATGTTCTCTGTTTCCAGAATACCTGTGACCGTATAGCTCCTTTCCCCATCGTCCAGGTCCAGAACGACAGTCTGACCAACCTCCTCTGGCAAACCGAAGTAGCGGAAAAAGGCGCGCTCCACACACAGCTCGTTTTCCCCCTGGGGATAGGTCCCGGTAATCCTGCCATAGCCCATCAGGTCGATCATCTCCGGGCTGACATAGCTGACCTGTAAAATGCTGTCCTCATGGCGGGCGGTTCCTGCCTCGACGGTACAGCCCCATTTTTCAAACCTGCCGTCATCCGCAAGCCGGACGACCTCCTCCCGGGTCAGCCCGACGCACCCGGCCTGATACTGTCCCAGAATACCATCCAGGGTTTTCAGCTGCTGGGCGGAGTAGAGAAAGCAGAGGGTCCCCATGAGGCAGACGGCCAGGGCGATGGTGAGGATGACAAACACGCTCCGGCGCTTGTCGGCTTTGATGCTGCGGCTCGCCAGCTTCTTCTCCACCGCGCTGGTGTCGTTTTCAAAAGGCCAAGTCATCGCCGCCACCCCCTCAGCCCACGATTTTGCCGTCCTCGATCCGCACGATGCGGTCGGCCAGCTGGGCGATCTCGTTGTTGTGGGTGATCATCACAATGGTCTGGTTGAACTGCGTGCTGGTGCGCTTGAGCAGGCCCAGCACGTCGGCGCTGGTCTTGCTGTCCAGGTTGCCGGTGGGCTCGTCGGCCAGGACAATGGCCGGCTTGGTAATCAAGGCCCGGGCAATCGCCACCCGCTGCTGCTGTCCGCCGGAGAGGTTGTTGGGCATATTTTGCAGCTTATCCTCCAGGGCCAGCATGTGGACGATTTCGTCCATGAACTTCTGGTCCACCGTGTCCCCGTCCAGCTCCACCGGCAGGACGATGTTCTCGTAGACATTCAGAATGGGGACCAGGTTGTAGTTCTGAAAGATGAAGCCAATGTTTCGGCGGCGGAAGATGGTCAGCTCCTCGTCGTTCTTCTTTGCCAGCTCGTCCCCCCGGACGATGACACTACCGGAGGTGGGGGTGTCCAGCCCGCCCATCATATTGAGCAGGGTGGACTTGCCGCTGCCGGATGTGCCCACCACGGCCACAAACTCCCCCTGCTCCACTGAGAGGTTGACCCCATCCAGGGCGCGGGTGATGTTCGGCTCGCTGCCATACTGCTTTTTCAGGTCGATGGTCTGTAATACGTTCATTTTCGTCTGCTCCTTTCACGGCTGTTCGCCTGTCCCGCAGAGATTGTATCTGTGTTTCCCCCGCCTCCGGCGGGGGAAACACGCAAATTTTGCGGACGTTCTCGCCTGTTGCAGAGCGATTGTAAAATCCAAATGTCTCAGAAATGTCCGAATTGGAGCTTTGAATGTGAATTTTTTGTGAACAGTTTATCGCCGGGGCAGGAACACGGAAAAGGTAGACCCCCGGCCAACCTCCGAGGCCACCTTGATATAGCCGCCCTGCCGGGAAATGATCTCCCGGGCCAGATACAGGCCGATGCCCACTCCCGGTTGGTCGTGGACCTCCTCTTCCCGGTAAAAACGCCGGAAGATAGCGGCCTGGCGGCTCTCCGGGATGCCCTTACCGGTGTCGGCCACATCCAGCTTGACATACATCTCCCACTGCTCCACCGATACGCTGATCTTCCCGCCCGCCGGGGTGTACTTCACTGCGTTGTCCAACAGATTGAACAGGGCCTCCGCCGTCCACTTGCTGTCGTGGGACACCCGCAGGTCGTCAGGGCACTGTACCTCCACAGAGACGCCCTTTTGCTCCGCCCCGTAGACGATGCCGCTCATAGCCTGGGCCAGCGTGTCCAGCAGCGGCGCGTCCTTCTTTTCCAGGGTGACCGCCCCGGTCTCCAGGCGGGAGGCTTTCCCCATAGACTGCACCAGAAATTCCAGCTTATCTGTCTGGCTGCGGATGCCCTGCAAGAAGTCCCGCCGTTCCTGCTCGGTAACGGGCTTTGCCAGCAGGGTATCCGTCACCATTTTCAGATTTGCCACTGGCGTTTTCACCTGATGGGAGATATCCGACACCAGCGTTTGCAGTTCCCGCCGCTCTTCGTCCACCCTGCGCCGGTTTTCCTGGAGGATGTTATATAGCCGGGAGAGGCGGTAGCTGATGCGGGCGAAGATGGTCTCACGGTCTTCGGCTCTGGCCGGCTCTTGGCCGCCGCTGATCATGCTGTCCATAGTCTGGCACAGGTCGTTGGTGAAGCGGGACAGCCGCCTGGCGAAAAACAGCGTCAGGAGGAACATCCAAAAAAGAGCGCAGGCCGTCAGCAGCGCGCCGGCCAGCAGCACCCACCCCTGGCCCGTCAGGTTGGAGAGGAGGAAGGTGAGCACCAGCATGGAGGCAGCCGCGCCGGTTTCCACCAGCAGGAACATCGTCTTGACCGAAACGCGCCTCATTTCCGCTCGCCTCCCGTCCACTGGTAGCCGATGCCGTAGATGGTCTTGATATAGGTGTCGCCCTCCGCCTCGATCTTGCCCCGGATGCGGCTGATGGAGGTGGTCAGGGTGTGCTCGTCCACAAATTTCTCGTCCACGTCCCACAGCCGCTCCAGGAGCCGCTGCCGGGTCAGGACCTGGCGGGGATTTTTGCAGAACAGGTAGAGCATCTTGTACTCCATGGAGGAGAGAGTCAGAGGCTTCCCGTTCAGGGTGGCGGACTGCTCCGAGAAGTCCAGGAACAGCCTGCCGTCGTCGTAGAGATCCTTTGCCGGTCTGTGGTGCTCCAGCATGGCGAACATGGCACGGATCTTCCGCTGCAAGGCCCCAATGGAGAAGGGTTTGGTGATGTAGTCCACCGCTCCCGCCTCATAACCTCGGAGTTGATCGCTCTCCTGGTCGTTGGCGGTGAGGAAGATCACCACCGTGTCCGGGTGCTCCGGCTTAATCAGCCCGCACAGGTCATAGCCGTTCCCGTCCGGCAGATTGATGTCCAGCAGCACCAGGTCGTATTCTGTCCCGGCCAGCAGAGCTGCGGCGGTTCTGGCATTCAGGGCGGGGGTCACATCCCAGCCGTCAGAACTCAGGTTGTAGGCTAACGTTTTATTCAAAAGGGCGTCGTCCTCCACAATCAGTATCCGTTTCATGGCCCAGCCTCCTTTGGGTGATAAGGGCAGTATAACAGATAAATGTCCGCGAAATGTTACAGCGGACTGTCTTTTTGAAAAAAGTTTGCCTGAGCGATTCCGTCCGCCCAGGCAGAAAATCTGTTCAAATCATACCCACCAGCCCGGCCAGCAGGAGCATGACGGCGGGCACAACATATTTTCGCGGGTGGTGCCAGAGGTCGCTCTCGATCTTCCAGCCCCGGATGGGACAGTACCACTCCAGCAGGACGGAGCCGGACGCGCTCAGCAGAGCGAAGACCGCCGCCGTCAGAGCGTGGAGCGGGCCGATCCCGCCGAGTTGGATCTGCCAGCTGCACAGGAAAACCGTGTCCGCCACCAGATTGCACCCGAAAATAAACAGGCAATAGGGGACACAGAACGCCTTGCCCTGCCCCGGCAGGAACCGCACCGCCCGCTCCAGGGCCGGGTCGCAGGACAGCAGGATGCAGATGGGGGTGTTCAGGGAGAGGATGGCAAAGCCGATGGGCAGGACGAACCGGGCCTCCATCTGCCCCAGCAGCACCGGCAGGACGCAGGCCACGCCCCACATAGCTGCGGTGTTGACCAGATAATTTTTGTGGGCCATCAGATAGCGGAACAGATAACGCCGCACAGAATAGCGGCGGTGGACTTTGACCGTCCGCCCGCGGCTGGCTGGCCGGACATAAAAGGCATAGGCGTCCACGCGGCCCAGGCGCAGGGGATAGAGACAGGATACGATCACAATGGCGGCCAGGGCGCAGAGGATACTGCCCAAAATCTCCGCCCAACTCCATTCGGAGACTGCCCAGACCACCGCCAGCAGGCCGGCGGTTTGGGTGAGCAGGGTGTAGGCCCCCAGGGCGGCCATATAGGAAAACACCAGGGTCCGGCCCTCAAAGGGGAGCATGAACATATTTTCCAGATTAGCCCGGCTGTCCCCGGCGGAGAGAGCCTGCCACATGACCCCGGCGGAGAAGGCACCGGACATCAGGTACAGGATGGAGGGGGCAATCTCCACTTGGAACCCGGCGATGTGCAGGCCCCAAAAGATTACCAGATCCAGAAAGAGCGTCCGAATCAGCCGCTCATAGTGCACGCCAAACAGCTTTTTGGCGGTGACGTCAAAGCTCATTTTCATCATGCAGGGCCTCCCGAATGTTGGCGGCGTTGAGTTCACCGCCCTCAAAGCTCCGGCGGATCTGGCCGTCCTCCAGAACCAGTACCCGGTCGGAGGTCAGGGTGATGCTCTCCAGGATGTGGGAGGAGAACAGAACCGTCCCGTACTCCTTGTACCCGGCGATCAGCTGGTACAGGTACTCTGTGCTCTGAAAGTCCAGTCCGTTTACCGGTTCGTCCAGCAGAAGAAGCGGCCGTTTCAGGGCGAAGGCGGTGATCAGGAACACTTTTTTCTGATTGCCGGTGGACAGGTCTTTCAGCAGAGTGTCGGTGTAGTCCTCAAAGCGAAAGCCCCGCACCAGCTCCGCCACGTCGGGCAATTTCGTTTTGTACGCCGCCGCCGCATAGGACAGGTACTCCCGGAAGGTGAAATACTGGAAAGAGTTGTCCTCGGCAAAGACGGTATACCGGCTCAGCTTGAAGCCCTTATCTCGGAAGGTAACCAGCTGGCCGTTCAGGCGGATGCCGTCACAGCGGAAGCCCTCATGGAGACCGGACAGGGTTTTCAAGAAGGTGGTCTTCCCGGCCCCGTTCAGGCCGATCAGCCCCACCACCTCATGGGGCCGCATCTGGAGGGAGAAGCCGGACAGCACGTTTTTCCCCTTGCTGTACCAGGCGCGGAGGTTTTGCAGCTCCAGGATGTTCCCGTCCATGGTCAGCTCCCCCTCTTATCGTTCTTTGCCTTGTTCCAGGACACGCAGGCGGAATACCCGAAGGCCGCCCCCATCAGGACGTAGAGCCCGGCCCACTCCAGATTGCCGGACACGCCGCTGACGGCCGCCGCCGCCAGCCAGATCAGAGCCAGAATACCGCGAATCACAACATGACGCATAACAGATTCCTCCTTGAAGCGGTTGCTTCCTTTGATGTATCTGCATCATAGCAGAAAACCGGGCGCTGTGCGGGAATGTCCGCAAACGGTTGGGTTTTGACCGCGAAAAGGGGCGCTTACCCACAGAGGGTAAGCGCCCGGTAAGCTAAAATTCCAGGGAAATATCGTATTCATCGTCGATCAGCACATAATTCATCGCATATTTTTGGGCAAATTCCAGCATCCGTGCATTATCGGCAAGCACGCCCTCCATTGTGCAGCCATCGTCATCCAAACGATTTTCAATCACACTTGCGTATCCCTTTATATCGGGAAAATGATTTCTTATGTAGTTCTCGCTCATAATCAGGCAAACATATTTGATGTGGTCGAGATACTTCCCCTCAAAATCCTTTTTCCAGTCAAAAGGGATATAGCACCCCTCGACGGTAAGGTTTTGCCCGTTCTCTACGGCGGTTTTGATCATTTCACGAACAATGGGCCATAAATATGCCGTGAGGTCAGCATCCGCGCTCAGTGGAGTAAGCTCCGTATGTCCGCTCCGAATCAGCCCCATTTTCAGATGGTCTATTGATAAGTAGGGATATTTATGTTTTTCGAGCAGCTTCTGAGCAAGGACTGTCTTTCCAGTGTGTGATGCTCCCATTATTAAAATAATCATATAGTTTCTCCGCTAAATCTTTCTAAAAACAACCGTCTGCTCTTTCATAGAGATTTTCCCAGCCTGATACCCGTAGTCCGTCAATTCCTTTTTGTATTGCAGGAAAGAGTGGTCAATGGGGATGCCCGCGATCTCCTGGATCTGTCCGAAGGTCAATTTGAGGGTCGGGCTTCCATCCTCTTGCACATAGGCCCACAAAGCGTCGTATTTACTCATGAATATCCTCCATTCCCTGATAGGACAGTGTAGCCACCGCCCGGAACACCTCCCCGGAAACGCCCGCCTGCACCATGCCGTCGTACTTTTCCGCGGCGGTCTGGGCGCTTTTCAGGCCCCAGCCGTGAAGACCGCCCTCGGTCTTGGTGGTTTTCAGTTCGCCATTTTCCTGGACGGGTACAGCAGAAAAACTGTTCTCCACCTTGATGACCAGCATCTGGTGGATGCGGCGGATGGTGAGGGCCACCGTTCGCCCCGACGGGTCGGGCACCTGCCGGGCCGCCTCGATGGCGTTGTCCAAAAGGTTCCCCAAAATCGCGCACAGATCCACGCTGCGGATGTTGGTGCGGCGGGGGAACTCCACCTGGGCCTGGAACCGGATGCCATCGGCCTCCGCCGCGGTCGCCTTGCTGCTGATCAGGTAGTCCGCCGTCTCGTCCCCTGTCCAGAGGTTGGCGGTCAGGTTCTGCACCGGGGCCTGCAATTCATCCAGGTAGCGGACGGCCTCCCCGTACTTCTCATGGGTGAGGAATTGCCGCAGGACACCGATGTGGTTGTGGAAGTCATGGAACAGCTTGGCGTTGACCTGGTAGGCCCGGTTGAGGTTGGTATAGTCCCGTTCCAGCAGCTCGGCCTGCTCTGATTTCAGCTTTGCCAGCTCCTTTTCCACCTCATACTGCCGGTTGATGTTGAACACCAGCACCGACATCATCAGCACCACCGCCAGGATGGTCCACATAGAGAGGGTGTCGTCGGGGATCGCCAGAACCGTCTGCTCCGACAGCGTAATAACCCCGAGGAATCCCGCCAGCGCCAGCGCGGAGACGGCCCGGAATGCGGATTTGCGGTCAATCTCTCGACCTCTGGAGAGCCAGACCGCCAAAACGGCCAGCAGCCCGTGGAGCAGCCAGAGGGCGGACTGTCCGGCCAATGTTCCGGTATTGAGGAAGTCCTGGGAGCGGAACAGCACACCCATCCAGGCCGGCAGGAGAAACGACCAGAAGGAGACGCCAATCTCGTAAAAGATGCCCACAAACAGGCCCATTCTCAACTCGGCCCCTTGCAGCCAGTGGGCACAGGCGGCAATCAGCACTGCCTCCAGAGCCATCCGGTAGAAATCCGGCGCATGGAGCAGGGACAGCAAAACCGTGAGAACCAGCGCCCCGGCCAGTCCCGCCGCGATGCTTTTTCGGTCTGGCCTTTTTATGGACAGCAGCCGGTGAACGAGCGTCAGGCCCACCAGAACACGCACCGCCCCGGTCAACAGGCCGGAGAGCAGCAGAAACGCGTCCGTCATATGTGCGCCCCCCAGTAGGCGTTGATCCGGGCCTTTACTTCCTGCAGATGGGAGCGGCTGATGGGGAGGGCGGCGCCGTTTTTCAGGACGGCCATGCCCTCTTTGACCTGCATGACGTGAATCATGTTGACGATGCAGCCCCGGTCGATGAAGATAAACTCCTCTGCGCCCAGCTCCTCATAGACCTGCTGTAAGCTCTTGCGCACCTTGGCCGCCCCGCCTGCGGTGGTGATGCTGGTGTTTTTGCCGTCCCGGGAAAGGAACAGGATCTCCTTATATGGGATTTTCTCCAGGCGGCTGCTGGTCTGAATGGTGTAAAACTGCCCCTCCTCCAGTTCGATCAGCCGGATGGCGTCACAGATCGCCCCAGGGAGCCGCCGGGCGATGTCATTCTTGGGGACGTACCGGAAGATGGACAGCTCAAAGGCGTCGATGGCGTACTCCACATGGGAGGTAATGAAGATGATCTTCACATTGGGCAAAATGGGCCTGATCTTCCCGGCCAGCTCCATCCCGGTGCTGCCGGGCATTTCAATGTCCAGCAGGACCAGGTCAAAGAAAAACCCGTCCTCGGTGATGTCGCAGAGGAGATTGCTGCTGTGAGTATAGGCGGTGATCTCACCGGCGCTCCCGCATTGCTTCAGGCAGTCCTCCGCGATGCTCCGGTTGGATTGGACGGCGCCGCTGTCATCGTCGCAGATGGCAATACGCAGCATGGAAGCTCCACCTCCCTTACTATTATGACAAACTATTATACTACGGCTGCCCCGCACCCGCAAGCTGCCGCCCGTCCGAAATGGCCGAGTTTGAGGGCCGATGACATTTAATGGTGGCCACAATAGCGTTCTTGTAAGTCCGAAATGTTCAGCAGCACACTCAAATAAAACTGCCGTCCCTTTTTCTCCGTCAGCAGCGTCCCGTGGTACTTTTCCGCCACCGCCTTGATGTTGGAAAGCCCGGTCCCCGCCGGGGGCAGGGGGTCATCCGAGCAGGTGTTCTCAAAGGCCAGCATGTAGAAATCTCCCTGCCGCCTCCCGCTGATGCGGATGGCCTTGGCCCCATCCTTGGCCCGGCAGGCGGTGATGGCGTTGTCCAGAGCGTTGGCAAAGAGCACGCACAGGTCAAAATCGTCGATCCCGCAGGGCTTCGGAAGAACCAGGGACACCTCCGCCGCAATCTCCTTCGCCAGTCCCAGCTTCTCCCCCAATAGAATATCTACCACCGGGTTGCCGGTCTGGTACGGGAAGGACAGGGCCTCTGAGACGGTCTCCAGCTTTCTCAGATAATCCCTGCCCTCCTCCAGTGTTCCATTTTTGAGCAAGCCGTCCAACACGGACAGGTGATTTTTGATGTCGTGGCGGAAGGATTTCGTCTGCTCGTAGCGCGCCTGAGCCTCGGTGATGTAGACCTTCTGCGCGCGCGCGGCCTGGGTCAGCGATTGCAGCTCCGCCTGGGCTTGAAAGCCCTTGCAGAGCTGGCGGTAGGCGTACAGGGTACACAGCAGCGCCGCCAGCCCCATAACCTGCAGGAGTAGCAGCGTACCGTGCTTTCCAACCTCCTCCAGAGAAATGACGGGGGCAAAAAAGCTGTAGGCGGTCTGGAGGATATACAGTTCCGCAGCAAAGAAAAACAGTCCTGGAAACAGCAGAAGTCCGATATAAGGCGTCTGGCTGTCCTCCGTCCAGGTCAGCAGCTTCAGCACGGCGTAATAGCAGCCGGCGCACAGCATAAGGAAGAGAATCTGTGCCGCTAAAAGCAGCAGATACAGCAGCGGGCTTCCGATAAAGCGAGGAAAGAGCGCCGCCTCCACGGAGTTAATGATCCCGAACGAGAGCTGTGAGATGTAGAAGGCCAGCACGGCGGCCAGCCAGGACACGGATTGCCCGTTTCCCATCCCAAAGCGGCTGATTACATAGAGTGCAAGCACGCCAACAACAATGGAGAGCGTCCCACTGAGGGAAAGCCGGATTGAGACAAGCTGGACAACGCCGAGGAGGAGAATGTACGCCGCAAAGCACCACAGCTTCTGCTTTTTCCCGGTCAGGCGGCTGATAAAGACCATGTGCATCACCCCATGTCCCACAACGAGGCAGAAACTGTCCAGAAACAGAACGAAATAGTCCATATCAAATTTCCCTCTCTTTCATATGCCGCAAAAGGGCCTGGGTCAGTTCCCGCTCCCGCAGCCGGGAGGCGGGGATGCGTTCCCCCGGAGACAGCAGAACCTGCCCGTCTTGGCACCCGCGCACATAATCCAGATTGACCAGGAAACTGCGATGGCACTTGAAAAAACGCCCGTCCACCCGCCGCTCCAGGTCCTCCAGCTTGTCGTAGTAATCGCTCACTGTCCCGTCACGTTTGTGAAGGTAGATTTTCCGGCCCAATACCTCACAGTACACAAGATCCGACAGAGGAACCACCTCGCAGCCGGTTCCCCTCTGGATCACGACGTCCCCGGCTGTCCTCTGTTCCAGGGAGCGGAGCACCCGATTCATTGTCTGATGGAAGCGGGCGCTGTCCAGGGGCTTGAGCAGATAGTCGTATGCCTCCACCTGGAACGCGTCGAAAACCAGCTCCTTCAGCACCGTCACAAAGACCAGCAGGCTGTGATCCCCCCGCCGGCGCAACAGTCTGGCCGTCTCCATGCCGTCCGGCTGCTCCATCTGGATGTCCAGGAAGATCACATCAAAGCGATCAACCGCACCCAGCAGGGCGCGGCCATCGGGAAAGCTGCTGAGGTCGTAAGCGGTGATTGATTTTTCTCTCATATAGTCCGCAAGACGGCTGGCAAGCTCCTGGGCCATCATGGGTTCATCGTCGCAGATCGCAAATTTTATCATGTTCACCACCACGGTTTTGATGCTCTTATTGTGTTTTCCCCGCCGGAGGCGGGGAAAACACAATAAATTCAGAATAACAAAAGAGGAGCAGGGATGCAACCCCCGATGTCATGAAATGCTGCGGATATGTCATGAAATGTTTTCCCTCTTAAAAAAGCCAGCGGAGCAGCCGCAGCCGCCCGCTGGTCTGGAGGGAAGATGGAACCGCTTAGGTAATATCCCGTTTCTGATATACCTTTACTGCGGCCCGATAGGAGATAAAGAACCAGACAGCGGAAATGGCAAGTACAATGAGAAACGCCAACAGGATATTCTCTTTCACGGGAAGAAACAGATTGGTGAGCAGCACGATCCCCACAATGATCCCCGTGGACGCCATGAAGGACATCATAAACACGATCTGGGATTTTTCCGGGTCAAACAGATAGGCGCAGGGCAGGCTGATGCCGCCGGCCAGCAGTGTGGCGCTGATGCCGATTGACCCGTACAGGCACAGGGAATGGAGGGTCATGTCAACACCGAAGGCCCCAAGAATCAGGCAGGGAATCAGCGCGGTCATCAGTCCCAGGACGGCAAGCAGGATGTAAAATATGAATTTCTCTCCAATGATCTGGCTTCTGGACACCGGCATGGTGATCACATTTTTGTTCCACTTGGAGGCGGCGTCGCTGGTGATGCTGATAAAAACCGCGGTGGTGGAGGCCACCGGGGCCAGAACCAGCAGGGCGCTTGTCTCCAGAAGGAACGACAGTCCAAATCCCAGAACGACCAGACTGACTGCGGTGACCAGGATATTGCTTTTTGCGATATAGAGGTCTTTCAGCAGAACGCCTTTCATTACTTCTCCCCCTTTACATAGAGCAGCATGATCTCGTCCATGGTGGCCGGAACCACCATGGCCTTCGGATACTTCTTCTGCATCTTCTCCCGGTCAGCCACCAGCACCTGCCATTCATAGTCCATTTTTCGGTACGCGATGATGCCGGCCTTGTCCAGCGCGTCAAACTGCGCCGCGCCGCACTTGAGGACGCCGTACTGCTCCACCAGCTCATCCTTGGGCTTGGAAAAGACCACTTTCCCTGCATGGATGAACACGATATAGTCCGCAATCTTCTCCAGGTCGCTGGTGATGTGGGAGGACACCAGAATGGAGTGGTCCTCCTCCTGAACGAAGTCCAGCAGCATATCCAGAATGTCGTCCCGGATCACCGGGTCCAGACCGCTGGTGGCTTCGTCCAGGATCAGCAGCTTGGAGTGGTGGGAAAGGGCAACGGAGATTGCCAGCTTCATCTTCATCCCCTTGGAGAACTGCTTGAGGGGCTTGTCCGGGGGCAGGGAAAACTGCTTCAAAAGGCGGAAGTAGGCCGTTTCATCCCAGGAGCGGTAGATGTTCCTCATGACTCCGTTGAGCTTCCTGGGGGAGAGGATTTCGGGGTAGTTGCTGCCGTCAAAGACCACGCCGATCTCTTCCTTGGTATCGCCGTCCAGTCCCTCTTTCCCGAAAATGTAGACCTGGCCCGCCTCCTTTCGGATCAGGCCCAGGACCGCATGGATGGTTGTACTTTTCCCGGCGCCATTTTCCCCAATCAGCCCCACAATGGAGCCGCTGGGGACGGAAAACGAGACCTGATCCAAAACAAAATCCGGATAGGTCTTGGTCAGTCCTGAAACAGTGAGCGCATTAGTCATGGTCAATCCTCCTCGTACAGAAGCGTCAACAGGTTCAGCATTTTATCAAGAGAGATTCCGCTTGTACGGGCAATCTCAATCGCCTCCGTAAAATGCTCCTCGATTTTCTTTTGCTGCTCCTCCAGATAAAAGTCCTGATTCTGTGCGGAAACAAAGCAGCCCTTTCCCGCCGTCGTCTCGATAAACCCGTCCGTTTGCAGAAGGTCGTATGCCTTCTGCACCGTCAAAACGCTGATCTGCAGGGACCTGGCCAGGGAGCGGATGGAGGGAAGGGGGTCTCCCGCCTTCAGCTCCCCGCTCATAATCTGCGCCCTGACCTGGGTTGAGATCTGCTCGTACAGGGGACGGCTGGTTTTGTTGCTGACTACGATCTCCAAATTCCCACCGCCTATCCGTCTTTTACTGTATTGTATTAACAAGCACAGTATAGAACGGATCGCAGCGGTTGTCAAGAGGGAGTTTCAAATCAATAGCCATACCGCTTCCGGTATTTCAGCAGCAGCGCCGCCGCCATCACAGTCCCCAGCAGCTCAGCCACCGGCGTCGCCAGCCACACGCCGGTGACGCCCCCCAGCAGGACGGGCATGATCTGAATGCTGGCAACGGTGAACAGGAAGGACCGGGAGAAGGCCAGCACGGCGGATACCACCCCGTTGGACAGGGCGGTGAACATGCCGCTGGCAAAGACGTTCAGCCCCACGAACAGCAGCGCGATGGAGCACAGGCGGTTGCCCGTCACCGCCAGTTCATACACCGGGCTGTCCGGCCGGGTGAAGACGCCCACCAAGGGGACGGTGGCCAGAATGGAGATTACCGTACAGAGGACAGATGTCCCGATGATGAATTTGACGCTGAATCCCACCAGCTTCTTCAGTTTTTCGTGGTTCTGCTCCCCGTGGTAGTAGGAAATCATGGGGGCCACGCCGTAGGAGTAGCCGATAAACAGGGCGCTGACGAACATAAGTACATACATGATGATGGTGATAGCCGCCACGCCGTCCTCTCCTATGTACTTCAGCATCGCCAGGTTGAACAGCAGGGTGGTAATGCCAGACACCAAGGAGGTCGCCAACTCCGACATACCGTTGGTGGAGGCGTGGAACAGCACCCCACCCCGGAACACCGGCTTTGCTAAGTGGAGCAGGCTGTCCTTTTTCCGGAACACCAGGAAGCCCACCACGGCGGTGATGGAGTAGCCCAGTCCGGTGGCGATGGCCGCCCCCTGGATGCCCAGGTCGAACAGAGAAATCAGAGCATAATCCAGAATGATATTGGTCACGCCCCCCGCCACGGTACAGATCAGGGATAGGGTGGACTTGTCGGCGGCAATCAGGTAGAGGGAAAAGTTATACATGAGCAAGATAGGAATGGTGAACAGCAGATAGTTGCTCAGATAGGTGCGGCAGTAGCCGAACACCGCCGGGGAGAGGCCCATAGCCCCCAGCAGGGTGTCCATCAGGGTGTAGCCCAGCACCATCATCACCGCGCCCACAACGGCGTTGGTGAGAATCAGCAGGGTAAAATCCTGCCGGGCCTCCTGTTCTTTGTGCCCCCCCATCTTTTTCATCACCACGGCGCTGCCGCCGGTGGCCAGCATTCCGGAGATGGCTGTGATCAGGGCGATGGCCGGAGCGGTGAGGTTGATGGCGGACAGGGCCTCCATGCCGATGAGGTTGGAGACGAACAGACCGTCCACCATGGTGTAGAAGGTATTGAACACCGTCATGACGATGGTGGGAAAGGCAAAGCGCAGGATATTCCTGCCCGTGACCGGCAGGTGGTACGAGTCCAGCTTGTCCATGTCCTAATTCCTCCAGTCAATGTCCTGGCCGTCCCCCAGGTCAAAATACTGCATTTCTGTTCCCTGTGCCGGGAGCCGGACGGCGGAAATGCGCCGGTTCTGGGCGGGGGCAAAGTAGTACACGCCGCTCTCGGCGCACATGACGCTGGTACACAGGGTCTGCTCGTACACATCGTAATTGGGGTCGGCCTTGGCCAGCCCCTCGGGGATGTCCACCGGGGCGAAGGCCCGGAACATCCGGGATACCCCGTCCAGCTCGTCTTTTCCGGGGACGGCAAACTCCTTCATGAAGGCCAGCCGCACAAAACGGGAGGGGGAGGAATAGTCCCCCGGCAGGCCGGAACCGCCGCCCAGGCGCTCTCCAAACTCCCGGATCTCGTGCCCGGCGATAGTTTTGGGGGCCTTGGGCAGATTGGTGACCCCCACGAAGTTGCGCAGGTTGGTCCGCTGCCAGTGGTAGTCCGGGCTGTTGGTCAGCACGCCGATGGTCTCCCGGTGGATGGACAGACCGCCCTCCTCCGGCTCGATGATGACCGCCTCCCCCGTCCGGTCGCTGAGGATATAGTGGGCGGGCAGGGGCTTGTCCGCAATCAGCTCGTCTACCAAGGTAATATGGGACAGCTCTTCCACCGCCTCCTCCACCCCGGCGCACCGGCTGAGCAGCCAGGCCAGCAGACGGCCCGGATGGACGGCGGTTCTGCCCGGGCCGGCACTTTCCTCATAGACCGCATACTCTGGGAAATGGAGCAAGGCCCCCATCAAGCCAGCGGAGTTTACCCCGTCCACCAGAATGGGCTCCCCGAAGCCAAGCACCGCCATACCGGTGTAACTGTATTCGCCGGAGACCGCCCCCTCCCCGTGAAGTCCGGGGGCACAGGGCATCCCCTGTGGAACACTGATTACCCAGTTGGCCGTCAGGTCTCCGAACTGGTCGTAGGTCCGTCCCAAAAGGTGCTGGCCATCCTTTGTCCTCCAGGTAAAGCTGCTGCATCCAAAATCCATATCAAAAACCTCCTGAGATGTATTGTGTAAAGGGTGGTTTCACCATCCAAATACACATTGGCTGACGGTTCATTTGTGGCAAAATGACACAGGCTGAAAAGGCGGTGATCGACCAGCAGAAGGGAACCGAAGCGGGAGTGTCTGGGAATGACCTGGGCGCTCCTTCTTCTTTATAGGCCCTCCTAAGAGCGCACTTACTCACCACCTGCCAAGGGCCGATGGTAGTACTGCCTGACGGCAGCCGTGCGCCCTCCGGGGGCGGCTTCGCCGGGGTGTCCTTCCCTGCCGGTATATAATCAGCAGACGCCAACGGTGGCTTGTGCATCGGACGCAGCCGCGCCGATCACCGGGGGCTTGGGGGCCTTCAGCCACCAACAAGCTGCGCCGGGTATATACCGGTGCCTTGCTTGCCAGTACTATCAACGCCTATAAATGAGGGTTGAATGTCATTCGCATTAGTGGTATACTTGGCTCGTGTTAATTCGATAAATCGAAATTTCGGGGAGGATACATATACATGGATGAACAAAAAAGAGAAACTGTCGAAAAAACAGTAAAGACAGGTATCACATTTGGCAGCGCTTTGGCAATGGTAATTAGTTATTCTACTTGGCACTCTGTTGGGTGGGCCATTTTTCACGGACTGTTGAGTTGGGTATATGTGATATACTTTATTTTGAGATACTAATCCTAGTTTAACGGGGGGGATTTCATTTTTATGGTGAAATCCCCCTTGACAAATGTTCTCTTGTTTTCTCATATTGTTGTCCAACGGGCTTGCAATTATTTCTGACAGGGGGTATCATAAACCGTGTGGCCGCCACGCAGTCAAGAGGTATTTTCAATTTGGGGGAGGAAATTTTTATGGAGCGGAAAAAAGGCTGGCTGACCTCCGGGGCTTTCGCCGCCCTGTGCGGCACTACCAAGGAAACTCTGCGCCACTACAAAGATGTGGGACTGCTCCTCCCGGCCCACCAGGGCGACAACGGCTATTTTTACTACGATGTGGAGCAGTTCTACGATTTTTACGCAATCTCCATCTTCCGCCAGACGGGGACGCCACTGGAGGAAATCTGCCGCTGTCTTCGAGGGCAGGATACTACCAAAACCATAGAACTTCTGCGGGAACAGAAGGACCGCCTGGAGGCGGAGCGGCGGAGGCTGGAGCACATGGACTTCGTTCTGTCCAGCGCTCTGCACAATCTGGAGTTTGGGCCGGGACCGGACATGGTTCCCCGAACTGCCTGGTTTGACAGAGAGCACCTGCTGGCGCTCCCTGTCGGAGAATTGGAGGGGTTGATGACTCCGGCGGACAGCGAGGATGAAACGCTGATTGTTGTGCTGGAGCGGTGCCGGGCGCTGTGCAGCCAATACGGAATACAGACCGACTTCCAGTTGGGGGCCATCCACCAGCCGGGGGAGCAGGGCGGGCCGGGGGCCATCAGCCACCTCTACACCCGGATCAAAGAAAAAGCGGACTTCCCCTATTATAAGGAGAAGCCCGCCGGGAATTATCTGTACCTCTGCTGCCGGGGCCATTGGGATATCTCCGCAGGTTACGCCGCCCTCAGCCGCTGCATCCTTGAACGGGGGCTGGAAACAACAGGAGAGTTCTACGCCTGCGACCTGGCCGGATTCATCCTCAACTCGGTGGAGAAAAATGCGGCGTCCATGATTTCGGTGCGGCTGTCAGATCAGCCCCCAACAGCATGAGGCGCATCCACATCGTTTATTTTGCCGGCAGTGCCGAAACGAAACCCCCGTTCCCTCGGGCGAGGGGACGGGGGCTCGTTCATTTGCCCGCCAGCAGCCGAAGGGCTTCCAGGTAGCCCTCCAGGCCATGGCCCTTGATGGTGGCCGCGCAGGCGGCGCGGATGTAGGAGATATGGCGAAAATCCTCCCGCGTATCCGGGTCGGAGATGTGGACCTCCACCGTGGGGAGGCCCACCGCCTTCACGGCGTCCAGCAGGGCCACGCTGGTGTGGGTGTAGGCGGCTGGGTTGATGATGATGCCGTCCGTTTTGTCAAAGTACGCCTTCTGGATGGCGTCCACCAGGGCGCCCTCGTGGTTGGACTGAAAGAAGTCCACCGCCACCCCCAGCCTGTCCGCCTCGGCCTGAATCATGGCCTTTAAGTCCTCGTAGGTGGCTTTGCCGTATATCTCCGGCTGGCGGATGCCCAGCATGTTCATATTAGGGCCATTGATTACCAATATTTGCACACAGCTCACTCCATATCTGCTGGGCGGCCTCCGCCGCCGTTTGATTGTTGTCAACCCGGAAATCCGCCGCCGCCTCATACAGAGGCTTCCGCATCTGGTACATCTCCTCCAGGCTGCCCTTCTGGGACAGGGGACGGCCCTCCTTGGGCAGGACGTTCAGGTCCCGGCGCAGCCAGTACACCCGTCCGGTGCGGCGCATGGCGGTCTGATTTTCCGGACGGAGCACCGCCCCGCCGCCGGTGGCAATCACCTGGCCGTCCTTGGCGCAGGTCTCCGCCAGCACCCGGGACTCCAGGTCCCGGAAGGCGTTCTCGCCCTCCTCCCGGAAAATATCCGGAATAGGCTTGCCCGCCCGGCGGACGATCTCCTCATCCAGATCCACAAGGGGCTTGCCGGTGAGTTTGGCCAATTCCCGGCCCACGGTGGTCTTGCCGCAGCCGGGCATCCCTACCAGGACGATGTTGGTCCGGTCCTGCCAGAGCCGGGACAGGATCAGCTCGGTCTGATAGTCCGGGATTGGTTGTCCGAAAAACAGCTCCTCCGCCCGCTTGGCCTGGTGGACCAGCATAGGCAGGCCGCCGGTACAGCGGATGGGATGGCCGCCGTGAAACTCCCGTTCCTCCGGGCGGAGGCCCTCCCCGGCCAGCAGCCGGTCCCGCTTGTCAATCCCCTCTGCCTGGAGGATCAGATTGGTCCGATTGGGGTTGTAGATAATGTCCACAACCGCCTCCGCCCTGGGGAACCGCTCCAAATCCACGGGCTGGCCCTCCAGGTTGGGCCACATCCCCACCGGGGTGGTGTTGATCAGCACATCCGCACCGGCGTGATGGTCCAGGTTCTCGTAGTTGTCCGGACCGGTGCGGGAGACCACTACCACCTCCCGGGCCCCCTCCCGCTTGGCGGCGGCCTGGGCCGTCAGGGACGCCCCCCCACTGCCCAAAACAACCACCTTCTTCCCCATGAGGGAGATACGCGCCCGGCGGAGCATGTACAGAAAGCCGTCGATATCTGTATTGTAGCCGTACAGCTTCCCCTCCCGGCGGACGATGGTGTTCACGCTGCCGATGGCCTCGGCTCCCTCGTCGATGACGTCGCAGAAGGCCATCACCTCCCGCTTGTAGGGGATGGTGACGTTCAGCCCGCCGATGTCCTCCCGGCGGAGAAAGCCGCCCAGCTCCTCCGGCTCCAGCTCGATGAGGCGGTAGCCCTCACAGCCCAGGGCCTGGTGGATGGGGACCGACCAGCTGTGGCCCAGCTTCCGGCCCAGAAGGCCGTAGATCTTCTCTCCCATGGCTCACACTTCCGCGTAATTGCCCAAAAGCTGGAACTGGGCACAGCTGCGCTCCATCTCCTCCAGCATGGCCAGCACCCCTGGGGCCTTGACCGAGGCTTCCAGCTCCAGGAAGAAGATGAACTCAAAGTCGCTCCCCGCCACCGGGCAGGACTCCAGCTTGGTCATGTTGATGTCCATGGCCGCCAGCTTGGAGATGATCTCATACAGGGCGCCCGGCTTGTTCTCAAAGGCCACAATCAGGCTGATCCGGCTGGCTCCGGCGTAGATCACCGGGTCCTTGGCGACGCAGATGAAGCGGGTATAGTTGTTGTCGCTGTCCTGGATGGCGCTGTTGACACACTCCAGGCCGTACAGGGCGGCGCAGGGGTGGGAGGAGATGGCGGCGGCATGGCGGCTGCCGCTCTCGGCCACCATCTTGGCGGCCAGGGCGGTGTTGCCGCAGGGGATGACCTTCACGTCCTTCAGCCTGCTCAGGAACTGGGAGCACTGGCCGATGGCCTGCTCATGGGAGTAAATTTCGGTAATCTCCTCCTGCTTCACGCCGGGCAGGGCCAGCAGCTCGTGGCGGATGCACAGCCGGGTGGAGCGGACCACCGACAGGTCGTGCTCCTGGAGCAGCTGGTACACCTTGCGCACCGAGCCGTTGGAGCTATTTTCGATGGGCAGCACGCCGAACTGGCACAGCCCGGACTCCACTGCGGACACCACCCCGTCGAAACTCTTCACATACATGATGTTGCCCCGGGGGAGCAGCCGGTCGCAGGCCGCCTGGGAGTTGCCCCCCTCCACCCCCTGGCAGGCCACCATGCCCGTCTGGGGGAACACCTCGCTGTTGGAGGCCAGGGCGGTCCTAACCCGCTCCGCCACCTTGGTGGGGGCGGAGATCAGCTCCGCCTGCCGGGACCGGGCCAGCTCAAACAGGGTGGAGTACAGGTGGTAGGCGTACCGCTCCTTGTCCCCCGCCCGCTGGGTGACCTTGGCCAGGATCTCCCGCTCCCGGGCCTTGTTCAGGATGGGCAGCTTGTGCTCATGTTTGTAGGCGGCCACCTCCTCGCTCAGGGCCATGCGCTCCAGGAAGAGGGTCAAAAGCTGGTCGTCCACCGCGTCGATTTTGGTACGAATTTCAGAAAGTTCCATGATTTCCCTCCAACAGTAAGTCTAATAGTACACAGGCGGTGACCGCCTCCACCACCGGGACGGCCCGGTGGGCGATGCAGGGGTCGTGGCGGCCGTGGATTTCCAGGTCTGTGTTTTCCATGGCGGACAGGCTGACGGTCTGCTGCTGCTTGGCAATGGACGGCGTGGGCTTGAACGCCGCCTGCAGGACAAGGGGCATTCCGGTGGTGATTCCCCCCAAGACGCCGCCGGCGTGGTTGGTTTCTGTCACAATGTTGCCGTCCTTCACCAGGAAGGAGTCGTTATTCGAGGACCCCAAAACAGCGGCGGCCCCAAATCCAGCGCCGAACTCCACCCCCTTGACGGCGGGGATGCCGAACAGCGCCGCCGCCAGACGGTTCTCCACCCCGTCAAACATGGGATCGCCCAGCCCGGCGGGCAGACCGATGGCCGCGCACTCCACCACACCGCCGACACTGTCCAAATATTCTTTTGCGCTCAAAATAACGGCCTGCATCGTTTCTCCGGCCTTGTCGTCCAGCACCGGGAACGGTTTTCGGATTACTTCTTCAAACAGCTCCGGCGTGGGGGTTAAGGGAAATGGCGCGTCGGCAACCCCTCCCACTCCGCGCAGGTGTGCCCCCACATAAATCCCCCGCCGGGCCAGAATCTGCTTGGCGATCCCCCCGGCGATGCACAGGGGGGCGGTGAGCCGGCCGGAGAAGTGGCCCCCTCCCCGCATGTCGGCATGGCCCTTCCACTTCACCCAGGCGGTGTAGTCTGCGTGACCGGGGCGGGGCTTGTCCGCCAGCTCCGCGTAGTCCTTGGAGTGCTGGTCGCTGTTGCGGATGACGGCGCACAGGGGCGCGCCGCAGGTTTTGCCGTCCAGCAGACCGGAGAGAATTTCCGGCACGTCCCCCTCGTTCCGGGCGGTGGACAGCTTGTTCTTCCCTGGACGGCGGCGGTCCAGGAACCGCTGAAGCTCCTCCAGGTCGATCTCCTCCCCGGCGGGCAGGCCGTCGATGTTCACCCCGATGGCCGTCCCGTGGGACTGGCCGAAGACCGAAACCTTTAAAATCTTTCCAAACTCAGAGGACATCAAATTCCCCTCCCAACCGCTTATATTCCTCCCAGAACCTGGGGTAAGATTTGTTCACCGCCTCCGCCCCCAGGATGGTCACCGGGCCGGTACAGCGGGTGGCGGCGATGGCCGCCGCCATGACAATCCGGTGGTCGTTGGCCCCGTCCACCGTGCCACCCTTCAAAAAGCGGGTTCCGGGGATGGCCAGCCAGTCAGGTCCCTCCTCCACCTGCCCGCCCAGGGCGGTGAGCATCTTCGTGACGGTAGCCAGCCGGTCGCTCTCCTTCAGCCGCAGGCGGGCGGCGTTGGTCAGGCGGGTGGCCCCGTCGTGGAAGGCCGCCATGACGGCCAGGGGTGGGAGCAGGTCGGGACAGTCGGAGACGTCAATCTCCACCGTCCGCCACGTCCCCCAGGCGAAGCTGGCAAAATGTTCGTCAATCACCCGATCCCCCTGGGTAGACTGGTCGCTCAAGCCAACCGTCAGCACCGGATTCCCCAATAAACCCGCTGCCAGCCAGAACGCCGCCTGAGACCAGTCGGCCTCAATGGTAAAATCCCGTGCCTGGAAAACCTGGTCTCCCGGGACCAAAAAACCGTCCTCCAGCACCTCAGCCCGGACGCCGAAGTGGTCCAGCACGTCTAGGGTCATGTCCACGTAACCCCGGCTCTCCAGGGGCGAGGTGAGGACAATTCGGCTTTCCCCCTCCAGCAAGGGCAGGGCGTAGAGCAGTCCGGTGACAAACTGGCTGGACACGTTGCCGGGGAGCCGGTACTCCCCCGGCTTCAGCTCGCCTTTGACGGTGAGCGCGCCGTCCTTCTGCTCGTAGAAAATGCCCTTTTCGTCAAAAATGTCGAAGTAGGGCTTTTGGGGCCGGTCCATCAACCGGCCCCGGCCGGTGAAGCGGCCTCCGCCCCGGAGGGCCAGCGCAATGGGGATCAGAAACCGCAGGGTGGAACCCGATTCCCCGCAGTCCAGCAGGGGCAGGTCTGTCCCCTGAGCTTTCAGCGCGGCGGCACAGCGTTGGGTGGCCTCAATGTCCTGGGACGTCTCCAGGTTGGAGACGGTCCCGCCTCCCGCCAGCAGCTGGGCCAGAATGGCCCGGTGGGCCTGGGACTTGCTGGGGGGCGGGGTGACCGTCCCCTCCAGGGGGCCGGGGGTGATGCAGAGGTTCATTCCAGCGCCCACCCCGCTTCGATGATGGATTGCAGCTCCGTGACCGGGATCGTTTTCAACTCACAGCGGCCGATCTTACTCGGCACCACAATCGTGATACTGTCTCCCGCCCGCTTTTTGTCGCGCAACGCCGCCTGGGCCAAGGCCGCGGGGGGGTATTCGGCAGCAGAGGGCAATCCCAGCGTTTCCACGGCGCTCTCAATGCGTTCCGCTTCAAGGGCCTGCTTGGACTCGCCTGTCATCCACCCCAGGTTTTCCGCCGCACGGGTCATGATGGCCAGCCCCGCCGCCACGGCGTGGCCGTGGGGGATGGTGAAGCCGCTGCACTTCTCAATGGCGTGGCCGATGGTATGGCCCAGGTTGAGCAGCTTCCGCTCCCCCTGCTCCTTCTCGTCCCGCTCCACCACACCGGCCTTGAACGCCACGCACTGGGCGATGATCTCCTCCAGCTCGGACACACGCAGTCCGAACTCCATGCGGGCAAACAACGCCTCGCTGCACAGCACGCCCGTCTTGAGCGCCTCCGCCGCCCCATCCGCAAACACGTCCTGGGGCAGGGTTTTCAGACAGTCGGTGTCACAGATGACAGCGGAGGGCTGCAGAAAGGCCCCGGCCAGGTTTTTGCCCGCCTTCAGGTCGATGGCCGTCTTGCCCCCCACGGAGGAGTCCACCGCGGACAGCAGGGTGGTGGGCAGCTGGACGTATTTCACCCCCCGCAGGTACAGCGCGGCGGCCAGCCCCGCCATGTCCCCGGTAACGCCGCCGCCCAGGGCAGCTACGCAGTCGGTGCGGGTGAGCTGCTCCTCCGCCAGAAACTCCAGGATTTTGGACAGGGTGTCAAAATTCTTGCTCCCCTCCCCGGCGGGGAAGACGCAGGCACTCACCTGATAGCCCGCCTCCCGGAGGGAGCTTTTTACCGTCTCCAGGTACAGGGGAGCCACATTGCTGTCGGTCACCACCGCCATATGGCACAGGGGGACCGCCCCTCTCAGGCGGGAGCCGCACTCCTGCAGCAGGCCGGGGCCGATGACCACATCATACTCCGGATCGGTGCGGACGTGGATGGTCTGGATGGACATGGCAATTCCTCCTTTATATGTCAGTTCCCGCCGGCGGTGGCCTTCAGCTCCCGGCCCTCCTTGAGGAGGTCGTGGAGCCGCGAGGCGTCCCTCTCCTTCAGCGCGGACCGGTACTCCTCCAGGTGGCCGATGAGCACCTCCAGCTCGTGGGTGAGGTAGTCGGCGTCGTCCAGGAACAGCTCGGTCCACATGTCCTCGTCCAGCCGGGCCACCCGGGTCATGTCCCGGAAGCTTCCGGCGGAGAAGCCCCGGCGGCGCTGGGCCTCCGGCGACTTGACGTAGGCGCTGGAGACGATGTGGGCCAGCTGGGAGGTGAAGGCGATGATCCGGTCGTGCTCCTCCGGCTGGGAGAAGGTGAGCTTGGCGAAGCCCACGTCCAGGAAGAAGGTCTGGAGGGTCTCCAGCAGCTTCATGTCGGTGCGCTTGTCCGGGGTGAGGATCATGGAGGCCCCCACATACAGGTCGTCGGTGGAGGAGGTAAAGCCCCCCCGCTCCCGGCCGGCCATGGGGTGGCCGCCGATGTAGGCGAAGCCGTGCTCCTCAGCGATGGGGGCGATCTGCTCCACCACCACCCGCTTCACGCCGCACAGGTCCACCAGAATGGCGGACTTGCCGATCTGCGCCCCGTGCTCCCGCACCCAGTCCGCCGCCGCCTGGGGCCGGATGGCCACCAGAACCAGGTCGCACTGGGGCAGCTTTTCCCCGTCCAGCGGGCCGTCGATGGCTCCGCAGATCCGGGCCAGGGTCATGGTCTCCTGGTCCAGGTCGGTCCCCCAGACGGTGTGGCTGGTACGGTTTTTGATGCTCTTGGCCATAGACCCGCCAATCAGGCCCAGGCCCACGATTCCGATCTGCATGGTTTACGCCTCCATCCCCTTCACAACCGCGTGGAGGGACAGAAGCTTCCGCGCCAGCGGGGCGAATGCCTCGGGCTTCAGGGACTGGGGGCCGTCGCACAGGGCGTGGGCGGGGTCGTTATGGACCTCGATCTGCAGGCCGTCCGTCCCGGCGGCCACCGCCCCCATGGCCAGCGGCTCCACCAGCCAGTATTTCCCGGTGGCGTGGCTGGGGTCCACGATGATGGGCAGGTGGGTCAGCTTGCGCAGCACCGGGATGGCCGCCAGGTCCAGGGTGTTGCGGGTGTAGCTCTCAAAGGTGCGGATGCCCCGCTCGCAGAGGATCACGTTCTCGTTCCCCCCGGCCATGACGTACTCGGCGCTCATCAGCCACTCCTCGTAGGTGGCGGACATGCCCCGCTTGATCATCACCGGCTTGTCCTGGTGGCCCACCGCCTTGAGCAGGTCGAAGTTCTGCATGTTCCGGGCGCCGATCTGGATCACGTCCACGTCCTTGAACAGGTGCAGGTGGGTCACGTCCATCAGCTCGGTGACGATGGGCAGGCCGGTCTCCGCCCGGGCGGCCTTCAGGTACTCCAGCCCGGTCTCCCCCAGGCCCTGGAAGGCGTAGGGGGAGGTGCGGGGCTTGAAGGCGCCCCCCCGGAGCATGGTGGCTCCGCTGGCCTTGACGGCCTTGGCGATGGCCACCACCTGATCCTCGCTCTCCACCGAGCAGGGACCGGCCATGATGGTGAGGGGCCCGCCGCCGATCTGGGTGTCCCGCACCTTCACCACGGTGTCCTCGGGGTGGAACTTCCGGTTGGCGTTCTTGTAGGGCTCCTGGACCCGCTTTACATCCTCCACGATGTCCAGGGCGGCGATGAGGTCGATGTCCAGCTTGGAGGTGTCCCCCACCAGGCCCAGGATGGTGTTGGTCTCCCCCTCGCTGGTGTGGATGGTGATGCCCTTCTCCTGGAGCCAGGAGATCAGGCTGTCCAGCTGGCCGGGATTGTGATCCCGCTTTAAAATAACGATCATAACTTGAACCCCTCCTGAAATGATAAATAGAATTGGTACAAAAAACCCGCGGCCGGTTCGGCCGCGGGTCGTCATGTACAGGTGGTCTTCCGGGGACCATGCTTACATACACGCGCGTTCAGCCAAACCGAAACAAGCCTTACCTCCAAAGTAGGTAAAGCTGTAAGTAAAGCTAAAATAGCGGTATTCAGCATTGTGCATCTGCTTGGTCATGTTGTGGTCCTCCGCTGCTTCAAAGACTGTAAACAGAATACCACTTTGCCGGGGAAAAGTGAACTGTCATTTTCTATAAATCCCGCCCGTTTTTCTTATTCATTTTGTCAAATCTCCCAATCTCCGCATATTTCCGCCGGGGAGAAAATATGTTGACAAGGGATGCGGTCCTGTGGTACACTGGCACTCACACAGTAAGGGAGTAGCCGGCGCGCCCGCGCGGCCTGGTCAACACACTGGAGGCGTTCCCCTCCTGGCCGGGCCTGAAACGACGAGACTTACCTGTCCCAGGGGACGGGTGGGTCTTTTTTCTTACCATCCCGCCGCTTAGGAGGACTTTTTATGCGGTTGTATGAGCTTTTTATCATTGCGGTCAGCCTGTCCATGGACGCCTTCGCCGTATCCATCTGCAAGGGGCTGTCCACCGGCCGGCCCCGCCTGAGGCACTGTCTGGCCTGCGGCGGCTGGTTCGGAGGGTTCCAGGCCCTGATGCCCTTTCTGGGCTGGCTGCTTGGGGTGCGCTTTCAGGGGATGATCGTCTCGGTGGACCACTGGATCGCCTTTTTTCTCCTGGGGCTGATCGGCTTCAACATGGTGCGGGAGGCCCGGGGCGGCGAGGCGGAGGAGCTGGACAGCTCCTTCCGGCCGGGGGCTATGCTCCCCCTGGCGGTAGCCACCTCCATCGACGCCCTGGCCGTTGGGGTCACCTTCGCCTTTCTCCAGGTGGTCATCCTGCCCGCCGTGCTGTTCATCGGCGTGACCACCTTTGTCCTGTCCGCCGTCGGGGTAAAGGCGGGTTCCGTCTTCGGCGCCCGGTACCGGAGCCGGGCCGAGCTGGCAGGCGGGCTGGTCCTCATCGGGATGGGGATCAAGATTCTGCTGGAGCACACCCTGTTTGCCTGAGGCGGATTTGCCTTTTTTGCCATTCTATGCTATCATAGAGGAGTCCGAAGGTTTTGTGTGTCTCAGGACAGGAAGAAAGGAGATCATGTATGAAAAAATCTGACAATCTGCCGCTCAAGCTGCTGGTAGGCATCGTCGCCGGCATCATCGCCGGCCTGTTCCTGCCGGAGCGCGCCATGACCGTTGTGGTCACGCTGAAGTATGTGCTCAACCAGCTCATCATGTTCTGCGTGCCCCTCATCGTCATCGGCTTCATCGCCCCCTCCATCACCAAGATGGGGTCCAACGCCACCCGGATGCTGGGGGTGGCCATCATCATCGCCTACGTCAGCACCGTGCTGGCCACCCTCATGTCCATGGCTGCGGGCTACCTGCTGGTGCCCCATCTGCCCATCGCCTCCACCATGGACGGCCTGAAGGAGCTGCCCGACGTGGCCTTCCAGCTGGATATCCCCCAGATCATGCCGGTGATGAGCGCCCTGGTCTTCTCCATCCTCGTCGGCCTGGCCGCCGTGTGGACCAAGGCCGGCACTGTCATCACCATCCTGGACGAATTCCAGAACATCGTCCTGTCCGTGGTGAAAAAGGTGGTTATCCCGGTGCTGCCCTTCTTCATCGCCCTCACCTTCTGCGGCCTGAGCTACGACGGCACCATCACCAAGCAGTTCCCCGCCTTCCTGCTGGCCATCGTCATCGTGATGGCGGGCCACTACATCTGGCTGGCCGTCCTCTACGGCTTCGCCGGGGCCTACTCCGGCCGCAGCGCCATTGACGTGATCAAGTATTACGGCCCCGCCTACCTCACCGCCGTGGGCACCATGTCCTCCGCCGCCACCCTGGCCGTGGCCCTGGACGGCGCCCGGAAGAGCCCCTCCCTCCGCCCGGACATGGTGGAGTTCGGCATCCCCCTGTTCGCCAACATCCACCTGTGCGGCTCCGCGCTGACCGAGACCTTCTTCGTCATGATCGTCTCCAAGGTCCTCTACGGCAAGCTGCCCAGCGCGGCCTCCATGATCCTGTTCATCCTGCTGCTGGGCATCTTTGCCATTGGCGCTCCCGGCGTCCCCGGCGGAACGGTGATGGCCTCCCTGGGCCTGATCTTTGGCGTGCTGGGCTTCACCGGCGACGGCACCGCCCTGATGCTGGCCATCTTCGCCCTGCAGGACAGCTTCGGCACCGCCTGCAATGTCACCGGCGACGGCGCCCTCACCCTGATCCTCACCGGCTACGCCGAGAAGCACGGCATCAAGGAAGTATAAGAAGTACAAAAAATATCCCGGAGCTTTCGCTCCGGGACGTTTTTTATTCCTCACCGATGGAGAAATCAAATTCCATGCTGCTGCTGGAGATCTCCGAGGGCTGCACCTCCCGGGGACGCTCCGGGGCGGCCAGCATCTTGCTGCTGCCATCCAAGCGGCCGTTCTCCACCACCAGGGAGCAGGTGGACACGTCGCCGTGGATGCTGCCGGTGCGCTCCAGGCACAGGTTGTCCCGGGCGGTGATGCTGCCCTGGACCTCGCCCGCCACCCGCACCGAGTCGGCGGTGATGGGGCCCTTCACCACACCGGTGGTGGCCACGGTGACCGAACCCTTCAGCTTGATCTCACCCTCTACGCGGCCCTCGATCTGGACGATGCCTTCGCCCTCCACAGTACCGATAAAGGTGATCCCTTTGGCGATGATGGTGTTGTCCTGGGGCTTGGGCAGGGGGGGAAGGGCATCAAACGCATCCTCAAAGGTCTCCTCCTCAAAGGATTGCGTGCCCATCGGCTCCTGCTTGGTCTGTCCTCCGAAAAAACCCATATTCGATCGCTCCTTACATGACAAAATTTGACTGCGCCGTACGGCCCGTTCCGGACCGCCGCGCTGAAGACTATCTGAATTATAGCAAACTTCGTCCTCGGGCGCAAGTACAAAAAACCCTGAAAAATCAGGGCGGAAGAAAAAGAAATGACAAATGGAAAAAAAAGCGTATAATGGAGACAGCACATTTTTTGTAAGGAGGATCGATCCATGCCGAATACTGCTCCCATCTCCGGAGAGGCCGCTGTGCACACGCCCCTCCCCCGCACCATCCACCTAGTCCCTCTGGACCGCATTGCCGGGTTTGACGTCCGCCCCGGCTTCTACGAGATCAACGGCGCCGCCGCCATCCCCGGCGGGGTCAGCTTCACCGTCCACTCCCACGGGGCCACCTCGGTGGAGCTGCTCCTGTTCCACCGGGAACAGGACGAGCCCTTCGCGGTGCTCCCCTTCCCTCAGCACTACCGCATCGGCAACGTGTACTCCATGATCGTGTTCCAGCTGAACATTGAGGAGTTTGAGTACGCCTACCGGGTGGACGGCCCCTACGACCCCAAAAAGGGGCTGATCTTCGACAAGACCAAGTACCTGCTGGACCCCTACGCCAAGGCGGTCACCGGACAGAGCCAGTGGGGGGCCAAGTCCCCCTTCGGCCAGCACTACAAGGCCCGGGTGGTCAAGGACGACTTCGACTGGGCGGACATGCCCCAGCCCCTCATCCCCATGGAGGACCTGATCATCTACGAGATGCACGTCCGGGGCTTCACCAAGGACCCCTCCTCCAACACGGCCCACCCCGGCACCTTCTCCGGCATTATGGAGAAGCTGGATTACCTCACCCAGCTGGGGGTCAACGCCATCGAGCTGATGCCCATCTTCGAGTTCGACGAGATGCAGGATTACCGGGAGGTGGACGGCAATATTCTCTACAACTACTGGGGGTACAGCACCGTCAGCTTCTTCGCCCCCAACACCAGCTACACCGCCTCCACCGAGTACAACCGGGAGGGCAACGAGCTCAAGCAGCTCATCCAGGCCTGCAACCAGCGGGGGATCGAGGTGTACCTGGACGTGGTCTTCAACCACACCGCCGAGGGCAACGAAAAGGGCCCCTTCTTCTCCTTCAAGGGCTTTGACAACAACATCTACTACCTGCTCACCCCCGACGGACAGTACTACAACTTCTCCGGCTGCGGCAACACCATGAACTGCAACCACCCGATCGTCCGCCAGATGATTCTGGACTGCCTGCGCTACTGGGTAACCACCTACCGGGTGAACGGCTTCCGCTTCGACCTGGCCTCCATCCTGGGCCGCAGCGAGGACGGCTCCCCCATGGGGGCTCCCCCCCTGCTCCAGTCTCTGGCCTTCGACCCCATTTTGGGCAACGTAAAGCTGATTGCCGAGGCCTGGGACGCCGGCGGGCTGTACCAGGTGGGCACGTTCCCCTCCTGGAACCGGTGGGCGGAGTGGAACGGCCGCTACCGGGACGACATCCGCCGCTATCTGAAGGGGGACGAGGGCTGCGCCCAGTGGGCCGCCCTGCGCATCGCCGGCTCCCAGGACATGTACGCCAGCCAGGGCCGGGTCAACGCCTCGGTAAACTTCATCACCTGCCATGACGGCTTCCCCCTGTGGGACCTGTACTGCTACAACGAAAAGCACAACCTGGCCAACGGCTGGAACAACACCGACGGGGCCAACGACAACAACAGCTGGAACTGCGGCGCCGAGGGAGAGACGGACAGCCCGGAAATCAACGCTCTGCGCAAGCGGATGTGCCGCAACGCCTTCGCCCTGCTGATGTGCTCCCGGGGCACCCCCATGTTCCTGGCCGGGGACGAGTTCTGCAACACCCAGTTCGGCAACAACAACGCCTACTGCCAGGACAACATCATCTCCTGGCTGGACTGGAACCGTCTGGAGCAGAACCGGGACATGTTCCAGTTTTTCCAGTATATGATCGCCTTCCGCAAGCACTGGCGGGTGCTGCGCACCCAGACCGGGGACGGCTCCTGCGGCTTCCCCGACGTCAGCTTCCACGGGGCCGCCCCCTGGCGGGACCGGCCCTTCGACGGCCACGACCGGTATATCGGCGTGATGTTCTCCGGCTGGGAGCGGGACGCCGGCCCCCAGGTGGTCTACGTGGCCTCCAACGCCTGGTGGGAGGATCTGACCGTCACCCTGCCTCAGCTGCCCGCCTCCATGCACTGGGTCAAGGCGGTGGACACCTGGACGGCGGAACAGTCCGAAACTCCTGTCAACGGCATGCAGGCCGTTGTCAGGGAGCGGAGTGTGGCGGTATTTGTGGCGAAATAACGAAAGGGGCGGCTATGGCCGCCCCTTTGCGCCGGTATGAAGCTCAAGATTGATGCACCGGGATGGTCTCGTCCAGCAGGGTGAGGCGGGCCAGCGCCTTCAGGTCCACCGGCTCCTCAAGCTGCCAGGTGTTGTAGGCCTCCCACACCGGCTCGGCGGCACCGGCGCCGAAGGCCCGGTTGGAGTAGCTGCCCCTGCCGGGCTCGGCGGCCACGGTGGAGCCGTCCCGCTTCACCGCGTACAGCGGGGTGCGGGCAAAGCCTCCCCCGTCGTTGCTGGTTATGGTGACGGACAGGGGGGAGACGGTCACCCGCTCCACCTGCCGTCCGGCCAGTTCCCCGGTCCAATCCAGGGTGACGGAGCGGTGGTGCTCCAGCTCAAAGGCAATGGACCACTCCCCCTCCAGCTCCGTGCCCGGCCGGGTGCAGGTCCCGTAGACCCGGGCCTTGCCCGGCTGGAGCAGTTCCAGGTCCTCCAGGCCAATCAGGGGGTACAGGATGTCCACGCCCCCCGGCACCAGGGTGGCCTGGAAGGTGTACCGCCGGTCATCGTCCACCCCCTCCGGGAGCAGGTCGCTGTAGAGCTGGCCCTCTCCCGACTTGTACAGGGGCACGTCGATTCCCTCCCCGAAGCCCAGGCGGATATGGAAGCAGCCGTCGCTGGCAAAGCCCATGGAGGACACCCAGATGTCCTCCGCCCCCTCCAGGGGCATGGGGTTCTGTTCCGGGGCCAGCACCACCGGTTCCGCAGGCAGGTCGGCGCTGGTATAGGGGGAGTTGTCAATGCTGTCAATCCGGAAGATGACCTGGGCCTCCTCCCCCACGGGCAGGCTGTCCAGCGTCTCACCGGTGACCCCGGCGCAGGAGACCTCCCCGTACACCGTCATCTCCCGGGTCGTCAGCCCGGCGAGGGACAGCCGCGCCCCCTGGCCCGGCTCATCCCCTTCCACATACCAGATGCTGGTGGAGAACAGGGCGGTTCTGGTCTCTGGGTCGTAGGACAGCAGCTTGAAATTGCTGGTGGGGGCGGTAACTTCTCGGATTCCCAAACCCTCCGCCTTGGGGATGGCCTCGGCCTCCAGCTGGCCGCGCAGGGTCAGGTACTCGTTCAGCCGGTCCCCCTTCACGTCCCGCACCGAGAAGTAGACCCGGGCCTCCAGACCGTCGGACAGGGCGCTGAGCACCTGGACCTCCATGCCCTGGTCCTGGCACACCGCTCCGTCGATGGTCTGGGCGTAGGGGGCAAAGGCCCCCAGCTGGCGCTGGAGCGTCTCCCACACGGCGGGGACCGCCGCCGCGGCCGCCGTGATGGTCAGCACCGCGCACGCCAGAATGACCGCCGCCGTCCGGCGGCTCAATCGCTTTGCCTGTTTCATTTCCGTTCCTCCTTCGATCATTTTGTAGAGCTCATCCAGCTTTTCCCGCCGGGGCTCCAGCCGGTCCATTTCACAGCTGTATCTGTCCTTCACCCTGCTCCTCCTCCTTCAGCCGCTCCCGCAGCAGATTCCGGGCCCGGAACAGACGGGATTTCACCGTCCCCTCGCTCCTCCCGATGATTTTGGCGATCTCCGCCACCGAGTAGTCCTCATAGTAGTACAGATGGATGGGAATCCGGTACCGGGCGGGCAGCGAGAGCACCGCTTCCGTCACGCTCCCCGTCTCCGGCTCCTCCGGCGCGGGCAGGTTGTCCTTCAGCGGCTCCTCCCGCCGCCGCCAGGGCAGGCGGAACAGGTCGCTGGCGCAGTTGGAGGCCACCCGCAGCAGCCACGCCTTGGCGTGCTCCTCGCTGGCAAAGACCGGCCCGGCCCTGATCAGGCGGAGAAACACCTCCTGCATGATATCCTCCGCGTCCGTCCGGCTGCCCGTTCTGGCGTAGGCCAGCCGGAACACCGCCGGCGCGTACCGCCGCGCCAGCGTGCCGGGGTCGTTCCATATGTTCTCCATGTGCTCCCCCCTTTCACTGAATGATACGGAATTCCCCCTGGTTTGGTTGCATATTCCTCAAAAAAATTTGCGGCAGCGGCCGGCGCTCCCGGTCACTGCCGCGTTTTCTTCCATCCGCATCCCTAAAAGGACTTCAGCAGGCACAAAATCAGCCCGTAGATCACGCTGGCGCTGATGCCGAACACCAGCACCGGCCCGGCCACGGTGAACAGCTTGGCCGCCGTGCCGGTGACGAAGCCCTCGCTTTTGAACTCCAGCGCCGGGGACACCATGGCGTTGGCAAAGCCGGTGATGGGCACCAGCGTCCCCGCCCCCGCCCGCTTGGCGATCTTGTCAAAGACCCCCAGCCCGGTGAGCAGGGCGGCGGCGAAGATCAGGGTGACCGAGGTGGCCGTCCCCGCCTGGTCCTTGTCCAGGCCGTAACTCTGATACAGGTTGGTCAGCCCCTGGCCGATGGTGCAGATGGCGCCCCCCACCAGAAAGGCCCACAGGATATTTTTTCCCATGGGCGACGGCTTGGACCGCTGGTTGACCAGCTTGCCGTAGTCCTGATTGGTCATGCTCATAGCGCTCTCTCCTTTTGATGATTTGTATGCTCCGTCCTGCGGGCGGAGCATGCTGCGTTTCCTATAGCGTTTCCCAGGCGCAAAAAAATATGCGGGATCGTATGAAACAGCCCGTCTGCGCATAAGTTGTACCGGAAGGAGTGAGAGAAGTGTTCTATCCGAAACGACAGCTCGCCGTCACCTGGATCGCTGCCATCCTGGCGGGGTGCGTCCTCCATTTTTTGTATGAGTGGCAGCCAAACGCCGTCACCGCCCTGTTCTCCCCGGTGAACGAGAGCCTGTGGGAACATGTCAAGCTGGTGTTCTGGCCCTTTCTGGGGGCGGCGCTCTACCTCAACCGGGGCCGCCCCGGCGGGACCCGCCCCTGGCTGCTGATGCTGCCCCTGCTGTCCGCCCTGACCCTGCTGCTGGGCTGGGTGTACCACGTAACGCTGGGGGGCGAGGCCATGTGGGTGGATATCACCCTCTTCGTGCTGGTCATGACGCTGGGCTTCTGGCTGGCCACCCGGTTTTCCGGGCCCTTCAGGGGCGTGAGGTGGGCGCTGCCCGTTCTGGCCGCCCTGGCCCTGGCCCTGCTCATCGGCTGGTTCACCCTCTATCCCCCCGAGGGACTGCTCTTCCGGGACCTGTCCGCCGTGGGCTCCTGGCTGCCTCTGCCCTGTTAAAATAAATTGTTTCCCCCGCTCCTTTCTGGTATACTGAACGGGAGAGGGGGATTTTTGATGGTCATTTACGCCGCGAGGGACCTGACCTGCCGCAGTCAGGCCAGAGACCTGCTGGCCCTGGCGGTCCGGGAGACGTGGGGGCTGTCCCCCCTGCCGGAGATCGCCCGCCGCGAGGGAGGCAAGCCCTATTTCCCAAGGCACGAGGAGCTCCACTTCAACCTGTCCCACAGCGGAGCCCTGGCCCTGTGCGCCCTGGACAGCGGCCCGGTGGGAGCGGACGTCCAGATCATCAAGGAGTGGCGGCCCGGCCTGCCGGAGCGGGTATGCTCCCCGGCGGAGCTGGCCTGGCTGGAGGAGCAGCCCGGCCTCTGGCCCGCCTTCACCCTGCTGTGGACCCTGAAGGAGGCCCGGGCCAAGGAGAGCGGCCGGGGGCTGACCTCCTCCATCCGGGACATCCGGGTCCCATTACCGGGTGACGGCCCCGTCCGGATGGACGGCCTGTGGTTCCGGACCTGGACCGGTTCCAGCTGGGCGGCGGCGGTGTGCGGACATACGCAGCCGCCGGAATATTTTTTCGAAAAAGCCCTTGACATTCCCACTGTGTGAGGGTTTATCCTGTGGTTCGGAACCGGTTCCCACATTCAAAACAGGAGGAATGTCATGCTGACCATCGGTGATTTTTCCCGGCTGAGCCGGGTCACCCCCCGGATGCTGCGCCACTATGACGCGCTGGGCCTGCTGCGCCCCCAGGCGGTTGGGGACAACGGCTACCGCTACTACCGGCAGGAACAGCTGTCCGATCTGCTGCGCATCCAGTGGCTGAAGAGCTACGGCTTCTCCCTGGGGGAAATCGGCCCGCTGCTGGAGCTGGAGGACGAGCAGCTGCTCCCCCACCTGCGCCGGCGGCGGCTGGACCTCTGCCGGGAGCTGAGCCGCCAGCAGGGGATCATCCACCAGATTGAGGCGGACATCCTCCGCATGGAGGGAATCAGCATTATGGAAACGCAGTATCATGTTGTTTTGATCCAGGACCCGGAGCAGAAGGTCTTCTCCATCCGGGAAACCATCGGCGTGGACCAGTACCACGACTTCTTTCAGCGTCTGTACCGGGAGGCGGAGGCCCGTGGACTGACCCAGGCGGGACCCATCCAGATGCTCTATCACGACGAGGCGTTCAACCCCAAGAGTTCCGACGTGGAGGCCCAGATGGTGGTGGCCCAGGACGGCCCCGGCGTGAAGAGCAAGCCCGCCTGCCTCTGTGCGGCGGTGCAGCACAGAGGGGCCTACGACAACCTGCACCTGGCCTACGACGCCCTGTGCGCCTGGCTGGCCGGACACACCGAGTACCGGATCTGCGGCCCCGCCATGGACCGCTACTTCGGCGATCCGGACCACACGCCCGTTGATCAGCTGGAGACCGGGGTGCTCTTCCCGGTGGAGAAGGTATAAGCAAAGGGATTTTTCCCCTCCCCGGCCAACTCACCTGCGGCAAAGCACATTTCCGGACCGAAAACTGACCGTCTGTCCGAAGGGACAGACGGTCAGCTGCTTTTGTTAAATATCAGCGCTTCTGGAAAAACGCCACGGCGATGGCTCCGGGACCCACGTGGGTGCCGATGGTGCCGCCCACGGTGCCCAGGGGCAGGCGGCCGGCGTGCTCCGTCCACAGGGCGGCGCTGTCGGAGATGTACTTGCGCAGCAGGCCGTCGTCCAGCCCGGCGTAGCCCAGGCGGTAGGGCCGGGAGAAATCTACGCCCCCCGTCTTCCGGATCTCCTGGACCAGCAGGTTGTTGCCGTTCTTGGACCCTCTGGCCTTGCCCAGCACCACCACCTCGCCCCCCTGGACGGCCACCACCGGCTTGATGGACAGCAGCCCGCCCACCAGAGCCGCGGAGGGGGACACCCGGCCGCCCCTCTTCAGGTACTCCAGCGTGTCCAGCAGGGCCACCAGGCGGATATCGGCCTTCTCCTCCTCCAGCCCTGCGGCGATGGCGGAGGCGTCCAGCCCCTGGTCCAGCAGCTCCAGCGCCCGCTCCACCAGGATCAGCTCCCCGATGGTGGCGTTGGCGCTGTCCACCACGAAGACCTGGTCCGGAAACTCCTCTGCCGCGATGCAGGCGCTCTGGTAGGTGCCCGACAGCCTGGCGGACAGCACCACCGCCACCACGCGCTCCCCCGCCTCCACGGCGGCCCGGAAGGCGTCCTCAAACCGGGAAGGGGAGATCTGGCTGGTGGTGGGCAGGTCCTCCCCCTCGATGAGCTTCTCGTAAAACTGATGGTGGGTCAGGTTGACGCCGTCCTGGTAGGTCTCCCCGCCGAAGGTCACGTCCATGGGCAGGACGGTCACCTCGGGCCGGTGGGGCGGCAGCAGATCGCTGGCGGAATCGGTGATAATACGAACCTTCATAGTTGCTCCTCATTTCCCCTCCGCTCCTGCGGAGGCCGGTCGATTCTACCATGTCTCCCGCCGGATTGCAAGAAAAATATGGCGCCCCCGCGTCCGGCTGGGACGCGTGGGCGCGCTGCACTCAGCCCATCTGGGCGACCAGCTTCTGGAAGGAGCGGGGAGCGACGCCGTCCTCCACCACCACGTTGGCCTTCCGGCCCACCAGGGCGAACAGGCCCAGCAGGGAGCGGGCGTCCAGCATCACGCTGCCAGCGTTGAGCCAGACCTCATAGGGAGCACTGCAGGCCAGCCAGTTGATCTTCTCCACCTGAGCCTCGTTTTTGATCTCATTTTCCTTCACCATTGCAAGAACCTCCTTTGAATCCGCTTTGTCATGTCAGTCCGTACTTGGACCGGCCGCCTCTCTCAGTGGCTTGCCCGTAATTCTAGCAGGGCGGACTGGCCTGCGTCAAGGACGGTTTTTTGTCAAATACACCCAATTTAAAAGGTGAATTTTTGTGCAATAAGTAAAATCCGGGGCGGAGGCCCCAGCCCTTTTCCCCTTTGCCCATTGACACCCTATTTTTCCCGGACTATAATAGAAAATCAACCGCACTGCGGCGGTCCACACATTTTTTATGTATAGAAAGGGGCTCTTCTCTATGAACGCTTCCCGCGTCTACAATTTTGCCGCCGGTCCCTCGGTGCTCCCGCTGTCCGTGCTGGAGCGCGCCGGGTCGGAAATCACCAACTACCGGGGTTCCGGTATGTCCGTGATGGAGATGAGCCACCGCTCTAAGGTCTTCATGGACATCTTTCAGGAGACACAGAATAAGCTGCGCCGGCTGATGAACGTCCCCCAGGACTACCACATCCTCTTCCTCCAGACGGGGGCCTCCGGCCAGTTCTCCATGATTCCCCTGAACCTGATTGGCAAGACCGGAACGGCGGATTACGCCGTCACCGGCAATTTCTCCGGGCTGGCCTGCAAGGAGGCCAGAAAATACGGCCAGATTAGCCTGGCCTGCGACACCGCCGACCGGAATCACAGCTATATCCCCCGGCAGGAGGCGCTGAAGCGGAACCCGGACGCCAGCTACTTCTACTACTGCGCCAACAACACCATCTATGGCACCGAGTGGGACTACACCCCTGAGACGGGCGGTGTACCCCTGGTGTGCGACATGTCCTCCAACATCCTGTCCATGCCGGTGGATGTATCCAAATTCGGCCTGATTTACGCCGGGGCGCAGAAGAACATGGCCCCCGCCGGGCTGACGGTGGTCATCATCAAGGAGGGCCTCCAGGGCCATGAGCTGCCCTACACCCCCCTGATGATGAACTACAAGACCATGATCGACAAGGATTCCATGTACAACACCCCGCCCTGCTGGTGCATCTACATGCTGGGGCTGATGCTGGACTGGGTGGAGGAGAATGGCGGCCCCGCCGGTATGGAGAAGCGGAAGCGGCAGCGGGCCGGGATGCTCTACGACGTGCTGGACAGCTCCCGCCTGTTCACCGGCCACGCGGAGAAGGACTCCCGCTCCGGGATGAACGTCACCTTCCGCACCGCCAGCGAGGAGCTGGACGCCAAGTTCGTCCAGGAGGCCGCCCAGGCCGGGTTTGTCAACCTGAAGGGCCACCGGATGACCGGCGGCATGCGGGCCTCCATCTACAACGCCATGCCGGTGGAGGGCGTGGAGCGGCTGTGCGACTTTATCCGGGCCTTTGAGAAGGCGAACTAACCCATTGACAAAGTGGGAAATTCGCCATATACTTCTCTCACCAACCAAATAAAGGAGGAGTTCTTATGCTGCAAAAGGATAAAATTCATCTGCTTACCATCACTGCGCTCTTCGCCGCGGCCATCGCTGTGATGACCGCCTACCTGCTCCACATCCCCATCCCCACCGGGGGGTACATCCACCTGGGCGATGCGCTCATCTATCTGGCCGCCTGCCTGCTGCCCGTCCCCTACGCGGCGGCGGCCGCCGCCATCGGCGCGGGGCTGGCCGACCTGCTCACCGCCCCCATGTGGGTGCTGCCCACCCTGGTCATTAAGGCGGTGATCGTACTGTTCTTCACCAACAAGGGCGAGCGGCTGCTGTGCCGGCGCAACCTGGCCGCGGTGGTGGCAGCCGGACTGTTCTCCCCTGCCGCCTACGCTCTGGCGGGCTGCGCCATGACGGGGACCATGGCCGCCTTTGTGCCCCAGTTCCTGGGCACCCTGATCCAGGGGATCGGCAGCGGCGCGCTGTTTATCGTCATCACCCCCGCCCTGGACGGGGTGAAGCTTAAGGCGCGGGTAGGCGCGTAAGTTCTTTGGACAGGGCCAGCGCCGCCTGAAACAGGTGCTCCCCCACAATGCCGCCTTGACTGGCTACACAGTCAATCAACAGCTCCAGCTCCCGCCGCCGTTCCCCGTCCAGAACGGACTCGACTTTTGCCTTCTGGGATTCAATCGTTTGAAGCATCTCTTTGTACTCCTCGTCCTCCAACAGGCTCCCCAGGCGCTTCTCGCATGCAAATTCGTACAGACATCTTGTCAGGTCGTCCAATAAGATCTCCTCCGCTTCGTTCCAATTGGAACGTTATTGTAACTGTATTATATTCGTTCCGTTTGGTTATGTCAAGAGGGCGGGTGAAAAATGTTAATCGTTGCAGAACGGCTTTATATCCTTCGCAAAGAGCTCAGCTTAACTCAAGAAGCGGTGAGCAAAGAGTTGGGTATTTCTTTGATGTCCTACCGCCGCTACGAGACAAACGAGCGGGAGCCAACCGCCCCTGTTCTGGTCAAAATGGCACGATTCTACCATGTCTCACTGGACTATCTGGTGGGCCTGAAGGACGAGCGGCAATAAAAAACACGATTCGAGGTCAGACACATGTACCGTATCAAAACACTGAACAAAATTTCCTCCGTTGGCCTGGACCGGCTGGACCGCAGCCGCTTCCAGGTGGGGAGCGACGTGAAGAACGAGGACGGCATCCTGGTCCGCTCCGCCCCCATGCACGACTATGAATTCCCCGATTCCCTCCGGGCCATCGCCCGGGCGGGGGCGGGGACCAACAACATCCCCATCGACCGCTGCTCGGAGCACGGCATTGTGGTCTTCAACACCCCCGGCGCCAACGCCAACGCGGTGAAGGAGCTGGTCATCGCCGCCATGCTGGTGGCCTCCCGGGACATTCTGGGGGGCGCCGACTGGGTGCAGGAGCAGGCCCACACCCCCAAGGTGGACGTGGCCGCCGCCGTGGAGAAGGGCAAGTCCGCCTTCGCCGGTCCGGAGCTGTACAAAAAGGCCCTGGGCGTCATCGGCCTGGGGGCCATCGGCGCGCTGGTGTGCAACATCGCCCTGGACCTGGGGATGGACGTGTACGGCTTTGACCCCTTCCTGTCGGTGGACGCCGCCCTGCGGCTGGACCGCCACGTCCATGTGGTGAAGGAGGTGTCCGAGCTGTACCGGGTGTCCGACTACGTCACCCTCCACATCCCCTACACCAGCGACACCAAGGACTTTATCAACGCCGAGGCCATCGCCAAGATGAAGGGGCAGGTGCGGGTGCTCAATCTGGCCCGGGGCGGGCTGGTCAACGACGGCGACATGATCGCCGCCCTGGAATCGGGCCGGGTGGCCAAGTATGTCACCGACTTCCCCGACGACCGGATCACCACCGTGAAAAACGTCATCGCCCTGCCACACCTGGGGGCCTCCACCCCGGAGAGCGAGGAGAACTGCGCCGTTATGGCCGCCCGGCAGCTCCAGGACTATCTGATCAACGGCAACATCAAAAACTCGGTGAACCTGCCCAACGTCGCCCAGGAGTGGAGCGGCATCTCCCGGCTGTGCCTGATCCACAAGAACGTCCCCGCCATGCTGACCCAGATCATGACCACCCTCTCCGACGACCACATCAACGTGGAGAACATGACCAACAAGTCCAAGCAGGACTACGCCTACACCATGGTGGACGTGAACACCCGCCTCACCGAGGAGGCCGTGGAGGAGCTGCGGGCCATCCCCAACATGATCCGGGTGCGGGTGCTGAACCACTAAAGGAGTTTTTTCATGGTATTCATTTCCTGGAACGTCAACGGCCTGCGGGCCTGCATGAAAAAGGGCTTTTCCGACTTCTACCAGGGGCAAAAGCCCGACTTCCTCTGTCTTCAGGAGACGAAGATGGAGCGGGGTCAGGCGGACGTCCCCTTGGGGGAGGGGGTGCTGGAGTTCTGGAACTCCGCCGAGAAGAAGGGGTACTCCGGCACCGCCGTCTTCACCCCCCACGCCCCCCTCGCCCAAGCCTGCGGCATGGACCTGGACCGCCACGACCACGAGGGGCGGCTCATCACCCTGGAGTATGAGGGCTTCTACCTGGTGTGCTGCTACACCCCCAACGCCCAGGACGGCCTGAAGCGCATCGATTACCGCATGGAGTGGGAGGACGACCTGCGGGACTACCTCATGTCCCTGGACAAAGCCAAGCCGGTGATCTACTGCGGCGACCTGAACGTGGCCCACGAGGAGATCGACCTGAAAAATCCCAAAACCAACCGGGGCAACGCCGGCTTCTCCGACCAGGAACGGGAAAAGATGACCGCCCTCCTCTCCTCCGGCTTTACCGACACCTTCCGCTGGCTCTACCCCGACCGGGAAGGGGCCTACTCCTGGTGGTCCTACCGCTTCCACGCCCGGCAAAACAACGCGGGGTGGCGCATCGACTACTTTATCGTCTCCGACCGCCTCCGGAACAAAATCCTGCGGGCGGAGATCCTCTCCGATGTGGAGGGCAGCGACCACTGCCCCGTCCTGCTGGAGCTGGACATTTAGAAAGAAGGAATTTGTATGAAACTCCGCGAGCTGTTCGGCCAGGACCGGCCCGTCTTTTCCTGCGAGGTATTCCCCCCCAAGAAATCCGCCCCTGTGGACAGCATCTACCAGACCCTGGACGGCCTGAAGGACATCCGTTTCGACTTTATCAGCGTCACCTACGGGGCGGGCGGCTCCAGCAACGTGAACCAGAGCACCAGCGAGATCGCCGCTCTCATCGAAAACAAGTACCACATCCCCGCCATGGCCCACCTGACCTGTGTGGCCGCCGGACGGGAGGACGCGGACCGCATCCTGGCCGAGCTGAAGGAGGCCGGAGTGGAGAACATCCTGGCCCTGCGGGGGGACGTGAACCCGGACTATCCCCCGAAAACCGACTTCCACTACGCCAGCGAGTTGGTGGCCTACATCCGGGAGAAGGGGGATTTCGGCATCTCCGCCGCCTGCTACCCCGAGGGCCACTTTGAAAGTCCCGACCTGGTCAGCGACATCCGCCGCCTGAAGGAGAAGGTGGACGCCGGCGCCCAGCATCTGGTCAGCCAGCTGTTTTTCGACAACGACGACTTCTTCCGCTTTCTGGAGCGGGCCCGCATCGCGGGCATCAACGTACCCATCGAGGCGGGCATCATGCCCATCCAGTCCAAAAACTCCATCCAGCGGATGGTGACCATGTGCGGCGCCACCATCCCCAGCAAGCTCACCCGCCTGCTGGCCAAGTACGGCGACCACCCCGAGGCCCTGCGGGAGGCCAGCATCGCCTACGCCATCGACCAGATCTCCGACCTCATCGCCGGGGGCGTGGACGGCATCCACCTGTACACTATGAATAATCCGGACACCGCCAAGGCCATCGCTGAGGCCATCTCCTCCATCCGGACGGTGTCATAATATCAACAGGCGCGGCAGGTTTTTCCCTTGCCGCGCCTGCTTTCCGCCGCCTCTGTTCACAGCTTTTTCACGAAAATTTAAGGAGTTTTTTGTCGTGCTTTCCACCGGTCTGTGGTAAAATACCCTCTGATCAAGGAGGCGATCGTTCCATGAACCGAAACAAGCTCATCCTTTTGACTGCCGTTCTCCTGCTGCTGGCGGGCGGCGGGTGGTTTTTACATGACAGCGGCTTCTTCCAGGCGGTCCGCTCCCTGGAGGCCCTGCGGGCCTACATCGCCGGCTTCGCCCCTTACTCCCACCTGCTGTTTTTCCTGGTGCAGTTCCTGTCGGTGGTCTTCGCCCCCATCCCCAGCAACATCGTGGCGGCGGCGGGCGGGGTCCTGTTCGGCACCCTGCCGGGCTTTCTCATCACCTTCACCGCCGTGGCCTCCGCCTCCCTGGTGACCTTCAGCCTGGCTCGGGTCCTGGGCCGGGAGTTTGCCGGGCGGATCGTCAGCAAAAAGCTGTCCGAGAAGTACCAGGGCGTCCTGCGGACCAAGGCCCCCGTCTTCCTGACTTTGGCCTTCCTCTTCCCCTTCTTCCCCGACGACATACTGTGCATCCTGGCCGGACTGACCAGCCTCTCCTTCCGCAGCTTCGCCCTGATCGTCCTGCTGGCCCGGCCCTGGGGACTGCTCTTTGCCAGCGCCCTGGGGGGCTCCACTCTGGGGCTGTCCCCCTGGGTGATGGTCCCCATCGCTCTGGTGGGACTGGCCCTGTTCCTGCTGGGGATGAAATACGGCAATCAGGTGGAAGAAACCGTCCTCCGCCGTTTAAAGGAGCGGAGATCGGGGGATACTGAGTAGGCAAAAAATTTGGCAGCCCCTCCAAATTTTGTTGTTTTTCCCCTTTACAAGTCCCTTCCGGTGTGATATGATATCAGCATAATAAGAATCAATATTGTTAAGGGGGGCCGCTCATGGAACGCACCGTTCGCTACAGCAAAAAACGGGAGGCGATCCTGAACGCCATCCGGAGGACAAGCTGCCACCCCTCCGCCGAGTGGGTGTACCAACAGCTCAAGCCCTCCCACCCCGACTTGAGCCTGGGCACCGTCTACCGCAACCTGGCCTTCTTCCGGGAACAGGGCCTGGTCCAGAGCGTGGGGGTGGTCCAGGGGCAGGAACGCTTCGACGGCATCGTCACCCCCCACAGTCACTTTGTTTGCAATCGCTGCGGCTCCGTTCTGGACCTGCCGGACCTCCGTCCGGGCGGGGACTTGGAACAGGCTGTCAGCTCGCAATACGGGTTCGCGGTGGAACGCTGCGAGCTCACATTCTATGGTCTATGTCCCAGCTGTCTGCATCAAACCAAATATTTGAAGGAGGAAACATTATCATGAAAAAGTTCGTTTGCAGCGTGTGCGGTTATGTCTACGAGGGCGACTCCGCCCCCGCCAAGTGCCCCCAGTGCGGGGTAGGCCCCGAGAAGTTCGTGGAGCAGAAGGGCGAGATGTCCTGGGCTGCCGAGCACGTCGTGGGCGTCGCCCAGGGCGTTGATCCCGAGATCCTGGAGGGCCTGCGCGCCAACTTCCAGGGCGAGTGCACCGAGGTCGGCATGTACCTGGCCATGGCCCGCGTGGCCCACCGCGAGGGCTATCCCGAGATCGGCCTGTACTGGGAGAAGGCCGCCTTCGAGGAGGCCGAGCACGCCGCCAAGTTCGCCGAGCTGCTGGGCGAGGTGGTCACCGACTCCACCAAGAAGAACCTGGAGATGCGCGTGGAAGCCGAGAACGGCGCTACCGCCGGCAAGGTTGCCATCGCCAAGAAGGCCAAGGAGCTGGGCCTGGACGCCATCCACGACACCGTCCATGAGATGGCTCGGGACGAGGCCCGCCACGGCAAGGCGTTCAAGGGCCTGCTGGAGCGGTACTTCAAGTAAGAAAACGCCGGATAATCAGCACTTTTAAGAGGGGAACGGGGAAACCTGTTTCCCTCTTTTTTTGTGTGTCACAGCCCCGTTGTGGTAGTTTTTGTGGATAGTTCCCCGCCGTTGCCACTGATATTTTGCCACATGTGGATATTTAGTTTTTTGCCCTATAATCAAGCGTTTTCGCGCCTAATTAACGGATTTTCAGACAAATTGAGCAAGTTTTCAGAAGCCCGAATATCTTTGCAACAAGAAACAAGCTGATTTCTTCAATACCCAACGTCTTTTTACAAGATTAAGAGCCGCCGAGCGAAAAAATGAATGGGAATTTCTAAAAATTGCCGCTTGCCGATGGATTTTGCAGACTTTTCAGAAGTCTGTTTTTTTCTTTTCTTCATTATAGCACATGTCGTTATTAAAGTACAGGTTTTTCTTTGCCCCATGTTATACTAATTTCAAAAAGAGCGAGAGACACAAAACTTTTGAAAAACAAAATTCAAAATAAAAAGGAGAGCGACACCATGAAAAAAGATTACATCATCAATCACGGAGAGCAGACCATCACCATCACTAAGGCATTTGCCGCCCGCGCCGCCGACATTTCCACCAGGGAATACCGAGAGCTTACCAAGCTCCACAGGGATTTCCCGGACTACACCATCCAGCACAGAACCGCCGTTATCCGCGCTGACAAGGCCACCTACAAGGGTCTGACGCTGGACGAAATGGAGAAGTACATCAAGGCCCAGGACAGCAGCGGTGAGGGCGTAAAAGCGTTTGAGGCTATCAAGGTATACCACACACCAACGGGCAAGGATAAGCCCAGCTATCCCAAGGTCAAGGCGTGGTTTCTCAAAACCTATCCGCAGTATGGTAAAAAGGAAATTGCGGAAAAGCCCGCCGCCTAATACAAGACTGTCACTCAACAAATCTTATTAAAATATGGAGGTTATCAAAGTGAGAGAGTACAAAATCAACTTTACCACCAACACTATCACCGTCAGCAAGAGCTTTGCCATTGCCGCCAGCGACCCCAGCAAGCCCGAGTTTGAAACGCTGTCTAAGCTCCAAGCGGCCTACCCCGGTATGAGGATTGTCCACAAGACCCACCGCTCCCCCTCCAAGGCTAACGCGAACAAGGGCCTGACTTATGAGCGCATGGAGGGGTACATCAATCTGCATGAGAACGCCGCCGAGCTGCTTGTTACCTTTGAGGCGGTCAAGAAAATTGCCGCCCAACAGAAAAACCCCTACCTATTTACCAGGAATTGGTTTATTGAGCAATTCCCCGATTATGGCAAGCTCCCCGACATCAGCAGCAACGGCAAGATTTTGTATGTCCTCCCCGTTGAGCTTCCCGCCGCCGAAAAGGACGATACAGCGGAAAGCAGCCGCAAGGCCCCTGCCGAGGGCGCGGAGCTTGCCAGAGTTAGCTAATCACCATCAAGAAGCAAACCGCTTTTTGAAATACACTTTACAAAAATCTGAAAAGGAGAAATGACTATGAACGATGAACGCCGCAACACGATTGCCCTGCTGCTGTCCCGCTACACAGAGGATGAAGAAGCCGAGCGCGAACAGGCCAGGGCCGGATATGAGAGCATGACCGATGAAGAATTGATGTATGAGCTGGGAACGTTCCAGCATGAGGCCGAAAAGGAATGGCAAGCGGACAAGATGGAAATTCTGGAAGAACGCGGCGCATAAAGCGCAAGGAACATTGAACATATACAAAATGAGGGAACGGTACAAGTCAGTATCGCTCCCTCATTTATTGTTCTTGCAAGCAAAAAGTAACAAGCATTTCAACGATTTTTCGCCTATCCTCTTTGAGCAACGATATTTGTTCGGCAAGAGAATTTATGTCATGGTCTGTCTGCTGACCCGTCAAAATATAATCCGTACTCACTCCAAGGATTTGACTGGCCCGGATAAGGTTGTCAATTCGGATTGCTTTCATGCCGCGTTCCAAATTTGAAATCATTTGGATGGAAACCTCCATCTGTTCGGCAAGCTGTTCTTGCGTGAGGCGCATTAGTTTTCGCCGTTCGCTAATCCGTTTCCCAATTTCTTCTAAATTAGCACCATCCATGTGTGGCCCTCCGAACTTCATCTGTAGGATGATTGTATACCCTTTCAGGCGAAATTATAAACATCTATGGGTTGACTTTATAGCTCTTTAGACGTATAATCAAGAAAAGGGGGTATGTTCTATGCCACGGTACGCAATCAATCTGACCAGCAGAAAGCTACACAAGCAAGGGTGCAGGTATAACCGGGAGGCTTTTGAAAGCAGCGAAAATATCAATCTGGAGCAATTACTTGCAGGGTATCAAAAAACTCTGCAATGTTGCAAGGTATGTCTTAAACACGACACCCAAGCACAGGAAACCGTAAAATGGCACAATGAACATTGTCAACTATTTCGGATTGACACATAAACTATGGAGGGAGCAACGCAGAAAATGGGAGAATTACATTTTTGCCCAAATTGTGACGGAAAACTGGTTGCTATCAGTGAGCGGACAGGGGGATTTGATGGAAAAAAAGCCGCCGTAGGCATGGTGATTGCCGGTGGGGCCGTTGGGTTGGCCGCTGGAGCAACAGGAAAACAGCTTGTGACCTTAAAGTGCAGCAAGTGCGGGTATACTATCGAAATGGACGCACAGTCCGCACGAGAAGAGATAGAATTTGAGAAAAAGTATGAACAGTTTCTATATGAACGGTGTCAATTACCCTTGACGCAGTTGCCAGAACCGGATAATTCGATGCTTGATTTTCGATTTGTGGCGTATATGAACCGCGCTAAAGAACGGGAACAAATCGACAGCCATTTAGATAGGAAATTAAAGGAGATGAAAAAAAGCCACGAATCTCTATTGCAGATGTATCAAGAACGGTTAGATAAATTGACTGCCGAAAAAGAAGCGCAAGAGAGGCAACTGGCTTCGTTGGGATTTTTCAAATTTTCTGAGAAAAATACATTGAAGAAAAAAATTACGTCTTTGAGTTCCGATATTGAGGAAACAACCTCAAAGAAGAGTAACATAGAAGAGAAAATGAAAGATAAAGAGGGAAATACTCGCCGCACGTTAGTGGATGTATGTCGCACTCTGGCATTTATGTGGATGGAGGAACATATACCTACAGAATATCACGAATTTTTTCAGGTAATTTATTCCGCGATTGGTGGCGAACCAGAAGAATTGGGAGACCTTGGAAAGCGTCTTGACCCAGATCATCGTTCACCCAACTCTCGTTCTCCCAAGATACTCCGTTTCTTAATGTGGTTTCCCAATCCGTTCCTCTCTTTTGATGGTCGAAAAGTCTATTTTGGAGCCGATAGCGAAAAAGTGAAAGAATATGCGGAGAGTTGGTTGCCAGATGGAGAGAACTACAGCAGATTTATGGCCATAAAAAGGTTTAATGAAAGCACGAGGAAAGAGGCTGACTGACCGCATCAAAAATGATTCACTGTAGTAAGAACAGTGCATTGATTGTAATTCTTTATAATAATTGAAACAATCTACCGATGGTGAATAATTCCATCGGTAGGTTGTTTTGTTTCTGCTCCATGCAACCGCGTCCGCCGTTTTCGGCCGTTTCTGCCGTGATTTTGTGTCGGTCGGGAAATTCCCCGAAAAAACCAGCATTGAAAAATCAAAATGTGATTTTCCCAAAACCATCCCCCGGTAGGGGGCTGGCTGCTGCCCCGTTGCGGTATGGGGTAGTCCCGCTCCCGCTCGAAATTGAAAGTGTAGATACAATTTTTTCAGCCGCCGAGCCAGGGAAAGAAAACAGGGCGTGAAAGCAACATCTTCCAAGAAGTTGCAACATCTTTTTGCGTGTCGGCAACACGTTTTTACATGAAGGTCGCAAGAATGTTTCGGAATGTGGGAGAAATGAGCGTTATTCGCGTTTCTTGCAGTAAAAAAATTTTTGAAGTATAATATAGTTAGAAAGTAAGAAAGACAACGCCAATTCTTGTAGATTTTGACAAGTCGCAGATTGAACAGCGGGGCCGTGTTCCATGATGGAGCCGCCGCTGCTCTGTTCCTCCACGGTTCCGCTTAGTGCCAGTAACACGTTATCTGTGACTTGTCAAAATCTATAAGGAGGAATGTTATCATGGAAACATCAGCGGTTCCGTTACTGGCGGAAAAGCAGCAAGGCTATAACGATTGTTTTTGCCTTGCACAGCAAAATAAGATGATTTATTGGCGTGACAAGGAAAAATTAAAACTTGCAAATAAGAAAGGAGACAAAAAGGATTGGTATTCTCACTATCATATGACATTTGAAGAAGCAGATAGAATAGCATCAATGTGTAGATATTATGATGAAAAATTAGAAACACTAATGCCTAGTTTTTACTTAGAGAACGCAAAGTATAATGATTTGTTTGTATTTGTTATCGACTTCGACAAAATGGAGGACAAAAACGGCAAAAAGCAGCCCGTAGACACAGAAGCACCATTTTTCATAGATGCCAAAAAAATCGCAGACCATACAAAAATGTCAACAAACGGCGGGTATCACATGTATTTGGGTATAAATAAGGAGACAGCAACACTGCTATTTGACAGCATTAATTTATTGGTTACCAGTGGTCGACCAAGCTATGTCTGTAAAAAGGGAGCAATCACATTAGATAAGAGAATCAAAGTCGATTTATTTTGCGATACCGGACGCCTTATTTATGAACGGGCAGGATGGGACAGTGACTGGGGTTTAACAGACAAGACACAAGAAATCTATGAGCTGATTAAGGCAAACTTCTCATTTGAGAGGACAAAAGATAATAGGCGGTCAAGTGCCAATAATACCACTCGTCAACGGCGGTCGACCAAAAGTAATCCTAAGAAGAAAAACATTTCTGGAAAAGATGTTGAATACCAAGGTATAGTAATTGAGGGCAAAACAGAAAATGAATTAAAGTCAGAAATGACAGAAGAACAGCGTGAAATATTTGAGGATTTGAAAAATATTCCATCAGATTGCAACGACAGTAAATGGACAAGTGTTGCTTACGATATTTGGCATGTCTTTCAGACGGACGATGGCGATGAACTGGCAGCACAAGTATTCCTCTGGTGGAGCAAGCGGGGCGGTGAAAAATATGTGCCGTTTCAGTGTGTAAGGAAATGGGAGTTTGTCAATGAGCAATGTTCAAGCGGAGAACGCACACTTTCAAATAATCGCTGGCGGGCTATTATGGGCCTTGACAGAATTGTTAGTGAAGCAGAAGCGCAGCGGCAAGCAGAAATTCAGCAGCAACTAAAGGAATTGGGTGAGAGAATACAGGCGGAGCGGCAAACGAAAATGCCAGCCGATAATCCGACACACCCGTCCCCGCTCGGATTTGAAAGTGTAGATACAAATTTGTCAGCTGCTGAGCCGCTAACATTCCGAGGCTTGCCTATTCAATGGGAACATGAAAATGTAAGTGCTGACAACGCTTTAGACGAAGAAGAACAGAGCGGTAATGCACACCACAGAATTTTATGGGATGCTGGCAAATACAAACGAGACGATTTTTTTAGGGCTATATGGGGCACAGATTATAAGAAAATCAAGGAAAAAGCGATATTCAAAGGCACAGCAGCGGATAATATTTTAAGGCTGACAACGGGGCAACGCACAGCTCTTGAATATGACGCGCTCTATCACAGGCATATTGACGAATTGGTTCTTGTCGATGAACAGGACGAAAAAGAATTGGTTGCGTTCTTTGCATCGGATGATTGTTCAACAGCAAAAGAAACACTACGCCGCTTAAATTATGTTGATGGTGTAAAGAAGATTGCCACCTTTGGCGCGGGCAGACAACAGACCGGAGCCGCTGAATTTACATGGTGCTACACAAAAGAGGCGGTAAAGGGCGGCAACAGGTACAGAGGTGTTGCCTTGGATTGGAGCCTATGGGCCTATGGAATAAAAACGGCGTACAATGGTTTTTTGAGCGGCAAGGACGCTAAACTATGGGACGCGGTTCGCCCTGCTATGTACTGCCAATACCAAAACGGCGGAGTGTGCCGCATGACGTATGCCGCCGAGGATTATCAATAGGTTCAATCCTGGGTGCTGGGCGGTTGCCGTGGAGACTTCCCGCTCCAAGGAGTAACGCCTGATGGTGATTATGAATTTACGGTAATGTTCGACAGTGAAGATGTGGAATACATCGACAGCGGAAAAGTTCTGGGGGAACGGAACAGAGAACAGAAAACCGAATTAGCACAGGCCAGAAAGACAGCAAAAGCAAATAAGGATTGGGCCGCTATTCGTTCACATTTGGAAGATGATAGACAAGAGTTTACAACAGCGGATTTGAATAGCTGGGGTTACTCCAAGAACGTGATAACGCGGCTTAGAAAAGGTGTGATAAAAGAGGTCGGTGTAAAGCGGTATGTGCTGGAAAATATTTGATTAGACGTGTCACGCTTGAAAAGTGTACCTCAAAAATTCTTGTCCTTAATTACCATTTTATGATATTTTGAATAATATTTGTCATAAAGCGGTAATTAAGGACAAGAATTTCACGGCGGATTTTCTACCACCGCCGCCGAGGTATTGAAACCTAAAAAGGCATATCAGGCAAGCCGCGCCGGGAAGAACGGCGCGGAGCTGCCGCCTGTTTACATAGATAACACCCCCATGTGGAGAAAGGAGGCGCAGCCGTGTTTAGTGAAATCGCCCCTATCCTTGCTTTTATGGCAGGAAACAGAGAAAACAAGGAACAAAACAACGCCATTTCTCATTATCTATATAGATTGCAGCGGGGACAGGCCCCAGGTATTGAGGTTAAGCGGTACGGATAGGAAATAGCCGAACAATTAGGAAAGTCAATACAGAGCACATTAAAGAAGATTGACATAACAATAAAGTGAGCTGGTCTTTTTGATCTACACTATTCAAGTCAAGAAGTCGGTGGAAGATGTAACAATCTCCCGCCGACTTCTTATTTCTTGTAGAAAGATGTTGCTAACTTGCAGAATCTTCTTTTTCCGTGTTGCTATCTTCTTTATTTTCCCATCCAAGAATTTCTTCCATGATAAGGGCAAGGGGCAAGTCTGTATCTGGAAACATGGGGCAATCCTCCATTCTGACAGGCCGCGTAGCGGCCCAGTGTTCACAAAAGGGTAGCCGTATTTTCCTGGACAAAATCGACCCCGAAAACGGGGATATTTCCCCCATTTCCGCCGCCGCGCAAGTGTTCACGAAACCATCTGTTTTATTGAACAGTCTCCGCCGCCTCTTTGACGTATTCCAACAAATCCCCCGGCTGACAGTCCAGCAAAGCACAAAGCCGCTCTATGTTCTCCCAGGCCAGCCCCTTGCCCTCCCGCAGCTTTTGAAGCGTGGATTGACTTAGAATATTATCCTTGCGTAATTTGTAAGTGGTGTACCCCTTTCCCTTTAGGGCCTCCAAGATATTGACCTTGAATTGCAACGCCATTGTATTTCCTCCCATCCGGGGGCCGCTGAAAAATTGCGGCCCTTTTCCATTGTCCCTATTGTAGCACAGGATATGCACGATGTCAAGTGCATAAAATCCACAAAAACAAAGACTAAATTTCGTGCATGTTGCCGATTGACTATGCACGTGATTTAGTCCATAATAGAGACAGTTAAGGGGAACACCCCAATAAAACAAAAGGAGATTTGAACATGAGTAGAAATGAACTGGTAGCCAAGATTGAAGCCCTCAACGAATGGGAGGCCGTCATTGAAGAAGCCAAGGCAGAGGCCGAAGCCATCCGGGACAGTATCAAAGCTGAAATGCTGGAACGGGAAACAGAGGAATTGACCGCTGGACAGTATATCGTGCGCTGGACTTCCGTTATCTCCAATCGGTTCGATACCACGTCTTTCAAAAAGGTCATGCCCGACGTTTACAAGGCTTACACAAAAGCCGTTTCCAGCCGCCGCTTCTCCATCAGCGCATAAGAAAAGGCCCTTGCCTGATACGCCGACCAAAGCCACAGGCAAGAGGCCATACCCAAACCGTCAAGGAGAGGGCAAGAACATTATAGCTTGCCCTCTCCACAAAATCAAGATATAAAGGAGAAATTCAGGAATGAAACAGTTGACAAGCTATAACAGAGTAGCCGGGTATCTCAACAAAATGTTCGACATGCTGAACGCCGAATTTTTTGAAGGTACACTTTCAAGGCCCACCATCACCATTCAATCCACGCCCCGCGCATACGGTCACTTCTCTTTGCGGGACAATACATGGGTTTCCGCCGTTGGCGATACGCACGAAATCAACATCGGCGCGGGAACGCTGGCGCGGCCCATCGAGGAAGTAGCCGCCACCCTGTTACATGAAATGGTACACTATTTCAACTATGAAAACGGGGTACAGGATTGCAGCCGGGGGAATACATACCACAATAAACGCTTTAAGGCCGCAGCCGAGGCCCACGGCCTGACCGTCACCCACAGCGACAAATACGGGTGGTCACATACCGCCCCCGGCGATGCCCTGTTAGACTTTATCCTTGAAAACGGCCTGACCGATATTCTGATTAACCGAAACGAATACGGCGGTTTCCAAGTGACAGGAACGGGAAAGCACAGCAGCACAGAAACGACCACGCCGCGCCGACCGTCCAGCACGCGAAAGTATATTTGCCCCTGTTGCGGAAATTCCGTCCGGGCTACAAAAACGGTCAATATCGCTTGTTTAGACTGTGACGTGCAAATGGTAGTTGCCGGGTAACATACACAGGGCGGGGAGCAATCCCCGCCCCATAGAGGGGGATATAAAATGATATACGGATATGCGCGTTGTTCCACCAATGAGAGCAAACAGGACATAAACAGACAAGTCCGCGAATTGAAAGCGGCGGGAGCGGAACAGATATTTTTGGAGTACGAACACGGGGACAGCAAAATAAAAAGTCAGCAACGGGCCATGCTGGAACAGGCCCAGGCCGGGGACAGTATTATCACCCTGGAAGTCCCACGCCTTGCCCGCAGCACGCAGCAGCTATGCGAGATTATCGACACAGTGAGCGCAAAGCACTTGCGATTGCAGATAATAGGCAGTATCACCCTTGATTGCCGTAACGGACAGGCCGACCCCATGAGCGAGGCATTTTTGCAAATGGCTGGGGTATTCAGTCAATTAGAACTTTCCATGATACGCGCCCGCGTCCGTTCTGGAATGGCAAACGCCAAGGCCAAGGGGAAGCAGATAGGCAGACCACCGCCGAGGATATACCGCCTATCTTCTTCCGCCATTACCCCGCCTTTGCCGCTGGAAGTCTGAACGTCAGCGAATTATCGCGAGTATGCAATTTGAGCCGCACGACAGTTTATAAGTATATCGGCATGATGAACGGGGGCCGCTCTGCATGAGCGGCCCCCGTTCATTGACATATCGGCGGTTTGGGGGTATGATGTACCATATAAAGCACAGGGAGGGGAGGCCCCGGAATGGCTAAATCTGAAAATCAAAAGGTGAAAACACTTTTTGTTGCAAAATTCTTTCTGGAAAATTCAGACGAAAACCACCCCGTCACAGCCGGGGACATTACCGACTATCTCAAAAATGAATGCGGTATTGAAGCAGAACGCCGCGCCATTTACCGCGATATTGCCGCCCTGCGTGATGTGTTCGGTATGGACATAGACGGGGGCCAGGGCGGAAAATACCGCTTGCTATCCCGGCAATTTGAATTTGACGATTTGCGCCTACTGGCGGAATGTGTTCACGCGACGAAGTTTATCTCTGCTGAAAAGGCAAAAGAACTTGTTTCCACGATAAGCCAATTTTGCAGCAGCTACCAAGCCGAGGAATTAGAGAGGGAAATTTTTCTATGCGACAGAGTAAAGACCACCCGCAGGGATATTCTGTTGATTATCGGTATTATTCAAGCTGCTATGGCTGATAAAGAGAACGGAAAACCTAAACCCCCGCAGAAAATCAGCTTCAAATATTTGAAGTACACAATTCAAGATAAAAATATCCAAGTAGAACGCCACAGGGGAGCCACCTACAAAGTTAGCCCCTATAAGCTGCTGATAAACGAGGGCAATTATTATCTGCTGGCCTATGACGATAAATCCCAGGACATGCGGACATATCGTATTGACCGTATGAAAGAAGTAACAGCCTTGGACGAGCCGCGAGAGGGCGCAGAAGCCTTTGACGCTATCGACATAGAAACATACACCCGCCGCGTGTTTTCCATGTTTGGAGGAGAGCAAAAGCGCGTCAGTATTCACTTTGACAGTCCGCTACTGGACACAGCCATAGAACGCTTTGGAATGGCCCCCGATGCATTTTACAGGCCAGACGGGGAGCAACATTTTGTAGTGACCGCCGATGTGGAGATAAGCGACCAATTTTTTTCGTGGGTATGCGGCTTTCGGAACAGGGCAAAAATTATCAGCCCTCCCGATGTGGTTGAGGATATGCAAAAGTTCCTACAACAAATTTCAGCATTATATGAATAATAGGAGGCTATAAAATGGAAAAGCTACCATGTCTACCAGTAAAAATTACCGACAAACAGTGGGCAGACAAGTTGCAGGATGGCTCTGTTTTCATGCGTTCGCTATATGAATATGGGTCATGGAGTTCTATTGAACGAAGCCAGGCTGGTGATAATACAATGAAAAGTGGCGTACAGGGCGATATAATGGAGGGAGTTGTTAGACGAGTTGACCCCAAAGTTGGAGATGATTTTTTCAGCTTATTCCCCGATGATTTGAGAGCCGTCATGAAAGATGCCTTTTACATTGACCAAAACTTCTATCAGTTTTGCAATATTTATTGTATGTATGGGCTGACATATTTATCTGCGGAACAAAAATTTGAAGTCCCTGATAAGCAACTAAAAGAATTCGGTGATACAGCAGTCATAATATACAATCCTAATGAGTTCTTAAACCGCATTTTAGGATGCCTTTATAAGCAGTACGGTGACAATATTAATTTCAAAATAGATGAAGTTCATTATTATCCTAACGATTACTACGGGAATTTGGATGAATTCTGCAAAATTGAGAGCTATGCGTGGCAAAATGAAATAAGGATGCGTGTTGCATTGCTTGACGAAAATGCCACCATAATTGATGAGAATGGACAAACCAGAAAACAGCTTATTCGTAATACTGCCCCAATCACAGTTGAAATAGGTGACATTAGGGATATATCTGTTCAAATTCCAACATCAGATTTACTGGATTTAAAACTTCCTCCCATTATTCAACCTCCAACCATCGTCATGTAGAAAGACAAGAAAGCAGATAGAAACTTGCCATTTCTATCTGCTTTCTTGTAGGAAGTTCTTAAAGCATGTTCAAATTACCTTGCAGGATATTGACCCCCGACTTTGACACGGCAATATAATACCGCTGTGTCACTTGAATATTGCCATGCCCCATCTGATTGCACAGCAAATGGGTGGGGGTATTCATTTCCGCCATGAGTGTGCCATAGGTGTGCCGCAAGTGATGATATTTGAAGTCAATATGAAACCGGGCTTTGATTTCCCGCGTGGGGTATTTCATGGAGTTGACCGTCTGAATTTTGCCGTTAGGCAGACAGTTGACAAGCGCCGTTGAAAAAATCTGCTTGCCGCCCAAGTCCTCAATGAGCCGTTGATTTTGGGAACGCAGCGCGGCGAATTGAATTTCATCCTCTGACCGCCGCCGCGCCAATTCTTGAAAGTACGCTTTCAATTTATCGCACATGTAAATCGTCCGTCTGGCGTTGTGGGTTTTCAGCGGCACTAACTTGATAAGTCCATCCTGATATTGCATTTGACGGTCAATCAAAATCGTGCCGCGCTCTACGTCAACATTTTCCCATTTCAGGCCGAAGCACTCATTGATACGCAACCCGCAAAACCGCCCCAGCATGTACGCCGTTTCCGCGTTTGTCCCCCGGAAATAATCATCCAAAATCACAAGTTCTTCCCGGCTGAACGCCACAATATCAATATCATCATCCGTTTTCAGCTTTGGCATGTGGATTCGCGTGTCCTTGTTGGTACACAGCTTATTGTAATTGTCCACAGCCAGATAATTTCGGGAATACGCCTGACCAAAAATCAGATAGAACATTTTCAAGAAACTTTCTACATAGCGATAGGACAGCCCCCGGTTATAGTACAGTTCGGTCAAATAGTCCACAACCTCCGCCGCGCTGATTTCATCAATGTACCTCTTGCCAAAAGCGGCGCACAGGTGATTAACCCACAGGCTTTCTTGTTTGCGAATGGTGTTGTAGGCTTTGCCGCTCCGCCCCTTTTCGCAATACTCTTGATAGACCTCCGCCACCGTCTTTCTGACCGTGGGTTTTGGCCTCCGGGAATTTTGTTCCGCCTCAATAGCAGCTTGCCGCGCCTTGATTGCCTCCCGCTTTGTTTTGAACGGTGCGCCAAATTCATCCTTTGTTTTTCGCGCCTCTTTCCGTTCGCCGTTTACCATCAGCACATAGCGAAAGCCCCAATTTTTGTTGGGGAGCTGGTAAACGCCTGTGTCGTTCTTTGCCACTGTAACCCCTCCATTGTGGATTTTTTTGTGGCAAAAAGCCAATATCCACAAGGGGAAAAGTGCCAAGTGTGGCAAGCCTGTACTGGGAGAAGGCCGCCTTCGAGGAGGCCGAGCACGCCGCCAAGTTCGCCGAGCTGCTGGGCGAGGACCTGGAGCCCAACATGACCGCCGACACCAAGAAGAACCTGGCCTGGCGCGTGGACTGCGAGTTCGGCGCCACCAAGGGCAAGTTCGACCTGGCCGTGTGCGCCAAGAAGAACAACCTGGATGCCATCCATGACACCGTCCACGAGATGGCTCGCGACGAGGCCCGCCACGGCAAGGCCTTCAAGGGCCTGCTGGAGCGGTACTTCAAGTAAGCGAAACACTGTAATTTAGCACAATTTCAGCACTTTTTGAGGGGGACGGGGAAACCTGTTCCCCTCTTTTTTGTGGCTATGTGCAAGTCAGTGTGCAACTCCCGCCCCGTATTCACTTTTTCAGCTTTCACATGTGCAACTTGAATAAATTGCACTCATATCAAGCGGTTTTCCGCCTAATTACAAAGAAATTAGATAAAACAATCAACTTTTGATAAGTTTTTATAGCTTTGCGGCAAGAAATAAGAAGTTTGAGAGAAGATGTAACATCTTTTTACAAGTTTTCGAGCCACCGAGCCCAAAATAATCTATCCCCTCCGCTAAAATTGCCGTTTCTCTCTGGAATTTGCAGACTTTTTATAGGTCTGTTTTTCTTTTTCTCTATTGTAGCACATGTCGTTATTAAAGTACAGGTTTTTCTTTGCCCCATGCTATACTAATTTCAGAAAGAGCGAGAGACACACGACCTCTTGAAAAAACAAAATCAAAAATGTAAAGGAGATTATCACCATGAAAAAGAACGCTATCATCACCATCGACAGCACCACTGCCCAAGTCACCAAGGCTTTTTACAAGCAGGCCCGCATTTTTGGCACTCCCGAATATGAAACGTGGAAAGCCTACCGTCAAGACTTCCCCAATGCTACGATGGAAACCAAATCCATCAAGAAGAACCCCAATAAGAAGTCTTACAAGAATCTGACTTACGCTAACATTGAAAGCTATTTGAAAGTGCAGCCCAACGGCGCGGAATTGTTGAAGGAGTTCGAGGAGAAAAAGGCCACTACTCGCATTGAGAAAAATCTGTCAACACCGATATGAAATTGTAAGAAAACGCCGAAGAAATTTTGTTGTTTTTCGGCGGTAAGGGGGGGACAAAATCAAGCGTTTCCTTGCTCAAAAAGAGTGTTCACGATTTGCTGCTTCTGGCGCATAAATTCCTTGCGTTCTTTCAGGCGGTAAGACTCGCCCTTGATGTTAATGACAGTGCAGTGATGCAGGACACGGTCCAGGATGGCGGAGGCGATGGTGACGTCGGCAAAGACCTCGTTCCACTGGGAGAAGGTCTTGTTGGAGGTAAAGACGGTGGACGTCTTCTCATATCGCCTGGCAATCAACTGGAAGAACAGGTTTGCGCCCTGGATGTCCATGGGGAGGTAGCCGATCTCGTCGATGATAAGCATCCTGTACTTGGCGAGAACCTTGAGCTTGTCCGGCAGACGGTTCTCAAAATGGGCCTTCTTGAGCTGCTCAATAAGCTGATGGCAGTTGATGTAGTAGGTGGAAAAGCGATGCTGTGCTGCCACCAGGCCCAGAGCGGAGGCCAGATGGGTCTTGCCCACGCCGGGCGGGCCAAGGAAGACCACATTCTCCCCGTTTTCCAGGAAGCGCATGGTGGCCAACTCATCGATCTGGCGCTTGTCGATGGAGGGCTGGAAGGAGAAATCGAAGTCGTCCAGGGTCTTCTTAATGGGGAATCCGGACATCTGGATTTGCTTCTCATAGGCCCGTCTCCGCTTGGATTTGGCTTCTTCTGAGAAAATGTGATCCAAAACCTCCACAATGTTGAGCTTGTCCGCCACCGCCCGTTCCAGGTAATTGTCCAGAATCTCCAGGGTGTTTTTCATCTTAAGGCTTTCCAGGTTTTCCCTCAGCCTGTCCATAGTAAATTCACTCATACAGCACCTCGTCATATCTGGACAAATCGGAGGGCTTCAAGGGGAAATCTATCACTTTGCCCTGTTCCAGCAGAACATTTTCCGCATCTATTGTCTGTTTCAGCGTAAGCCTTCTATAGTGCTGAGGATTGACAACCATGTCCTTCCTTTGGTACGATATTCGGTGCAGCGCGATCTGCTTCCCCTCGTAATACGCAGCCAGCATACTGTCGAGGGCCACGACTGCCACATCTTTGCCGACATACTCCGCTGGCACGGAGTACTGATTTCCGGCGTAGGAGATGAGGCAGTCTTTTTGTACCCGCCTCAGGTTGATTTTGTCGATGATGTACTCGCGGGAGAGAGGACTCAGTCTCTCTTTTTTCAACCGCTCAAAGGGAATTTCGTTGGTGGTGGCGTGGACTTTCCCATTGACCTTATTGCACCAGGCCAGGGCCTGTCCGTTCAAGTCCGCCAGACTGTTGTACTTGATCCCCACCATAAAATTATCTCTGACAAACTGCACCGTCCGCTCTACTTTCCCCTTCGTCTGCCCCCGGTAGGGCCGGCACAGAATGGGTTTGAATCCGTAGAATCCCGCGAAGTCCTCAAACTGCCGGTTCAGCGTGGAGTCCTCCTGCTTCAAAAGCCGCTTGATGACTACCTGCTTTTGGATGGCTCTTAGCGGCTTTGCCGCTTAGAGCCATCGCATCCCCCTTGCGGGGACATGTTATCGTACAGAATCTCCTCCGGGTAGCCTCCGAAATACTGAAACGCGTTCTGATGGCATTGAATCAGCGTGTTTGTGCTCATATCTGTGACAAATTCGATGTACCGCATCCGCGAATATCCCAGAATCATGAGAAAACAGTACAGCTTTTTCCACTTCCCATCCTCGTACACCAGGTGATCCTCGAAGAATCCCCAGTCCATCTGCCCCTGCTTCCCGGGCATCGTCTCAAACCGTACCGTCGCTTTCTCATTCAAGTCCATCTTCCGGCTGCTCACATACGCCTTGACAATACTGTAACCTCCGTCAAACCCCATCTCCCGCAGCTTCTCCAGGATCCGCAGCGCCGAATACGGCGCCTCCTCCAGCCACTCGTCCACGATCTGCTTGTACGGGTCCATCTTCGTGGGCTTGGGTTCGCTCAATGTGTACTCCGGCTTCTGCGGCGATTCCGCGTACCGCTTTGCTGTTCGCGGGTCCATGTGGTACTTCCGGCCCAGCTCCACATAGCTCAGCCCTTTTTGTCTGTCGCTTCGGATTTCCATCCACTGTGCTCCTTTCATTTCCTGACTCCCTTTCCGGGCTCTTTTTCGCCCTGATTGGAAGTCTATCTTTTTCCCTTCACCTCCGCCACAAAACTACATTTTTTCCTCGGCGTTTTCTTTCATTTTATCATTGGCGCTGACACACTTCTACCGTCCATTTCATGGTGCCGCTGGCGTAATCATAGACCGGCGCTTTTTTGGTCAAGACTGTGGCGCTGACATTGGCCGTACTGTCAGCGCTGGCACTGCGGCCAGCGGTCTGACTTCCGATTACCATATCACTTGTCGATATGGTGTTTTTGAACGCTGTTTTTGCTGTGTTATTCGCAAATACACAGGGGTCGCATACCTTTGTGGTATAGGTGAGGGTGATCGTTTTTGGGCCGATTTCGCGAACCTTGATAGTAAGCACCTGCTGACTATATTGTAAATCTATAAGTGCTTTTTCATCGTCTGTGGGGTCATTTCCGTCGATTTTAATTGCAATATCATCTGTACCATCCATCAATTCTAGACCGCTTGTATGCCCAGCAGTACACCGAGGGCCAACAGTCCCCAAATCATCGGTAAAAGTGCCGCTTTTGAGATTGGCCTTGTGAGGATTGATCGTCACCGTCCATTCAATTGTGCGGGTTGCCGCGTTATAGCTCTTATTTGTCTTTACCAGCGTGGCCGTGCCGGGGGTTCCGCTGCCGTCCCCGCTGCCAACATCTTTTTTGGCTTCGGGTGTCTTATAATTCTGATTGTCATACTCGAACGTAAACCATGCGATATTACTGCCCAGGTTTGTGGCACTGTCGTACATCTCCTCCGGCACATGGCTCTGATAGGTGATTGTGACAGGCTGGTTATTTGTTGTAATTGGGGAAATGGTAAAGTCATTATTCGTTCCGGCTGTTGCTGTTACCGCCGTTCCATCTACCTTTACGGAGCCGTCCACCAATGTACTGCCATTGGGGAGCCGGTCATGGAGTGTCAAATTGTTACCATCCTCAAAAGTAAAGCCATTCGGCTGGAATGTGACCGTCCAATCAGTCGTGGAGCCATTACCGGGATTACGGGTCGTGTGTCCCTCCTTTGTCACCCATGTGGGTTGAGGAATGGGAACGGTGCTACTGCTGGTGATATTCAAACTATTGAACACGTCATTTTCACCGGCAAACAAGTCGGCGGCGTTTGTTACTTTCTTACCGCCTGTGCCTCCTGGCAGGAGAAGATCATCGTTGATAGAGGTCTGATAGGCAATCGTCAGCGGCGTTGCCGGGTTCCCCTGGGTTGCTTCTCCTGCGTTGAATTTTGTGCCGCCAAAGGTCAAAACAGTGTTGCTGCCGTTCTCTGGCGTTTCCACAATCACATATGCGTCCTCATTGCCCTGGATTTCATCGCGGGAAGTATAGGCAGACACGGGCGATCCGCCGATTGTCACGCTGTTGGGTACATAGCTGTGCAAAGAGGTATCAATGGTGTCCCGCAGCTCAAAGGGGGTGTCCAGGTCAACACCATCGTCCCCGGCAGGGTTCTGCCACGGGGTATAGTTGATTGTCCAGGTAATTGTCTTATCCTGCAACTTGCCGTCTTTGTTAATCTGTGCTTTTGCCGTCACCGGCTCATTTTCCGCATAGCCGAAAGTGATTTGCTCGTTATTTTCAAATTTCATCGCATAGAGGTTGCTGTTCCCCTCTATGGGACTTTCTCCCGTAGGAACTTGATCTGCCCGGTTGCAATTCAAATAGAAAAAAGCGTTGTTGAGTTCACCATACTCTGACAAAACTGTATCAGGGCTGTCTGATTTTGCGTAAAATGTAACCCAGGCCCTACTGCCGTCTGAATAGATTTTTCCAAACGGTACTGGGCCATTCTCTGTTTCAATGGTCACTTCTGATCCATCCCTCAAATTAGGCAGAACCAAATGCGGCGAAACTTCCAGGTAGTAGTTCGTTCCTGCGGCAATTTGGGCGCATTGATCCTCTGTGATATTGTATGTATAGCGCAATACCAACTGTTTATCTTTTTCAAGCAGAGTGCCATCTTGAATAGCCGTCCCCTCCGGCTGACCGCCAGCACCAGCGTAGTGAAGGGAAATGCTTTCAAACGTCACAATGCTGGAAAGTTTTTCCCTATCGTCTGCCGCTGATGCCAGCGCGGGGAGGAAGCCCATCAGCATAGACAAACACAAAAGGAGCGCGGCAAGCCGTGCTCCTGAATTGTTTTCAGACTTTGGTTTTCTTTGGAGCCGCTTGCCGCCGCGATTATGGCGATAGAACATACTCATTTTCTACTCTCCTTTATGTTTTCACGAATGTTTAGGAACGTCCCCTTTTTTGGCGCTGGGCTGCAAAAATATTCCGTGTTATTTGTTCCTGATCGACTTCGGTCAATTCCAAAAATCGGCACCCGTACTCGAATTTTCCCTCGTCCTTTTCTACAACGCGCACGATTTGGCTGAACATGACCGATTCCGGCCTGTCCTCCAACAGCCTGACCTTCAGCAGAAATTTGTCTCCCTTGTGGTATCTGTACTCCGAGCTGACGCTGGCCCCGCCCACACTGATGTTCAGCAGCTTGCAGGGCTTTTCTCCCATTGCCAATCCGCTGAACATGGTGGCGGTGGCGTCAAGGTTTGTGGTCAGGCGGAAAAAGGCACGGTCATTTCCCACGCGGACGATGGTCAGCTCCTCCACTTGCCATATATGCTTGGGGCCGGGTGTAATTATGCCCTCCATATAGACCGCTTTGCGCTCATAGTCGCTATATCCTCTGATCCTGGCATGGATGGTTTCAACATCCTTGACAATCGCGGCCTCCGAATATTGGTGCAGCTCCGCCTTGTCCCCATGCAGGCCCATCAGCTTTGCCACAAAGAGTATCTGTCCTGCGGCGGTTGTTACTTCCACCCGCATACCCGAATAAATATCGAGTTCTTCTGTGCCATTTGTATCTTTATCCTCTTGAGGTGGCCGTTCTTTTGCCCTTTTTCTGAAAAGCTCCAATAAGCTCACAATATACCTCCCATATGAATTGATATTTTGATGTCAGTCAGACTACCTTTTTTCCCACAACTGTTTCAGCCTTTCATCGGCCCAAACGACCCGGTTCCGGCCGTTTTTCTTTGCATCGTACAGCATGGTGTCCGCGATTTTTAAGTAAAAATCATAGGCGCTTTCCGTATCAGGAACAATCGTGACCCCTCCGACACTGACCGTGACCCATTCGGCCACAGACGGATCATGGGGGATGTGCAGGTTTTCTACTGCCTGTCGGATTTTCTTCAAGTGTTCAAAAATCTGCTGCGAACTGTCGCCCAGGGACAATGCCACAAATTCCTCGCCGCCATAGCGGGCAAGAAAATCCGTACTGCGTTTCAAATAGGACGCCGCTGTCTGAGCAACGGAAGCGATCACCTTATCTCCGGCAGGATGGCCAAAGGTATCGTTATACACTTTGAAGCGGTCAATATCAAACATACAGATGGAGAACGGAACGTGCAGGCGGATCGCTTCTCTCCATTTTGTCGCGCGGTATTGTTCATACCGACGCCGGTTGGCAATTCCTGTCAGTTGGTCGGTCATGGATTGCTGCTCAATCTGTCTGCGATATTTGTAGAGTTTGATATGTGTGTTGACCCTTGCCTTAACGATCAGGGGAATGTATGGCTTTGTAATATAATCCACGGCTCCTAAAACAAGTCCACGCTGCTCATTCGTCACATCTGCAAGGCTGGTAATCAAGATGACCGGGATGCTTTGAGTCACGATTTGCTCCTGCAACATTTTCAGCAGCGTAAAACCGTCCATTCCAGGCATCACGACATCCAGCAGAATGAGGGAAAAATCCCCCTCGCTCACTAAACGCAGCCCGTCCTCCGCAGTTTGTGCGACGGTAATATCATACTCATCTTCTATAATTGACTTTAGCTGTGCTGCCTGCACAATGCTGTCGTCCACGATCAATATTTTTTCCATACTCATATCCCTCACCATATTTAACTCAAGCTGCCTATTAACAACTTAATTTTTGTTATGTTGTATTAGAGTGAAGCCCAACCGCCCCAATTTCACTGTAAGGACGCAGAGAATCTGAAAAAAGTGCAAGAAAAGACAGGCGAGATAAATATAGAGAGCATCCCGTCAGTTTCTTCATGCCTAAGTTGTAAAAGGACTTGTCAGAAAGCCGTTTTTCCTGTATAATGCGATATGTATATTGACCTGTTGCGGTCTAAACAACAACATAACAAAAATTATGTTGTAAGGATCAGACCCAGCCGCTCCATCTGTCGGGCGTGAACAAAACCGCTCTCTGCGGTATAAATGCGGGTGGTGCTGACATTGGAATGGCCCAGAATATCCGCCAGCCGGGACAAATCTTTTTCCAGCGAGTAATACGTCCGGGCGAACAGATGCCGCAGGTTGTGGGGGAACACCTTGTCTGGCTCAACCCCGGCGCTTTCACACAGAGCCTTCATATCCCGCCAGATATTGGAGCGGTCAAGGGGTTTGCCCGTCCGCGTCACAAACACCGATCCGTCGGTGATTTTTTGTTTTTTCAGATACTTTTTCAGCAGCCCGCACAGCTTCCCAGGCAGAAAGACAGTTCGCCGTTTTCCCTTGTTCGTGACCACTGTACGGCCCAGGGTCACAGCGTCCACGGTGATAAATCGGAGTTCTGATACCCGGATGCCTGTGGCGCAAATTGTTTGAAGGAGCAGGGACAGCCGTTCATTTCCCTGCCGCTGGGCCGCGTTCACCAAACGGACATATTCAGCGCGGGTCATTTCCCGGCTTTCATCACAGAAAAGGGGACGCTGTACTTTCAGCGGCCTGACAGACAGCTTCGGCCAGTCCATGAACTGGAAAAAACTGTTGACCGCTGCCAGCATGGAATTGACTGTGGCTGGGGTATAGGTATCAGCCAGATGCTCTTTCCACGCAATCACGGCCACCTTTGTGACGGCTTTCCCATTCAGAAACAACATGAAATCGTTAAGGTCATGAACATATTTCTTTACAGTGTTCTTGGCTCGCTCTTGTTCCTGGAGGTGCGCCGCATATTGGGAAATGTGGTCGGCGGTAATTGTGAAAGCTGCTTCCTGGCTGAACATGGCAATAATCTCCTTTGTATTCGATGCAGATAGTTTTCCGAATAGAAAGAAGGTTATTCCAAAGTTAGTGAATGTTCACCCCCCTTAGCGCCAAAAAAATTTGAGAACCGAGTGTGCCTTTAACCGGTATGATAGTGAACGTTCATTATCAAACTACTAAAAATGAACCGCCTCCAGCGGCACATTTTCATTTTCGTCTTGATTTTTTAGGCTTCTCCGGTTTCAAATAGCCGCTCAGTCCAGTGGTTAACAACTGAAACACAGTGTCCTCGGTTTCCTGATTGTCTGGAAGCGTCCCTTCCACCACATACTTTGCGTACATAACAGTGGATGTGAGGACGTGGAGCCACAATAAATCCTGATTGATTTTGTCCAGGCTTGGAAATACCTTTTTGAAAACGTCAACCATTCCAATAAACGTCTTGAAATAGGTCACATCCCGGCTCTTGTCATACTGGGGGAAAAACGTACTGTCCCGAAAGCGGTGATAAAAAACTGTTTCGTCCGGGCGGGATGTCCAAAACCGAAAATAGGGCACCCACAGCGCCTTTACCGCACCCATAGGGTCAGTGAGCATAAACAGCGGGTTGAATTTCAAATGTTCAAAGATTGCCGCCGCCTGCTTGTCCACATAAGTGAAGCACTCCACCAGCAGTTGATCCTTGCCGTCAAAGTGGCGGTAAATCGCTCCTGATGAAATCCCCGCCAACTCGCTGACGTTCTGAATACGCACCCCTTCCAGGCCATACTGCCGTACAGCCTTGATTGCGGCAACGATGATCCGGGTCTTGGTGTCATCCAGTGTAATCACTTCCCCCCTGCAATAACCACTTCTCCTGTCACCTATTCACAGAGGAATTATATACTAAAGCGCAGCTTTTGACAATACTCTTTTCTCGCTGCTACCAAGAATGCTTTCTTTCAAGACCTTTCCCGCCTTAAACACCGGAACGCTCTGCGCCGGAATTTCCACAGTCTCCTTGGTTTGCGGATTGCGGCCTGTTCTGGCGGCCCGGTGCTTCACCTCAAAAGTGCCAAAGCCAGTCAGCTTTATTTTGTCATCCTTTTGCAAAGCCTCTGTGATTGCAGACAGCATACCATCCAAGGCAATACCGCAGTCCTTTTTTGCCATCCCGGTCTTGCCCGCCATACGTTCGATCAATTCCTGCTTATTCATATTTTCCTCCTATTCTGGCAAAGAGTACCCCTTTGCCAATAACATTGTGTGTGTCCAATCAAGTAAAAGACTGGACAAATCTGCATTATATAGTTGAACATCAGGAGTGTCAATAAATTTATGTATTGGAAAGCATCAAGGCAGCGTCAAAGACACAGACTTTTGGCGTGTCGATGAAGACGCTGTTCAGAATTGCGGATGCGCTCGAAGTTCCCGTTTCAAAGCTGCTTGAGGAATGAAAAAAGCCGCCCTGTCCTGGGTCTGGCCATGGATAACAATATCAGAAAGAGTAAGAGCTGTTGATTTCAAAGTCAACGGCTCTTATTCTTGTGCGCTTATCTTTATCAGTAGGTCATCACAGCTTACGGTTGGCCCAGCACTTCCACCCGCAGCAGGCCCCGCCACTCCCGCCGCTGAGCGTACTCTACCAGCTCACGGGCGTTGCCGGGATGCCGTGCGTAGGCGATCAGAAAGTCGCTGTTGTCCACCATGTAGCGGTTGGCCCGGACGATAGCCAGTTTTCTCGGAACTCGCTCCATCCCCGGAGGATAAAAGGAGCCGTCAAAGCCGCTGGGCGTCTTTTCAGGCCGTTCCGCCGGGTGGTAGGGCCGCAGGCAGACCAGCCGCACGTCCGGGCGGCGCGCCTTGGCCCGCTTCACCGCGCTTGCCGCCAGCGCGTCAAAACCGCCGTAGCGCCCCACAACAAACTCCCCCACGCCATACTCCGTGATATGCCGCTCCACCAGGGCGTCCAGCTCCGGGGCCAGACTGTCCGGCGCGTCCCGGTGGCCGATAAAAAAACAGGTTTTCTCCATCGCATGACCTCCTTGTGCCCGCCCGTTCGCCGGACGGTAGGTTTTCTTATCCTGTGGTTGCCCTATTATATCATTATATTGCCATAAATGGCAATTAGGCTCTCTAAATAATTTTCCGTTTTCGTGTTACCCTTTTAGCGGAAAGAGGGGTGCGCTATGGAAACGGAATATCGGGAGCAGTACATCCGCTTCGGATTGAAGGTGCAATACTACCGTAAATTGCTGGGGCTGACGCAGGAGGCGTTTGCGGATAAGATCGGCCGGTCATGGTCGTATGTCGCAAAAATCGAAAGCCCCACACGGGTCTTTGGCGTGTCGATGGAAACGCTGTTCAAAATTGCGGAGGCCCTGAACGTGCCCGCCTCAAAACTGTTTGAGGAATGAAAAAGCCGCCCTGGACGAACTGTTTCCAGTCAGTCCAGGGCGAAAATTATGCGTCAAGGGGTGGTCAGTAGGTTGGCGTCCCTTATGTAAAGAAAGATATTATGAAAAGAAGCAGGGTAAATTCCTTGATAAACCAAGGAATTTACCCTGCTTTCCTTTACATAAAAAGAAATATTAAAAATGGTAATTCTGCCCTTATGCTGGTCCGCACCAAGCTTCGCCATGTGGCCAGTATCCAGTGGGGGCAACAAGAAATACATGAGCATAAAGCATCCGAGACCGCCTTGGGAGATACCCCCTATTGTGGCTGATTTCATTCCTCCCTGATCCTGCAAACCTTTTTGCGCATTTTGGTAATGTCAAGAATAATGCGCAAAATAGTTTGCAGGCTCTGGCAGAATAAAATCAGCCAGCAATAGAGGCATCCTCCAGGGCAGCCACTAAGTGCTTCATATTCATGTACTTCTTGTTGCCCCACTGTGTGCCAGCTACATGGCGGAGCCTGGCACAGACCAGCATCAAAGCAGAATTGCCATCCGGGAAGCAGCCCACTACTCTGGTGCGGCGGCGGATCTCCCGGTTGAGCCGTTCAATGACATTGTTGGTACGGATACGAGTCCAGTGTTCGCTGGGAAAGTCGCAGTAGGTCAGCGTCTCTTCAATGCCGTCCTCTACTTTCTTGGCCGCCTCCTTCAGCTTCATTTCCCGCAGCTGGACCACCACGGCCTTAGCCTTCTCCCGAGCAGCTTTTTTGCTCTCCTGGGCATGGATCGCCTTGAGCATCTTGGCCACCAGCTTCACCTTGGAACGGGGAACCACAGAAAAGACATTGCGGTAGAAATGGACGGTACACCGCTGGTATTTGGCCTCCGGGAACACTTCTCCCACAGCCTCCAGCATACCAAGACACTTGTCCCCAACCACCAGCTTGACCCCGTCCAGGCCACGGCCTCGCAGCCACTGGAAGAAGCTGACCCAACTGGCCTTGTCCTCTTTCATACCCTCGGCAGCGCCTAAAACCTCACGGTATCCGTCCTCATTTACCGCAATCGCCACCAGAACGGCTACATTCTCATACTCTCCGCCCCAGTTTCGCCGCAGATAGATCCCATCCACATAGACATACGGATAGCGTCCACCTTGTAAAGGCCGGTTGCGCCAATCTTCAATGTGGACATACGCTTTTTTGTTCAGCTCGCTGATGGTCGCTGGGGACACTTTGCTGCCCCACAGTGCCTCGGTGATATCCTCTACCCTGCGCACCGAGACGCCAGCCAGGTACATTTCGATAAGAGATTCCTCCACACTGCTTTCACGCCGGCGATACCGCTCTATAATGGCCGTTTCAAACGAGACTCCCTTTAGGCGGGGCACATGCAGCGTAACATCGCCGGAGGTGGTGGTAAGGTTTCGGCTGTAGTGACCACTGCGGTACCCCTGGCGAGCCTCATTTCGCTCATACCGGGCTGCCTGAGTCAGTTTCTCCGCCTCCTGCTCCAGCAGCGCATTCAGCGTTTCTTCCACGCTCCCGCGTACCAGCTCTTTAAGTTGACCCTTGATTACTTCTTCATTTAGCTGTACAATCTTCTCTGACATGGTTTGCTATCTCCTCTCTGAATGGTGTGTCGCTACTTCATTCTACCAGAGAGCTGCAAACCTTGTCTTTTTTATTTGCGCAACTTATTGTACCTTATCCGCATTTTTCGTAAGCGTCAAAATTGACTTGATACGCTATGATAAGCAAAAGCGCCCCCCGCACCAATCTAATACAGGGGACGCTTATCGTATATTGCTATAGGTTAAACAAGGAAGACTGAATATTATCAGAAATCTCAATATCAAAGCAGTATCTCAGGATTTCTTTGCTCCACTCCTCGTAGTCGCTTTCCCCAGCCAATTCAAGTAAGGAAAAAAATCTACCACTCTTGCTTCTTCCCTTGTTGAGAATAAGCTCTTGAGGATCTAAATGCAACTTTAATCCATCTTCATCAATCGATACTAAAAAACATACTGCTAAATGCCTACTACTTATTTCATTCGTTGGAGTATATATATATAATGGGATAATTTCATCCAATGCGACAGAGATACCAATTTCTTCTTTAATTTCCCGTTTCAATGCTGTTTTGCAAATTGTCAAGAAATTATTTGAAATTAAATCTGTGGCATCTTCATATCGGGAATGACCTCCAACGTATAAAAGTATTCTATCCCGTTCTGGCGAATCGCTTGATACAGCGGATTTGTTTTTCTTTATCACAAGCACTTTATCTTTAGCCTTATTAGTGATTATCGCTACGGGGAGAGGCTGTAATAACTGACTATTTTTTTCTACATTATTTCTTAAATCGAATTCCAATTTTGGTAGAACGGAGTTCAACACACTATGGTAAAGGATAGGCCCATTTTTAAGTATATCCATTAACACATCGTTTTTAGCAAAATAACCTACACGCTCCATCAAAAGATACTTTAAGGTGTCCAGTGTTGCTTCTGTGACTTCTTTGCCCACTTCGTCTTGATTTTTGCGGGAAGTGTCAATCTCAAATACTCTATGGAAATATTTACTCTTGGTAGAATAGGTATGCTCAATAGCCTTTAAATATTCTCCTAACACTTTTTCATTCATTATGGTTCCAAGTTTATCAGTAAGCAACGTAGCATACTCACGTTCAATTGATATATTAGGCTGGACACGGAAAGCGAAAACAATATCTATACAAGAAACTAACTCATTAGCCAATAGAAATTGTTCCGTAATTTTCCTCTGTTCCTCTTCCATTTTTGAAGTGGAAACGAGCCATTCAAACCAGCATAATGCATCGAAAACACCTCTATCTAAGATTAAAACATCGACTTGATTTTTCTTGTTTTCAAGAGTACCGATCAAACCGGCTAAAGACATACACGCTGTCCACAGGTTAAACATGGGGCTTTGCTTATCACTAACAGGGCAAACACTTGCTCTCTCTTGAACAATTTGAACTGAGAAACCATTTCTTTTTAAGAATAACTCAAGTGAATTAATACAAGATGTTTTCCCTGCTTTAGGTGAACCACTAAATTCAATAACTATAGGTCGCTTTTGTCGATGCTCAGCTTTTAAATCCCGTACCTCCTCAGCCAATTTTTGCAATTCAATAATAATTTGTTTCCGTTCATCCATTTGAATTTTCATCATGTCACCTCTTATCTTTATAAAATATTAGTTAATGATGTTGATTTTTAAAATAGTTGGAAATTATGTATAACACTATAAATAAGACCCGTACTCCTACTATTTCAAGTTTTCAATACGCTCCATACAAATTCCTTCAAATTTATCCAAAACCTTTCCAATCGAAAATCCTATAATAGCCGAGATTATTACACATAAATACAAAAATTTTTTGTTCAAAATATAATCCAAGCTTCCGGTAATTATAAACATACCTGATAATAAGCAGAATATTGCAATTACAGAAAACACACAAGCAAAAAAAGGCCGTGAAATGAAGTACGCCAAATTTCCAATCCTTTTAAATGTATCAGGTTGTGTATTAATTCTCCCTGTAATGCAAGCTTTATACAAACGTTTTATATATTGGATGCTACAAAGCATCCCACTAACTGACAAAGAAATAATAAAAGTTTTAAGCAGTAATAAGGCTTGTGTAATCTGCTCTGTGAGAGAGCAGCCTATATATATTGTACTTGCACAGCCACCTATCAAAATAAGCATATAGTATGTGAATAAAAAAATAAGAAGATTTTTTGACAAAAAATACTCTAATCCCTCATGCTTTTTCATTATCTCACCTGGACTTTAATATTCTTTTACTTCAATATCAATGCATATTCTAATAATAATTACGGAGCAAAAATGAGGGGTGACAAGTGCGAACTCTTTATCAAGGATAGTTCGAACTATTAAGCGTGTCGTGTGTATAGAGAATTAAGGGCAAGTAATAAATTCTTTTTCTATACCAGATGTAAACTTAATTGCTCAACACACAGCTTATTATAGCAGAAAATGGTAAAAAAATCAATTGAAATATTATTTACAAGATAATACCACTCTGTTGATACTATGGGCAGCACTTATAATGTATTTATACTATTTGCTATTAATTCCGAAAATTCGGTAGACTGTGTGGAAAACCAGAATAAGATGCGTCCCTCTCTCCACGCAAAAGCGCAGTGATTCCAGACTGCCAAGGCCACCACAGGCGGGATAAAGCCGGTGTTTTGACTGCTTTGGGCGCAGTGTGCTATCGGGTTTCTTTCAGTGCACTGGCAAAGCTGCCCTCAAACCCTTACCCCCACTTTTTTGCATTTGACTTTCCACACAAATTATCTAAGAGTTTTAAATTCTTCTGCTTTTCTTTACATAGGCTCTGCTCCGCAACCTCGGCAAGACAAACAGCAGAAGCATAAGGCAAAACAGAGCGAGAGCGGCCCTCAGGGATAAGGAAAGGTTTGAGAGCAGCAGTGCAACGCCAATCACACAGACAGCGGTTTCCTGTAGGCGTGCCATGACGCGGTCCAGGCCGTAAGCGGTCTTGACCGTCCCAAAAACACCCTCCACAGCATTGCGGTCGCAGTTGTCCTGATACTCCAGTTTCTTTGCTTGACGGGACAGGCCGGGAGCTTTTGGCGGCTTTTCCAGGGCCGGACCGGACAGACGAATACCATGCTCTTTGCAAAAAGCCAGTGTCTGGCGGCTGCGGTAGATTTTGTCCGCCAGGATACGTTCCGGGTAACAGCCATAGCGCTCCCGATACCGAGCCACCGCCCGCCAGAGGTCTTCCGATTCGTTGAAGGGCTCGAAGTCCAGCCGTTCGATCCTGGCATAGCCATCCACCAGACTGATATGCAGTTTTGAGCCAAACTCGGTTTTGGCGTGGGCTTTTCCCCGAACGATGGGCCGGACCCAGGGCTGGGCCAGACTGACGATGCGCCGGGGAATGCTGTGGGTCCCGGATTCAAACATGAGGCGCTGCTGCTCGTAGACAGTAGTCATGATATTCAGGCGGTCCGCCTGCTTTGAAGACAATTTTGCACCTTTTTGAACCAATTCAGCTATGTACCTGATATCCCGGCGGATGTATTGCAGCTGTTTGCGTATCGCGGAACGGATTGCTTTCCCACTGCGCTTCTTGCTTTTGGACAGACGGAGATAGTCCTTCCGGGCGCGCTTGCGGTACATCCGGGGCTTCTTCTGTCCTGCCGCTTTACACAGCTCGTCCACCGTTTTCTCCGCTTTCTCCCGCACTTGGTTGAGTAAATCGATGTCCTGAGGATAGGCGATGTCCGCGGGGCAGCATGTGGCGTCCAGAATCAATGTCCCGCTGTTAGGCGGATCGTTCCCGTCATCCGAGTCATCCTGTTTCCCTGTCTCCGCTTTTGGGACAGACGTCTCCAGAATTGCTGCCAGGTCCTCCTCGCTGAACCGTTTCCGGAACGCCACCAGCGTGGACGCCCCGAACGGACACGGCCCGTACTCCTTCATGCCGATGAAATATTGCAGATACGGGTTTTCTCCAATGTGCTTCACCAGCCATTGGTCGCTGCATTTCAGCCGCCGCTGAATCAGCAGCGCCCCTAATGCCATCCGTGCCGGATGGGCCGGGTGACCATTGTTCACGAATCGCGCTGCATACCGTTCCTCCGCTATCTCCCACGGAACCAGCGCCGCCAGTTTCACCCAATCGTTTTCTGGGTCCAGTTTCCCATATGGAAAGATGAAATCTTCCATCCGAAGCTGACTGTTGTCCTTGTACATCCACTCCGCCCCCTATAAATGCACGCTTTTTCCTTGCTTTTTCCCAATTCCCTTGCACCTATTCTACCATATTTCATCCCATATTGCTTGTCTTCTAAGCAGTTTGAGGTTACGAAGCAGGCCCTAAATTACTCATTTTCTTCTACCACTTTCCAATCACATTCTATTGAGTGCCACTGCTTTTGCCATTCTTTTTCATTCACAATCGCATCAAATACAGGCTCAAGAAAAGTCTGTATTTCCTCAATGACTGTCGAAAACTCAAGTGTATCATGTTTTATAGTTTTCAAAAAAAATTTCCAACGCTTCTGCATATCCACATCCTCGGCAAGTGTGAGAATACGCTTGAAACTATCCTTTTCGTAGGGCGTTCCTCGCCGTTCCAATGTTCTGGATATTGCCATTTGCAATCTTGATCCATCAAAATTAAAAGTCCTTGCCAGATAGTAAATATCGTAAAAATCTTTCATTCTGCCTGTCAATTCAAACCTTTGCAGGATAGAGTCAAACTTTTCCGCAATAGTGCTTTCAAGAGAATAGGTCATAATGACAGGAGCCTCAAAATCGGGAAGCTGTGTATGAATAGTACGCTGCTCAGCACGGGGGACAATTACATCGCCCACACCAATATCCACATTAAAGGGAACTCGGACATTTTTTATCTTTCCGATAATTTGTGTGCTGATGCCGTGATACTTCCTTTGCGGCGAGATTTCCTCAAATCCTTTCGCAGTCATCTCAATATAATCATTACCAGTAGGCGTAGCAAGGATTTTTAGAATAAGCTCTTTTACCTCGTCCAACGAATTGGAAACGCTGCGAAGTAGGAAATCCACATCAATCGTTGCTCGGCTTTCGAAATTGGTGAGCGTATAAATAAACAATCCGCCCTTAAGAATAAGTGTATCCTCATATCCAGATTTTGAGAGTTTCCGCAAAAACTCCTCCTGCATAAAAAGCTGTAGGCACTGCTGATAGCTGATACCAGCCGCTTTCGCCTTATTCTTAAGCTTTGCCAAAACAGATGCTGCTACATCAGCCATCATAACCACACTCCAATCAATTCTTTTACACGCTTTTGCATACGCAATACTTTTGCATACTCCATAAGATTCGGTATATTTTTTTTCGGGTCTTTTACATATCCCTGTATTGCCTTATTAAAAATCTCTTTGTCCATTTTATTCATATTCCGCAGTACATCGCAAATGGTACGGTCACGGTCATAGATACGGACATCGACAAAATTGATGCTGCCTTTTGTTTCACCGAGGGAAACTAAATCTGGCTCAACACGAAATGCCTTTACGAACGGGTAATCAATGTTTGTACGGCTTCTGGAAACGTTTTTATCAATCGTAATATTCCACTCGGCAGGATTGCGGTCGCTGTACTGATAGTAAAAGAGGGCAGTTTCCATACAGAGCACCGCATCAGGAAACAGACGGTTTATAATTTTAATTTCCTGTTCACCATAGGCTTCTGCCCAATGATAATAGCCTCGTTTAATTTTTTCGATGAAGCCCTCGTTTAATAGCTGCTGAATATCCGCATAGTAAATTCTGAACGAATCCAGTTGAGCTGTTGTCATTATATTATCATGTTTGGAAAAAATCTTTCTGACAATATTTATCGTCTTTTCATCAAGCATTGTTTCACCTCTATTAAACCACACGCAATTTTTTCATCAGTTGTGTACTTTACTATAGCATATCCGACTTTCCCTAAAAAGTCAACTCAGTAAAGCATACACAATTGAGGTTCACAATGGTATAGTGGGTTGCCTATAAAAAAATGAACTTGTCCGACTCCATTTTGACAAGCTTATTTTCTCACGCTTCATGTTCTTCGCCATCAAATCTGATCCAGGGAAGCAATCCTTGAGACTCTGAATCAATAAGACCGTCAAGAGATACTGGCCTCAGCTTTGAAAAGTCGGAGCAAAACTGTGTAAAACAGCGTTTCCCACACTTTCCCACAAGCAAAAATTTGGTGGGAAAAGCGTGGGAAAGCATTTGTATATTTTGTGATATTGCAGCAAATAACTACAATTAAATACAGCATATTGTGTATTTGGAATCCAATGTCAAGACGAGGCCCGCCACGGCAAGGCCTTCAAGGGTCTGCTGGAGCGCTACTTCGGCTGAGTACGGGAGGAACACAAGATGGACAAGTATGTCTGCCCCTGCGGTTACGTCTATGACCCTGCGGTAGGCGACCCTGACAACGGCGTCGCCCCCGGCACCCCCTGGGAGCAGGTCCCCGAGGACTGGGTCTGCCCCACCTGCGGCCTGGGCAAGGACGTGTTCGAGAAGGAATAAGCTGCCGGCAATTCAGTATTTTTGAGGGAAACGAGGATGCTCGTTTCCCTCTCCCAATATCGGTCGGCAGGACAAATGATCGTGTACTATGATCTTTATCCGGAGATCGAGCAGCTGGGCGGGAAATTCCCGCCCTTTTTCCTGCTTGAAATTTCCTCCCCACCTGTGTTATGCTGACAGCAAGCCAAACACAAGGAGGTCACCGCTATGGAGAAAGCCCGTGTTATCCGCCCCAAATTCGAGCCGGGGCGGCGGATCATTGCCGTCAGCGACATCCACGGCAACCTCCCCTTCTTTCTGGCCCTGATGGACAAGGTCCGCCTCACCCCGGAGGACATCCTGGTCCTGGACGGCGATCTTCTGGAGAAGGGGCGGGACAGCCTGCCCCTCCTGCGCCATCTCATGGCCCTCTCCAAGACCCACACCCTCTACCCCATCTGCGGCAACTGCGACGGGTTGGTGCTCCGCTTCTTCGAGAGCGGCGAGCTGGACCAGGGCTTCTTCGCCTCCTACCTCCCCCAGCATCCGGAGTCCACCCTCCGCCAGATGGCCCGGGAGGGGGGCTTTGAGCAGTGGGAGGACCTGCCCCGCCTCCGCCGGGACCTGCGGGCCGCCTTTCCCCGGGAGTGGGCCTGGCTGCGGGCCATGCCCACCATCCTGGAGACCGAGCACCTCCTGTTTGTCCACGGAGGGGTCCCCTCTCTGGACCGGATGGAGGAGCTGGACAGCTGGAAGTGCATGAAAAATGACGACTTCCTGGGGCAGGGCCGCTCCTTCCCCAAATGGGTGATCGTGGGCCACTGGCCCGTCACCCTTTACGACCCCTCCATCCCCTCCTCCGCCCCCCTGTTCACCTGGGACCGGAGGATCATCTCCATTGACGGCGCCTGCGTACTCAAAGCGGACGGCCAGCTCAACGCCCTGATGCTGCCCTCGGAGGACAGCGAAGACTTCTCCTGGACCGCCTGGGACGGCCTGCCCGCCGCCGCCGCCCTGGACCCCCAGGAGGCCAGCGCCGGTTCGCTGAACATCCGCTGGGGCCGTTCCGCCCTGGAGCTGCTGGAGCACGGGGAGGAGCTGTCCCTGTGCCGCCACCGGGAGACAGGACGGGAGCTGTACATCCTCAACGAATACCTGCGCCAGGGCCCCAAGGGGCTGGAGTGCGAGGACTCTACCGATTACCGCCTGCCGGTGTCCCCAGGAGACCTTTTGACGGTGGTCCGAAGGACAAAGACCGGTTTTTTGTGCAAAAAGCAGGGTGTTACGGGCTGGTATTATGGGCGGTTATCGGATATAATGGAGTAAAATACTGGTTTAAAGGATTTGAATCTATGTTGGACTTCCATCCCCTCCAGCTGGAGGACCTGCCCCGCCTGCGTCAATTCTTCGGCTACAGCCGCAGCCGCATCTGCGACACCACCCCCGGCACCGTGTTCATCTGGCGGGACATCTACAAGACCGAGTGGGCCGTCTACGGCGGCTCCCTCTACTTTAAGGTGGACTACCCCGGCCTGGGCCCCACCTTCACTCTGCCCCTGGGGGGCGGGCGGCCCGAGCATTTTCGGGAGATCGCCGGCTACTGCTGCCGCCGGAACATGCCCATCGCCTTCTACCCTGTCCCCAAGGACGAGCTGGAGCAGCTCCAGAAGCACTTCCCCGCCAGCACCGCCGTGGGCGAGCGGAACAACTTCGACTACCTGTACCGGGCAGAGGATCTGAAGTATTTTCGGGGCAAAAAGCTCAGCGGCCAGCGCAACCATGTGAACAAGTTCCTGAAAACCTATGGCAGCTGGGCCTTCCGTCCCATCACCCCGTCGGACATCCCTGAGGTGAAGACCTTTCTGGACCGCTACGCCGCCCGCTGGGACAAGGGGGCGGCCACATTCCACGAGGACATTGCCAAAACCCACGAGGTGCTGGACAACTACCAGACCTACGACCTGTTGGGGGGCGTGCTGCTGGTGGACGGCCAGATTGCGGGCTTCTCCCTGGGGGAGATCATCGGAGACACCCTGTTCATCCACATCGAGAAGGCCGACCGGGATTACGAAGGCTGTTACCAGATGCTGGTGGCTCAGTTCGCCCAGCACTTCGCCGGGGAGGGCGTGGCCTTCCTCAACCGGGAGGACGACACCGGCGACCCTGGCCTGCGCACCAGCAAGCTGTCCTACCACCCGGTGGCCCTGCTGGAAAAGTATACCGTCACGGTGGACGAGCCCTGCGGCTACTGTCAGGAATAAGAAGATCCCGGCCTCAAGGCCGGGATCTTTCCTTATTCCACCGCCTGCTTGGCGGCGTCTATGTCGCCGGCCACCACCAGCAGGACTGTCTCCCCCCGCCGGCTGATGAGCGCGTCCTCCAGCTTGGGCAGCTCGCCGGGGCGGTAATCCTCGTTGGCGGTAATCTGGCCGTCGATGTAGCTGCTCAGGGCGTCCACCGCAGTGTTGGCCTGGTCCGCGCTGGCAAAAACCAGCACCGCCCCCTCCTCGCAGGTGGCCCCGGCGGAGCGGAGCACGGTGCACTCCTTCATGTCCGCCCGCTCCAGGCCGCTGTCCGCCAGCCGGTAGAGCAGAAAGGCGGTGTCCGCGTCCAGTTCCTCCAGCTCCTCGGAAAAAGCCCCTGCCTCCACCAGCTTGGTCACAAGCCCGGCGGAATAGAGGGGCGGCGCGTCGTTTGCTCCGCCGCCGCAGGCGGCCAGGCCCAGCACCAGCGCCAGGACCAGGGGCAATGGAAACAGCTTTCTCATCCTGGTTCACTCCCATCTGCGGTCGATATCTCCGGTCCCTCCGGCTCAGGCAGCTCCACCACGGGAGGGCCGTCGGGGTACAGCGCGTCAAAGTCTACGGTATGGGTCTTCAAATACTCCAGCCACCGCTGGCAGGGCTCCTTGGTCAGGTGGACGCCGTCCCGGCTGAGCCCCTCGGGCAGAGAGCCGTTCTCGTCCGCGAATTCGGAGTACAGGTCCAGATAGACCACTTGCTTCTCCTCCGCCACCTGGCGCATCAGGTCGTTGTACACCCGCAGATGGTCGTTGGACAGATTGTACTTGTTGCCGTTGTGCTCCTCCACCTGCGCCTCGTTCACGGGGATCAGCCCCTGGATGTAGATCACAGCGCCGGGCTGCACCAGACGGATCTGGTCGATGGCCGCGCTGTAGCTGCTGTAAAAGGACTTGTCCTTGTAGATCCCCAGCTCGTTGACGCCCAGGGAGAGGTACACCTTGCCGTACTCCTCCAGGGCCAGCGCCTCCAGCAGGGTGTAGGTCTCCCCCTCCACGGTAAACGCCTTCTTCTCGGACAGGGTGAAGATGGACAGGCCGTTGGAGGTGAGGTTTTTCCCGGTCCCCACCCCGCTGTAGAGCATAAAGCCGTCGGTACGGGAGTCGCCCACAAAGGCGGCGTCGTCAAAGTAGCGGTTATCCACCGCCTCGCTGGCGGGGGCGGGCTGGGAAAAATCGTAGGGCGGCGCTTTGGGCGCGCTGTCCAGCTGGGACGCAGGTTCCGAGGAGTGGTCTGCGGAGGAGTCGGTCTCCCTCTGGGAGACGTCCGGAGGCGGGGGAACCTGGCCCCCGTACACCAGACGGACCACCCCCGCCACTGCCAACGCGACGGCCGCAGCCGCCGCGACGAAAAGAATCACTGCCCGGTAGCTCCGGGCAACACGCTTTCCCTGATAACGCGCCAAGCGCATACACCTCCCAGCGGGAACCGGTCTAATGCTGTCGAAATCGTTCCTTTTCAGGATATCATATTTTCGTCAAATTTCAAGTGACAAAACCGTTACAAAAAATCCTCCCCCATGGAAAACATCCCGGCCCAAACGGGCCGGGACGTTCCTCAGATCGCCCGCTTCAGCAGGCCGACTCCAATGGGGGTGGGACCGGTGTGGACCCCGATGGTCACGCCGATCTGATAGGGCCGTTTCACCTCCGGCCGGTCGCAGCCCAGCTCCAGCAGGCCGTCGTAAACCGCCTGGGCAAAGGCGGCGTGCTCCTCCCGGTCCAGACCGAAGCCGGTGGCCAGGCGGTACTGGTCCAGGTCGATGCCCTCCCGCTCCAGGTGGCGGAAAAACAGTTCCCGCACCTTGACCAGCGACTTCTTCCGCCCCTGAGCGATGCCGTCGGAGATGAGGCCGGCATCCTTGTAGCCGATGAGGGGCTTTACCTTCAGCAGCGCGCCGGTGGCCGCCGCCGCCCGGCCGATGCGCCCGCCGTGGCGGAGGTACTCCAGGTCGCTGGTGGTAAAGAAGATGCGCCCGGTGGCGGGCAGGGCCGCCAGGGCCTCCGCCGCCTCGTCCAGGGTGAAGCCCGCGTCCCGGAGGGCGGCAGCCTCCTCCACCAGCAGGCCCTGGAGCACCGTGGCCAGGGTGGAGTCCATCACCCGGATCGAAACGCCGGGGTACTCCTCCCGCAGCTCCTCCGCCGCGTTCAGGGCCGTCTGGAAGGAGCCGCTGAAGTTGGCGTTGAGACAGATGCACAAAATGGGCTGGCCCTGGGCCGCCAGGGGGCGGAAAGCCTCCAGGTAGTCCTCCAGGGTGGGCATGGAGGTTTTGGGAAACACGCCGGGGCGGTCCGCCATCATCTGATAGAACTGATGGGTGGGGATGTCCCGCTCCTCCCGGTAGTAGACCTCGTCCTCAAAGGCCACGTAGTAGGACACCATCGCCACGCCCAGCCGCTCCATCTCCTCCCGGCCCAGATCGCAGGAGCTGTCGCTGACAAGTTGGAACTTCATATTCCTCTCCTTTGTTTCGTGGCCCGCTCTCCTGGCAGGCCGTACCCGGGTCCCTGCCCGGTGGGTATTAGCATAATTATAGCTTAGGCGGACGGAAAACTCAACAGGTTTTTGGCAAATCTTTCATCCGTCCCGCCCGGAACCAGCACCACAGGGGCAGCAGGTAGAGGTAGAAGGACAGGGGCAGAATGGAAACCCCAATCTCCATGGTGGTCAGGGGCACGGTGCAGGCAATGGCCCAGGGCACCAGCCCCGCCAGGTTGACCACCGAATTGCCGATATTGGCGGCCAGCTCCATGGGCGGCAGCGCCCGCCGGCGGTACTCCTCCCCCAGCAGCTGCCCGCTCATGACAATGCCCACCGTCTGGTTGCAGAACAGGGCGCAGCAGCCGAAGGACACCGCCACATGGGCGCCAAACAGTCCGGCCCGCTCCGCCAGCGCCCCCACCCGGCTGGTCACCGGGGCCAGCAGCCCGGTGCCGTTGAACATACCGGAATAGGCGCAGGAGAGGACCACAATCAGGCACACCCCAACCATGGAGATCAGCCCGCCGCCGCTCATCAGCTCCGTCAGCTCCGGCAGAACGGGGCGGTAGCCCAGCGTACAGGCATGCAGCACCTCGCCCAGCGGCAGGCGCTGGACAAACAGCGCGCAGCCCGCCGCCAGCACACAGCTGACCGCAATGGACGCAAGGGCGCTCACCTTCAGCCAGGGCAGCAGGAGCAGCGCCGCCGCGGGCAGGATGGCGGGCCAGGTCAGGGAAAATCCCTCCTCCAGGGCGGACATAATCTGGGCGTCCACCTGCTGGATGGGGCACAGGACGGACAACCCTCCGTAGAGGGCCAGGGTGGCCAGAAAGGGGACGGGGGTGTCCCGCCACATCCGCATCTGGAAGGCCCGCTGGTCCACCCCCGCCACTGCGGACACCAGCGCCGCCGAGGAGGACGCAGGGGACAGCCGCTCCCCGAAGTAAATGCCCGACATAATGGCCCCCGCCGTCACCACCAGGTTGGCTCCGCCGCTGCGGGCGATGGTCATGAGGATGACCCCCGCCGTCCCCACCACGCCGAAGCAGCTGCCAAAGGCCAGGCTGAAGACGGAGGCCAGCAGAAAGGCCACCAGAACAAAGGTCTGGGGCGTGATCAGGCGCACCCCCATCCAGACGAAAAAGGCCACCGTCCCTCCGGCCCGCCACAGTCCGGTGAGCAGGCCCAGCAGCAGCAGCACCCGCAGTACCTTCAGCGCGGTGGCCATGCCGCTCCAGGCCATCTTCAGCAGGGGACCGGCGGGCGTCCCCCGGCGCACCCCCACCGCGAAAAAGCAGAAAAAGCCCGCCAGAAGGGCCCAAAACAGGGACAGCCCCTTCACCATACACCCGAACACACACAGCAGAAAGATCCCAAACGCAGCCAGCAGATCCATAGCTTCCTCCCTAAAAAATAGTCTAGGGGGAATCATACCATCTTCCAGCCCCTTTGTCACCCCCTTTTCGTCTGGTTCCCCCTTTTCTTTTTTCCGGCTTTGTGTTATACTACAGAATGAATTTGTATGTAAAGGTTGGAAACAGATTTGGATAATATCACTCTCATCGGTATGCCGGGTTCCGGCAAAAGCACCGCGGGCGTCCTGCTGGCCAAGCTGCTGGGCTACCAGTTTCTGGACGTGGATCTGCTCATTCAGGAGCGGGAGGGGGCCCTGCTCCAGGAGATCCTGGACCGCCGGGGGACGGCGGCGTTTCTGGACGCCGAGGAGGCGGCGGTGCGCAGCCTGGACTGCCGCCGCACCGTCATCGCGCCCGGGGGCAGCGCCGTATGCCGGGAGGAGGCGGCCCTCCATCTGAAGGGGCTGGGACCGGTGGTCTACCTCCAGGTCCCCCTGGAGGAGCTGACCCGCCGCATCCACAACCTGTCCACCCGGGGCATCGCCATGGAGCCGGGCCAGACCCTGGCCGACGTGATGGCCTTCCGGGAGCCCCTTTACAGCAAATACGCCGACCTGGTCATCCCTTGCCCGCCGGGACAGGAGCTGGCCGAAACCGCCAAGATCATTCTGGAGCGGCTCCAGGCCGGCAAATAACCGCCCCAGCCCGCAGGGAAAAGCGCGGGCCGCGCCGGTGCTCCGGCGCGAACGAAAAAAAGGAAGTTTTGAATGCAGTTTCGTGACCTGGGGCTGAACGCCCCCATCTTAAAGGCCCTGGAGGAGCAGGGCTATGAAAAGCCCTCTCCCATCCAGGAGCAGGCCATCCCCCCCGCCCTGGCCGGGCGGGACGTGCTGGGCTGTGCCCAGACGGGCACCGGCAAGACCTGTGCCTTCGCCACCCCCATTTTGCAGCGCCTGGAGGCTGTGTCCGGCCCCAGGCGGCCCATCCGGGCCCTCATCCTCACCCCCACCCGGGAGCTGGCCATCCAGATCGGTGAGAGCTTCACCGCCTACGGCAAATACCTGAAGCTGCACCACGCCGTCATCTTCGGCGGCGTGGGCCAGAATCCCCAGGTGGAGGCCCTGAACCGGGGGGTGGACATCCTGGTGGCCACCCCCGGACGGCTGATGGACCTCCACAACCAGGGCTACGTCTCTCTGGACCGGCTGGAGATGTTCGTCCTGGACGAGGCCGACCGTATGCTGGACATGGGCTTCATCCACGACGTGCGAAAGATTCTCAAGTGGCTCCCCCAGAAAAAGCAGACCCTCTTTTTCTCCGCCACCATGCCCCCGGAGATCACCGACCTGGTGAACTCCCTGCTGAAAAACCCGGTGAAGGTGGCGGTGAACCCCATCTCCTCCCCGGTGGAGGTCATCCGCCAGTCCGTTTATCTGGTGGACAAGGGGAACAAGACCAATCTGCTGGCCCATCTGATGGGGGAAAAGCGGGTGAAAAACGCCCTGGTCTTCACCCGCACCAAGCACGGGGCCAACAAGGTGGCCCGTGACCTGGGCAAGGCGGGCATCTCTGCCGCCGCCATCCACGGCAACAAGAGCCAGACCGCCCGCCAGCAGGCCCTTGCCGACTTCAAGGCCGGGCGCGTCCGCTGTCTGGTAGCCACCGACATCGCCGCCCGCGGGCTGGACATCGAGGAGCTGTCCCATGTGTTCAACTACAACCTGCCCGAGGTGCCCGAAACCTACGTCCACCGCATCGGCCGCACCGGCCGGGCGGGCCGGGGAGGCGAGGCCATCGCCTTCTGTGACTTTGGAGAAAAGCCTCTGCTGAAGGACATCGAGAAGCTGATCGGAAAAAAGGTCCCCCTGGTGGAGGACCATCCCTACCCCATGCGGGTGTTCGAGGCCCCCAAACGGGACAAAAACGGAAAAATCATCAATGAGGAGGACGCTGAGGCCCGTCAGGCCGCCAGGGAGCTGCGCCGCCAGCGGGAGGAGGCCCGCCGGGCCGCCGAGCAGGCCGGTCTGGCGGCGGCCAGGGCGGAGGCCGTCCCCGAGGAGGCCGCCCCCAAGAAGAAGCGCCGCCGGAAAAAGAAGAGCGCCGCCCCGGAGGCCGCCCCCCTCCACACCTCCCTCCCGGAGGAGGACGCCTTCGACGATCTGCCCGCTCCCCCCTCCCCGCCCAAGCGGGGCGTGCGGCCCGGCGCTTTGCTGGACACCGGCGACGCCATGCCCAACACGGAATTCCACCGCCCCAGCCCTCTGGACAGCGACGTGATCATGGATGCCACCGCCCGGCTGCTGGCCCCCCGGCGGTCCCTGCTGGCCGGAATTCTGCCCAAGGCGGCGGAAAAGCCCAAGAAACAGGGGGGACAGCAGAAAAAAAAGCAGCCCGAACCCCAGGCTTCTGAGCCAAAGCCGGCCAGGCAGAGCAGTCCCAAGCCGGCGGAGGAGTCCAAAAGGGCCAAGCAGTCCAAGGGGAAACATGCCCAGCAGAAGCCGGTCAAGGCACGGCAGGAGGCTTCGAAGAGGCCCGCGCCCCAGCAGAAGAAAAAAAGGGGGGCCGGTCCCCAGCGCCGGGGCCGTCCTGGCATGCCCCCTGAGCCGCCCCGGAAAAATCAGCCCAAGGACTCCACTGAGCAGGCCAGCCTGATGAAGCCCTACTACCTGGACCTGGGCCGGTGACCGAACCCCACGCGGGAAAGAGGCGGTTTATGCGCAGCCAAGCGGACATCACCATGATCCAGAAGGCCGCTGTGCATAATCAGATCAAGAGTCCAGAGCCAGCCCCCGAAACGAGCGATACGCCGGAAGAGCTGAAACAATGATGTGCACGTATCGTTCCGGAACAGAAAAATATTTGGATATGGAGGAGATCATCATGGATTATCAAGCCCTTTACCAGCAGAAGCTGACCACCCCCGAGCAGGCCGTGAAGGCGGTCAAGCCGGGCGACTGGGTGGACTACGGCTGGTGCACCAACCACCCCGTGGCCCTGGACAAGGCCCTGGCCGCCCGGAAGGACGAGCTCACCGATGTGAAGGTGCGGGGAGGCGTCACCATGTGGATGCCCGAGATCGCCAAGGCCGATGACGCTGGGGACCACTTCACCTGGAACTCCTGGCACTGCTCCGGCGTGGACCGGAAGATCATCGGCAAGGGGATGGGCTTCTTCGCCCCCATGCGCTACTCCGAGCTGCCCCGGTTCTACCGGGAGAACATCTCGGTGGACGTGGCCATGATCCAGGTCACCCCCATGGACAGCCACGGCAACTTCAGCTACGCCCTGGCCGCCTCCCACCTGGCCGACATGCTGGAAAAAGCCAAGGTCATCATCCTGGAGGTCAACCACAACCTGCCCTGGGTCTACGGCCTCACCGGCAGCGAGATCAACATCGCTGACGTGGACTACGTGGTAGAGGGGGACAACCCCGCCGTGGCCCAGCTGGGCGGGGGCGGCGAGCCCACCGATGTGGACCGGGCGGTGGCCAAGCTCATTGTGGAGCAGATCCCCAACGGGGCCTGTCTTCAGCTGGGCATCGGCGGCATGCCCAACACTGTGGGTTCCATGATCGCCCAGTCCGATCTGAAGGACCTGGGCGTCCACACCGAGATGTACGTGGACGGCTTCGTAGACATGGCCCTGGCGGGCAAGCTCACCGGCCGGAACAAGGCCCTGGACAAGGGCCGTCAGGTCTACGCCTTCGCCGCCGGCACCCAGAAGCTGTACGACTACGTGGACCGCAACCCCGCCGTCATGGCCGCCCCGGTGGACTACACCAACGACGTGCGCGTCCTGGCCCAGCTGGACAACTTTATCTCCATCAACAACGCCATTGATATGGACCTGTTCGGCCAGGTCAACGCCGAATCCGCCGGACTGAAGCACATCTCCGGCACCGGCGGCCAGCTGGACTTCGTGATGGGCGCCTACCTGTCCAAGGGCGGCAAGAGCTTTATCTGCATGTCCTCCACCGTCACCGGCAAGGACGGCTCCGTCAAGAGCCGCATCGTCCCCACCCTCACCCCCGGCTCCATCGCCACCGACCCCCGGTCCTGCGTGCAGTACATCGTCACCGAGCACGGCATGATCAACCTGAAGGGCCTGTCCACCTGGGAGCGGGCCGAGGCCATCATCTCCATTGCCGCCCCCCAGTTCCGGGAGCAGCTCATCCAGGACGCAGAAAAAATGGGTATCTGGCGCAGAAGCAACAAATAAGCAGCAAAGATCCCGGCCGTAAGGCCGGGATCTTTTATGTATCGATCATAACGCAGCGAATGCCCCGCTCCTTCAGGGCCGCCTCCATGTCAAAGGGGGTGGCCAGCTTGGCCGTCCGGTAGCCCTTGTAGTAGACCCACTTCTTCCTGCCGTTTTTCCGGATCACCTTCACACCCAGCCCGTAGGACAGCTTGCTGTTCAGCTCCCGGGCGCTGTAATGCAGCTCCACGCAGTCGATCTCCTCAAAGGGGATGGGATAAGGGAGCCCCGTGTTCAGCACCAGACTGCCGTTCTCAAAGAAAAATGCCCCGGCATTGGATCGGTTCTGATACTGGCTCCGCTTTGCAAACACCCCAATCACAACCGCGATGATAAGAGCCATCGGAAGAAAGGTGATGATGTAATCGAAAATCCCCATAGATTCTCTTCCTTTCCCTGAAATTCGCTTTCCCAGTATAGCACAGGCCCTCTCTGGATGCAAGGGCGTCTATACCAGCTCCCACTGGAAATTTTCCAGCTTCAAACGGCTGCCTATTGTGACACCCTCGGGGAGCAGGAACATGGTGATAGAGTGCTCCCCGCCGCTGTCAGCGACCAAGTCGGCATAGTCGCCGTTGATGGCGCGGACGGTGTAAAAAATCGGGTCCAAACAAATCCCCTCCCTTCTGGATCAGTCTAAGTGCTTGACGAAAACGCCATTCTCCCTGGAAAAGCCCATCCGGGTCAAATAGGCGGCGTGGTCCTGGGACTCCTCCTCGCCAAAGATCAGGGTATGCACCCCTTTGGAGGGGAGTTTTCCATACAGATAGGTCCCGATGGAGCAGTCCCGGTAGGCGGGGGTGGAGTAGTCCAGCGTCACCTTCAGCGTCCCCTGCCCGGCCACGGTCCCCAGCAGAATGCCCGCCGGGTCGCCGCCGCAGAAGACCACGTAGGCCCGGTCCGCCGTGCGCTGCTCCACAAAGCCCGGAAAATATTTGCGGATGTCCTCCCGGTAGCGGGCCAGCAGAAAGCGCAGAAGGCCGTCCTCCGGAGCGGTCTCCGCCAGGTCATAGCTCCGGTCCCCCTGCCGCAGCCGCACCAGGTTGTACAGGTTGATGCCCACCAGGCAGGCGTTCATCAGCGCCGTGGGGTAGGAGTGGATCAGCAGGGCGTAGCCCGCAAAGATCCCGCTGCCTATGGTGTTGATAACCCGCAGCTTCACCACTGAGGACATCAGCATGGACACCACGACCAGAACAGAGCCAAGATAACCGATCAGTTCAACCATTGCGTTCGCCTCCCTCTGAGCTGATTATACCTCCAACGGAAAAAAAGTGCAACCAGCCGGAAAAGTCCGGTTTATGGGACAGCTCCTCTTGTATACTGGGATCACGATACAAGAAAGGAGCAAGACGCTATGGATTACAGCATGGTTTGGGTAAGAGGACACGTGGAGGTCTACGATTGGGCCGGGCGGTTTTGCTTCTCGGCCGACAACGAGCGGGAGGCACAGGAAGAACTGGCCCTGGAGCGGCCCGCATAACGCAAAAGAGCCTGGAGCTTTCGCTCCAGGCTCTTTTTGGTCCTTAATACATGCCCATGTCGGGGGAGGGGGCGGCAGGAGGTGCGGGGGGCTGGGGCTTGTCGGCCACCAGAGACTCGGTGGTCAGCAGGGTGGCGGCGATGGAGGCGGCGTTCTCCAGGGCGGAACGGGTCACCTTGGTGGGGTCCACGATGCCGGCGGGGATCATATCGCAGTACTCCTCCTTGTAGGCGTCGAAGCCGTAGCCAGCCTTGCCGGACTCCCGGATCTTCTCCAGCACCACAGAGCCGTCGATGCCGGCATTGGCGGCGATCTGCTTCACGGGGGCGGTAAGGGCCCGGGCAATGATCTGCACGCCGGTCTTTTCGTCGCCCTCGGTCTCGGCCAGCAGCTTCTCCACGGCGGGGATGGCGTTCAGGTAGGCGGTGCCGCCGCCGGCCACGATGCCCTCCTCCACCGCGGCGCGGGTGGCGTTCAGGGCGTCCTCGATGCGCAGCTTCTTCTCCTTCATCTCCACCTCGGTGGCGGCGCCCACCTTGATGACGGCCACGCCGCCGGCCAGCTTGGCCAGCCGCTCCTGGAGCTTCTCCTTGTCGTAGTCGGAGGTGGTGACCTCGATCTGGCTCTTGATCTGGCCGATGCGGGCCTTGATCTCCTCGGTGGAGCCGGCGCCGTTGACGATGGTGGTGTTCTCCTTGGTGACCTTCACCTGGCGGGCGGAGCCCAGCATGTTCATCTGAGCCTCCTTCAGCTCCAAGCCCACGTCGGCGGAGATGACCTCGCCGCCAGTGAGGATGGCGATATCCTGGAGCATCTCCTTGCGGCGGTCTCCGAAGCCGGGGGCCTTGACGCACACCACGTTCAAAGTGCCGCGGAGCCGGTTGACAATCAGGGTGGACAGGGCGTCGCCCTCCACGTCCTCAGCGATGATCAGCAGCTTCTTGCCGGACTGGACTACCTGCTCCAGAATGGGCAGCAGCTCCTGGATGTTGGAGATCTTCTTATCGGTGATGAGGATGAGGGCGTCGTCCAGCTCGGCCACCATCTTCTCGGTGTCGGTGACCATATAGGGGGTGATATAGCCCCGGTCGAACTGCATGCCCTCTACCACCTCGGAGGAGGTCTCGGCGGTCTTGGACTCCTCAATGGTGATGACGCCGTCGTGGCCCACCTTCTCCATGGCCTCGGCGATGAGCTTGCCGATGGCCTCGTCGCCGGAGGAGACCGCGCCCACGCGGGCGATGTCGTTGGAGTCCTTCACCTTCTGGCTGTTGGCCTTCATGGCCTCGATGGCGGCGGTGGTGGCCTTGGCGATGCCCTTCTTCATGACCATGGGGTTGGCCCCGGCGGCCAGGTTCTTCAGGCCCTCGCCCACGATGGCCTGGGCCAGCAGGGTGGCGGTGGTGGTGCCGTCGCCGGCCACGTCGTTGGTCTTGGTGGAGACCTCCTTCACCAGCTGGGCGCCCATGTTCTCAAAGGGGTCCTCCAGCTCGATCTCCTTGGCGATGGTCACGCCGTCGTTGGTGATGAGGGGAGCGCCGAACTTCTTGTCCAGCACTACGTTGCGGCCCTTGGGGCCCAGGGTGATCTTCACGGTGTCGGCCAGCTGGTTGACGCCCTTCTCCAGCGCCTTGCGGGCCTCCTCGCCGTAGCAAATAATTTTAGCCATAACGCATTACCTCCAATATAATTCAGATCAATGGTTTACTCCACAACAGCCAGGATGTCGTTCTGGCGGACGATGGTGACTTCCTCGCCGTCCAGCTTGACCTGGGTGCCGGAATACTTGCTGGTGATGACCTTATCGCCCACCTTCACGGTCATGACGACTTCCTTGCCCTCCACCATGCCGCCGGGGCCGACGGCAATGACCTCGGCCACCTCGGGCTTCTCCTTGGCGGCGCCGGTGAGGATGATGCCGCCCTTGGTGGTCTCCTCTGCCTCCACCAGTTTCACGATGACACGGTCAGCCAGGGGTTTGAGTTTCATAATGGGTTCCTCCTTATATGACTTAATTTTTTGGATCAACAAAGCCTGGTTTTAGCACTTAAAAGTTTTGAGTGCTAACTCTGTTTAAGATAATAACCTCTCCCGGCAAAAAAATCAACCCCCAATTTTAAAAAATCAGGGGTCAAATTGAAAGGTTTTACATTTCGTTCACAAACGGACGGGCGGAGTGCTAATTTGAGGCGTCTTAAGAAGTAGCCGCCCCCTCGTTCCAGCAAGAAGACAGCATGTTCTCAAGCTATAAACTTGTCTGAACATTGACCGTCTTCCAGCTGCAATCCGGTTGACCGCCCTCCTGCCCGTATGATAACCCCCCATCCCGCTGCTTTGTCACGCCGTCCCAGCTGCCCCTAGTATCTCTTCGGCCCGGGCCTGCGTCAAGAGGTTTTGCCGGCGGGCTGATATCCGGCCCCGGCGGGGTAGAAGAAGTTCACCTTCTTCTCCGACAGGCGGATGGTAAAGGCGGTGTCCCGCATAACCTCGCCGTCCACCACCACGGTGATGGGCTCCCGGGCGGAGAAGGACACCTCCTGCCCGTGGTAATCCAGAATCAGCTCCGGGTACTGCCGGTAAAGCCCCCTGGCGTACTTCCCCACCAGCCGCAGGAAGGTGAACAGCCCCACCTGCCGCACCAGCAGCATGTCCAGCACGCCGTCGTCAGGCATGGCCTCCCCCACGGGCATAAAGCCCCCGCCGTAGTGCCGCCCGTTGCACACGCACAGCAGGGAGGCGGGCTTGTCCTCCCACCGCAGCTCCCCCATCTCCACGGAAATGGGCCGGGCGATGCCCCGGAAAAAGATGTTCTCCAGCAGGGACAGGAGATAGGCCCCAATCCCCGAGACAAGGGGCAGATCCTTGTACCGGTGGACCCCGGCGGCCACCCGGGCGTCCACCCCGGCGCAGGCCACGTCGATACCCAGCTGGCCGTTGCAGTCGATCAGGTCGAAGGGGGTCTGGGGCCCGGCGGCCAGGGCCTCCAGGTCGTAGAACAGCGTCCGGTAATCGGGGCCGAACATCTTCAGAAAATCGTTTCCCGTCCCCTTGGGCACGTTGGTGACGGCCGCATGAGGATGCCCCGCCGCCCCGTTGACCACCTCGTTCAGGGTGCCGTCCCCTCCACAGGCGTAAATGCGGACGGGCTCCCCGGAGCGGACCGCCTCCCTGGCCAGCCGCCAAGCATCCCCCGCCGTCCGGGTGTAGGCCGCCTCGTGGGGGAAGGACAGCCTGTCCAGCCGCTCCTCCAGCCGGGCGGTGCTCCCCCGCTTCCCGGCGGCGGGATTGATGATGAACAGATGGCGCATGGCGGGCACCTCATCTCTCTATAGATACATAAACAGATCACATTTCAGCATCCCATTGTACAGCTTGCGCTTTTTGTCCGCCCGCTTGCCAAAGGTGCGCTCAAACTCGGTGTGGGAGGAGAGGAGATACAGCTTCCAGCCCTCGGGCAGCTTGTCCCATGCCCTTCCGAAGGCCCGGTACAGCTCCTCCGCCTCTTTCCGCTCCATCACCCGCTCGCCGTAGGGCGGGTTGGTCACTACCCGGCCGTACAGCCCGCCCCAGTGGAACCGGGTGGCGTCGTCCACGTCGAAGCGGACGATGTCCTCCACCTCGGCCAGCTGGGCGTTGTGCTTCGCCAGGGCCACGGCCTCGGGGTCGATATCGCCGCCCCAGATTTCGTATTCGCCGTCAAACTCACGGTCCTCTGCCTCGTCGGCGGCGGACATCCAGAGCTTCTTGTCCAGCCAGCTCCACTTCTGGGCGGAGAAGGACCGGTTCAGGCCGGGGGCCCGGTTTTTGGCGATGAGGGCGGCCTCGATGGGGATGGTCCCCGAGCCGCAGAAGGGGTCGCACAGGGGGTCCTTTCCCCGGTAGCGGGACAGCAGCACCAGCCCGGCGGCCAGGGTCTCCCGCAGGGGAGCGGCCACCCCCTGGGCCCGGTAGCCCCGCTTGTGGAGGCCGGGGCCGGAGGTATCCAGCATCAGCGCCGCCTCGTCCCCCATGATGGAGAACTGCACCTGATGCAGCGCCCCCGTCTCAGGGAGGGTGTTCAGGCCGTATTTACCGCCCAGCCGGGCGGCGATCGCTTTTTTCACGATGGACTGGCAGGCGGGCACCGAGCGGAGGGCGGAGTTGAGGCAGTGGCCCTTCACCGGGAACTGGCCGTTTTTGGGGATAAACCGCTCCCAGGGCAGGGCGCGGGTCCCCTCAAAGAGGGCGTCGAAGTCCCGGGCGGGAAAGGTCCCCAGGGTGAGCAGCACCCGCTCCCCGGTGCGGATGTTCAGGTTGAGCCGGGGCAGGCTGGCGTCCGTCCCGGTACACAGCACCCGGCCATTCTCCGCCTGCACCTGGGGCAGATTCAGCCGCCGGACCTCGTCGGCGCACACCCCCTCCAGACCGAACAGGGTGGGGATGGTAAATTGCAATTCTGACATGGGGGTTCCTCGTTTCTCTTTTGTAGGGGCGGCCTTTGGCCGCCCGTCTTTCTATGGCTGCAGCCCGGTCAGCCCCGCCTCGCTCAGGTGGTCCTGGGGGGTCTTGCCGGCAAAATCGGGCTGGGTCAGGGAAATGCCCATGGCGAGCAGCTCCCCCGCCCGCTTTTCCGCCCGGCGGGCGTCGGCCTGGAAGCGCCTGTCTCCGCTGTAGTGCCGGTAGAGCAGGGCGCAGCAGGACAGCAGGTTCCGGCCCATCTCGTCCCGGCTGTCCAGCCCCCTCTCCAGCCCTTGAGGAAGGCGGTCATAGCCTTCTTGCTGGCGAAGGGTCTGGCGGTGGGGCCCGAAAAATTGATCCCCTTTTTGATCGGCAGCAAACTCATGGCAGCTCCTCCCTCCTCTGTCCGCTCAGCGCCATGGGCGGGTAAAACTCCACCCGGTCCACCCGCTCCAGCCCCACCTGACGGGCCCGGAGGGCGTATTCGGCCACGTCGCCGGTGGTATAGATGGTCAGCCTGCCCGGTCTTTTTTCCGGGTTGGACAGGCCCGCCCCCTCCAGATAGGTACGCAGGGACCGGGCCATCTCCTCCGCCGGGTCGATGAGGGGCAGGCCGGGGTACAGCTTGTGGATGCGGTCCGCCGCCAGGGGGTAGTGGGTGCAGCCCAGTACGCAGCAGTCCACCTTCTCCTCCAGCACCATGTGGTCCAGCTCCTGGCGCAGGTTTTCCTCCACCTGGATCATCCCATCCGGATCGCCCAGGCTGTGTTCCACCAGCCTGGCCAGGTCGGAGCAGCCGCAGCTGAGTACCACCAGCTTCCGGGGACTCTGGGCCAACAGCTTTTTGGGGTAAATCCGGGCGTTGTGGGTAAACACGGTGGAGATCACCCCCACCTTATCCACCTCCAGCCCGGCCGCCGCGTCCACCCCGGCCTGGACCGCGTTGAACACCGGACAGGACACCGCGTCCCCGCACCGGTCCAGGACGCAGGAGATGGTATTGCAGGCCACCAGCAGGGCCTTGACCTGGCGCTGTTCCAGAAAGCGGAACATGTACCGGGCCATGGCCACGATGGTCTCCTCATCGTGGTTGCCGTAGGGGATGTGGGCGCCGTCGCCAAAGTAGAGCAGGTCCTCCTCCGGCAGAAGCCTCTGCACCTGCCGGGCTACGCTGAAGCCCCCGATCCCGGAATCCAGGACGCCGATGGGGCGGGTTCGATCTGACATAGGGTTCCTCCTTGGGGATGGTAGGTTGGGGGACGGTCCGCCCCCTCCAGAATATGCGCCGCCCGCCCCGTTCAGGACACCCGGGTCACCCCTCCGGTGACGGTATCCAGCTGATAGGCTCCGGTGTCGGTGGTCACCCGCCACACCGGGGTGAGCAGAATGGGGCCGGACAGAGAGGCGGCGGCCACGTAGCCCGGCTCAATGGCGTCGATCCGGTTGCACACATCCCCCAGCGCGCCCACGCCGTTAAAAAACCGGATCAGGGCGGTGGCCACCGAGATGGTCTCCCGGGAGGGGTCCAGCTGGGGCCGGCCCACCAGCTGGCGGCCCGCAGTGATGGCGGACAGCTCCTGTCCCCGGCACACCAGGGTCACCTGCTGGGTGAACAGCGGGATCTCCTTCCAGGTCTGGCGGAAGATGAGCGCCTCCCCCTCCCCGCCGGTGATGCTTCCCTGAAAGCCCATCCGCTCCATCAGGGCCGTGCAGGCCGCCGCCCGGTCGCCGCTCAGGGGAAGGCCCCCTCCTCCAGCTGGGCGGACAGGGTGCCGTCGCTGTGGAACTGGACCGAGCCCTTTTCATTGTAGTAGCGGTACACCTCGCCCCCTCGGGACTCGGCGGTCACCGGACTGCCCAGCAGGGCGGCGGCGGCCTTCTCCTCCCCCTCCAGATCCCGCTCCACGGTCTGGGGGGGCAGCTCGATGGCCTGGGGGATCACGCTCTCGTCCACCTCCACCCCCGGCCCCGGAGGAACTGGATGGAGTCCTCCCTGGCCCGGCTGAGCAGGCGGCTGCCCTGGATGGCCCGGCCGCCCACCAGCACCAGCAGGGCCAGATTGGTCACCGCCAGGATGACCAGAATGATGTTTTTCATCTTGCTCCACGGCATGGCTCAGCCCTCCTCCCGGCGGTTGTCCCTGGCCGACCAGCCGGCGGCGGCGGCGTCCCGGCCTCGGAATAGGTGAGCAGCAGCTCCTGGCCCTCCAGCCCCTTGGCCAGCAGGGCGGCCGCGCTCTGTCTGGGGGGAGCACCAGGGAGGTCACGCCACTGTTGGTATAGCTGCGCAGATACAGGGAGAACTGGACCACCTCGCCCCCCTCTACCAGGAAGCGGGCGGCGCGCCCCCCTCGTTCAGCACGGGGACCCCGTTCAGACTGTAGCCGAAGTCGATCTCCCAGCCCTCCTGCCGGGTCTGGACCGACATCAGGTAGAGCCGGGCCTCGCCGCACCGGGTCCCCATGGCGGACAGGGCGATCTGGCGGCAGGTCTCCACGCTGTCGAAGAGGCTGCCCGCCTCCCCCTGGCTCAGCACGGGGAACAACCCTCCCCCCTGGCGGCCCTCATACTGGTACTGGACCACCCCCGGTCGGACAGGCGCACGCTGTCGTCCCCGCTGCGGGCCACCTGCTCGTCAGTGGAGTAGAAGCTGGTGGAGCTCAGGGAAAAGCCCAGGTCCTGGACCAGGCTCTGGAGGGTCTCCTGCCCGGCGCTCATGGGATTGGCGGCAGAATACACCGCCAGGGCGGGCGTCTCCGCAAAGAACAGGGTGTCCGGGTCCAGGCTCTGATACAGCTCCGACTCAAAGGCGTAAAAGGCCCCGTTGCCCGTCAGGCCGGACAGGGCCTCCGCCAGGGAAAAGGGGTCGGCCACCTCAGACCGGCAGCGGTAGTACCCGCCGTCTTCCTCGTCCCGGTAGTACAGGTCCACCCCGTCCTCCCACACGGTGAGGACCAGACGCCGGACCGTGGCGGTGAGCTGGGTGTCCCGCACCGACAGCCATCCCGCCAAAACGGGCATGGGAATCCGGCCCTGGAAGTCCATATACACCCCCAGAGCGCCGGTCAGTGTCTCCTCCCACTCCCGGCGGGTGATCCGCTCCGGCGCGCCCGCGCTGGACAGGGCCTCCACCAGGGGACCCGCCACCCGCTGGAACAGCTCCTGGCAGGCGGCCTGATCGTACTGCAGGCCCCGGCGCACGCTCTCGCTCCCTTCGGGGATGGTCAGGGAGGGATTGGTCCCGCCGGGCAGATTGACCACCATAGCCATGGGCAGAGCGCCCGTCCCCCAGCTCACCTCCTGGCCGGGGGCCGTGACCGTCTGGCGGCCCTCCTCCTGGAACAGGCCCCCCAGGGGAGCGGCCAGCGGCGTCTGGGCCGCCAGCCATAGGGCGGACAGAGTGAGCAGAAGGATCAGCACATCCTTCAGCCGCTCCGCCACCTGCTGCTTTCTACCTTCCATCGCCAGGTCCCTCAATGTTCAGGTCCAGCCGGATGGCCAGACCGGGCCCCTCTTTGTTCAGCAGGGTGATGCGTCCCCGGTGGCGCTCCACGATCTCCTTGGCGATGGACAGCCCCAGCCCAGTACCCCCCGACTGGCGGGAGCGGGCCTTGTCCACCCGGTAGAACCGCTCAAAAACCCGGGGGCGGTCCTCCTCGGGGATGCCGATGCCGTCGTCGTCCACGATCATCCAGACCCGGTCCCTCCGGCGGCCGGCGTAGATGTCGATGTGGCCCCCGTCGGGGGTGTATTTGATGGAATTGGATACGATGTTCATCATCACCTGCAGCACCCGCTCCCGGTCGGCCAGGATGTCCGGCAGGTCGGGCTCCAGGTCCAGGGTGAGGGTGTGGTTGTGCTTCTGGGCCTCCATATAGACGGCGTTGTAAATGTCCCGCACCGCCTCTCCAAAGGGGAATTTCGACAGCTTCAGTTCGTCCCGCTCCGAATCGAACCGGGACAGGGTGAGCAGGTCCTGGACGATGTGGGTCATGCGGTCGCTCTCGTTGAGGATGACCCCCAGGAACTTTTTTTCCATCTCCGGCGGCATGTCCCTGGCGCTCTCCATCAGGGTCTCAGCGTAGGAGCGAATGTTGGTCAGCGGGGTGCGCAGCTCGTGGGAGACGTTGGCTACAAACTCCCGGCGCAGCTCCTCGTTCTTCCTCTGCTCGGTGACGTCGTGGAGCACCGCCAGCGCGCCGCCCCCCGCCCGGCCCCGGTCGAAGGGGGCCATGAGCAGCTGGAAAAAGCTGTCCCGCACCTGCAGCTCCCCCTCCAGGTGGTCGGGGGTGTCCAGCGCCCGCTCCAGGGGGGCGATTTCACCGAACAGCTCCTCGTAGGTGGTCTCCGGCCCGATGGCCCGGCGGAGCATCCGGTTGGCGGCGGGGTTGGAGTGGATGACCAGTCCCGCCCGGGAGAAGGCCACCACGCCGTCGGTCATGTGGAGGAAGAGGGTGTCCAGCTTGTTGCGCTCGTTCTCCACCTGGCGCAGGGTGTCCTGAAGCTGGCCGGCCATGTCGTTGAAGGTGTCGGTGAGCACGCCGATCTCATCCTGGGAGGGCACCTTAATCTTTTTGGAGAAATCCCGCTCCGCCACCCGCATGGCCCCTTCGGTCAGGCTCTGAATGGGGGTGACCATGGTCTTGGACAGCAGGAAGGACAGCAGGATGGAGATCACCAGGCCAAAGATCAGGGCCTCGATGATCAGCACCAGCATCTGGTCGGTCAGGTCGTTGGAGGTGGACTTGTTGTCCAGGATATAGACGATGTAGTCCTCCCCGCCCCGGTGGATGGGGATGGCCACGTCCATGTAATCCAGGGCCAGATTGCTCTCGTCCCCCACCTCGCCGGTCTCCAGGCCGGAGGCCAGGGCAAATGTCAGGTTTTCCGTGTACTCCAGCTGCACATCCCCTCCGTCAGGGGAGACGCGGACCACCCCGCTGCCGTCCAGGATGTACAGCTTGCGGTTGCGGTTGTCCACCCCCAGCTCGCCGGCGTAGGCGTTCAGCACCTGGAACAGCTGGTCCGCCCCGTCCTCCTCCTCCTCGGAGGGGGTAATCAGGTCGTGGTACAGCAGCGGGTCCTGGAACACGTCGGAGACCTGGCTGTAAAAGTCCTCCATGTAGAAGGCGGTCACCGAGTTGATCAGGAAGGCCCCCACCACGATCATCAACGACATGATCAGCAGGATCATGATCATGACCAGCTTCATATGCAGGCTGCGCAGCATGGCGGAACCTCCTTTCAGATGCAAGCTTCCTTATGGAGCAGGCCGCAAAGGGGGCTGCTCCTGCAAAAACGGGACGTTACTCCCCGAAGTAATACCCCATTCCCCGCTTGGTCTTGATAAAGACGGGGGAGGCGGGGTCATCCTCGATCTTCTCCCGCAGGCGGCGGATGGCCACATCCACCGCCCGCACATCGCCCACGTAGCCCTCGTAGTTCCACACGTGCTCCATCAGGGCCTCCCGGGAGAAGATCTTCCCCGGCCGTGCGGCCAGGAAACGGATCAGATCGTACTCCCGCTGGGTCAGGTCCAGAGAGGCCCCGTCTTTAAAAATGGTGGCCCGCTCCTCGTCCACCTGCACCCGCTGGCCCAGGGGCGCGCCCTCCTCCGGCGCGGGAGCGGGGACGGCGGCAGGAGCCGCCATCCCCATCCGGCGGATGTTGGCCTTCACCCGAGCCATCAGCTCCCGGTTCTTGAAGGGCTTTGTAATATAGTCGTCCGCCCCCAGCTCCAGGCCCCGGACCTTGTCGTCCTCCTCCTCCCGGGCGGTGAGCATGACGATGGGCACCATGGACCCCGCCTGCCGCAGCTTCTGGCACACGTCAAAGCCGCTCATGCCGGGCAGCATCAGGTCCAACAGCACCAGATCCGGGTTCTGCTCCAGGGCCAGCTGCAGACCGGTGGGGCCGTCCAGGGCCTCCAGAGTGTCATAGCCCTCGCGGGTCAGGTTGAAGGACAAAATGTCCACAATGCTCTGCTCATCCTCTACAATCAGGACCTTTTTTCCCATGCGTTGACCTCCTGTTCTATCCGCTTACAGGCCCAGCAGGACCTTTACCTTCAGGGTGGTGGACACCGTTTTGCCGTCGGTGATGGTACCGTCCATCACCTGCCGGACCAGCTGGTCAAAGGGCATGGTGACCACATCCAGAAACTCGTCCGCGTCCAGGTGCTGCTTCTTCCGGGCGAGCCCCCGGGCCAGGTACATGTGCAGCGCTTCGTCACAGAATCCGGGAGAGGCCAGGGTGTAACCCAGATAGGTCCACTCCGCCGCCTCCAGGCCGGTCTCCTCGCTCAGCTCCCGCTGGGCGCCCAGCAGACGGTCCTCCTCCGCGCCGTGGTCCAGTTTGCCGGCGGGCAGCTCCAGCAGCAGCTGCTGGATGGGATAGCGGTACTGCCTGACCAGATAGACGGTGTTGTCCTCGTCCAGGGCCAGCACCGCCACCCCGCCGGGATGGTACACGACCTCCCGTCCCGCCAGTGTGCCGTCGGGCAGCCGGGCCTGGTCCAGCGTCACCTTAATGATCTTCCCCTCGAAGATGGTTTGACTGCTCACCATTTTTTCGCTCAGGTCCATAGTTCGTCATCCTCCTTGCGGATTTTAGGCTCAGTTGGAGTGTAGTATATCACAAACAAGACTTTTGGTAAAGATGCGCAGGGGATTTTAACAGGAAAAACCCGCTCCCAAAGGAGCGGGTTTTCAATCTCGAAACTCAAACCGCTTGTGACTGGACGCCTCCAACGCGGACGCGTCCAGTCCGGAAGGAAATCAGTCTACGTACTCCACGCCGATCTGCTCCAGCACCTGGTCCACAAAGGGACGGGGGAAGCCCTTCCCGGCCAGGATGTCGGCAATCTGACCCTGTTCCTTCTTCTGGACGGCGGCGGCCTCCTTGGCGACCCGCTCCGCGTCCTCGGGCTTGACCACCAGCACGCTGTCGCCGTCGCCCACCAGGATGTCACCCGGACAGATCACCTGGCCGCCTACGCTGACGGGGAAATTGATCTCGCCAGGGCCGTTCTTATAGGGGCCATTGGGCACAACGCCGCGGGCGTAGATGGGGAAATCGGTGAACTGGGCCAGCTCGTCCCGGTCCCGGACACAGCCGTCGATGATGAAGCCGGCCAGGCCGCGGCTCTTGGCGTAGGTGGCCATGATCTCGCCGCACAGGGCGCGGCTGAGGCTGCCCCGAGCTGCGATGACCAGCACGTCGCCAGGCTGGGCCATATCCAGGGCCTTGTGGAACATCAGGTTGTCGCCGGCGGGGCAGAGCACGGTAAAGGCGGTACCCAGCATAGGGGAGTGGTTCATGGGTTCCAGGCCGGCGTCCACGCTGGCCAGACGGCCCATGCAGTCGTCAATATTGGCCACTGGGATCCCCCGGAACGCCTCCACCAGAGCCCGGTCCGGGCGTTCAAAGTTGCGTCTGATCCTGCATCCAACTGCCATAATAAAAACCTTCTTTCCAAAACTCGAATTATCGTTTATAATATAGAAAAAACAAATATTTAAGGAGGTAACCCTCTATGGATCTGACCGATGTGGAAATGTTTTTGACCATCGTCAACACAAAGAGCATCTCCAAAACCGCAGAGACCCTGTTTCTCTCCCAGCCCACCATCAGCCACCGGCTCAAGGTGCTGGAAAAGGAGCTGGACTTTGCGCTCATCACCCGCAGCAAGGGGTTCAAGCAGATCGAGCTGACCCCAGAGGGGACGGAGTTCATCCCCATCGCTGAGCGGATGCTCTCCCTTTGGAAGGAGACCAGGCTGTTGAAGCGCAGCCGGGACCGGGTGCTGCTCTCGGTGGGCTGCACCGACAGCGTCAACGTGGCGCTGCTGGCCCCCTTTTACCGGGAGCTGATGGGACCCGACTCCATCGTGGACCTGAACGTGCGCACCCACCAGTCGGCAGAGCTGTACAGCATCCTGGACAACCACGACATCGACGTGGCCTTCGTGTTCTACCACCTGCATTACAAAAACATCATCTGCGAGCAGGTCTTTCAGGAAAAATTCTACCTGATGCAGTCCACCCAGCCGGAGGTGGCCAAGCCCCTGGTCCACACCGAGGAGCTGGACCCCTCCCGGGAGATCTTTCTCAAGTGGGACGACCCCTACCAGCTCTGGCACAACCAGTGGCTGACCAATTACTCCCGGCCCTGCGTCTCCACCGACACCATCACCCTGGCCCGCCGCCTCTGGCAGGAGGGCCAGAGCTGGATGATCGCGCCCGAATCCGTCGTCTGCGACATGGCCCGTTCCCGGCCCATTTACGTCAGCGAGCTGCAAAACCCGCCGCCCGACCGGTGCTGCTACAAAATCACCCACCGCTTCCCGCTGGTCACCAGCGAACCGGCGCTGGAGTTTTTTGAGGAGCAGCTGGCCCTCTATCTGGAGGACCTCAAATTCCACATCCCTCTGGGGGAGGCGTTTACGCTTTGAGGGCCTCCACGGCCTTCTTCAGCCGGTCCATGGCCTCCACGATGCGCTCGTAGCTGCAGGCGTAGGACAGGCGGATGTAGCCCTCGCCCTGGGGACCGAAAGCGGAACCGGGCACGGCGGCAATCTTGGCGGTGTCAAGCAGATAGTCGGCCATCTCTGCGGAGGTTTTTCCCAGCTCCTTGATGTTGACGAAGATGTAGAAGGCTCCGCCGGGGGTCTTGCAGCTCAGGCCGTCGATGGCGTTGATGGCGGACACGGTGTAGTCCCGGCGGCGCTGGTACTCCTTCACCATCTCCTGTACGTCGGGCTCGGCCTTCTCCAGGGCGGTGATGCCGGCCTCCTGGACAAAGGAGGGGGCGCAGGTGTTGATGTAGGCGTGGACCCGGACCATGGCCTTGATGAACTCCACCGGGGCGGCCACGTAGCCCAGACGCCAGCCGGTCATGGAGTAGCATTTGGAGAAGCCGTTGAGGGTGATGGTCCGCTCCTTCATGCCGGGCAGGGCGGCGATGCTCACATGCTTGGCCCCGTCGTAGACCAGCTTCTCGTAGATCTCGTCGGAGACCACGATCAGATCGTGCTTCTTGGCGATCTCGGCCAGCTTCTCCAGGGTCTCCCGGGACTGGACCACGCCGGTGGGGTTGCCGGGGGTGTTGATGACCAGCATCCTGGTCTTGGAGGTGATCAGGCCCTCGATCTCGTCCAGGTCGATCTGGTAGTCGTTCTCCTCCCTCAGCTTGTAGCTGACCGGCACCGCGCCGAAAAAGTGGGGCACGTGGATGTAGTTGAGCCACACCGGGTCGGGGACCAGAATCTCGTCGCCGGGCTCGGTGAAGGCGGCCACGGCGGCATAGGTACCCTCGCCCACGCCGATGGTCACCAGGATCTCCTCGGCCTTGTAATCGATGCCGTTGTCCCGCTTCAGCTTGTCGGCGATAGCCTGGCGCAGTTCGGGGGTACCGTAGTTGGAGGTGTAAAACACGTTGCCGTTGGCCAGAGCCTGGTTGGCGGCCTCCTTGATGACCTGGGGGGTATCGAAGTCGGGGCGGCCGATCTCCATGTGGATCACGTCCTCACCGTTCTTCTGCATCTGGGTCGCTTTCTCCATCATCACACGGATCTCGGAGAAGGGAAGGGCTTCCATACGGCTGGCAGGATGAAACATGATTCATTCTCCTTTCGGTTGATGTCATCACTATAGCACAAACTCGCTTATTTGTAAAATTTATATTCTTTATTTTGAATATTACAAAATTTTATATTATCCACCGATCAGCGCCACCGCCACATCGTTGACGTTGGTCCCAGTGGGGCCGGTGACAATCAGGCCATCCGCCTTGGCCAGGGCGTGGTAGGCGTCGTTGTCCTCCAGCACCTGGTGGATCAGCAGGCCCTGCTCCCGGAGCACAGAGGCCGTCCGGCCGTCTACTATGCCTCCTGCGGCGTCGGTGGGGCCGTCGGTGCCGTCGGACCCCAGGGAGAAGACCAGCACGCTGTCCAGTCCCTCGATGCCCTGGGCGGCGGACAGAGCCAGCTCCTGATTGCGGCCCCCCCTGCCGGAGCCGGTGAGCTTCACCACCGTCTCTCCCCCCGCCAGGAAGGCCAGCTTTTTCCCCCGCCCCTGGTGGGTGCGGGCGATGGAGGCCAGGAAGGCCCCCGCCTCCCTGGCCTGACAGGCCAGCAGGTCGGTGAGGATAACCGGCTCATAGCCCAGCTCCCGGGCAGCGCTGGCGGCGGCGGCGCACAGCTCCCGGACGCTGCCGGTGATCTGAGTCTCCACATTGTCAAGAGCCTTGGGGGTCTCCTGAGCCAGCAGCTCCTTGGCCCGGGGGGTGAGGGTGAGGCGGTACTTCTCTGCGATGGCCAGGGCCTGCTCACAGGTGGACTGGTCAGCGCAGGCGGGGCCGGAGGCGATCATATCCAGCGGGTCGCCCAAAATGTCGCTGAGGACGATGGCAAACACCCGGGCGGGGGCGCACAGCTGGGCGAAGCGCCCCCCCTTCACGGCGGACAGCCGCTTGCGGATGGTATTCATCTCCACGATGTCCGCCCCGCTGGACAGCAGCTGGCTGGTGACGTCCTGGAGTTCCTCTCCGGGGACCAGCGGCTTCTCGAAGAGGGCGCTCCCCCCGCCGGACAGCAGAAAGATGACCGTATCCTGCTCCGTCAGCCCGGAGACCAGGTCCAGCACCGCCTGGGCGCCCTGAAAGGAGTTCTCGTCGGGGACGGGGTGGCCCGCCTCATAGCAGGTGCAGCCGGGGATGGGGCCGGACACGTGGCCATATTTGGTGACCACCACTCCGGCGCTGATCCGGTCCCCCAGGCAGTCCCTGGCGGCTTTGGCCATCTGCCATGCGGCCTTGCCCGCCGCCGCCAGCACCACCCGGCCGGGAAACTCCCGGCCCCGGAGGGCGCGCTGGACTGCGGCGTCAGGCTGGACCGCCCGGATGGAGGCGGAGATGATGCTCTGCGCATCGGAACGCAAACTCATAGCTCTCTCCCCTTATTTCAGGTTGACCACATTGACAGGTTTGCCGTCCAGATAGGCTTTGACGTTGGACACCGCGCAGTCCATGATGCGCTGGCGGCTCTCCTTGGGGGCCCAGGAGATGTGGGGAGTGATGATGCAGTTCTTGGCCTGGAGCAGGGGGTTGTTGGCGCGGATGGGCTCGGTGTACACCACATCCAGACCGGCGGCCCCCATTTTGCCGCTGTTCAGGGCGTCGGCCACGTCCTGCTCGTTGATCAGCTGGCCCCGGGCGTTGTTGATCAGGATCACGCCGTCCTTCATCTTGGCGATGGAGTCCTTGTTGATCATGCAGGTGTTCTCCGGGGTCAGGTTGCAGTGGAGGGTGATCACATCGGCCTGGGCGTAGAGGGTGTCCAGGTCCACATACTCCGCGATCTCCCGGCCGGAGTCGTTGGGGTACAGGTCATAGGCCAGCACCTTCATGCCCATGGCCTTGGCGATGCGCCCTTCGGTCTGGCCGATGCGGCCGAAGCCGATGATGCCGATGGTCTTGCCCTCCAGCTCGATGAGGGGGTAGTCCCAGTAGCACCAGTCGATGCAGTTGGCCCAGTTGCCGGCGTGGACGGAGGCGTCGTGGTGGCCGATGTGGTGGCACACCTCCAGCAGCAGGGCGATGGAAAACTGGCTGACCGAGGCGGTGCCGTAGGTGGGTACATTGGTAACGGGGATGCCCTGTTCGGCGGCGTAGACGTAGTCCACCACGTTGTAACCGGTGGCCAGCATGGAGATCATCTTCATGCCGGGGCAGGCGTCGATGATCTTTTTGGTGATGGGGGTCTTGTTGGTAAACACCACCTCCGCATCCCCGATGCGGGCGATGGCCTCGTCCTCATCGGAGAGGCTGGTGCGGTCATAGACCGTCAGCTCCCCCAGCTTCCCCAGCTCGTCCCAGCTCAGGTCGCCGGGATTTTCGGTATATCCGTCCAATACTACGATTTTCATGAAACTTATCCTCCCGATCAATCGTTTTGTGGTTTAAATTCGGTATTTTGAGTATAACACGTAAAGAACGGCCCGGCAAATAGATAATTTTATGGCACATTATTCAAAATCCCGATATTTGACAGATCGATGAAATTTCGTCATTGAATATAGAAATTCTAAATAATATTCCTTAAAATTATTCATTTTACCCCATGTCCCTCCTTATGCTATACTAAGAACCGGCAAGAGGACCCCGCAGAACCAACTACTTTAAAGGAGTGACCAACATGGGAGAAAAAGCACGTAAAAACTTTGTCAAGCGCATGATCACCGGTCTGATCCTGGGCGTCGTATTCGGCGTGATCGCCAGCCTGGCCAAGACCTCCATGGCCCCCGACACCTGGAATATCATCAACATGATCTTCTTCCAGGACATCACCGTCAGCGCCGGACGCAGCGCGCTGGGCCTGTTCTACATCGTCCAGACCGTCTTCACCAACGCCCTGAAGCTGGCCATCGTCCCGATGGTGTTCTTCTCCATCATCATGTCTGTGTGCAGCATGAACGATATGAGAAAGCTGGGCCGCATCGCAGGCAAAACCATCATCGCCTTTGTTCTGTTCTATCTGGCGGCCTGCGTCCTGGCCGCCGTCGCCTCTGAGATCGTCATCGGCATGAACATCTACCGTCCCTTCAGCGTGGACCAGGCCGCGGCCAACGTCACCGAGATCGAGACCAGCAACATCCTGGTCACCATCGTCAACGCCGTGCCCGACAACCTGATCGCTCCCATGACCACCAACAACCGGATGCTGGCCGTCATCGCCTGCGCGGTGGCCATCGGCGTGTGCATCGCCTCCATGGGCAGCCAGATCACCGTGTTCAAGACCTTCTGCGGCGAGGCCGCCCAAATCACCCAGAAATTCCTGGACTTCCTGATCATCACCTGCTCCCCCATCTCCGTGTTCTGCATGGTCACCCGCACCTTCGCCATCTACGGCATTGATCAGGTCAGCAACATCTTCTCCTACATCCTGGTGACCCTGCTCGTCCTGGTCATCTACCTGTTTGTGGCCTACCCCGCCGCCATCGCCGCCTCCACCCATTGCAACCCCTTCATCTTCATGAAGAAGATGATCAAGGTTGCCATCATCGCCTTCGGCGCCGCCGCATCCGCCCCCGCCCTGCCCCTGAATAAGGAGACCTGCGTCAACGAGTTGGGCTGCAGCGAGGAGATTACCAACTTTGTCCTGCCTGTGGGCATGACCATCAACATGAACGGCACCGCCATCATGCACATTGTGGGCGCCGCCTTCATCGCCACCTGCGCCGGCCTGGAGGTCACCCCCATGCACTACGCCACCATGACCCTGCTGGCCATCTGCGCCTCCATGGGCACCCCCGCCATCCCCGCCGCCGGCACCGTGATGCTGTACGCGGTGCTCACCGGCGCCGGCTTCGGCACCGAGCTGTGCACCCTGATCTACTCCCTGATCCTGGCCATGAACAAGCCCTGCGAGATGGTGCTGACCATGCTGAACGTGGTGGGCGACGCCGCTACCACCGTGATCGTGTCCAAGAGCGAGAGCGAGTTCGACCCCAAGATCTACAACAGCTGAGCAGCTGCGGATTGGATGGAGGAAAACGCTGTGTCTGACTACACCCTGCGCTATGTGGGCGATCAGGCCCTTCTGGTGGAGTTTGAGAACGAGATCAGCATGGAGGTCAACCAGAAGGTCCGCGCCCTGAAATACGACCTGGAGCAGAGAACGATCCCCGGCATAGGGGAGCTGGTCCCCACCTACCGGGCTCTGCTCATCCACTACGACTCCCTGCGGGCCGACCTGGACCAGCTGAAAGAGACCATTCAGGCCGCCGCCGCCAGCCTGGACCTTTCCCACCTGCCCCGCGCCACCGTCACCGAGATTCCTGTCCTCTACGAGGGGGAGTACGCCCTGGACCTGGAGGAGATCGCCAGACTGGAGAACACCACCCCCGAGGAGATCATCCGGATTCACAGCGGCAGCGACTACTACGTGTACATGCTGGGCTTCGCCCCGGGGCACCCCTACACCGCCCGGTTTGAACATCCTTTCTCCTTCAAGCGGCGGGAGTCCCCCCGGGTGCGCATCCCCGGCGGCAGCATCGTGGTCCAGCTGGCCCTCAGCGACATCATTCCCTTTGACCAGCCCTGCGGCTGGAACATCATCGGCACCACCCCCATCCTGGCCTGCGACTACCGGAAGGAAAACCCCTTCCTGCTGAAGGCGGGCCAGTGGATTCGCCACGTCCCGGTGGATCAGGCGGAGTTTATGGAGATCAAGCGGCAGGTGGAGCTGGGCGAGTACCAGTGCAGGACCTATGAAAGGGGGACGTGACGATGGGCTTTACCGCAGAAAATCCCGGTGTTCTGACCACCATTCAGGACGAGGGCCGGTACGGATATGAGCAGTTTGGCATGTCCCCGGCCGGTCCCATGGACCAGAACGCCTTCCGCACCGCCAACCTTCTGGTGGGCAACCCCATGGGGGAGAGCGCCCTGGAGGCCACCGTTCTGGGCCCCACCCTCCGCTTCGACGCGGACAATGTGGTCGCCGTCACCGGCGCGGACATGGGACCCGCCCTCAATGGCCAGCCCTGTCCCATGTATCAGGCGGTGGCGGTGAAGGCCGGCGACCAGCTGAAGCTGGGGGCCGCCAAAACCGGCTGCCGGGCCTATATCGCCTTCGCCGGGGGGCTGGACGTTCCCCAGGTGATGGGCAGCCGGGCCACCGCCCTGCAGAACCAGGTGGGCGGCTATCAGGGCCGCAAGCTGGCCAAGGGGGACCGGATCGGCTTCCGGGCCCCGAATCCCCGCCTCCCTCTGCCCCGGACCGCTCCGGTCCCCGCCCCGGCGGGGAAGGAGGCCGTCATCCGGGTCATCCTGGGCCCCCAGGACGACATGTTCACAAAGGAGGGCATCGACACCTTCCTGTCCCAGCCCTACACCGTCAGCAAGGACTTTGACCGTATGGGCTGCCGCCTGGAGGGGGCTGTGATCGCCCACAAGCAGGACGGCAACATCATCTCCGACGGCATGGCCACCGGCGCCATCCAGGTCCCCACCTCGGGCCAGCCCATCATCATGCTGGCCGAGCGGCAGACGGTGGGCGGCTACACCAAGATCGCCACCGTCATCTCCGCCGACCTGCCTCTGGTGGGCCAGCGCAAAACCGGCGACGTAATCCGGTTCCAGGCGGTATCCGTGGAGGAGGCCCACCGGCTCTGGCGGGAGTCCGCCCAGGCGCTGGAGGCCCTGAAGGCCCGCTTGGATCAGCCCCAGTCCCCGCCTGCGCCGGTACCGGCGCAGGCGGTGGGGACCGCCTACAGGGTCACCGTAAACGGGCGGAGCTACCAAGTCCAGGTCGTGCGGCACACCGGATGAAAAACGGGGCGCGCCGCCGCGTCCCGTTCATGATTGAAAAAGGAGTGAACCTTGATGTATCAGATCGACTTGAACAGCGATATGGGGGAGAGCTTCGGCGCCTACACCATCGGCAACGACGAGGGCATCCTCCCCTATATCACCTCCGCCAACATCGCCTGCGGCTACCACGCCGGTGACCCCATGGTCATGGACCGGGTGGTCCGCACCGCCAAGGAGCGGGGGGTGGCGGTGGGCGCTCACCCCGGCTACCCCGACCTGATGGGCTTCGGCCGCCGGAAGATGGTCCTCAGCCCCGACGAGGTCAAGAACTATATGAAGTACCAGATCGGCGCTCTGTGGGCCTTCGCCCACAGCAGCGGCCTGAAGCTGCAGCATGTGGCCCCCCACGGCGCGCTGGGCAACCTGTGCCAGTACGACCGGGAGGTGTCCAAGGCCATCTGCGAGGCGGTGTATGAGATCGACCCCTCCATCATGATCTTCTACTGCGCCGGGGCCGTCCTGGGCGAGGAGGCCGAGAAGATGGGCCTGAAAACGGCGGCCGAGATCTTTGCCGACCGGGCCTATCAGGACGACCTGAATCTGGTGCCCCGGAAACAGCCCGGCTCCATGATCACCGATGAGGACCTGGCGGTGGAGCGCTGCATCCGCATGGTGAAGGAGGGCATGGTCACCACCATCACCGGCAAGGACGTGCCCATCCGGGGCGACACCCTGTGCGTCCACGGCGACGGGGCCAAGGCTCTGGCCTTTGTGGAGCGCATCCGCAGCGCCTTCGAGGCCGAGGGCATCGTCATCCGGAATTTCCAGTAAGTCCAGCCGGCATGTCAGAAAACAAGCAGGCTTCCCTTTGCAGGGAAGCCTGCTTATTTTGCTGCTCAGATGATAAACTGGTCCAGATACCGCTTGGAGAGCTGGATGGACTTGAGAATATCCTCCCGGCTGTCCTCAAAAGCCTTGTCCTCCACCTCGATGACGGCATCGCCGCTGTAGCGGATGTCGTTGAGGGCGGAGACAAACTTGCCCCAGTCCACATCGCCCAGGCCGGGGAGCTTGGGGGACATGTAGTCCAGGGGATAGGCCATCACGCCGCACTCGGCCAGCTTCTCGGGGTAGAGCTTGATGTCCTTGAAGTGGACGTGGAACAGCCGGTCCCGGAAGTCGTAGATGGTTTTGATGTAGTCCATCCCCTGCCAGACGTAGTGGCTGGGATCGAAGTTCAGCCCGAAATTGGGGGAGGGGATCAGCTCAAACAGCCTGCGGTAAAGCGCCGGAGAGCGCATCAGGTTCTGTCCGTTGGGCCACTGGTCCGGGCCGAAGAGCATGGGACAGTTCTCGATGGCCACCTTCACCCCCTGTTCCTCCGCCAGCTTGATGATGGGGGGCCAGATCTGCTGAAACAGCTCGATATTCTCCTCCACCGTCTTGTGCTGGTCGCAGCCGATGAAGGTGGTCACCATGTTCACGTCCAGCCTGGCGGAGGCCCGGATCAGCGCCTTCAGGTGTTCCACCGCAGCGGCCCGTTTGAGCGGGTCCGGGTCCATGGTGTTGGGGTAGTAGGCCAGGGAAGAGATGTGCATCCCCTTCTCATGAACGCAGTCCAGCACGTGCCGGGCGTAAGCGCCGTCCTCCAGCACCCGCTCCGCGTCGATGTGGGACACGCCGGCGTACCGGCGCTCCGCCTTGCCGGCGGGCCAGCAGGCCACCTCCAGGCACTGAAAGCCCAGCCCGGCGGCAATGTCCACCGCCTCCTCGTAGGACCAGCCGTCTAAAATCGCGGTCAGCAGGCCAAATTGAATCATGGGACCACGCTCCTTCTCCACAAATTTGTGCTTTCAGCCTAAATGCAAATGGGATTTTTGTCAAGGGAAATTATGAGATTCGTCAAAAGATACAAATTCGTCCTTGAAATTTGCCAAAGCACACAAACTTGCAAAACTGCACAAAAGATATTTGACAGTCGAAGACAAAACTGTTATCATAGACATACAGGAAGAATGTAATGGATTACATTTTCAGCCAGCTGGACAGGAGGTTGGACCTTGGTAACGATCGAACAGGTCGCCCGGCGTGCGGGCGTGTCCGTGGCCACGGTGTCCAGGACGCTGAACAACAGCCCGGCGGTCAAGCCCGCCACCGCCCAGCGGGTGCGGGAGGCCATCGAGGCGCTGCACTATGTCCCCAACCAGTCGGCCCGAAATCTGCGGCGCAACGAGAGCCGGGTGATTCTGGCTCTGGCCCCCAACTTCTCCAACCCCTACTACTCCCACATCCTCACCGGCATCGGCGACCGGGCCTGGGAGCTGGAATACAGTGTGCTCATCTGCAACACCCTGGGCCACGCCGGCGGGGAACGGCATTTTCTCCAAATGCTGGACAGCCGCCGGGCGGACGGAGCCATCCTGCTGGGCTGCCGCCAGGACTACAATTGGCTGGACCGCTATGCCGGCCGCTTTCCCATCATCCAGTGCTGCGAATATGTGCCCGGTCTGGCCTGTCCCTCGGTGTCCATCGACAACTACGGGGCCGCCCGGGAGATGACGGTCTACCTCCAGGAGCTGGGCCACCGGCGCATCGCCATGCTGGGGGCGGACAACCAGTACATTTCCACCCGCCTGCGCCGGGAGGGCTATCTGGACGCCATGGCCCAGGCCGGCCTGCCTGTGGAGGAGAGCTGGTACGCCCAGGCCGACGCCGTCTACTCCTTCGCCTCCGGCCAGGAGGCGGCCCGGACCCTGCTGGCCGCCGTCCCGCGGCCCACGGCGGTCTTCTGCATCTCCGACATTCTGGCCCTCAGCGTCATCTCCGCCGCCCAGGAGCTGGGGCTGGACGTGCCCCGAGACTTGACGGTGACCGGCTTTGACGACGTGGACTACACCACCATGGTCCACCCCTACCTGACCACCATCGCCCAGCCCTGCCACGAGCTGGGACGGCAGAGCGTGGACCTGCTGGACGGCCCGCAAAACGAGACGGCGGTCCCTTCGGAGCGCGCCCTTCTCCCCCACCGCCTGATGAAGCGGGAATCGGCCGCCCCGCCCCAGGGAACTTGAAACGGATCTGAATCAAAGGAGAGGATTTTTATGAGAAACATCGGAATCATCGGCTGCGGCAAGATCGCCCAGGTGCGGCACATCCCGGAGTACGCCGCCAATCCGGAGGCGAAGCTCACCGCCTTCTTCGACGCGGACGCTCAGCGCACGGCGGAGATCGCCGCCAAATACGGCGGCAGGGCCTGCGCCTCCGTCCAGGAGCTGCTGGACGACCCCGCCATCGACGGGGTGTCCGTCTGCGTGGCCAACCACGCCCACGCGGAGCTGGCCATCGCCGCCCTCCGGGCGGGCAAGCACGTGCTGTGCGAAAAGCCCATGGCCGTCACCCTGGCCGAGTGCGAGGCCATGCTGGCCGAGGCGGACAAGGCGGGCAAGCGGCTGCTCATCGGCCAAAACCAGCGGCTGGCCAAGGCCCACGTCAAGGCCAGGGAGCTGGTGGCGGCGGGGGAGATCGGCCGGGTGGTCACCTTCCGCACCACCTTCGGCCACGGCGGGCCGGAGACCTGGTCCATCACCCCGGGGAACAACACCTGGTTCTTTGACAAAAAGCGGGCCGCCATGGGGGCTATGGCCGACCTGGGCATCCACAAGACCGACATGCTCCGCTACATCCTGGGCCAGGACATCGTGCGCACCACCGCCCGGCTGCTCACCCTGGACAAGCGGGGGGCGGACGGCCAGCTCATCGGCGTGGACGACAACGCCATCTGCATCTACGAGACCTCCGGCGGAGCCTTTGGCACCATGACCGCCAGCTGGACCCACTACGGCGCGGAGGACAACTCCACCGTCCTCTACGGCACCAAGGGCATCCTGCGCATCTACGACGACCCCGCCCACTCCATCACCCTCATCCCCAAGGAGGGGGAGGTCCGGTACTTCGACCTGGAAAAGATCCAGACCAACGACGATCAGACGGCCTCCGGGGTCATCGACGAGTTTGTGGAGGCCGTGTCCCAGAACCGGCCCAGCGTGCTGGACGCCGGGGACGTAATCCGCTCCATGAAGGCGGTCTTCGCCTCCATCCGCTCCTCGGAGGAGGGCCGCCCCGTGGATGTGAAGCTGTGACGGCTCCCGCTCCCAACCGTTAATAGCCGCGAAGGCGGTTGTTATAAATTTTATTGTATGGAGGAAGAACAATGAAAAAGTTTGCAGCACTCGCGCTGGCTTTTGCCATGTCTGTGTCCCTTGTGGCCTGCGGCGGCGGCAGTCAGCCCAGCGGCTCCACCCCAAGCGGGTCCACCCCAAGCGGGTCCACCCCCGCCTCGTCCACCCCCGCCGGAAACGACGGCAAGAACACCGTTTATGTGCTGGGTCCAACCCCTGACCACGGCTGGACCGCCCAGGCCGGCGCCTACGCCCAGGCCAAGTGCGATGAAATCACCGCCGCCGGCCAGTACAAGGCCACCTACATCCCCGCCTCCTCCGGTGAGGAGCAGGTGGACCACTGCCAGACCATCATCGCCAACGGCGACGCGGTTCTGGTGGTCATGATGGCCCTGGACGACTCCGCCCAGGCCGGCCAGGAGGCCCTCTACGCCGAGGGCATCCCCTTCATCTCCTTCGACCGCATCATTGAGGCCACCGAGAAGTACGCCATCCTCAACGCCTCCGGCGACAACTGGCAGTGCGGCGCGGGCATCGCCTACTGGCTCCAGAAGAACGGCATGCAGCCCGGCGACACCGTGGTGGTGCTCTACGGCGACAACGGCACCGTGTGCTCCCGCCGCCAGGAGGGCTTTGAGCAGTTCCTGAAGGGCGAGGTGGAGTATCAGGACGCCCAGACCGGCAATTACAAGACCACCGAGGTCTGGACTCAGGATCAGCTGGACGCCGTCTTCAACGGCTACACCGTGGTGTGCAACTGGTCCGCCGACGGCGCCCACAGCTACATCGAGCAGAAGTTCGACGAGATCGTGGCCGCCGCCAAGGCCAATGGCGGCAAGCTGTTTATCTACTCCATGGACGATGAGATGACCTTCGGCGTGCTCAACTACCTGGAGGCCGGCGCCTCCCCCGCCACCCTGGCCGACCTGGAGGCCATGGACGTGTACATCTCCGCCATCGGCGGCATGCAGGAGCTCTACGACGTGATGGCCGGCACCGACGACCAGTCCGACCTGGCCAAGCAGTACTTCGACGACATGATGTCCATGTACTTCAGCCCCAAGATGATGGAGGACGTCATTGAGACCGGCCTGGATTATCTGGCCGGCAACTGGAGCTACGAGGTGGGCGCAGGCGAGTATCAGCCCGTGTGGATCGTCGATCCCACCAACGTCAGCCAGTACGAGGGCTTCCAGGGCCACTGAGCCTGGCACATCCACCGCAGATCATAAACCACCGGAGCGGATGCGGGGTTCGCCCCGCATCCGCTCTCTTGTATCAAACTACAGGGAGAGTGCGCTATGACGATCCTTGAAATGAACCATGTATCCAAGGCCTTCGGCGGGTCCCAGGCCCTGTCTGACATCCACCTGTCGGTGGAGGAGGGGGAGATTCACGCCCTGCTGGGGGAAAACGGGGCGGGCAAATCCACCCTGATGAACATCCTCACCGGGGTGATCCCGGCGGACGCCGGTACCATCACCTTCGACGGAAAGGACTACCCCACCCCCACCATCCAGCAGATGGAGGCGGCGGGCATCGCCTTTGTCCACCAGGAGCTGAACGTGATCAACGACCTGACCGTGGCCGACAACATCTTCCTGTGCCGGGAGCTGACCCGGTTCGGCCTGCTGCGGCAGCGGGAGCAGGTGGCCCGGGCCAGGCAGCTGTTCCAGGACCTGGGGGTGGACATTGAACCCACCGCCATGGTGTCCGAGCTGAAAACCAGCGAGAAGCAGCTGCTGGAGATCTGCCGCGCCCTCTACGCCGACGCCAAGCTGCTGATCCTGGACGAACCCACCACGGCCCTGTCCAACAACGAGATCGACCACCTGTTTGAGATTCTGAAAAAATTGAAAGCACAGGGGAAATCCTTCCTTTTCATCTCCCACAAGATGCCGGAAATCTTTTCCATCGCTGACCGGTACACCGTGCTTCGGAATGGAGAGTTCATTTCCTCCGGATATATAAAGGACACCAGCCCCCACGAGATCACCTCCGCCATGGTGGGCAGCCAGTATGTGGACGAGGACGTGTATGTCCCCCGGGCGCTGGGAGAGACGGTGCTGGAGCTGAAACACTACACCGGCCAGGGCTTTTCCGGCGTGGACCTGACGGTGAAGCGGGGAGAGATCGTGGCCTTCACCGGTCTGGCGGGCTGCGGAGCCAGCGAGCTGATGCAGACCATGTTCGGCGCCCTCCCCGCCGGCGGCGGGACCATGCGGGTCAACGGCCGTCCCATGGGCGGCAGCATCGTCCGGTTCATGAAGCACGGGGTGGCCATGCTCCCCGCCAACCGGAAGGAGAATTCGGTGGTGCCCGACATGAGCATCCTGGAAAATTTCTACCTGGCCGAGCACGAGCTGTCGGGAAAGCAGCCCTTCATCCGCCGTCCGGAGGAGGAGCGGCGCTACCAGGCCCAGAAGGAGAGCCTGCACATCAAGGCCGGGGACAGCGGCGAGAGCATCCTGTCCCTGTCCGGCGGCAACCAGCAGAAGGTCTTCCTGGCCCGGTGGCTGAACACCGGGGCGGACGTGCTCCTCTTCGACAACCCCACCCAGGGGGTGGACGTAGGGGCCAAGGAGGAGATCTACCGCCTGATCCTCAGCTTTGCCGAGGCGGGCAAAACCGTCATCATCAACACTCTGGAGATCCCCGAGATCCAAAAGGTGGCCGACCGCTGCGTGGTGTTCTACGAGGGGCGCATTGTGAAAACCTTCCCCCACGATCAGGTCAACGAGCAGGATGTGATGCTCTACTCCACCAATGCGGTCAAGACCAGTGAGGAGGCAAAATCATGAAAAACGAGAAACAGGGCCTGGGCGGCTCACTGGGCAGGGTCTGGTCCCAGTACAGCTTCATCTTTGTGCTGTTCATCATCATGATCGGCTACGCCCTGACCATCCACTCCAACGGCAACTCCTTCAAATGGAGCCACATCGCCGCCATCCTCTCCAGCCAGAACACTGTCATCGTGGGCACCATCGCCCTTGGCATGGCCTTCGTCATCATCACCGGCCAGATCGACCTGTCGGTGGGCTCCCAGCTGGTGCTGTGCACCGGCGTGACCATCATCGTCTTCAACACCACCAACTCCATCCTGCTCATGGCCCTGGCCGCCGTCATCACCGGCGCGCTGTGCGGGGCGGTGAACGGCCTGCTGGTGGGCTTTGGCAAAATGCCCCCCTTTGTGGTCACCCTGGGCACCATGCTCATCTACCGCTCCCTCACCCTGTCGGTGGTGCGGAAGATCGATCCGGCCATCAGCGGCTCCTCCTCCAGCCAGTTCGCCATGCTCAGCGACAACAGCCGGTATGAGTTCCTGCGCATGAAGTTCGGCACCGGCAAGCTGGCCATCGGCGGCTTCTCCATCCCCTACATCACCTTCGTCTTCCTGCTGATGGCAGTCCTGTTCATCGTCATCTCCAAGAAAACCAAGTACGGAAAGACCATCTACGCCGTGGGTTCCAACGAGAAGAGCGCCCGGCTGGCGGGCATCAACGTCACCTGGGTGAAAATTTCCGTCTTCATCCTCACCGGCATCTGCGTGGGAGTGGCCAGCATGCTCCAGGCCTGCAAGATCGGCAACGTCACCCCCGCCTCCTCCGGCGTCAGCTACGAGATGTACGCCATCGCCTCGGTGGTGCTGGCCGGTGTGAGCATGGCGGGCGGCAAGGGCAATATGGTGGGCGTGATCTTCGGCGCTCTGTCCTATACCACCATCAACTTCATCATCGTCTCCATCCCCGGCCTCAGCGTGGACATTCAGGACACCTTCCAGGGTCTGGTGCTCATCGTGGTCATCCTGGTCCAGACGGTGGGTCCGGTGATGAAAGAGAACCTGCAGCGGGCCAAAATGCGCCAGCTGGCGGAGAAGGCGTAAGGGGGCGGGATCATGCTTACCATCGCCTGCATCGGCTTTGGCGTCAGCGTGCGGGAGTACCACCTGCCCTATGTGGAGGGCCGGGAGGACGTTCGGGTGAAATACATCTTCCGCCGGGAGGAGGACGTCCCCCAGTTTGCCGGGTACGAACCCTTCTACCCCGAGCTGACCTTCACCAGCAACCTGGACCGGGTGCTGGCCGACCCGGAGATCGATCTGGTGGTGGTCAGCGCCCCGGACCGGTTCCACGTGCCCTACGCCAAACAGATTTTAACCGCCGGAAAACACGCTCTGGTGGAAAAGCCCTTCGCCCCCACGGCGGCCCAGGCCCGGGAGGTCTTCGCTCTGGCCAACGAGAAGGGGCTGGTGTGCATGCCTAACCAGAACCGCCGGTTTGACGCCGACTTCCTGGCCGTCCAGGAGGTGGTCCGGAGCGGCAAGCTGGGCCAGCTGGTGCGGCTGGAGAGCCACTACGACTACTTCCGCCCCAACGGCTGGTACGACCACCTGGGCACCCTGTACAACCTGGCGGTCCACCAGATCGACCAGATCATCAGCCTGCTGGGGATGCCGGAGAGGACCCGCTTCGACGTGCGCTCCATCCACCACCCCGGCATTGGGGACGACTACTACGACCTGGAGTTTTTCTACGGAAGCTGCAAAGCCTCGGTCAACACCAGCATGTGCGTTCAGATCGACTACCCCCGCTTCACCCTCCACGGCACGAACGGCAGCTTTACCCTGCCCCCGGTGATCCACAACTCGGGAAAGGCCAAACCGGTGGGACGGCATCAGATCAGCACCGCCCCCGCTCCCCGGGACCGGTGGGGCACCCTGGTCTACCGGGACGGGGCGGGCCAGCCGGTAACCGAGGCGGTCCCTGTGGGCTGCGCCCACTACGAACGCATCTACGACAGCCTGATCGCCGCCATTGAGCACGGCGGGGAAAAATGCGTCCGGGACGAGGAGGTCATCCGCGTCCTGGAGATCCTGGAAGAGGCCACTGCGGAGGCCAAATCCCATGGAGGGGAACCGAAATGAATGAAATTCGTCTGGGTACCATCGGCTCCGGGATGATCGTCCGGGAAATCCTGGACGGCGTACAGCAGACCGAGGGAATCCATTTGGAGGCAGTCTATTCCCGCTCCCAGGCATCGGGGCAGGAGCTGGCCGGCGCCTACGGCGCGAAAACCGTCCACACCAACCTGGACGCCTTCCTGAAGGACAAAAGCGTCGATGTGGTGTACATCGCCTCCCCCAACCTGCTCCACTACGAGCAGACCAAGGCAGCTCTGCTGGCCGGGAAGCATGTCATCTGCGAGAAGCCCTTCTGCACCCGGGGAGACCAGGCACGGGAGCTGGTGGAGCTGGCAAAGGAGCGGCGGCAGTTTCTCATCGAGGCCGTCCCCACCACCTTCCTGCCCAACTACCCGCCCCTGCGGGAGAGCCTGACCAGGATCGGCCAGGTAAAGCTGGTGCTGGGCAACTACACCCAGTACAGCGCCCGCTACGAAAGGCTGCTGGCCGGGGAGGTCCCCAACGTCTTCAACCCCGCCTTCGCGGGCGGCTGTCTGATGGACATCAACTACTACAACGTGTACCTGACCATCGCCCTCTTCGGCAGGCCGCAGGCGGCGGTCTACCACCCCAACCGCTTCGCCAACGGAGCGGACACCTCTGGGGTGGTGCTGATGGAGTACCCCGGCTTCACCGCCTCCCTGGCCGGGGCGAAGGACGTCCAAGGTGTCAGCTCCTATCAGATCGAGGGAGAACAGGGGTACATCCACATCCACAACGGCAGCAACGGCCTGGCCCGGCTCCAGGTGGTGACCCGGGAGGGCGAGGAGGTAATCGACCGCCAGCCCAACCCCAACCGTTGGTTCTACGAGGTGCAAGCCATCACCGGCCTGATCCGTTCCGGCGACTGCGATACGGCCTACAGCCAGCTGGACATCACTGTAGACACGGTGGAGGCGGTGGAGCAGGCCCGGCTGGGGGCGGGGCTCCGCTTTCCCGGCGACCGGTGAGGAAAAACGCGTCTGGAACGCTCATGTTCCAGGCGCATTTTTCATATGATTTGCTATCTAAAGGAACGGGAGTGCTGTAATGATGGCAAAAAAACGGGAACACATCAAGATTTTCTTCATCGAAAAAAAGTGGTGGACGGCGGCAGCCTGCCTCTGTCTGGCGGCGGCAATGTTCTATGTGGTCAATTACCCTGCCGCCGTGGGGGCCTCCGCCGCCGCGCGGCAGCTGCCCATCTACTGCGTCCAACGGGACCAGAAGCTGGTGTCCATCAGCTTCGACGCCGCATGGGGTGATGTTATTTTGCGGCATTGAGTTCAGTTCTTTTCGGTATTAATATTCCATACTTTTAACCGTTTGTAGAATACCAAAAGACTGGGTATGCTATATACAAAAGGCGGTGAAGGTATGGAGCGGATGGATGTAGGAGCCCGGGTACGGTACTTCCGGCATCTGCGGGGACTGAGCCAAGAGCAGCTTGCGCTGCAAGCGGGTATCAATCCGGCGTTTCTTGGCCATCTGGAACGGGGACTGAAAAGTCCTACGATTACAACCCTGGACAAGCTGGTCAGGGCATTAGGCGTTACATTTGAGGAGCTGTTCGCGGAGAGTTCTGATGCAGCAGATCAAGACAGGGAGGCCGCTATTCAGCGGCTCCAGCTGCTGGTGCGTGATCTCTCCACCGAACAGTTGGACAAGCTGTCAGACATGATTCAGGCTGTTTTGACATTCCCTAAACCGTAGCGGACAGCGCGTGTCCCGCCTGAATCAAGTACTGTCCGGCGAAGTAGTCCTGTATATCCATTAGCCCTCCATTGATGGACGCGAGAAACAGGGCAAGATTATGGGCAGATTTTGGTTGATATATCCCCTCAATACCGGCCTGTTCCAGAATATCCCGGCATAGCACTTTGACCTGCGGCAAGTCGGCCTGCAAAAACCGCTCCGCCAATTCAGCCGCATGGCAGTTCATATAGTCCGAAAGTTTTTCCAAAGTATGGCTGATTGCCGGATTTGAGGAGCATTGAAAACGCTCTAATTCTCTGTAAGTCAATCCGCTGTCCATAAACAGCACATTATCGCCGTAGCCGTTTTCAAAACAAGAAAACAGGAAATCTTCTACCAACTCTTCTATCGTCGGTATAAACGGAAAATCATCTTCACTGTCCGCATAACGCCAATCGGTAGCAATATGATCCCAGTAAAAAGCTTTGAGGACAGTGACTTGCTCCAGCCCATACCAGCAGAGAGGAAAATCAACCGCTTCATCCTTGCGGTAGATATGACATAGCCGACAAAACAGATGTAAATTGAGCCGGTATTGCTTGAAGTTCCGACCGTTGTTTTCATCAACTTTATTGTTATCTCGCCTCCAGAGCGGCGGCAGCTTGGCCTCGAAGCCTGGCTGAGAACACATATAACTCTGGCGGCGGGTGAGCAGGCGGAACAGGAAAAGCGGTTCTATCGATTTGAGCGCAGGGGACGCCCCGGCGACCTGTATATAGTGGGACAGATTGTCCAGCAGGATGCTTTCGTTGCCTTTTTGAGGCATATCGAACAGGCCCAAAAAGCACTGTAAAATCTCATAACTCCGTCCGGTATCGCAGTCCACAGGTTTGGGACTGCGGTTTTCTTTTGTTATTTTCTCAAACCTTCCGGCCAATTCTTTGCGCTGCTTTATCGTATGCAGCAGCTTATTTTGTTCCGTCAAAAGGTCAAAGTACTGCCAAATGATTTGCTCCTCATAGTCGGTTCGATCCTCAGCGTCGGTAATCTCCGGTTCATGATCCAGCAGGAGACCGGGATCACAGAGTATCCCACAGTAGATGCGCAGCAATTCCTCAGAAGGTTCGGACTGCGCCTGTTCACTGAGCAAGCGGCACAACGCAAAGCGGTCATAGACCGGAAGGTCCCTGTCCGACAGACGGCGGCGGAAGCCCGTTTTATAGGCCTCCGCGCTCCGCAGCACATCCTCCCGGCTAAGGCCTTTTTCTTCCAAAAGCTGCTCACAGTCCGGTTCTCCGGCCAGTTCGTCCATCGCATCAAGCCAGATATCAAAAGGTACTGGCCGTCCGCTCAATTCCTGCAAAATCATATTGTCCAACAGGTCGTTTTTATCCAGACACAGCATGACGGTCACCTCAAAAATCATGTTATGCTCAGAATATCACATTTCTTGTTTAAAAGCCACAGAAGTTACTTCAAAAATAATATTTTTATTTTAGAATCAACCTGTATTCCCATATAGGCACTCCTGAGATAAAATGCGGAAAAGGAGGTGAACATTGTGCCAAAAGATATCAAAGACCCCATTGTATTGGCATTGGAGCGATATGAGCGTAACCCGGACAGAAACGGCAAAAAGGCAGTTCTACTAACGCCCCAGGGTGGATATTTCCTCTACGGGAGCCGCTTCTGCGGCATTGAGGAATACGAATTAGAGTTACTGTGCGATTCCTGTCAAATTCAGGGTAAAACGGTGAAAAAGCCGCTATTTTTCAGTGTGAAAGAGGATCGGTTGGATATGGCTGCTGAGCAACTGTGCAATCCGACTCTGGTTAGCCTGATTTTTCACGTCAGTTTGAGTGAGGATGAACCGCTCCGGGGAATTTTGCTGGCGCATGAACAGGAAGCAAAGCTTGCTCTGTTCCACGATGCGGCAACGGAGGAGCTGTACCGCCTGTCCCGCAAGACTACTTCCCGCACAGCTGTACAAGTTCCACCAGACAGTGAGCTCCAGCAATTCGCGGAAAATCTTCGCAAAAATGACCTACATTGGCTGACCAGCCTCTATTTGCGGGGACAGCAGTTGAAATATTTGCCAGATGCCGGTTGTTTGGATGGCAGCTAAACAGGAACGCCGAAGTTGCGGCAAATATTTAATGTTGAAATAATACTTATAAGTATGATATAATCATCTTTATAGAGAATGGACGGGTGTTATGGCGAAAGTTGATTTTGAAAAAGCGTTCGGTGATTTTTTGGATCGGCGGGAGTATGACCAAGCAGAAAACGCACTGTTCGCTATGGTGCGGATTGCTTTTGTGGCCGGATGGAAAGCGGCGGGAGGTAATCCGCCCAAACCCCAGAAAATCCTGGAACTGAAACATAAAGAGGTGATCGACATCAGTGGGATTGAGACGGATTTGAAGGAGTAAAGGAGGAGGTGCCGGATTCCCGAAATAACTGTCCAAATTTGAACGAGAATATATCTATTTTATGAGGTGATAAGATGGGACTCTTTGATATTTTGGCGGACTTTGCTGATATTGGAAAAGATATTATCATGCTCCCGGTTGAAATCGGAAAGGCTGCTGTAGAATGCGCTACTGACATCAATGAAACAATTGCTCAGGATGTGAAGAATAAAGTAAACGGCAGCCCTGACAAAACGATACGCACTTCATTCGACATTCGCAACGAGGCGGACCAGATCATTAGTTCTGTAAACGAGAGTTTCTATAAGGCTAAGGACAGGCTTAGGTCATCTTGGAACAAAACATCAAAAAATGCGGAGACAGTAGCTAAAAAAAGAGAGCAGGTATATCAGCAGCTGGGTCTAACTATATCATCAACTTTGGTGAAGCTCCCAGCACAGCCTGTGGAGTTGATCTTTCCATCAGATACACCTTATGTCAGCGCGTCATTTGATGTGGGAACTTTTTTCGGAGTGTTTGGTACAGCTGCCCGAATGGAAGCTGCCGAAGAATATCTGCAACAGGCAAAGGAATATCGGGCTGATGTTCGCTCCCTTATTAACGATATTGATTCCCTTAGGCGAACCGTTCTCAATATTGCAGATGCACAAACGGAAGAATTAGAAATCTTGAATATGATTCAAGCTGCATATCGCATGAAGAGCAATGAAATTCTTACAAAAAGTGCAAAATTACTGCAAGAAATCTCTGTGCTTTGTGTACAGGAAATTGGTGCGAATACGGACAAAAAATACAATGATTTACTTCGGGATTTAAAATCGATGTGGTATTGAGGTAAAAAATTATGGATGGATCAAAGATTGATAATAAACCAAGTGTTCCGATTCCAATTCCAAACGACCCTACAACGATTGGCGTTTCGGTTGCAATGGACGCACTGAAACAAGCACTAAGTGCCGGCGTTGAAATTGCAAGGAACCGTGAAATTGGTCAAACTCAACGAGCGGCAATTTTAGCTGAGAAAGAAGTTAGGATTGCTCAAATCAGCGGTGAGATACAACGAGGAATGGCAAACGATCGCCAGAAGCACGAGCAAAAGATGGAACTCATAGCAATTATAAAGGACCTTTTGGTGCCAAACGCTAACACACTTACACCTGAAATTACATCCACAGCACAGATGCTGTTGCAAACACTAAAGGATTGGTGACTTATTATGGGAAGTGCAGGACCACAAAATAGTTCAGAACGAAAAAGAGAACAGGAACAACTTATTGAACAGGCTGTCTCAGCAATCGAAAATATTCAACTTGCTGGACAAACAGCCAGAGCACAAATCAATGCTGCAAAAGAATGTGTGTTGGATACAATCAGATCCGAATCTATGCAAAAACAATCTGACGATGCCTTGACAGCGACTAAACGTTCAGAATTGATAAAAAAGCTAGGGGAAGCTGTAAAATCTGGCAATTTTCCTGAGGTACAGCATATCAGAACCCTTCTCAGTGAAGAAGAAAAACTTCCATAAAAGAACCGTCCTATAGCCGTGCCCATTTGATTCCGTCCATCTTACAAATACATACTATAACCATGAAGGCCTCGGGGTAATTCCCCGGGGCCTCATTTTACTTTTGGGAGGGATTTGTAATGTCCGCTAACATTGAAACCATGTTCTATGTCCGTCAAAAGCCTTGGCATGGCCTGGGTACAAGAGTTGAGGAGGCCCCCACCTCTGCTGATGCCCTGATCTATGCCGGCCTGGATTGGGAGGTCATCCAGAAGGATGTCTACACCGAGAACGGCTCCCTGATCCCCGGCTACAAGGTGAATCTCCGCAGCACCGACAACGCCGCCCTGGGTATCGTCTCCGACCGCTACAAGGTGGTGCAGAATGAGGACGCTTTCCAGTTCACCGACGATCTGCTGGGCGCCGGCGTGACCTATGAGACTGCCGGGGCCTTGCAGGGTGGCCGCAAGGTCTGGATGCTGGCCCGTATGCCCCACCGCTACATCATCGCCGGGGACGAGATCGCCCCCTATCTGGTGGTGATGAACTCCCACGACGGCAGTAGCGGTATTAAGGTCGCCATGACCCCCATCCGGGTAGTCTGCGCCAATACCCTCAATCTGGCTCTAGACACCGCCAAGCGCATCTGGACCACCAAGCACACCGAAAATGTCATGCTCCGTGTCCATGAAGCCGAGGAGACCCTGGGACTGGCCGAGAAGTACATGGGCGAGCTGGGCCGGAGCATTGACACTCTGTCCAAGATCAAGCTGACCGACAAGAAGGTCATGGAGTTCATGGCCGAGTTCTTCCCCGTCACCCTGGATATGCCCGATGTGCAGCGCAAGAACAATCTGCGTCTGCTGGAGGACATGAAGCGACGGTACTGGGATGCTCCCGACCTCTCCAACGTGGGTAAGAACGGCTATCGTTTCGTCAACGCTGTCAGTGACTTTGCCACCCACGCTAACCCCATCCGCAGGACGAAGAATTATGATGAAAACCTGTTCCTGCGGACTGTCGAGGGCAATCCTATGATTGACAAGGCGTACAAGCTGGCACTGACGGCGGCGTGATGTTCTATGGCAAATAGGGAGCGCATGGCTACATGGCTGTGTGCTCCTTATTCTATTTCAGTGAAAGTGAGGGTTATTATATGCCCGCAAAAGTATTGGTATCCACCGAGAATATGCCCTATGAAGAATGGTTGGAGTACCGGAAGCAGGGTATCGGTGGTTCGGACGCATCCGTGGTCTGCGGCATCAACCGATATAAGTCCCCCGTGGAGCTGTGGCTGGATAAGACGGGCCAGCTCCCGCACCAGGAAGCTGGGGAGGCTGCCTATTGGGGAACTCAGCTGGAGCCATTTGTCCGGGCTGAGTTTACCACGCGTACCGGGATTTGGGTCGATCACAGGAGCGAACTGCTCCAGAGCGAGGAACATCCCTTCATGCTGGCGAATTTGGACGGAACCTGTGAAGTCCCGGAAGTTGGGACGTGTATCTTCGAGGCCAAGACAGCCTCCGCTTACAAGGCTGGCGAGTGGGAGGACACCATCCCGGACGAGTACGCACTCCAGTTGGCCCATTATATGGCTGTGACAGGATACAAGGGGGCCTACATCGCCGTCCTGATCGGCGGCAACACCTTCAAATGGCGGTTTGTGGAGCGTGACGAGGAATTGATCTCCATGCTCGTTGAGCTGGAAACCGCTTTCTGGAACCATGTGCAGGACTGCACACCCCCGCCGCTGGATGGCTCCGCTGCCTCAGCCAGGTTCCTGTCTGAGCGATTCCCCAGCAGTACGCCCAAATCTCATATTACCCTGCCGGATACTGCTACCGCTCTGCTCTCAGAGTACGATGAAGCCTGTGCGCAGTTGGAGATCGTCACCGAGAAAAAGCAGAAGGCCGAAAATCTGCTGAAGGAGATGATGGGCGATAACGAGGTAGGAACTGCCGGGGGTCGTGTCGTGACCTGGAAAAGCGTGTCCCAGGAGCGGCTTGACAGCAAGACCTTGAAGGCCGAGCATCCTACTCTTTATAAGAAATACGCTAACAAGTCATCCTACCGCCGCTTTACGATCAAGGTGGCGAGTTAAATTTGGGAGGTTCATCATGGATAACACGAAACTCAAAGGCCGCATGAGCGGCAAGGTACAGGAGTTGCAGCAACCCACGGAAAATCAGAACATCACCGTTACCTCTGCGCCGGAAACCTCTTTGACCCCGGTGGATTCCTCCTATCTGGCCCTGAAAAACAACGCTCTGGACATTATCCGGGCCAACTTGAAGAGCCAGCCGTTGACCCTCGACCTGTTCGACATTGTGAAGTCGCCCTCCGGCGGCTCTACCGTCTTTGAGGTGCCGGGTCTGGCGGGAAATGAGGCGGAGAAAGAGTTGGTGGGCATCGTTCTGGACTACACCACGCCGAGGGCCTATTGGGATACCCCTGATCCGGTGGAGGGTACGCCTCCTATCTGCATGAGCCAGAACAGCATCATCTCCCACGATGGAAAGTCCTGCGCTCTCTGTCCCTATAATGACTTCGGTTCCAAGGACGGAGAAAGCAACGCCAAGGCTTGCAAGGAATCGGTGCTGTTGTTCCTGTTGCGGCCCAACAGCGTCATTCCGCTGCTGGTGCGTGTCCCTGTGACCAGCAAAGGCCGTTTTCTGAAATACTCCACCCGGCTTCTGAGTACCCTGACGCCGCTTTCCAGCGTGGTCACGAAGATCACTTTGGAGAAGGCCACCAGCAAGCAGGGCAAGCCCTACGCCCTGTTCAACTTCCAGACGGTCAACACGCTCAGCCCGGAGGAAGCGGTCCAGGCAAAGGCATTCGGTCAGCAGTTCATGGAAATCGTGAACGCCGCCCAACTGGTGCCGGAGCTGGCGGAGGCGAGTTGAAATGCGTGTTTTAGTCGTTGAGCCTGAGTGCAGACCGGAAGTGAAAGAAATCGATGATTCCCTGTCGGCCATGCAGGAGATTGTGGGCGGCTATATCCAGGCCGTCCATCTTGACGATCTTGACGATTCTGTCGTGCTGGTCTGCAACGAAGAAGGAAAGTTTATGAATCTGCCGGCAAACCGTGGCCTGCGGGATAAGAACGGTCAAATGTACGATATCGTGTGCGGTACGTTCTTCCTGTGCGGTGTTCCGCCGGATAGCGACCACTTTACCGGCCTGACCCCGGAGCAGATCGAGCGGTATCGGGAACGGTTCTACACCCCTGAAATGTTTTGGGGCATGGATGGCCATATCGTCTGTCTGCCGCTGGAGGTTGATTAAGCAAACCTATCTTTGAGGGAATCCCTTGTGCCACAGGGGGTTCCCTCTTGTTATGCCCTATCACTGAAAGGAGTTGAGCAAGTATGAGAGCTTTGCGGCCTATGACCCAAGAGGAACGGGAATTTGCGGAGCAGAACCATGATCTGGTCATTGACTATCTCCGCCGCAAGCGTCTCCCGATGGATGATTACTATGACATTGTGATCTTCGGCTATCTCTCTGCTGTACAGCAGTATTTCCGCGATCCGCCCGTCGGGGTGGAGTTCAAGGCGATGGCGTTCCGGGCTATGAAAGATTCTATTCTCCGAGACAGAGAGTACAACTCCCGAGCCAAACGCTACGGCTACACTGTAAGTCTGGATACCCCAGATTACCACAGCGCCATCTCTGACCCAAAGCAGGACGTTGAGCAACAGACTGAGCGCAAGGCCCTTTTGGAACAAGTAGCAAAGGTGGCCACGCCAAGAGAGAGCAGGATTATTCAGCTTTTGATAGACGGCTTCGCGCTGCATGAGGCGGCACGGTTCTTGAAGATACCAAGAGCTGCCGCCGTAAGCTGCATGGACAACTTCTACTGCCGTGCCAGGGCTGTTATCAGCTAACAATAGAATTGATTTGCAACAGAGGACATAACTGAAGGGAATATACCAGTCAGGAAATCACCAGCCTCCCTTGTGTAAGAAAACCATACTCGTCCAAGCTCCATTGCTACGCATTACGCTTGGACGATGGGTGTCGCTTGTCCTCGTATGGTTTGTCTTCCCCAAGGGGGGACTGGTTCTATCTCTTATAGAAAAGCCCCCCTGAAAAAATGGTTCATCCGCTCTCCAAAAACAATCGCTTGCACATGCCTAAAACTCGGGGCTGCAAATCAGCGGCAATCATATCGCCGCACGCCTTTTGCATGTACCACTCCACGATAGCCAAATATGGCTGTACATCTTCCGGAAAAATTTTGTCTCTGTTTTCCTCATACCGTATCCCTTTGTTTATTGCAGATAAACGGATTCGGCTTCCAGGATAATACGGGTCAATATCTCCCATGGCATATTTCTTAACATCTGAGTCGCTTTTGATTACTGATTCTAAATACTCTGCCAGTCTTTGATGCCACTCCAACGGCATAATGCCATGTCCAATCCCGTCTGGGTTCAGAAACGCAATTTCTTTATATCGCTTTACCAAGGCGTGCTTTTCGCGCCTCAATATCTCACGTATTTTACGCTTAATCTTTACCACGCGCAGGTCCTGCTTTTCGTAAAAGAAGTAAAACAAATTATCTGTACGACACATGGACTTCGCATACACAGGAATATGAAAGCAATCAAACATCCCATCAAGCTGTTGATACAGCATAAAGATGGGAATCTCACTATCGCTGATGTCTGGTATAAGCTCACTTCCAGTATCGTTACTGTCCGGTGGCATATGCTCACTTCCGACCACCAACCACTCCTGCTTGACAAGCTGATTTCTGCATCTTGCATAGAGCGCATTACACAATTTTTGGTTGCAAGGAGCAAGAGTTGGGTTTTCGCTCCTTGCAGTCTCATACCAGTCGCACAATTTGTCAAAAAAATGCAAATGACAATGTTGGAAAAAGAACAAACGCCAATCCTCCGGTGCTTTAACAGAATCTGCTATTTGTATATGCACATTTGTAAATTTATAACTCTTTTTCAAAAACGGCCCCTTGGGGTTCAACTTGTTAATAAACCAGTGCATCAGATAGAAGGGGGCAACTTCAGCAACCCACACTTTTGATAATTCAGATTGTATTCCGCGAAAACACTGATAAAAAGGATGCTTTTGGTATTCATACAATGCCTGTCTCTCTGATCGACGCAAAGATTTACTCGCCACTTTCCTGTCCAAGATAGGCAGCTGTTTTTCCAAGCCTTTTGGGGGGGCACCTGATTTTGCTGCAATTATAAAATCATTCAGTCCAAGCAACGGAGTAACTCCCAACTCGATTCCCGTTACATGGTTTAATTTATCCTGATCCGCATTCCTTAGCCACTCGTAAAAGTCGTCAAGCCATTGGATTTTCTCACTTAAACGCAAATTATCTGCTGGTATTTCTAAAACCGCTTCGAGTCGGTGAATCAGCTGATCCAAAGAAATCAATAACATTATTGTTTCTTCAATATATCTCAGATCTTGTAGCACCTTTTGTCCCTCAGCTATTTCGCAAGTCGCTCTGTTTTCACCCGCTCCAGTCTGTTCTATGCAGTATTCACGATAAATCTCAAAAAAATCCCGAATATTCTTTTCTGACAATACTACAGCGTCGTTCTTGATTGCCTTATCAATACCAAGCCAACCGGATGTAATTTCGCTCTGTTTTTTCAACTCATCTATGATTCGCTGACAGCAGGCGTAATCCTGCTGAAAATAAACTGCGCCGCTCAATAAAGCGTTGTTTCTCCATGCAATTTGACGAAACTTCTCGCTACTCTCTGCTGGGATATTGAACGACTCCAATGAATCACACGGACGAACAGACAAGGGTCGTTCTCCATCAAAAGCGGTTCCAAATACGAATCCCCTGCCAGATAACGCAAGATGGATCAGCGATCTGAACGCATCTCTTTTCGCACTGGATGCTCGAAGTTCCTTTTCCTTTTCTATTGCCGTTTCAAAAAACGCAACCGCATTGTGCGTTGGCATCTTAAAACGCTCGGCCAGCTTCTGAAATTCTCCAATCCCAATCCATACATCTTCCCGCATATCTGATATGTCATTTCTATTGGGAGCATAATCGAGCATGGAGTTCCATTGAAGTGCCGACTCCTCTGTCGGTATGATGACACCTGAGTCAATCTGTGCCATCAGTGCATCAGTCAGATTCCGACTTATGCCGACTACGGAATCTCTCTTTTCCGCTGACAAACAACTTCCTCCTTCCGCATAATAAATCAACATCTCAAACCAGCCCAAAATCGAAAAAAATCTGATCTTGGATTCCATTTCCAGAGTTCGGGAGTTTATGTATACTTTCCCATAGTCTCCGAACTACTCGGGGAAAATTCGGAAAGGAGTTTATGATCATGAGCAGCAATAAGAAATCACCCGAACTGTACATTGTTACAATCGAACAACCGCATACCGAACTCACCGCAGACATGGTCAAGATCAACAAACAGTTGATTCCATCCGCAATGTCTGGCGGAAAGGCTCAGAAATCAGAACAGACTAAAAAGCCTGAACGTGAACTCGAAGTCAAGCATAATCCGCTCAAAAAGAAGGTTCTGAAGAAACAGCCTTTCGCCGAAGCGATAACACAGCTGTTTCGTGCCCCGGATTATACAGAACAGCCTGGAACAATGGCTATTCTTCTGCTGCTGATTCTGCTTAGCCATGTGGCTCACCTAATAGTTGGTATATTGCCACCACTACCAGCAGTTCTCTTAAATACATCGCCGGAAAAATTAACCCCTGTCCTAAGTGTTCTGCTTAGTGCTATCCAGGGCCCCTCAAAATGGTGCGGTGATGGATGGAAGCTACTACGTCCGTGGATTATACGCCCCCGTCTTTCTATGTGTGAAACTAAGCCGTCTATATCTGTCATCGATTATATCGGTGGAAAAATTCCTGACATATACTGCGGAAAATCCAGAAAATTCTGCTTTCCATATGTCAATTCTGCTTTCGTGCTCTTGCCCGGACTTCCGCCGTCTGTGAGCAAACAAATTACTTCTATGTCTCCGCTGTCCTTGCCGATTTTATTCAAAGGCGGAAAAGCTGAGGATAACCGAAGCACCCTTGCATTAGATGCTGACCAACTTGGCTCCTGCAATCTGGAAAAGTTGGAAGAACTAAAAAAATTGTCCCAAGCCTGCTATCTGGGGATCATGATCTTCTTGCAATGGTTTTGTAACAGCAAAAAAGAACTGCGCGAATGGAAACGCAATATGACTCGCTTTCAGCCATTCAAGAAAAACGGACAGTTCAGCCAGCCAAAGTCAGACCTCCAAACGATACTCATGTGTGCTGCACTCTCACTGCTTGAGCAATATCTTCGTTTCGCCTCAGACGAAACGGAATGGATCACCGAAGAACAAGCTGTTGAAATCCTGCTCCACTACTGGCGGCTGGTCCTGCCGGAATCCGCACCACAGGAGGAGAAAGAACAAAACACGCAATATACTTACAACGATTTCCAAACCTTCTACCGCTTTCTTTTGGAATATTTCTTTCCAACCTACCAGGGTCAAATCCTACAAGGCCGTCAAGGATACCAGGGAACAATGGGGTTGATTCGGCCATTGGACGGAGTTGACTACATCATTATCCCCCGTACTATTCTGCTGGAGGCCTACTCAAAATGGCTGCCCGGGCAACATATCTCCGGCTTCGATCTATCAACAACAAAAAGCGAGGCAGCGGTACAACGCAGCCTTCTGGAAGCTGGCATCCCATTCAAGCATGAAAGCGGAAACCCGGCAACATGGCGCTACCCCTTCTACGGGAAAGATAAGAAAACTTCTGGTGGGGGCATGATCAGCTGTATGGCCCTTCCAGTTTCTCAGCTTCCGGAGAGCGTTCAGACTGTCTTCGGGACACTGTTCGGCGGCCCTAACAGCCATATGGCCATTCCGAATGCTCCCGAAGCTGCCATGAATGGTTCTGATGGGGTGAAACCGCTGTGAGACACGGGCTTGTTTCCGGTAATTCGGATGCTCGGGCAGCTCCAGAAGTTCGGGAGGACACACGGGGATTTAAAAATTTGAATCCCCGTGACCAATCTGATCCCATGCTGCTGTATCCCCATGTCATGGAAAAGCTGGACGATTACTTTTCGAAACGTGGTCTAACATATTTAACTGGCCAGCGGGAACTGCTTGCTAAAGCGGTGGAAGCTGTTCTCCAAGCGGTTCCTGGCACTGCTACCGCAATTCCGTTCCAGCCGGGTCTGGGCAAGTCCACACTAATCCGCGCTCTGCTGATGATATTCTCCGGCGAATTTTTGGAAAACACTCCTATTGCGCAAACTATCGGCGGCGTGATTGTTGTGGTGGAGAAGACCGCTGAAGCGGAGGAATTAGAGGAACTGTGCAACGGACCCGGAGACCGATCTCCTGTCGCCAGGGCCATCTCCGCCCCCAACGACTATAATCTGGCCCAAGGCAAGTGCCTAAATGGCACTGCTACCTCCTATCAGGAGTGTCTGGGCCGCAGCTGCCCCGACTATGCGGACTGTCCCCTGGTACAGTCCGCCAGCCAAATCCACGATACACCGATTCTGATCATGCTCCATGCCCGATATCAGTGGTATATGGAAGATATGTCGCCGTTCCTGACGTGGGAAGATTCCTCTGGCCTACACAGCCGGACACTCCTTCTTGTGGACGAGTTGCCACCTATGATCGAGGACAACGCGCTGAATCTTGACGTGATAAACAATATCGAATCTGAGCTCGCTCGATTCAAACCCAGCTATCAACCACAGTTCTGGAAGGAGAAAGCCGCTGTACTATATGAGTGGAGCACCGTTATGCGCACCCCATACTTTCAGCTCTCCAAAACAGTACGCAAATGTCGCGGGATGTATGGTTTGGTTTCACACAAGGAATTGGAAGAGGCCGGGTTTACAACCGAACGGCTGGAACATCTGACCTCTTTGTTTGTGAAATACTTGGGGACGACAGATCATCCGTCCATTCAGCTGGCAGGCATTCTCAAGAGTGCCGATAGCGCCTACTTCGCAGTTGGCCAGGACTTCTCACTATTCTTCCCCAGGCTCCGAAAGATCTGTGGTGAGGGCCAACCCGCTACATTTCTGTTCAGCGGCACAGCGTCGCTCTCACCGGAGTTATCCCAAAATCCGGACATCAAGTGCTTTCCGGATCAAAATCTGGAATTCTTTGACCGCCTGCAAATCAACATCCAGCGAGGAGACTCGTTCAACAGCTCCAAGTCGGGGTTGTCTAAGAAGCAAAATCAGGCTGCCCTTGTTGCATGGTTTCATTATATTCTACCGCAAATTGCTAAGGATCACAAGAAAATCTTGCTTGTGACCTACAAGAGCTATGCCGAAGCTTTCTGGAACTCTCTACACGACTTCCATGATCTTCTAATCCCCTACATTGGAAGCGATGGGCAACCCCAGCCACTGCTGCCCTACTTTGGAGGACTGAACGGCTCCAATCTATACCGGGAGAGTACCTGTGTTATCTGCGCCGGGCTGAACCGCTTCGAGCCCCGGGACTACATCAGCCGCACACTTGCCCTGGATTCTGATGGGACATGCCGGGATAAAATCAACACTGTTTTGGAGGTGGAGGAAGGCAAATGCCGGTTAGACAGCTTTCCTTGCATTATGGACGTGCAAGATATCACTCTGGCCCGAGATATCGTGCAGCTGGTATTCCGAAGCGCACTACGAAATCATGGCGAGGCCCAGCCTATTGATTTGTGGATTTTGCAGCCGCCTAATGGTGTTGTTCAACATTTAAAAAATTACTTCATCGATTGTCAGATTCGGGAGCATACCGAACTTCCGGAAAGTTGCCGAACTGCCGCAACAATAGGTCGGACGTATATGGGCAAGCCCACTCACGCCAGTCAGCTGCTGAAATTCCTCGCCGGATGGGATGGCAAAACCAACCTCACGCCCACACAAATTCGGAAAGCAACTGGCATATCTCTTGAACAGTTCAAAGAAGCAAAAAAGCACCCAGAGGTGCAAAATTATTTCAAAACCCATATCCAAGTCACCGGTTCAGGCAAAAACACAGTTTACAACAAAATCCGGCCTGATTTGGAGTTTGACTGTGGGATGGTTCAGCCTGACATAAAGTATCCCGAATCCAAATAAGAATAGTACAGAAGGGGGAATAGATTATGCAAAGCACAAACGTACATGCCATTAGCCGCCAGCCCATCCAAGAGCAGCGCCGGTACTATCGTATTGAGCGTCAGTTTTCTTCACATCGAGGAATCAAAGACCTGGTGCGTGACTTGCTCCGGGCCCACTGCGGTACATAAGTCCATGTACATATGCTAAGGAAAGGAGGGCCCGCCTTATGGCCCGGACAAAGCGGAACATACCGATTTCAAGCCCATCTCAGGCCATCTGGCGGGCCGCCTTATATACCCGCCTGTCCCGGGAGGACGGGGACAAGCCTGAGAGTGACAGCATCGCCAACCAACGAGCACTGTTAGAGGATTTCGCCGCCCGGCAGCCTGATTTGCAGGTGATCAGCCAATATAGCGATGACGGCTTTACTGGCACAAACTTCCAGCGACCGGATTTTCAAAGGATGATTGCCGATATCGAGGCCGGGAAGATCAACTGTGTGATCGTCAAAGACCTCTCCCGGTTTGGCCGGGACTACATCAACTCAGGCCGCTATCTGGAGCGCTGGTTTCCCGAGCATGGGGTCCGTTTCCTGGCGGTCAACGACCATATCGACAGCGAAAACGGCCCCTATGACATGTTGCTCCCCTTCAAAAACGTGTTCAACGAGCAGTATGCCCGGGACATCTCCAACAAGGTAAAAAGCGCTATGCAGGCCAAGCAGAAACAGGGAGCCTTTATCGGAGCCTTTGCTTCCTACGGCTACCGGAAGGATCCGGAGGACCACAACAAACTGTTGATCGACCCATGTGCTGCCACTGTGGTCCAGCGCATTTTTGATCTGTATGAACAGGGTAATGGAAAGATCAGGATCGCCAAGCTGCTCAACGAGGAGGGGGTTCCCTGTCCCAGCGAGTACAAGAAGCTGAACGGGGAACGCTACCACAATGGCCAAAAGCTGGGGAAAACTACCTACTGGACCTACGCTACCATCCACCGGATGCTGAAAAATCAGATGTACATCGGCAATATGGAGCAGGGTCGCGCTCCCCGGCAAATCATGCACGGCAGGGCAAAGCAGTTGGATCGAAGCCAGTGGACTGTTGTGGAGGGAACTCATGAGCCCATTATTTCCCGTCAGCAGTGGGACAGAGTACAAGTACTTTTAGCAAAGGACACCCGCGCTCCATCCTTTGAGCAGAATGTCAGTCCCTTTGCCGGGTTTCTCCGCTGCGGTGACTGTGGACGGGCTATGAGCAAGACCAATCATCCCGGCGGTATCTACTACTGCTGTGGGTCTTACAAACGTTACGGCTCTACCGTCTGCACTCGCCACGGCATCTCCCAGCAGGAGCTGGAGCATATTGTCCTGGATGACCTGAACAAAATCATTCAAGCGGTGGGTGACTTAAAAGCTCTTGCGGAGGAGGCCATCCCCAAGAAAAAGCTCCGCAGTCTGCAAGCGGAGCAGGAACACATCCGGGGCAATCTGGAGCGAATCTATCATCTAAAAAAGAGCGCCTATGAGGATTTTCGATCCGGATTGCTTACTCAGTCCGAATACTTGCGCTACAAGGAAGACTACACCCGTCAGGAAGAAGCACTGTCTGCCCAACTGGCTCAACTGAAGCAGGAGCAGCCGGAAAATATTTTCAACCGCCCCTGGATGATTTCACTCCTGGAACACGGAAAACTTACCGAACTGGATCGCACTACAATGGCCGAGACCGTGAAGGAGATTTTGGTCTTTGAGGACGGGCATATCGAAATGACATATCTGTTTTCTGACGAACTGGGTATCCTAGATGAGCCGGGTCAAGATGGTTAATTAGCTGTCTTGACCCGGTTTTGCTGGATAACGCGAAAATACAATTGATTTTTGCGCTAAAATCGGTTATACTAATATTAAAATTTACGCAGGGGGTTCTATATGGAACGTAAGGTAACAAAATATCTTCTGGAATGGAAGAACAGTCCCTATCGTAAGCCACTGATCCTACAAGGAGCAAGACAAGTAGGAAAGACCTATATTTTGCTGGAATTTGGCAAAAAACACTATGAAAATGTGGCTTATTTTAACTTTGAAACCAATCCCAGCTTGATAAAGACCTTCGAGGAAAACATCGAGCCTGGCTACCTGGTTCCCCTTCTCTCCCGAATCGCCGGACAGACCATCATCCGGGAAAAGACGTTGGTGATCTTCGACGAGGTGCAGTTGTACGAACGGGCGCTGACCGCCCTGAAATACTTCTGTGAACAGGCCCCGGACTACCATGTAATTGCCTGCGGCAGTCTGCTGGGGGTGGCGGTCAACCGGAAACGGTTCTCTTTCCCGGTGGGAAAGGTGGATATGAAAACCCTCTACCCTATGGATATGGAGGAATTTCTCTTGGCCTGCGGGGAAGCTGGCCTGGTGGAACAGATCAAGGACTGCTTTGCCCACGACACCCCCATGCCCACCGCTCTTCACGAGGCCGCAATGAATTATTACCGCCAGTACCAGGTGGTGGGAGGTATGCCCGACTGTGTCAGCAAGTTTGTGGAGACCCACGACTATATTCTGGTGCGGCACATCCAGGAGACAATTTTGGCAGCATATCTCAACGACATGAGCAAATACAACAAGGAGAACGAGATCAAAAAGACCCGGCTGGTCTACGACAATATTACGGTGCAGCTCTCCAAGAAAAACACCCGATTCCAGTACAAGCTGGTGAAAAAGGGCGGGCGGGCCTCCGAGTTTGAGAATGCCATTGAGTGGCTTGTCCTCTCTGGCATTGTGACAAGGGTGCATCGAGTGGAACAGGCCAAGAAACCGCTGGAGAATTTCCGAGATATCGATGCTTTCAAGACCTATGTGTCTGATGTGGGGCTACTGTGTGCGAAGAAGGAAATCGTTCCGGAGGATATTCTGTATTCCACCCACGACCTGGATGACTTCAAGGGCGGCATGGCGGAGAATTATGTCTGCAACCAGTTGGTTTCAAGTGGACACAGCTGTTACTACTGGACGGGTGATCACGGTTATGAGGTGGATTTTCTGGTTCAGCTGGATGGAGCTATTATCCCCATTGAGGTCAAGGCGGCTGAACATACCCAAGCTAAAAGTCTGAACACCTACAGGAAGATGTTCCGGCCGGAGTATGCCATCAAGCTGTCTGGAAAGAATTTTGGCATGGAGGATGGGCAAAAGTCGGTGCCGCTGTATGCGGCATTCTGCATCTAACAACCATAATAATCACCATGTAACGATACGAATTGCAGAAGTAATAACTGTGAACTGAAAATTTACGCTTCAGGAAATTGCGAATTAGTTTACTCAATGGAATCATCAGTTTGCGTATTGCCTTCTGATGCGTTATAAAATTTACCAGAATCATCAAGAAATATTCGCATTGCGGGAATATGTTCACCCGTTGCTAAAGGAATATGCGCATAAGGTCTTAGCCTTTCAGCGACATCGTTCCATGCATTATTTAAATTCATAATATGTTGGGCACCTCGGTATGTAAATGAAGCCGAGAAGAGACAATTTTTGACCTCAGGTACCCCAAGCACCCGTTTTTCAAATGTAATAAATCTCTCGGTGGTTGGGAATATAAAATAATCAATAACTACCTGCTGTAGAGAAATTTGTAGCAAAGCATCCACTATAAAGGCAAAAGAATATGAAAATCGGATACCGTCATATGGATGATCTTTGAAATAGAATACGTGTTTTATGTAATTATCAAAACCGATTTTTGATTCATTTTGGAATACCAGAAAAACATTATACAGTGCAAAGGAAAGTAGGCCCACTTCTCTGAATAAATCAGCATATGTGCTATTTCCTCTTAACAACAGGTATATACAGCTTCTTACGGCTGCTCGATCAGCATCAAACTCAAGTATTTGGTTAAAAAGGTGTTGCTCTTCGCTACTTATATCCAGCTTTTCTGATACAAAATGTTCTTCATTCTTGGGAATATCACAATGTCCGTTCAGAGCATGGAAAAGCTCATGCGCGGCAATATACTCTATAGAAAACTTATACAATTTTTCAACCAGTGTATCCGCATCATCTTTTTCGCTCTGAAACAGCTCTTTCATAGCTGGGGCTTGAAACCACATTTTATACCAACAAAAGAATTGTGTTAATGCGCCAGTTGATATCGTAATTTTGTAAACTTCCTTGCTTTTTATCACCATTGCATTGATTTCTAAATCCACATACCCATAAACGCATACTTTTATAGGAGATTGGCGCAGTGATTTCAATAAAGCGCTTATGACATCCCGTGCAATACATAGCCCTTTGTTTATCAGCTCATCATCCAGAAAATCGTTCGAGGCGAACTCAAAGAGTTCATAATCCTGATCTGGCGTCATTTGCAGTTCACTCTACTTTCTGAAGTACTTTAAATTTATCATACCACAATTCAAAAGGTAGCGCAAGGAGCCTATATCTCTTACTCATTCCAACGTCCGCAAAATAACATTACCCTGGGGCAACGAGGACACCCAGCAGCTCATCGATATTCTGGGGCAGTACAACGTCCCCGCCACCTTTTTCGTGGTGGGCGAGTGGGTGGATAAGTACCCCGAATCGGTGAAGGCCCTCTCCGACGCGGGCCACGAGGTGATGAACCACTCCAACACCCACGCCCACTACCCTCAGCTCTCCGCCGATGAGGTGGTGGCCGACCTGAACGCCTGCAATGACAAGATCGAACAGGTCACCGGCGTCCGGCCCACCCTGGTCCGCCTGCCCTACGGCGATTATGACGACAGCTCTATCAACGCGGTGCGCTCCATTGGCATGGAGCCCATCCAGTGGGATGTGGATGGTTCCCAAACCGCTTCAAGCCTTGACCGCCTGGAAAAAGACGGCGCAGCAGCGCATCCCCTCCTTCATCCCTCTGTCGGGACTTGTTGGCACAGACGCCGGTTCCCCCACAGGGGAGCCATAACAAAGGACGCGGGACGAGGCAAAACGCCTCATCCCGCGTCTTATACGTTCCAAATGACAGCCGCAGTGTCCTGCTCCAGCCGGATCTCCTGGATAAACTGCGCCGCCACCAGCTTTTTCTCCTCAAAGCTCAGCGGCTCAAAGCGCAGGCGCTTCCGTTCCAGCGTTCTGGCCCGCCCCTTTGCCTGCCGGTCCAGGAGCTCCTGGCGCTGCCGCTCCAGCTCCTGGATGGCGCGGTTGATGTACCCCATGGACAGGTCGCTGCTCTCCGCCAGCGCGTCGATCAGCCGGCCGATCTTCCGGTCGATGGCGGTCAGCTCATGGGCGGACTCCTGCCCGGTCTGCCCCGCCTCATCTGTCCCAGGACACTCGCGCAGCAGCCGCTCCAGCTCCGCTGCCACCGCCGATTCCAGCTCCCGCAGGTCCACCCGGTTCGTGCTGTCGCACAGCCCCAGGTTGGAGCGGCCGCTGCAGAGCAGGTAGTATTTTTCCTTGTCCCGGTTGACCTTGATGCTGTAGCCGCACTTGGCGCACTTCATCAGTCCGGACAGCCAGGTGTGCCTGCCCCGTCCCGCAAAGCCCAGCTTGCGGCTGCGCTCCAGCTTGTACTGGCAGTCCAGCCACAGCCCCGAGGGGATCACTCCAAAATGGCTGGCCAGCGCAAACTGCTGGTCTTGCAGATCCTGATACTTTCCGGCACTGCGGTCCCGCCTGCCGGTGATCATCCCGGCGTGGAGGCCGTCGAAGGCTTCCAGCGGATTGGCAAAGCGCAGCCCCTTCGCTTTATAATAGAGGTAGACGTCCTCGTCCGCCATCACATACAGGGGACTGTGCAAAATGCGGGAGAGGGCCACATTGTCCCAGGTGGTCCGCTTGGGGGCGGGGACCCCCCTGGCATTCAGACCTCGGGCCACGCTGCCCAGCGAGGCGTCCGGGCCAAGGTAGGCGGAAAAGATCTCCTCCACGGCGGCCATATGTTCGTTTGGGATCAGGGCGGGCGCCAACCGTCCGTCCGCACCGGGAAGGCGGCCGATGGAGAACCCGTAGGGGGCGGGCCCGCCCGGCCAGGAGCCCAGCTTCGCCCGCTGGTAATAGTTGTCCCGCACCCGCTCGGCGGTCGTCTCCCGCTCCAGCTGCGCGAACACCATGATGATGTTCAGCATCGCCCGCCCCATGGGGGTGGAGGTGTCAAAGGTCTCGTTGATGGAGATGAATTCCACCCCGTGCCGCTCCAGAATATCCCAGAGCCTGCCAAAATCGGCAATGGAACGGGACAGGCGGTCCAGCCGGTATACGACGATCTTCTGAATGAGGCCCTTTTCCACATCCTCCATCATCCGCTGAAATGCGGGGCGGTTGGTATTTTTTCCCGAAAACCCCCGGTCCTGATACACCTGCACGTCCTCCCCGGCCTTACGGCTGCACAGGTCGATCTGCCCCTGAATGGAAAGGCTGTCCGCCTTGTCCACCGACTGACGGGCATAGATGGCGTCCAAGCCAGACCCCTCCCCTCCTTACGGCTGTTCCTCCTGGGGGGCCCGCCGCACCGGACGCCTGCGGCACAGGCCGTTCTCATCCCAGCCCTGTCCCTGTAATTCCCGCAGGCAGCTGCAGTAGAGCCGGCGCAGCGCCTCCTCCCTCACCTCCGGCGCCGCGCCGGCAGGGTGCGTGTGCTGAATATGCAAGGTCTGTCCCTCCTCACGCAAAGCTCCCTCCATCCTATGCGGCGGAGACAGCCGGATATGACCGCGGGACCCGCTCCAAAAAACGGGACAGCAGCGGCAAGCTGCTGTCCCCTGTTCTATGCGCCTTTAAAACCTGCTTTCCACATAGTTCTTCAGCATCTGGGCCACCTGGGCCCGGGTCGCCAGTCCCTGCGGGTCCAGCCGCCCATTGCCGACTCCGTTGATGATCCCTGTCTCCACCGCCCAATCCATGGCGGTGGAGGCATACCCGCCGATGGCCTCGGAATCCGCAAAGCCTCTGCTCCCGCCGTTCCCGGCGGAGGGACTTCCCGCGGTCCGATACAGCATGACCGCCAGCTGCTCCCGGGTCACGCTGTCCTCCGCGCCAAACACGCCGCTGCCATAGCCGGAGACGATCCCCTGCTCAAAGGCCCAGGCCACGGCGTCCGCGTAGTAGACGCCGCTGTCCACATCGGAGAAGGCGGCCGAATGGGCGCTGTCCGGGTTGTCCGCCAGATTATGGAGGACGGCTGCCAGCATGCCGCGGGTCATATTCAGGTCGGGGGAGAAGGTATTGGCCCCGGTACCGCTGAACAGTCCGTGCCCGCTGGCAAAGGAGACGGCTCCATAGGCCCAGCTGGAGGCGGACACATCGTCAAAGCTCCTGCCATTGCTCACGATCTCCACCTGGGCGGGGCCGCTCAGGGGAACGGTTAAAACCCCGTCCACAGCGGCGGACCGGCGAAGGACCAGGCGGGACCCGTCATCCTGGAGGAGGACAGCCACCGTGCCCGGGTCCGCGCCGGGACAGGGGAGCCGGAGGGTTACACCGCCGTCCAGGCTCTCCACAGCCCGACCGCCCGCAGTTATGCTCAGAGCGTAGACGCTGCCGCCGGTGTGCTCCACAGCGGCGACGACGGAGCCGCCGCTGGCAGACAGCCCGGCCAGGCTCCGGTTGGCCACCGTCACGCTGGCGATGGGAGTGCAAATGGTCAGATCTGCGCCGGTGCGGCTGCCCACCTGTCCCACCGACCAGGCAGGAATGCTCACCTGCACCCGCTCCAGATCTCCGGCGGTCTTGGGAGCGATGACCACCTCCCCGCTGCCTCCGGTCCGGGCCTGCGCCACCGCCTCCGCCATGTCACTGGAGGAGACCGCCGCCACAGCGGTTCCATCGACCACCGTGCTGGCAGGCGCGATGGTGGTAACGGATGCGGACCCGCCGCTCTGCTCCGTGGAAACGCTCCCGGACGAGGCGGCGCTGCCGTTGGAGCCGGCGGAGCCTCCACCGGAGCTGCCGGAGCCTCCGCCGGAACCGCCCGTACCTTCGCCGGAACCGCTGGTATCTCCACTGGAATCTCCGGTATCGCCGCCGGAATTCTCGGTATCGCCGCCGGAACCGCCGGAGGTACCGGGTGCTTCTGGCGCGCTTTCGCTCTGGACGGTGACCGTCAGATCCCGCTCCACAGAACAGTAGTTGGCCGGATCGGCGGGGGTGTACACTGCCGGAAAGGCTCCGGTGCTGGCGGCCTCCGTCTCAGGGGCCAGCCAGGCCCAGCCGGAGGGCAGCGGCACGGTGCTCAGCGGAGCGCCGGGGGCGGCTTCCAGCCCCTCCGGGATCGAACAACTGGGCTCCGCCTTTTCGATGACCATCCTGCCCCCGGCGGTGCCGGTGTAGTTCCCCATACCGGTAACCGTGACAGCGGTCTCCCCCGCGTCGATGGCCTGACCGCCGCTGATCGTGTAGTCCCTGCCCGGCGTCAGGGTCTCGCCGTCCAGCGTGACTGTAAACGCGCCGGTCTGCGCGCCGCCATGATAGGTGAGCACGCCGTCCTGGACCACCGCCGCCCCGGTGAGCGGCTTCGGGAGAATCCGGCCGCTGGCGGTCAAGGTCTGCGGCGGCAGGACATATTTGTCCGCATCCGCCCCGAAAAGCGGCGACAGGGTCAGCACCACTGGATAGTCCTCTCCGGCGCTGGCGCCGGGATATGGGCCGGGGATCGCCGTGACAAAGACCTGATCCGCCCCCGCGACCCCCTCCAACACCACACTGCCGTTCAGCGTACCGGCGCCGGCGGTTCCATCGTACACCTTGTCCACCGTCCCCTGAACCGCAGCGGCCAGCGTCCTCTGCGTCATGGTGACGGTGACGACCACCTTCGCCACATCATCGGCAAACGGTCCGTCCGAGCGGTCCGCCGGGAGGATAAACAGATAATATTCATATTCGCCAGGCTCGCTCAGCACCGTATTGGGGTCCTCCTTCCAGCAGGACCGGTAGGCCGAAAACTCCTCCCCCTCCACTGTCATGACGAACGAGGGCGAGTAGTCAAACTCGGTTATGCTGCCCAGCGTCTGGCCTGCGCTGACCTGAGCATACATCGTGCCGAACACGGCCACGGTCTTGCGAGGGAGCAGCGCCTCGGGGTACAGCATCGGATAGGGGAACGCCACGGCGTCCGTCGTCCCTTCGCTCCCTGACCACACATTGCACTCCAGATGGCTCTCCTGAAACCTCAGCTCGCAGTTCAGCGTGTCGCCGCCCGCCAGTAAGAAGTCGCAGGCGATAAACTCCGCGTCCTCCCGGATATCGTCCCAGGTTGCGTCCACCGCATACCACCAGTTCCACACCTTGACGTAGTTCCAGTCATGGCTTTCCATCCCTGTGTTCTGCACCCCAAGGCCGCTGACATGGACGCAGGGGAACCCCAGCGCGTCGCACAGCAGCTTAAAGGCGGCCGCATACCCCGCGCTGGACGCCCGTCCGTTGACCAGTGCGCTGTAGGCCGTCTGCCCGAAGTCCGCCTCCCGGTCATATACGGCCCGGCGGCAGAGGTAGTCGTGGATCATCTGCAGGCGATCGCCTGCCTCAATATCAGCCGGGATTTCTGCCACCCCCTCCTCCACTGCGGCGGACAATGCCTCCCGTCCGCTGAGGACCTCCTCCGCGATCCCTGTAATTGTGATCGTGACCTGAGCCTCCTCCAGAACGGGGACGGAAAATGTCACCCCCTCGCCCCGGAGCCAGGGCCACTCGGGATGGTCCCGCTCCAGCGCGTACCAGGCGGGCGCCAGCACCTGAGCGCTCCAGTCCGGCGCAGTGGTGTCGGCGGTGATGGTGAGGCTCTGCTCGCTGGAGACGGCCCACATGTCCTTGGCCGCCTCCCGCAGCAGATCGTATACCCCCTGACCGGCCTCGTCCAGCTGCGCCCGGTACCCCTCATAGACGCCGTCCACAAACACGCCGGAGTCGTCCCACTCTCCAACGGAGAACACGGCGGAATCACAGGCGGAGAGGTCCTCCCAATGGCGGTACACGATCGCCTCCGCAGCGGGGGGAGCCGCTCCCGTCCGGGCCTCCGCCGCCAGCCCGCGGACTGGCAGAAAGCTCAACACCATGCATCCTGCCAGCAGACTGCTCAAATATCTCTTTTTCATCTCTCATCTCTTCTTTCCGGCCTTTTCAGGTCACATAATGGGGGAATAGGACTCGTCCTGCACCCGTGCAGGACGGCCAAGGCATGCCTTGGCCCAAACAATATGCACAAAAATTATAACATAGTTCGACAAAATTCGAAAGGTTTTTTCTTTTTTCACAAAGCCCTCCCCTTGAAGCTATGTGGGAAGGCGATAGTCTGGACTGGAAGGACCTGGAAGCTGGAGAGATCATCCAACGGGTGACCTCCAAGGTCCAGCCCGGGTCCATCGTCCTGTTTCACAACGCCGCCCTCCACACGCCGGAGGCCCTGCCCACCATCATCCAGACCCTCCTTCAGGAGGGCTACACCTTCGTCCCCATCTCCCAGATGATTCTGACCGGCCAGTACACCATCGACCACACCGGACGCCAGTGCCCCGCCTGATCCTCAGGATCGTCGCCCCACAGCAAAACCTCCTGTACCGCAATTGCGCATACAGGAGGTTTTGTCCGTTTTTCCGGCTCGCTCCGCATCACCGCCAGGCGAACCAGCCCAGCCCGGCCAGCTGCAGGAGGAGCAGCAGGGGAAAGCCCCAGCGGAAGGACCAGTGTTTGGTCTTGTGGTGAAAAAACCGCATCCCCAGCGTCCCGCCCAGAGCGCCCCCCAGGACGGCCGGGAGAAACAGAGTTTTCTCGGAGATACGCCACTTCCCCCGCTTCGCCCGGCCCTTGTCCAGGCCCATGAGCAGAAACGCGGCCAGATTTGCCGCCAGCAGATACAGCCCCAGCAGCTGTCCCAGCTCCTTTTCCATAAAAAACCCGCCTCTTTTCTGATGTATTTTCGCCCCTCTCAAAGGATAACGCCTGTAACCGCCTTTTTCAACAAAATTTCGCCTGGAATTTCTATGGAAAATTTTCTAAATAATCTTGAAAAACCGATAAGCCGTCTGTATAATATTATGCACGGTATTCCAGAAACTGCGAACCATTTTTCTAGTCCGCAGTTCTCTCCCCACCACGGCGTTCCCGCCGGGAGACGGACGGCTGGAGCGCCGTATACGCTAGAAAGGAATGATGTTTACCAATGGCTACCAAATTCTTGTACCTCTTTTCCGAGGGCAACGCCAACATGCGCAACCTGCTGGGCGGCAAGGGCGCCAACCTGGCTGAGATGACCAACATCGGCATGCCCGTCCCCCAGGGCTTCACCATCACCACCGAGGCCTGTACCCAGTATTATGAGGACGGCGAGAAGATCAACGACGAGATCCAGGCCGAAATCATGGAATATATCGACAAGCTGGAGAAAATCACCGGGAAAAAGTTCGGTGATCTGGAGAACCCCCTGCTGGTCTCCGTCCGCTCCGGCGCCCGGGCCTCCATGCCCGGCATGATGGACACCATCCTGAACCTGGGCCTGAACGAGCAGGTGGTGGACGTCATCGCCAAGCAGTCCAACAACCCCCGCTGGGCCTGGGACTGCTACCGCCGCTTCATCCAGATGTACTCCGACGTTGTCATGGAGGTGGGCAAGAAGTATTTTGAGCAGCTCATCGACGAGATGAAGGAGAAGAAGGGGGTCACCCAGGACGTGGAGCTGAACGCCGACGACCTGAAGACGCTGGCCAGCCAGTTCAAGGCGGAGTACAAGGCCAAGATTGGCGCCGACTTCCCCTCCGACCCCAAGGAGCAGCTGATGGGGGCCATCAAGGCCGTCTTCCGCTCCTGGAACAACCCCCGGGCCATTGTCTACCGCCGCATGAACGACATCCCCGGCTCCTGGGGCACCGCCGTCAACGTGCAGTCCATGGCCTTCGGCAACATGGGCGACGACTGCGGCACCGGCGTGGCCTTCACCCGCAACCCCGCCACCGGCGAGAAGAAGCTGATGGGCGAGTTCCTCACCAACGCTCAGGGCGAGGACGTGGTGGCCGGCGTGCGCACCCCCATGCCCATCCAGGAGATGGCGGAAAAGTTCCCCGAAGCCTTTGCCCAGTTCCAGGACGTGTGCCAGAAGCTGGAGGACCACTACCGCGACATGCAGGACATGGAGTTCACCGTGGAGCACGGCAAGCTCTACATGCTCCAGACCCGCAACGGCAAGCGCACCGCCGCCGCCGCCCTGAAGATCGCCTGCGATCTGGTGGACGAGGGCATGATCGACGAAAAGAAGGCGGTGGCCATGATCGACCCCCGCAACCTGGACACCCTGCTCCATCCCCAGTTTGACCCCGCCGCGCTGAAGAAGGCCACCCCCATCGCCACCGCACTGCCCGCCTCCCCCGGCGCCGCCTGCGGCAAGATCGTCTTCACCGCTGACGACGCCAAGGAGTGGGCCGCCCGGGGCGAGAAGGTCTGCCTGGTCCGCCTGGAGACCTCCCCCGAGGACATCGAGGGCATGGTGGCCTCCCAGGGCATCCTCACGGTCCGGGGCGGCATGACCTCCCACGCCGCCGTGGTGGCCCGGGGCATGGGCACCTGCTGTGTGTCTGGCTGCGGCGCCATCAAGATGGACGAGGAGAACAAGAAGTTCGAGCTGGACGGCAAGGTCTACCAGGAGGGCGACTGGATCTCCCTGGACGGCTCCACCGGCAACATCTACGGCGAGGCCATCCCCACCATCGACGCCTCCATCTCCGGCGAATTCGGCCGCATCATGGCCTGGGCGGACAAGTACCGCCAGATGGGCGTGCGCACCAACGCCGACAACCCCCGGGACACCGCTCAGGCGGTGAAGTTCGGCGCGGAGGGCATCGGCCTGTGCCGCACCGAGCACATGTTCTTTGAGGAGGACCGCATCCCCGCCATCCGGGAGATGATCTGCTCCGACACCGTGGAACAGCGCGAGAAGGCTCTGGCCAAGCTGGAGCCCATGCAGCAGGGCGACTTCGAGGCCATGTACGAGGCCCTGGAGGGCCGCCCCATGACCGTCCGTTTCCTGGACCCCCCGCTCCACGAGTTCGTCCCCACCGAGGAGGAGGACATCGCCCTCATGGCCAAGGATATGGGCAAGAGCGTGGAGGACATCAAGGCCATCATCGCCGGTCTCCATGAGTTCAACCCCATGATGGGCCACCGCGGCTGCCGCCTGAGCGTCACCTTCCCCGAGATCGCCCGGATGCAGACCCGCGCCGTCATCAAGGCCGCCCTGGCCGTCCAGGCCCGCCATCCCGAGTGGACCATGGTCCCCGAGATCATGATCCCCCTGGTGGGCGAGCTGAAGGAGTTCGCCTATGTGAAGAGCATCGTCACCAGCGTGGCCGACGAGCTGATCAAGGCGGCCGGCTCCGATATGAAGTACAAGGTGGGCAACATGATCGAGATTCCCCGGGCCGCCATGTGCGCCGACGACATTGCCCCCCACTCTGACTTCTTCTCCTTCGGCTCCAACGACCTGACCCAGCTGGTCTTCGGCTTCAGCCGGGACGACGCCGGCAAGTTCCTGGACGCCTACTATGAGAAGAAGATCTACGAGAGCGATCCCTTCGCCCGGCTGGACCAGCATGGCGTGGGCCGTCTGATCGCCAATGCCTGCCGCTGGGGCCGGTCCACCAACCCCGACGTGAAGCTGGGCATCTGCGGCGAGCACGGCGGCGATCCCTCCTCCGTGATGTTCTGCCACGACATCGGCCTGGACTATGTGTCCTGCTCCCCCTTCCGCGTGCCCATCGCCCGGCTGGCCGCCGCTCAGGCAGCTATAAAAAATCCCAGAGCGACCGAGAGCAAGTGTCGTAGGGCAATGTGATTTATCCTGTTCAGGGCAATAACACTTAGCCTCCGACATAGAAAAATAAGACCTTGCATCTCACGATGCGGGGTCTTATTTTTGTCCTCTGGACTATCCTTTCCCTGCTTAACACAAGGATTTTAGGAACATTTTGCACTATATCACCATGGAGTAGGGGCGTCCGGCCTGGGGGGCGGGGTGGATAAACGACTTTGCCCCTTACAGAATAAATCACATTGCCCTACGACATGGTGATATTCCCAGATTGGATTTTTGGGGAAATGGCAACAGGCTTGAAAGCCTTGCAAACAGGGGCTTTGAGCAAGTCAGCTATCCCAAAAAGTACAGGCCCCAATTCCCCCAGATTGAGCTGACTTCGTTTTTGGGGACTGCTTTTGGGGAACTGGAGCAGAGTGTTCCCACAGGGGAGGACTACAATCATGAGGAAGAAGAACTTCAAGGGCCGATGTGAGAAGAGGGTGATTGGTAAGTGTGCTGAGGTCTGCCGGACGTATGATGCTATCCAGTATGCCTATGCTGACCTGCTGCAATCCAGTGATGAGGTTGTCGAGATCAGGTGTAATGTTCTGCTGGACGGATTGGAGGTTGGGGAATATACCTCTGACTTTGTATGCACCAAGGCAGATGGTGATCTAATGGTCAGGGAGTGTGTGTTCCGCAAGTTCCTGATGAAGCCTCTGACGGTGAAACTGCTGGACACTTCAAGGGACTACTGGCTCAGGCATGGGGGCACGGATTGGGGGGTGGTCATTGATGAAGAAGTATGATCTGCTTCGGTCTGGTGAGAACATCATCCGAGTGCTGGAAGTACAGGCTGATAGAGTTCTGGTAATTGACTGCATCAAGAGAACGATGCCCGTGTGGGTCGAGATGATGGTTCTGGAATCCTACTTCGAGTGTACCTGCGAGGAGTTGTCCAAGGCTACAGGGATTATTCCATCTGATGTTGATGCTCTGGATGCAGATCAGAGGAAGGTCATGTACAAGAGGTACACAATGATTGCTCCTATCCTGCCCTTTGTAGCCGATGACCGGATGCGTTCCCGGTTGATCTGCTCCGTGGCTGAAAAACATAGAGTGTCGAAGCAGACCGTCAGAAGCTATCTCTGTCTGTATCTGGTCTACCTGGATGTGGCTGCTCTTGCTCCGAGACGTAGGGAGGATGAACGAGTGTTGACCCAGGACGAGAAGAACATCCGGTGGGCGTTGAACAAATTCTTCTACACCACGAAGAAACAATCTCTCATGACGGCCTACACGATGATGCTCAAGGAGAAGTATTGTGATAGCCTGGGGGTACTGACTAAGGAATATCCGTCCTTCTATCAGTTCCGGTACTTCTACCGCAAGACCAGGAACCTTCAAAACTTCTATATCTCCCGTGATGGGTTGAAGAATTATCAGCGGAACAATCGACCCCTTGTGGGTGAGGGAGTACAGGAGTTTGCACCTGCTGCTGGAGTAGGAATGTTTGATGCTACCGTCTGCGACATCTACCTTGTCAACGACACTGGTAGTCTGGTTGGCAGACCTATCCTGACAGCCTGCATTGATGCCTACAGTGGTCTGTGTTGTGGGTATTCGTTGTCGTGGGAAGGTGGTGTCTACAGCCTCCGAGGGCTGATGCTCAACATCATATCTGACAAGGTTAGCTGGTGTCAGAAGTTCGGTATCTCTATCCAGAAAGAGGATTGGGACTGTAGTATGCTTCCAGCTACGTTCATCACCGATATGGGTAGCGAGTATACATCCGAGAACTTTGAGCAGATTGCAGAGCTGGGGGTTAAGGTTGTTAATCTACCTTCTTACAGGCCAGAGTTGAAGGGGCTGATAGAGAAGTTCTTCGATCTGGTACAGGAGAGCTACAAGAAGCATTTGAAGGGCAAAGGTGTAATTGAGCCTGACTATCAGGAACGTGGTGCGCATGACTACCGGAAGGATGCTTGTCTGACTATGACCGACTTTGAGAAGATCGTCCTGCATTGCATCATCTACTACAACTCTCAGCGGATCATTGAGAGCTTTCCCTATACCGAGGACATGATTGCCGCCCAAGTGAAGCCCTACGCCTCCCAAATCTGGAATTGGGGAAAATCCCAAATCGGAGCTAATCTTATTGAAATTGGGAAAAGAGAGCTGATGCTGACGTTGCTACCGAGGACTACAGGTAAGTTCAGCAGGTCAGGATTGAAGGTAAACAAGTTGCGGTATCACTGTGAGGGGTATACGGAACAGTATCTATCTGGCGGTGATGTGACTGTAGCCTACAATCCAGAAAATGTGACCTCCGTGTGGGTACTGGAGGATGGTACATATACCGAGTTTTCCATCATCGAATCCAGATTTGAGGGTAAGGATTTGACAGCAGTACAGGAGTTACAAGAGAGCCAGAAGGTCATTGCCAGAGGTGCAGTCAGGGATAACCTACAGGCTCAGATCAACCTTGCTCAACACATTGAGGCCATCGTGGGTAGTGGTGCTGGTCATGGTGATGTTCACATGAAGGATATCCGCAGTACCAGGAGACAGGAGCAGACAAAGAATCATCGGGACTACATGAAGGAGGGGACGAGCCGTGAATAATCTGTCTGATGTTATCCGTATCCTGCCACCGATGAAGTCTGGGAATGAACTGCTGTCTGCCCTGGAAGTGCTGCCGAAGTATGATGCTGCTATCTGTGATGCTGATGCTCCTGTACGGCTCATGGCACTTTCCAACCTCTACTGGGTGTATGTTCCCTCTCAGATGTCCTTGGAGATTTATAGTAAGCTCTATCTGGCCTTGATGCGGTCATTGCAGAAAAAGGGGACGAAACTGGCAGTCCAGCAGCAGAACCAGAACTTCAAGGCCATCATGCAGCAGGAGTACAGCGGTATCATGGGTGGCTCCGACAGCTTTACGATCATAGGGGCCTCTGGTATTGGGAAATCATCTGCCATCAGCAGGGCAATCACTCTGATTACCGAGAATCGAATTATTGAGGTAGAGAACCCCCACACCAAGATCATTCCCTGCATCTGTGTTCAATGTCCCTTTGATTCTTCTGTCAAAGGGTTGCTGTTGGAGATACTTCGGAAGGTAGATGTGTCAGCGCCAATGATAAAATGAAAGAAAACGCCGAGGAAAAAATGTAGTTTTGTGGCGGAGAGGAGGGAAAAAAGATAGACTCCCAATCAGGGCGAAAAAGAGCCCGGAAAGGGAGTCAGGAAATGAAAGGAGCACAGTGGATGGAAATCCGAAGCGACAGACAAAAAGGGTTGAGCTATGTGGAGCTGGGCCGGAAGTACCACATGGACCCGCGGACGGCAAAGCGGTACGCGGAGTCGCCGCAGAAGCCGGAGTACACATTGAGCGAACCCAAGCCCACAAAGATGGACCCATACAAGCAGATCGTGGACGAGTGGCTGGAGGAGGCGCCGTATTCAGCGCTGCGGATCCTGGAGAAGCTGCGGGAGATGGGGTTTGACGGAGGTTACAGTATTGTCAAGGCGTATGTGAGCAGCCGGAAGATGGACTTGAATGAGAAAGCAACAGTGCGGTTTGAGACGATGCCGGGGAAGCAGGGGCAGATGGACTGGGGATTCTTCGAGGATCACCTGGTATACGAGGACGGAAAGTGGAAGAAGCTGTATTGCTTTCTCATGATTCTGGGGTATTCGCGGATGCGGTACATCGAGTTCGTAACGGATATGAGCACAAACACGTTGATACGGTGCCATCAGAACGCATTTCGGTATTTCGGAGGTTACCCGGAGGAGATCCTGTATGACAATATGTCCCCGCAAGGGGGATGCGATGGCTCTAAGCGGCAAAGCCGCTAAGAGCCATCCAAAAGCAGGTAGTCATCAAGCGGCTTTTGAAGCAGGAGGACTCCACGCTGAACCGGCAGTTTGAGGACTTCGCGGGATTCTATGGGTTCAAGCCAATTCTGTGCCGGCCGTACCGAGGTCAGACCAAGGGGAAAATGGAGCGGACGGTTCAGTTTGTCAGAGATAATTTCATGGTGGGGATCCAGTACAACAGCCTGGCGGACTTGAACGGACAGGCTCTGGCCTGGTGCAACAAGGTGAACGGGAAAGTCCACGCCACCACCAGCGAGATTCCTTTTGAGCGGCTACAAAAAGAGGGGCTGAGCCCTCTCTCCCGCGAGTATATCATCGACAAAATCAACCTGAGGCGAGTACAAAAAGACTGCCTCATCTCGTACGCCGGAAATCAGTACTCCGTGCCAGCGGAGTATGTCGGCAAAGATGTGGCAGTCGTGGCCCTCGACAGTATGCTGGCTGCGTATTACGAGGGGAAGCAAATCGCTCTGCACCGAATATCGTACCAAAGGAAGGACATGGTTGTCAATCCTCAGCATTATAGAAGGCTTACGCTGAAACAGACAATAGATGCGGAAAATGTTCTGCTGGAACAGGGCAAAGTAATAGATTTCCCCTTGAAGCCCTCCGATTTATCCAGATATGACGAGGTGCTGTATGACTGAATTTACTATGGACAGGCTGAGGGAAAACCTGGAAGCCCTTAAGATGAAAAACACCCTGGAGATTCTGGACAATTACCTGGAACGGGCGGTGGCGGAGGATCTCAACATTGTGGAGGTTTTGGATCACATTTTCTCAGAAGAAGCCAAATCCAAGCGGAGACGGGCCTATGAGAAGCAGATCCAGATGTCCGGCTTCCCCATCAAGAAGACCCTGGACGATTTCGACTTCTCTTTCCAACCCTCCATCGACAAGCGTCAGATCGACGAACTGGCCACCATGCGCTTCCTGGAAAACGGGGAGAATGTGGTCTTCCTTGGCCCGCCCGGCGTGGGCAAGACCCATCTGGCCTCCGCTCTGGGCCTTGTGGCAGCACAGCACCGTTTCTCCACCTACTACATCAACTGCCATCAGCTTATTGAGCAGTTCAAGAAGGCCCATTTTGAGAACCGTCTGCCGGACAAGCTCAAGGTTCTCGCCAAGTACAGGATGCTTATCATCGACGAGATCGGCTACCTCCCCATGGACATCCAGGGCGCAAACCTGTTCTTCCAGTTGATTGCCAGGCGATATGAGAAGACGTCCACCGTCTTTACCTCCAACAAGACCTTCTCCCAGTGGAACGAGGTCTTTGCCGACGTCACCATCGCCTCCGCCATCCTGGACCGTGTCCTGCATCACTGCACCGTTATCAACATCAAGGGTGAGTCTTACCGCCTGAAAGAACGCAAGGAATTTATGCGCCAGAAGCAGCAAATCGTGAACACTCTTTTTGAGCAAGGCAACTGCTGATTTTGTTACCCACCACCGCCGAAAAATGACAAAATTTCTTCGGCGTTTTCTTGCAATTTCATATCGGCGTTGACATTGTTAGAGAGGATTGAGCACCCGGAAATGCCGGTTAGAAGAGTGATATTCCCCCCTACAAGAGTGAGCGGAAACAGTGTGGCAGATTGCTGAATATAGACCTTTGTCTAATGTTTATGAAGGAAACCTCCCTGTGCAGAGCACTAACACTGAGCCTACGCCATAGAAAAATAAGACCTTGCGTCTGACGGCGCGGGGTCTTATTGTTGCATACAGCATGTTCACAGCTCATAAGAGCCAATGCGGCAGATTACATCCCTGCTCCAAAGAATCGTATGTTCAGATCGAATCCCCTCAGAGAGCTTTGGTCAAGGGTAAATTTGTTCGGGACAGATGTTTGACCAAACAGCGAAATCCCCCCTATACACAGCCTACAGCAGCGCATAGGGGGGGTCATTTTAATACCAATCATGCTTTTCGTTCCGGTCAAGGGCATTGATCTGTCCCATTTCCCCATTGGTCAGCTCGAAGCCGTACAATTCGGTGTTCTCCTTGATATGGTCGGGGTTGCTGGAGCCGGGGATGACTGCCACGCCCTTTTGCAGATTCCAGCGAAGGATCACCTGGGCGGAGGAGACCCCGTGGGCCTTGGCGATTCCGGAGATCACCTCGTCCCCCAGCAGCTCCAACCTATGGCCCCGGCCCCCCAGGGGATACCAACCCTGGACCACGATCCCAAGGTTCTGGATATAGGGGATCACATCATTCTCCTGATAGTAGGGGTGGATCTCGTTCTGAACCAGGGCCGGGGTGATTGTCACCTGGGGCAAGAAAGATTCCAACTCCTCTACATACCAGTTGGACAGACCCAGGGAACGGATTGTTCCGTCCTCCACAAATTTTTCCATTGCCCTGTACGCTTTCACATCGTTCCGGTCCGGGTGGTGCAGGAGCATCATATCCACATAGTCAATGTCCAGCCGGTCCAGACACGCCTGGATGGACTGCTCCGGGTCTGCCATTTCGCTGCCGGGGTAGATCTTCGTGATGATGAACACATCTTCCCGTTTTATGACGCCCTCGTCAATGGCCTCCCGGATGGCTCGGCCTACTTCTTCCTCGTTGCCATAGGCGGAGGCAGTATCAATCAGCCGGACCCCGCTTTGCAGAGCGGACTTTACCGAATGGACACAGGTCGCTCCGCGGAGGCTGTAGGTCCCCAGGCCGTTGATGGGCATGGTATAGCCGCTGTTGAGGGTAACGCTTCTGGCTTCAAAATTGAACACTCCGGCTCCGCTGTCCCCTGGCCGCTCCAGCGAAAAAGTAACGGAGACATTGCCTCCGCCGGCTTGCAGCACTTGACGAAGCTCAGCTTCTGTAACGCCGTCGATGTGCCCCAGAAGGGTAAAATTCCAGGTGTTTTGATCATAGTAGATGGTGACGCTGCTGCCCTGATAGAGGATGATATCCCCTGGCCTGGTGGTAATTTGCCGGTTGGTTTGGGCAAGAGCCGTGCCGATACTGCCTACCTTCTCAAACCCGCCATAATCGCTCATATCCACGGTCAGCGGTCCTTTGGCCAACAGCCCCTTCCACGCTGTGGCCGAGGGATTGTCCTCCAGGGTCGCAGTCCAGACCGTATTGCCGATTTGAAGGTACATCTTGTTTTCCTCCTCCGCAGCTTTGGGTAAATCCAATCCATTGACCCAGTCCTCCACCTGAGAGGCGCCCGAGAACCGCCGGCCCTCCAGCCAAACGGCGTCCGGCTCATAGCCCCGGAGGGTGGCGTCCTCGTGAGGGCTGCCCCCGGAGGTGCAGAAGGCGGCGACGGTCTTGCCGCTCAGGTTATAGGTCTCCAGAAAGGTATGGATGATCTTGGGGGCGCGGCCCCACCAGATGGGGTAGCCGATGAACACCGCATCATACTGCTCCATATTCTCCACGGTGCTGGCGATGGCGGGCCGGGCGCCGGGGTCGTTCTGCTCGGCGTTGGCCCGGCATTCGGTGTTGTAGTTCAGGTCGGCGGCGGTGTAGGGCTGGGCGGGGACGATTTCAAAGAGGTCGCCGCCTGTCACCTCCGCCACTTTTTCCGCCACCGGACGGGTATTTCCGGTAGCGGAGAAATAGGCCACCAGCACCTTCCCCGTACCCCGCCGGGAAAGCTGGGCATAGTTCATCACCGCCGTCGCGGCTTGGGCCCGTGTAGTGTGCCTGGAGCTGCCGTCAAAGCCGGGAATACCGTCAGTGACAGGCTGATCTGTATATCGCTGAAAAATCAAATCCAGCTGCTCCTGGGTAATGGGATCATTGGTACCAAAGCGGCCATCGCCATAGCCGGCCACCAGCGTTTCGCTGGCTGCCCAGCGGACGGCCTCGCTGTACCACTGGCCCTCAGGGACGTCGGAAAACTGCATGAGGTAATTCACCACCGGCTTTTCCGCCTGCCGCCACAGAATCGTGACCAACATGGCGCGGGTCAGGGTGGCCTCCGGGGCAAAGGTGGTGTTGGAAGTGCCGGCCATCAAGCCCTTCCCCTGGCAGTATTGAACGGCCTCGGCGTACCAGGCGTCAGAGGGCACATCGGTAAACGCTTCCACAGGCTGAGCCGCAGATGTGAGCGCTGTGCTATCCAAGTTCGTTCCGCCATTGTCAGCGGGGACCTCCGCCGCAGAGCAGGAGGTCAATATGAGAAGGCAAATCATGCAGACTGCCATAGAAAGGGAAAGAAATCTGTTTTTCATTTTGGTTCTTCCTTTCTGCGCAAAGACAGCCCATCATAGATGTCATCTGTTACCGGCTCCAGCCACTCATTGGATGTGTCCTCACCCGGACACTCCACCGCCAGATGGCTGAACCAGCAGTCTGCCTTGGCCCCATGCCAATGCTTCACACCAGCTGGAATTGTGACCACATCGCCGGGTTTTAGGCTTTGGGCAGGTTTCCCATCCTCCTGATACCAGCCCTCGCCGTCCACGCAGATCAGGAGCTGCCCGCCACCGCTTTGGGCGTGGTGGATGTGCCAGTTGTTGCGGCAACGCGGCTCAAAGGTGACGTTGGCGATGAACACCGTCTTTTGGGGATCAGTCAGGGGCTTGAGGTAACTGCCGCCAGTGAAATACTGCGCGAAGGCTGTATTCGGTTCACCCTGCCCAAAGAAGCCGCCGTGCTGTTCCTGTTCGCCGTCCCCGGCATAGACCTCCTTTGCCATACGGAATGCGGCCCAGGCGTTGGGCCATCCGGCGTAGAAGGCCAGATGGGTCAGGATTTCCGCCATCTCGGTGCGGGTCACGCCGTTCTCCCGGGCGGTGGAGAGGTGATAGGTCAGGGAGCTGTCCACGATCCCCTTGCTGATGAGGGCGGTGATGGTCACGATGGAGCGTGTTTTCAGCGACAGCTTATCCTCCCTCGACCAGACCTCGCCAAACAGCACATCATCGTTCAGCTCCGCAAACTTGGGAGCAAAATCATTCAGGGCATCCCTGCCCGCAGTCTGTTTTACCATGCCGGGACCTCCTTTTATTTCAGATTTTTTTGGAAGAACTCAACCAGCTTGTCGAAGGGGATAATATCCGTCCGGTCGTAGAGGTCGGTGTGGACAGCACCGGGGATGAGCAGCAGTTCCTTGTTGTCCCCCTTCAGCCTGGCAAAAGCGTCCTTTCCGAAGTAGCAGGAGTGGGCCTTGTCCCCGTGCATCACCAGAACGGCGGAGCGAATCTCCCCCGCATAGGCCAGGATGGGTTGGTTGAGGAAGGACATACAGCCGGTGACATTCCAGCCGCCGTTGGAATTGAGGGACCTGGGGTGATAACCCCGCGGGGTCTTGTAGTAATCGTGATAGTCCTTGAAGTAGAAGGGAGCGTCCTCCGGCATGGGGTCGGCCACGCCGCCGCCCAGGGCGTACTCGCCGCTCTTGTAGTCAACCAGCCTCTGAGCGTTCAAAGCCTTGCGTTTGGCATAGCGGGCCTCCTCGCTGTCCTCCCCATCAAAGTAGCCGTTGGAGTTCACCCGGCTCATGTCATACATGGTGGAGGCCACGGAAGCCTTGATGCGGGTGTCCAGGGCCGCCACATTCAATGCCAGACCACCCCAGCCGCAGATGCCGATGATGCCGATCTTCTCCGGGTCCACATCGTCCCGCAGAGAGAGATAGTCCACCGCCGCCTGGAAGTCCTCGGTGTTGATGTCGGGAGAGGCCATATACCGGGGAGCGCCTCCACTCTCACCGGTGAAGGAGGGATCGAACGCGAGGGTGAGGAAGCCCCGCTCCGCCATGGTCTGGGCATACAGGCCGGCGGACTGTTCCTTCACCGCGCCGAAGGGACCGCAGACGGCAATGGCGGGCAGCTTGCCGGACGCGCCCTTGGGGACGTAGAGGTCAGCGGCCAAAGTGATGCCGTAGCGGTTGTGGAACGTCACTTTGCTGTGATTCACCTTGTCACTCTTCGGGAAGGTTTTATCCCACTCCTGGGTCAAAGTCAGTGTTTCATTCATAATCGTTACTCCTTATCATCGACTTAAATTCTTTTCCATGTTATAAAAGAGATAGTCCAGACAATCGATCTTCTTTTGCTCCGCATGAATCATGTCCAACAAGGTCTGCCTGTGCCGGGTCAGAATCCGCTTCATTTCTTCCATTCTCTCTCCCTGGGCCAAGTCCATGCACTGTTGGACGAGTTCCAAATCACAGCCAGCGTCAATGAGATTTTGACGGAGGATGCCTTCGGTGTCGGATGCTTCCGCCACGTTCTCACCTCCTATATTTGGAGTATAATGCCAAAGCCTTGAAATGGCAAATACCCGTTTTCTATTTCAAGTTATTCTTGCAGGGAATGACAAGGCTTGCTATACTGGGCAGGGAGGTGTTACGATGGAACTGCGCGTATTGCGCTACTTTCTGGAGGCCGCCCGCGAAGGAAATATTACACACGCGGCGGAACGGCTCCATATATCTCAGCCCACGTTGTCGAAGCAGCTGAAGGAGTTGGAAGGTGAGCTCGGGAAAAAGCTGTTTATCCGGGGGAATTACAATGTCCGCCTTACGGATGAAGGGATGCTTTTGCGGAAGCGGGCAGAGGATATTTTAGAGATGGTAGACAAAACGGAGGAAGAATTTAAGGCCCTGGGCGAAATCACCGGAGGCGATATTCGTATTGGCTGTGCGGAATCGGAGGGCATCAGGCACCTTGCCCAGCGAATCAAGGCCGTACAGGCACAGTACCCCCGTATCCGTGTGCATCTATACAGCGGCGACCGGAGCGATCTGGCGGAACGTTTGGAGCAGGGCCTGCTGGACTTTGCTGTGCTGGTGGAATCCAACGACCTGTCCAAATACAATTACCTCCCCCTGCCCGGTGCGGACACCTGGGGCATCATTCTGCGGAAGGACCACCCGCTGGCGGAACGGGAGGCGTTTGCGCCGGAGGACCTGCTGGATGTTCCGTTGATCTGTCCGCGGCAAGGTCTGCAAAAGGAGCTTTCAGACTGGTTCCAGGAGAAAGTAGACAGGCTCAACATTGTGGCAACCTGCAATCTGGCCTACAACGGCGGTGTTCTCACCCAAGAGGGACTGGGCTGTCTGCTTTCCTTTGATAAGCTGACGGACACCAGTCCGGACAGTCCCCTGTGCTTCCGGCCCCTGATGCCCACACTTCGCTCTAAGCTGTTTTTTGTCTGGAAAAAGTATGCGGTATTTTCTCCGGCGGCTGAGGTGCTGCTGAACGAGATGAAGGATCACTGCTCGGCGAAAGAGATGCAGGGGCCCGCCCGGATGTTCTGAGCCAGCTGCTGAAGCGTTCCGGCAGGGCCAGCCGTCAGACTGGCAGCCCGTCGAAACAGAGCGTGCGCCGCCAAGCCGGTCGGCTGGGCGGCGCACGCTTTTTTTACGCCGGATAAAGGTCATCATACTTGATAATTTGATCCAAAAATGGTACAATGTAAATGTTTACCTGTAGAGTGGGGCGTTACAGTTCATGGGAGGCGGTCGTCCACACAAATACGGAGTTCAGAAAGAAGTGGGGGATAAAGGTGTCCATTTTTGACCGTTTTGTTTCCACCGTGACGAATGGGACGAACGAACAGGAAAAAAATGCATTCCCTCCCACTCCCTACAGGCGGTTGCTTTCTGAGCTGGACACGGCTGGCGAGGACGCCAGGGAGGAATACCCCGATGACACCCAAACGGTCAATGATTTTGTCGCCCGCTTGAAGGAGGTCTGCAAGGCCCGGCGCAAAAAGACATCGGAGCCAGTCAAGGCGGAGGCGCAGTTCATCCTGTCAGCCAACCGGATGCGGGCGTATGCCTGCCTGCTTCCCCCGGAAAACAACGGAGCCGAACTCACCCTGGAGGAGTTTCTGGACGACATGCACTACGAGGGCATTACGTACGGCATCTCCCAGGAGAGCCTCCAGCAGGAATTTGACCGCGGATATCTGCGCATCTTCCTGGCCGCCCAGGGTACGCCCCCCCGGGAGGGGGAGGACGGCAAGGTGACCGAGCTGTTCCAGCGGCGGGGGAACCAGCGCCTGGAGGTGCAGGACGAAAGGCAGGTGAACTTCCAGCAGGACATCCAGCTGCAGCCCATTCGAAAGGGGGCCGTGATCTGTCTGATCCGGCCCGCCAAGCCGGGAACCGACGGCATGGATGTGACAGGGCAGGCCCTTCCCTGTCCGCAGACCGTCAGCGCCCTGGTCCCTCAGGGGACGAACACCGCCATCGGCAGGGGCGGACAGGCGCTCACCGCCAGCGTAGACGGGCTCCTGTACATGGAGCAGGACCGGTTCTGCATCCATGAGCAGAACATCATTGACGGCGATCTGGACCAGTTTCAAGGGCTCCTCCAGATCTCAGGGAACCTCTATATCGGCGGAAATGTGGACGGCGGGGCCGAGATCGAAGCCTCCGGCGACATTGTCATCAACGGCAAGCTGGGGCAGGCCCGGGTGACCTCCAAGGGCGGGACCATCCGGGTCCAGCAGGGCATCTACGGGAGCAGCGAAAAAACCTTTCTGAGCGCGGCCTGTCAGGTGCAGGCCCCGGTGATGGAGTGGGCGGACATCGACGCCGGAGGCAGCGTGATTGCGGAGATGATTTCCAACTGCACCATTTGCTGCACCGGAACGGTCTGCGCCATAACCGGGCGCGGCATGATCGCGGGCACCCGAATCCAGGCGGGCGGCAGCGTCCTGTGCCAGCGGATCGGCAATCTGGCCGGTGACCTGAGCCGCTTTTCGGTGGGCTATCCTCCCCACTGTCCAGAGACCTGGAACCGGCTTAAAGCCGAGCTGGCGGAGGTGCAGTCCACTTTGAACAAGCTTTGGGCCACCATCTCCGACCTGCGGAAACGGGGGAGCCGGATCTCGGATATGGAGAAGTCGGTGCTGGAGCAGCTGGTCGTGCAGCGGGACCTTTATGACGAAAGGCGGGAGTCTCTGACCGTCGAGCTGAACGTTTTAGACGAAATGCTGTCCAAAAAAAGCAACGGGAGAATCCAGTGCGAAAATCTGCACCCCGTCCTGGAGATTCAGATTGGCCGGCTGGCAGAAAAAATTACGACGATGGAGGAAAACTGCAACATCCGCGCCGTCGAGAGCCGGATTTTCATCAAATAAGGGTACATTGGTGTGAAAATGTGCCGCCCATAGGGCGGCACATTTTCTTATTCCGTGGTGTAATTGTCAAAATATCCCTGGATAAAGACCACCGGGGTGCCCTTGTCGCCGGAGCCGGAGGTCAGGTCGCACAGGGAGCCGATCAGGTCGGTAAGGCGGCGGGGGGTGGTGCCCTCGGACACCATCTGGCCCACCAGGTCCCCGTCCTTCTTGTGGATGCGGTCCTTGATGGCCTCCTTCAGCGCCTCGCCGGACAGGTCAGCGAAATCGTTGTCGGCCAGATATTTCAGCTTCAGCTCGTTGGGGGTGCCCTCCAGGCCGGCGGTGTAGGCGGGGGAGACCACCGGGTCGGCCAGCTCCCAGATTTTCCCCACCGGGTCCTTGAAGGCGCCGTCGCCGTAAACCATGACCTCCACATGCTTGCCGGTCTTCTCCAGCAGCCGCTTCTGGATGGCCTCTACCAGCCCCTGGCAGTCCCGGGGGAAGAGCTTCACCTGCTCCTCGGTGGCCTTGTTGGAGCCCAGCAGGCCGTACTTCTCGTTGTACCCGCTGCCGTTGACCGAATGGATCAGGATATCGTCCAGGCCGTAGACCGACACCGCTCCGGCCTCCCGGAGCAGCCGCTTGGTGCGCTGACGGGTGTGGATGTCGCAGCACAGGACGTGCTTGGTGTAGGGCAGGATGGCCCTGGGATCGTTGGCAAAGATGATCTCCACCTCGGCTCCGCAGTCCTGAATCAGCTCCTGGTAGTAGGCCACGTAGTCCACCCCGGTGAAGGGGTGCTTCTCATAGCCGAACAGCTCCCGGTACTTCTCCAGGGTGAGGACGTCCTTGTAGGGGTCCACCCCCTTCGCGTCCAGGGCGTCGATGCTGACAAGGTGGTTGCCCACCTCGTCCGAGGGGTAGCTGAGCATGAGGACGATCTTGCTGCACCCCTTGGCGATGCCCCGCAGGCAGATTGCAAACCGGTTGCGGCTGAGGATGGGGAAGATCACTCCCACCGTCTCCCCGCCCAGCTCGCTTCGAACATCGGCGGCGATCTGGTCCACCGTGGCGTAGTTGCCCTGGGCGCGGGCCACAATGGCCTCGGTCATGGCCACGATGTCCCGGTCCCGGATAGCAAAGCCGTCCTCCTCTGCCGCCTCCAGCAGAGAGCTGGTGACGATCTCCACCAGGTCGTCTCCGCTGCGGATGATGGGGGTGCGGATGCCCCGGGATACAGTACCGACCATACGGCTCATAAAGGAACACTCCTTGTTTTGATTTCATTTGCGTGGAACTACGTTCCACAACATAGTATGATAACACGATTTCGGCCGGTTGTAAATATAATTTTCCTGATTAACGCGGCAAAGCGGCTATTCTACCCCAAAGGAGGCGATGGCGTCCCGCATATTGCGCCACTGGTCCCGCATTTCCTCCAGCCGGGTCTGCCCCGCGGAGGTGATCCGATAATACTTCCGGTCCGGCCCGCCGCCGCCAGGGGCCATGTACCATTCGGTATACCCCTCTTTCCCCAGCCCCCGGAGCAGGGCGTAGATGGCGCTCTCCTGGGTGTCCGGGAAGGCTGCCCGCAGGGGGGTGAGCACCTCGTAGCCGTACTTGTCGCCCCCCGCCAGCAACTGGAGCAGACACAGCTCCAGCAGGTCCTTCTTCAGCACAGGGCCACCCCCGTTCCGATGAGGCCCACCGCGCCGATGGGGATAATCCGAGCGAACAGGTAACCTTGCAGTTCAAAAACACCTCGAGCGGAAACATCCATGCTAGTCAGATGAAACTCCGCAAACCCAAAGATTGCCGCTGCAGTGACGCACAGGATATATAGGGCTAACCACCGGCGGTCGTAGCATTTGGCAAGCACCAGCCCGGCCAGAGCAAGCAGGGCGCAGGCGGTCCCGCCTTCAATCAGCAGTTCACGCTGCACAATAATCTGCCACGGCGTGGGATTTCCCGCAGCTGTCTCGACCAGATGCGCCATCACTTGCGGGTCAAACAGATAGTAGGTCCATACCAATGTCACGATCCCCAGAAGGAGCACGACTGCCAGGGCAAAAATCAGCTTTTTAGGCAACAGGCCGCTCTTCTGCCCGTGCCGCCGGAACCAGTACAGGGACAGAGGCAGCCCTACCGCCATCGTCCATACCGGGTACCACCACGCTTCTATCCCGTGTATGTACAGGCGGGTATGCGCCGTCCACGCCCATTTTGCCAGCAAAAACAGCCCAAAGGCCAGTATCGCGAATACTTTCAGCCACCGGCGATAGGTCGTCACATCGGTGAGCAGGTGGGCCGCCTGGACGGGTTCCCCCAGCTCCTCCACCAGTTTGGATTCGTCCCGCTCCTCCTGGAAAATCAGTTCCCGGTAGTCGGCAATGGCGTCCTCCGACTCCTGGGGCGGCAGACGCCACCGCACCGCCCGGCTGAATTGTTTCAAATACTGTTCACGGGTCAGGGACTTGGGATGCTTCATACATCATTCCTCCGTTCGCTAATGTTAAAAATATAGTACTGTTAAAAATACAATACTCGGCTGTACGAACTTTGTCAAGAGAAATTTTTGACGGTGGGGAATTTTTATGGTATGCTGAAAAAAAGGAGGGATGCTCCATGGATATCCAAGCGCTGGTCACAGCTCAGAGGGCCTATTTCAAGACCGGGGCCACCCTGCCCCTGTCCGCCCGCCGGGGAGCCTTACAGAGGCTGAGAGCGGCCATGAAAGCCCATGAGACGGACATTACTGCCGCCCTCAAAGCCGACCTGAACAAGTCCCCCGCCGAGAGCTACATGTGCGAGGTAGGACTCACCCTGTCGGAGCTGACCTTCGTGGAACGGCGGCTGGCCCGCTGGATGAGAGACCGGCCCCACCTCACCCCCCTGGCCCAATTCCCCGCCCGGAGCTTCACCGTCTCGGAGCCCTATGGGGTGGTGCTCATCATGTCCCCCTGGAACTACCCCTTCCTGCTCACCATGGAGCCGCTGATCGGGGCCGTTGCCGCAGGCAACTGCTGCGTGGTCAAGCCCTCCGCCGACTCTCCCGCCGTTTCGGCGGTCATCCGGACCATTTTGGCGGAGTGCTTCCCCCCTGAGCTGGTGGCGGTGGTGGAGGGGGGCCGGGCGGAGAATCAGGCCCTCCTGGATCAGCGGTTCGACTACATCTTCTTCACCGGCGGGGCGGCGGTGGGCCGGGAGGTGATGGCGAAGGCGGCGGTCCACCTCACCCCCGTCACTCTGGAGCTGGGCGGGAAAAGCCCCTGCATTGTGGACAAAACCGCCCGGCTGGAGCTGGCCGCCAAGCGGCTGGTCTTCGGCAAGCTGCTCAACTGCGGCCAGACCTGCGTGGCCCCGGACTACCTGCTCATCGACCGCCGGGTGAAGGACCGCTTCCTGGCGTATGTAAAGCGGTGGATCACCGTTCTGTACGGCTCCGACCCGCTGGACAACAAGGGCTATGTGCGCATGGTCAACCGGAAGCATTTTGACCGGGTGATGGGCCTCATCAATCCGGCTCAGGTAGTCTTCGGCGGCCAGGGGGACCCGGCCGCGCTGGCAATCCAGCCCACGATCCTGGACCCGGTCTCGCCGGAGGACGCCGTCATGCAGGAGGAGATTTTCGGGCCGGTGCTCCCGGTCCTCACCTTTGACGCGGTCCAGGAGGCGCTGGACTTTGTCAATGCCCGCCCCCGTCCCCTGGCCCTTTACCTGTTCTCCCAGGACCGGGAGGTCCAGGAGCAGTTCCTGCGCCGGGCCTCCTCCGGCGGCGGGTGCATCAACGACACCATCATCCATCTGGCCACCAGCCGCATGGGCTTCGGCGGCGTGGGGGACAGCGGCATGGGCAGCTACCACGGCAAAGCCAGCTTCGACGCCTTCTCCCACCGGAAGAGCATCGTCAAAAAATCCACCCTGGTGGACCTGCCCGTCCGGTACCCGCCCTATACCCGGACCAAAGCCAGGCTGCTGCGGCTGTTTCTGCGCTGAAAAAGGCCGTCCCGCCGAACAAGCGGGACGGCCTTTTATGTTACTCCCGTCCGTGCCGGGGGTTTTTGGAGACCATGACAGCTGCCTCACTGATGGCCGCTACTACATCGGCCCGGGACTGCAGCTCATAGCTCTTCAGCTTGACCAGCAGCCGGCCTTGCCGGGTGGCTACGTAGTGGGGCGCCAGGTTGTTCAGGGTGTAGGCCACCACGTCCGACTTGCAGGCGTCGCAGGTGCAGCCGCCCTCCGCCGTCATCACGGTATCCAGGTTTTGCAGGACAATGTCCTCCATCAGGTTCTTATATTCGATCGCCATCTCCGTATCCTCCTTCTGTTTATGGCCTGGTTTCCCCTTTATTATATTTCCTTCCAGTCGAAATTACAATCCTTAATTTCCTTGAACCGGTATATTAAAAAACTTAGAACGTGTGTAAAGATTTTGTAAAAGCCCTATGAAGTCTCCGCGGCCTCCGTTATAATGGTAGTATCGCATGAAAAGGGGTGGCGGCCATTGCGTCTCAATAAAAAGCTGGTCGAAAAGACCCAGGAATCCATGGCCTCTGTGCTTCCCATCACGGCCATCGTCCTCCTGCTGTCCATTACCATTGCTCCGCTGGACCCCGGCACGCTGGTCCTGTTTCTCTTCGGGGCCATCCTGCTGGTGGGCGGCATGGGACTGTTCACCCTGGGGGTGGACATGTCCATGATCCCCATGGGCGAGGGGGTGGGCTCTACCATCAGCAAGCACACGCGGCTCATCGTCCCCATCGCGGTCTACTTCCTGCTGGGCGTCCTCACCACCATGGCGGAGCCTGACCTTCAGGTGCTCTCCAAGCAGGTGTCCTCCATCAACAGCGCCGTGCTCATTATTACGGTGGCGGTGGGCGTGGGACTCTTTCTGGTGGCGGCTACGCTGCGGGTCCGGTGGGGCATCCCCCTGCGCCGGCTGCTGCTGGTCCTCTACTTCGCCGTGTTCGCCCTGGCCTTTCTGGCTCCGGGGAATTTCATCCCTGTCTCCTTCGACTCCGGAGGGGTCACCACCGGTCCCGTCACCGTCCCCTTCATCATGTCCCTGGGCCTGGGCATCGCCTCCACCCGCAGCGACAAAAATTCTGCCAGCGACAGCTTCGGCCTGATCTCTCTGTGCTCCATCGGGCCGATCCTGTGCGTGCTGCTGCTGGGCATTATCTACAAGCCTACGGAGGCGGCGCCCTCTGTCGGAGTCGTCCCTGACGTATCCACCACCGCCCGGGCCGCCCGGTATTTCGTGGAATCCTTTCCCACCTACCTGGAGGAGGTTGCAACCGCCCTCCTCCCCGTTGCGGGGCTGTTTCTGATCTTCCAGCTTCTGACCCGCCACTTCAAGCGCGGACAGATGCTGCGTATTGGAGCCGGCCTGCTGTATACATATCTGGGGCTGGTCCTGTTTCTCTGCGGCGTGAACGTGGGCTTTATGCCCGCCGGCCAGCTGATCGGCGCCGCCATTGCGGAGGGCGGCGCCAAGTGGCTGCTGGTGCCCATCGGTATGCTGATTGGCTACTACATCGTCAAGGCGGAGCCCGCCGTCACCGTCCTCACCAAGCAGGTGGAGGAGGTATCCAACGGCTCCATCTCCCAGCGGGCCATGGGGCTGGCCATGTCTATCGGCGTATGCGTCTCGGTGGGGCTGGCCATGGTCCGGGTGCTCACCGGGCTGAACATCTTCTGGCTGCTCATCCCCGGCTATGCCGTCTCTCTGGGACTCACCTTTCTGGTGCCCAGCATCTTCACCGGCATCGCCTTCGACTCCGGCGGCGTCGCCAGCGGACCCATGACCGCCACCTTCCTGCTCCCCTTCGCCCAGGGGGCCTGCCAGTCTCTGGGCGGCAATATGATGACCGATGCCTTTGGCATCGTGGCTATGGTGGCCATGACGCCCCTGGTTACCATCCAGGTGATGGGTCTGTCCAGCATAATCCACCACAAGCTGGCCCGCCGCCGCCTGCGCTCCCGCATGGAGCGCGTGGAGGACGCCGTCCTCTACTTTGACTGAGAGGAGAGGGAACTATGGAAGCGATGAAGCTGATTCTCTCCATTGTGGAACGGGGCCAGGGCGCTGCCATGCTGCGTCTGTACCGCAAACGCCATGTGCCCATCCATCTTCAATGCGCTGGCAAGGGCACCGCCACCTCCGAGATCATGGATATCCTGGGGCTGGACTCCAGTGAAAAAGACGTGCTGATCAGCTTTGCCGCCGCGTCTGCGGCGAAGAAGCTGCTCCACGACCTGGACAATGAGCTGCGGGGGCACACCGGCGGCGCGGGGATCGTAGTCTCAGTCCCGGTGTCAGGGCTGAACAGTCTGGTGGCCAACCTGGCCGCCTATTACGCTGAAGGGTTACGGGAAAAGGAGGAAGAACCCATGGAACGGACCGAAAACAGCTTGATTCTGGTCGTGTGCGCCCGGGGCTGCACCGACGACGTTATGTCCACTGCCAAGGCCCACGGCGCCCGGGGCGGGACCGTCATCCGGGGACGTCTCTCCGGCCGCAAAGAGCTGGAGCAGGCTTACGAGATCGACCTGGCCGAAGAACGGGAGATCGTGGCTATCGTTGTCCCCACCGGTCTGCGCGCCCCCATCATGGAGGCCATCAACACCGAGCACGGCCTGCGCAGCGAGGCCCAGGCAGCGCTGTGCTCCCTGCCCATTGAACAAATCGTCCGATTGGGATAAAATAATGGATGGCCTCTGGGGGATACTGATAAAGAACCTTATAAACCCACAAAAAAGTTGCGCAATTACTGAGAAAAGCAAGACTCTGTGACAAAAATCAATACCCAAAAAAGCATGATTGCAAGATCGTGCTTTTTTTACGCTGAACAGGGGTGCGTCTGCATCTACTACACCGTGGACGAAAATGGCCAACTGCGCATGAATCATGCTCCCATCCTGGCGTCTGCCCGTCCATTTCTTGGTAATCTCCGTCATGGCCAGGTACAGCATTTTCAGCAGGCTGTCATCGGTAGGAAACACCAATTTGGCCTTGGTCACGTTCCGCAGCTGGCGGTGAAAGCCCTCAATGGTATTGGTGGTGTAGATCAGCCTGCGCACCTCCTGGGGATACTTGAAGCAGGTGCTGAGCTTGGCCCAGTTGGCCCGCCAGAATTGGGAGATTTGCGGGTATTTCTTGTCCCAGCGCTCCTCAAAAGCGACCAGGGCATCCAAGGCGGCCTGCTCATCTACGGCTGCATAGACCGCCTTCCGATCGGCCATAAGGGCCTTCCGGTCCTTGTAGGACACATACTTGCTGGAATTACGCAGCTGGTGGATGATGCAGTTCTGGATTTCGGTTTGAGGAAAGGTGGCGTGGATGGCCGCATCAAATCCTGTCAAATTGTCTGTACCGGCGCTGTTGAGTACAGTCGCCCAGAATTTAGCACTCTCATTTTCACTAACCCACATGCCCAGGACATCTTTCCTTCTGTCCAGGTTGACTCCAAGAGCGATATACACTATAGGAGGTTTACACAAACTTTGGGATGTTCTCAAGGCCGAAGCCGACGGTGTTTGTTCGCTGTTGTGAAACCGTCCAATCAGTAGTTTTCCAATGCTGTTTTCGCTCATGGTCAGCAGCAGGGATATGACCGTTTCAAAGGCCAGCGTCCGGGGACAGGTAAAATCCCGCCCCGGCTGCCTGACGTATTGTTCTGGGTACTCCCCCATTTTCCCTTTTCAGGGCTTCGCCGCACATTTTTTCTCTTTTGTCAACCCCTTTTTACATCTTTTTTGACTTTATTCTCTCCCTATTCCCAACTTAATGACATTACTCACCGTGAGACGCGAATCTTTTGCTTTTCTGCGCAGCGACTTGATAAATATTTGTTCATATGATATACTGCTTCATCATCAATTTTTTGGTGAGGAGGTGCGCAATGGCATTTTTAGAGGAAAATGAGTGGATTTTACTCAATGAAGTGGCCTACAATATCAGCTTTATCTATACCGTTGAGGAGATGCAGAAAGCGATTCTCAACCGCTGGCTTCCCTTTTTGATTTCCTACGATGCAGCTGTTTTTTCGCGCTTGTCTGTAACAGAGGACGGAGACTTCAAGTTTTTGGATACCGAGGGGTACAATCTCTCTCTCCAGTCGATACAGATGTGGGAGGATCAAACGCGGAAGGACGACGCATTCCGTTGGATGATTTACAGTACGAACCGCTGCGCCTTTGCGGAAGATATTTCCCAGCCGGGCAGCCGCCTCCAGGATAGTGAAATATACCGCACCTTTTGGGAACCCAACCGTTTGAGCTGTTCTGCGGGGCTATGCATCGCATTCCGCGAGGAGCCTATGGGATTTCTGAGGCTTTACCGCAAAGAAGGCGGGACGCCATTTACCCCCAGGGATCTCTTTGTCCTGGAGCAGCTGCGTATGCACTTTGCGTACCGTCTGGCTTATGAGGCAAAAAAGGGAGATTCCCGTTATTTCTTTGCGAAAGGCTATCAGGAAAAATTGTGCCGCCAATATGGATTAACTGCTCGGGAAGGCGAAATGCTGGATTTGGCCGTGCAGGGCTGGTCTAACGACGACATCTCTAAGCAGCTGAGTATCAGCATCCACACGGTGAAAAAGCACTTTCAAAGTATCTACGCCAAGATGCATGTCCGTAATCGGGTACAGATGCTTCAATGTCTGCCCATCTCTACCAGCAAAGTCAATTTTGACGAATTGCAGTAAAAATAAAAATTTAAACTCCGCTTTTTTGTTGCTTATCCATTATATAAAAGTATTATTTTTAGATACAAAAGAAGTATGCAGTTCTCCGGGAGAAGTTTTTTTGTAGCAAAAGGTTGAAGCAAAATAGGACCCGCGCTGAATATCAGTGCGGGTCCTATTTTGTTATAATAGCCACATACGGAGGGAACACTTCTATGAAGCAGAATGACAAATTTTGGATGGTATTTTATGCTTTTCTAGGAATAGCATCCGCTTTTTTAACGATAACAGGAGGATTTTCTCGGTTTAACCAGATGTTTCCCTATATAGCCGGTTTTGTGCAATTTGCAATATACGCCACTGCGGGGGAACTGCTCTCTGCCCGGATACTGGAAGGAGTATGGGCGGTAAACCGCGCTACTTGGTTTAAGGCGGCAAGCTGGGGATTTGGAGGGCTGTGGGTGACCTTGGCGTTCCGGGTGTTCAGCGAGGGAACGGTCCGGGCTATGGAGGTGGGCCTGCTGCCCTTCTACGGCAGTGCATTGGCCGCCGCGTTCTTTACCAGCTGCACCAACAACCTGTTTTTTGCCCCGCTCCACTCCGCACTGATGCGGGTCTGCGGCAACTACGCCGACTTGCGCTTTCTTCAAAACAGGCAGATCACTGTCCGGGAAGCGGTAAACTCGGTGGACTGGGGAGAACTGGTAGATTTTACATTGTTTAAAACCATCCCCTTGTTTTGGATTCCCATCAACACCGTGGGCTTTTTGCTGCCGGTAGACTATCGGATCGTTTTTGCCGCCATGCTGTCCCTGGTGTTTGGGGTTTTAATGACTATTTTAAAGCTGCGTGAGCGTAAAAATCAGGCAAAATCCAGAAAGGAGTCTTTACCTTGATCCAGATTTCAGAAAACACAACGTTGATTCAACCCTCCAAAATTCGTAAGATGTTCAACAAGGCATTGGAGTATGACCAGGTACTCAGTTTTACCTTGGGCGAGCCGGATTTCACCGCCTCAGAAAATGTGGTGGAAGCCGGATGCCGGGCCATTCGTGAGGGACAGACCAAATACTCCGCCAACGCGGGGCTGCTGCCCCTGCGGGAGGCCATCTCCGGCTACCTGAAACGGACTGAGGGACAGGAGTACGACCCTGTTTCCCAAATTGTAGTGACTCCTGGAGCAATGGGGGCGCTCTACCTGGCTCTGAAAACGATCCTGAACCCCGGCGACGAGGTGATTGTCAGCGAGCCCTGCTGGACCAACTACATACAGCAGATTCAGATGTGCGGCGGCACAGCGGTTTCAGTCCAGACTGACCCCAAGCGAGGCTTTGACCTGGACGTGGAGGCCATCCGCTCTGCCGTAACGGACCGTACCCGGGCCATTATCCTGAACTCTCCCTGTAACCCCACCGGGGCGGTGGCCAGCCGGGAGGCTCTGGACGCGCTGGCTCAGGTGGCCAAGGAATTTGACCTGGCCGTGCTGGCCGACGAGGTCTACAAGCACATCCTCTTTGACGGCGCGGAGTACACCAGCCTGGCCTCCCTGCCCGGCATGGCGGAGCGTACCCTGGTCATCGACAGCCTGTCCAAAACCTACGCCATGACCGGCTGGCGGGTGGGCTTTGCCGCCGGGCCCGCTGAGGTTATCAGTCAGATGACCAAGCTCCAGGAGAATACCAGCGCCTGCGCTTCTACCCCCTGCCAGTGCGCCGCAATCGAGGCGCTGAACGGACCCCAGACCCACCTGGAGCACATGCGGGAGCAGTACCGCATTCGCCGGGATTATGTGCTGGAGCGGATCGCGTCCATCCCCGGCCTGTCCTGCTCCAAGCCCCAGGGGACCTTCTACGCCTTTCTGGATATCCGCCAATCAGGGCTGGACAGCGAGACCTTTGCCATGCGGCTGCTGGAGGAGGAACAGGTAGTCCTGGTGCCCGGAACCGCCTTTGGCGAGTTTGGCGAGGGGTATGTGCGGCTATCTTACGCCGCGTCCATGGAGAGTCTGGAGCAGGGCTTCGACCGGATTGCGGCCTTTATGGAGCGCTGCCATGGGTAAGCGGTTAGAGCAGTGGCTCCATGAGCTGGGCCAGATCGGCTTTCAGGCGGGGGTGGGGACCACTCGCCTGCCATACTCCCCGGAATATGGCCGAGGCCGGGAATATGTCCGCTCTCTGATGGAACAGGCCGGTCTAAAGACCAGCATTGATCCGGTGGGCAACCTGCGGGGCCTGCTGCCCGGCGAGGGAAAACGGCTGTGCATCGGCTCCCACATTGATACCGTCCCCGGCGGCGGGATTTACGACGGCGCCTACGGAGTGCTGGCCGCCGTCGACTGTGTCCGGCGGCTCAGGGGGGCGGGCTGGGTCAACCGGCATCCTCTGGAGATCGTGGCCTTCACAGAGGAGGAGGGCAACGTGATTGGAGGGACCTTTGGGAGCAAAGCCTTTGCGGGCGCCTCCATAGATTCGGCCATAGAGGCCAAGCTGCCCCAATACGGCCTGAGTTTGACGGATGCTGCCGCCTGTCGGCAAAGTCCGGAGGATTACCTCTGTTATCTGGAGCTGCACATTGAGCAAGGCGGTATTTTAGAGGCGGAGCAAAAGCAGATTGGCGTGGTTGGCGGGATTGTAGGTATTCTGCGCTACCGGGCAGTGATGCGGGGAGCGGCCAACCACGCGGGCAGTACCCCCATGTCCCTGCGGGACGACGCTTTGGAGAAGACCAGCCGCCTCATTGCCTGGCTGATGGAGCAGGTGCGCACCGCTTATCCCGAAATGGTGTGTACCGTGGGGACCTTGAAGGTGTCTCCCGGCGCGGTGAATGTGATTCCAGGCGAGACGGAGTTCGTTATTGAGCTGAGAAACCGCTCCATGGAGGAGATGGAGCAGATCGCGGTTCTTTTGCTGGAGAGGTTCGGCTCGGAGGGGCTGACTATGGAGGAGATGATCCGTCAGCCCCCCACCCTGTGCGACCCCGTCCTTATGCAGCTGGCCCGGGACTGCTGCGACGGCCTGGGCTATACCCGGAGGGATATGTTCAGCGGCGCGGGACACGACCTGATCAATATGGCCCTGCTGGCCCCATCCCTTCTGGTGTTTATCCCCAGCAAGAATGGCATCAGCCACCGGATCGACGAGTACAGCGCGCCCGAAGACCTGGAGCGTGGAAGCTGCGTACTCATGGAGCTGATCAAAAAAACAGATCAAATGAATTAGGAGGGGATGCGGACCATGAAAATCAAGCTGATTAACCCCAACACCACCCTGTCTATGACCCAGAGCATCCAGGAGGCTGCACTCCGGGCCGCCCGGCCAGGTACCCAGGTCTACTCTGTCAGCCCTCAATGGGGGCCGGAGAGCATCGAGTGCTATGTGGACGAGTATTTGGCGGTTCCCGGCGTGCTCAAGGAGGTCATCAAGGGGGACCGGGAGGAGGGGGCGGACGCCTTTGTCATCGCCTGCTTTGGCGACCCGGGGCTCCAGGCGGCCCGGGAGGTGACCCGCAAGCCGGTGCTGGGCATCTGCGAGAGCGCCATCACCACCGCCAAGTTTCTGGCGCCCTATTTCTCCATCGTCTCTGTGCTGGACCGGGCCCGCAAGGTCACGGAGGACGCTGTGTCCGCCTATGGCGCGGAGAAGTTTTGCCGGTCCATCCGCTCCACCGGGCTGAGCGTGCTGGATTTTGGCCAGGACCCGGAGCGGGGCCTGGAGGCCCTGGCCCTGGAGGGGGAGAAGGCCGTCCGGGAGGACGGGGCGGAGTGTATCCTGCTGGGTTGTGCCGGCTTTGTAGACTTCGCCCAGGACCTGGAGCGACGGCTGGGCGTGCCGGTACTGGAGGGAGTCACCCCCGCAGTCAAGTTGGCCGAAGCCCTGGTGGATATGGGCCTGGGAACCAGCAAGGCATCTACCTGGGGCTGGCCGGAGAAGAAACAGTTTTTGGGATATCCCCTCTTTTCTGAGACGGATTTAATGTTTGAGGAGGACTAAACTGTGCGTATTTTAGTTAAGGGCGGGACCATTGTAACCGCCAGCGAAGAATTTCAGGGTGATGTTCTGGTGGAGGGAGAGACCATTCGGGCTGTAGGCCAGCACTTGGACCTTCCTGCCGATCAGGTCATTGATGCTGCGGGCAAGTATGTGCTGCCCGGCGGCGTGGACCAGCACACCCACTTCTCCGCCCTGTGCAACGTGGGCGACCAGGACACCGCAGGCTATGAAACCACCGACGCCGTTGTGGTGGGGGGGACCACCACCATTGTGGACTATGCCCCCCAGGACCCCAAGACGGGCCTGCTGGACTCCATCGACTACCGCATCAATGTCCGGGCTAAGGACAAGGCCTGTGTGGACTTTGCCCTTCACGGTATGGTGACGGAGATCATGGACAGCATGTTTGACGAGATCGCCCAATTTCCCCAGAAGGGAATTTCCAGCATCAAGATTTTTATGGCCTACAACGGCTCCCCCCTCCATGTGGACGACGGGACCTTCTTCCGTATTCTGGAGTGCAGCCGCAAAGCGGGGGTCACCGTGTTCGTTCATGCGGAGAACGGCGAGATTTTGGATTTCCTGCGCCGCCAGTGCGTGAAGAACGGGCAGACCACACCTCACTACCACTATGTTTCCCGCCCGCCCTTTACCGAGGCGGAGGCGGTGCGCCGGGCCATCTATCTGGCAGGACAGACGGATACCCCCCTGTATATCGCCCATATGACCTGCCGTCCGGCGCTGGAGGCGCTGCTCCAGGCCAAGGGGACGGGGCAGCGGGTGTACGGGGAGACCTGTACCCACTATCTGACCACCACCAAGGAGGCGCTGGACAACCCGGACTTCAACGAGGCGGCCAAGTTTGTCTGCTCCCCCGCCCTGCGGGACCAGGAGGACTGTGACGCGCTTTGGGCCGCGCTGAACAGCGGACTGCTTAACGCCGTGGTCTCTGACCACTGCGGGATCGACGTGGCCAACCTGAAGCAGGTGGGACGGAACGACTTCACCCAGATCCCCAACGGCGCCCCCGGCGCGGCGGACCGGATGCACGTTATCTGGACGGAGGGGGTAGCCAAAGGGCGTATCTCCCGGCAGAAGTTTGTGGAGATCACCGCTGCCCAGCCCGCCAAAATCAACGGCATCTACCCCCGGAAGGGCCACATCGCCGTGGGCTGTGACGCTGACCTGGTCATCCTGGACCCGGATTACCGGGGGGTGATTCGTTTGGAGGACAACCCAAATGGGGTGGACTACAACATCTACGAGGGCCGGGAACAGCTGGGCCGGGTGGAGACGGTGCTGCTCCGAGGCCGGGTGGTGGTCCGGGACGCCCAATTTGTGGGAAAGTATGGCCAGGGGCAATTTATTCCTGCGAAGATGTACGGCTCCTGCTACGAAAACAGAGCCTAATACAGTTCGTATTGACTCTTTCAGCAGTGTGGATCAAATTGATGTGGCAGAGGAGGGAAGCACCGGAAGCTTGTCCGCACTATGAAACACCAGAGTCTTACAAAAAGTGTATCAAGTAAAGGAGGAACTATTGCATGGAAACCACATTTGGAGTATTATGTTTGATACCGCCCATTCTAGCTATTGTCCTCGCCCTGATCACCAAACAGACCATCCTCTCCCTGCTGATTGCCACCTGGGTGGGTTCCACTATCATTAACGGCTGGAATCCTCTGGTGGGCTTTGTAAAAATTATCTCGGATTATGTCATGCCCTCTATCAGCGGAAATGCGTCCCTTCTGGTACTGGTCACCCTGTCTGGCGGACTGATCGCCATGCTGCGCAATACCGGTGCAGCTGAGGCATTTGCCAGCCGCGTGACCAAGGTGATTAATACAGCCAAGAAGGGCCAAATCGTCACCTGCCTGAGCGCATTTATCTTCTGCTACACCGAGCCCTGCCTGATGCTGGGCACCATTATGCGTCCCGTCACCGACACCGTGCGGGTGTCCCGGGCCAAGCTGTCCTACATTCTGGACTCCATGGGCTGCAACTTGGCCTGCTTCTCTCCCATCAGCAGCTACGGTCCCTTTATCACCGGTCTGATCGCCGCAGAGCTTCTGGCCGCCGGGGTAGAGGCCAGCGAGTGGGGCATCTGGCTGAACATGCTGCCCTTCAATTTGTACAGCCTCTTCGCCATGGTCACAGTGGTTGTGGTCGCCGTATTCGGCCTGAACTTCGGTCCCATGCGCACCGAGGAGGAGCGGGCTCTGAAGACCGGTAAGCTGTTGGGCGATGGCGTGGACCCCTTGGTCCCCGAGGTAAAGAATGTGCTGCCCGAGGGCTATGAGCTGTCCATCTGGAACTTCATCGTCCCTATGGCTGCCCTGTTCATCTCTCTGTTTGCTACCATCTTCTGGAGCGGCGATCTGGCCAACAACGGCCTGGTGGGCTGCTTCCGTTCCGCCAACATCACCCTGGCAATCTGCGTAGCCTTCCTGGGCGGCGGTATCGGCGCTGGCGTCATGGGCATTGCTACCGGATTGTTCAAGCCCCTTAAGGCCTTTGATACCTTCATTGACGGCATGATTGAGCTGATCAATGTCCCCTTCATTTTGATTGCTGCCTGGTCTCTGGGCACCATCGTCAAATCCATGGGCACCGGTGACTTCATGGTGGGTATTGTGCAGCAGTACCTCACTCCCGGCTTGGTTCCTGCCCTGGTGTTCCTGTTCGGCGCCTTTATCTCCTTCGCCACCGGTTCCTCCTGGGGCGTGTGGTCCATCATGATGCCCATTGCTTTCCCCATGGCTGTTGCCTTCAATCTGCCTATGGCCTATGTGGTGGGCTCCGTCATCGCCGGCGGTATGTTCGGCGACCAGTGCTCCCCCATCTCTGATACCACCGTCCTCTCCTCTACCGGCGGCTCCTGCAACCACATCGTCCACGTTATGACGCAGCTGCCTTACGGACTTACAGTAGGCGCATCCGCTTTCGTAGGTTTCCTGTTCGGAGGACTGACCGGCCAATACATGCTTTCCATTGCTGTGACCGCTGTAGTCCTCTATGCGGCTATGTTTGTTATGACAAAGGTGGACAGCGCCCGGGCCGTGAAAGCAGTCTGATGTTACGAACTTATTTTACACAGGTGGGAGATTGATATGAAAAAAATTGATAAACTTGTTACTGCCCCCCACTTTTACACCATGGAGGGGGAGGGAGTCGGCTACCGCGCCGCCTCTGCCATGGCGATCAACTGCGGCAAGATTTTAGAGGTCGGTCCTGTCGAGTACATGCTGAAAGAATACGCCCCCCAGGAGACCATCGATCTGCCCCACCACATGGTCCTGCCCGGCTTGATCGACGGGCACATGCACACCGCCTGCAACATCATGCGCGGTCTGGCCCAGGACACCAACAATTGGATGATGTTTGGCCTGCAGCCCTTTGACAACGCCGTAACCGACGAGGAGCGGGACGCAGGCAGCCGGGTGGCCATTCTGGAGGCCATCCGGGCGGGCACCACCACCCTGGGCGACTATGAGTCAAAGATGGACAACGTGTGCAGCTTCATCGAAAAGGTGGGGGCCAGGGGCAATATTGCCCAGACCATCCGGGCCGCCAAACGGCGGGTCTACCAGCCGGGCGAACTCTATGAGTTCGACGACGAGATGGGTGAAGAGAGTCTCCAGCGCAATATCCAGCTCTACGACAAGTGGCACAACCAGGCGGGGGGCCGGATCAAGATTCTGTTCGGGCCCCAGGGAGCGGATTTTGTCAGTCCCGAAATGCTCTTGAAGATTCAGAAGATTGTCAAGGAGCGGGGAACCAAGATCCACATGCACGTTCAGCAGGGCGACCGGGAGACCTATCAGATTGAAACGCGTTACGGCAAGCGGCCCACCGCCTTTTTGGATGAGCTGGGTTATTTGGACTCCTCCCTGATTGCCGTCCATCTCACCGACTGCACCGACGAGGAAGCCGCCCACATCGCTGGAAAGGGCGCCTCCATGATCGTCAATCCCGGTTCCATCGGCATCATTGACGGCATCGTTTGTCCCAGCGTGGCTTTCCAGGAGGCGGGCGGCTCTGTGGCTCTGGGCTCTGATCAGGCCCCCGGCAACAACTGCCATAATATCATCAACGAGATGAAAAATGTGGCCCTGTTCAACAAGATCAAGTACGGCAATCCAGAGGTCATGCCCGCCTGGCGAGCCCTGCGGATGGCCACCATCGAGGGCGCCCAGGCCATTGGCCTGGGGGACAGCGTGGGCTCGCTGGAACCGGGCAAGCAGGCGGACTTTATCGCTATCGACCTGAACTGCCCCTCCATGCTGCCGGTGTATACCTACCCCATGCGCAACATGATCCCCAATCTGGTCTACAGCGCCAGGGGCCCGGAGGTGGCTTTGGCTGCGGTGGACGGCGAGATCATTATGCGTGACGGTATATTTACAAAAGTAGATCAGCAGGAATACCTCTCTGCCATTCCCCAGTATCCGGATGAAATCGGCCACAGGGCCGCAGAGGAATTTTTCCAGATTGACGGCACCAATGCCCGCTTTATGCGGGAGGGAAAGCTGTAACCCTACCGCCAACCTTTCTTCACATGGGGCGCTCCAGGAACCGACAAGGCTCCGGGGCGTCCCAAATAATGCAGGTGATACTATGCAGCACTCCTCCGAAACTCTTCAATCCAACACACGGCTGCTTCTGATGCTGGCTTGGCCCGCCATCGCGGAGCAGCTGCTGCTGACCATGACCAACTATGTGGATACGGCTATGATCGGTGCGTTAAGCACCGACGCCACCGCCGCTGTAGCCATCAATTCCACGCCGGTCTTTTTTATTGTGGGACTGCTGACCGCGGTGGGGGTGGGGTACTCCGTTCAAATCGCCCACAGCCTGGGGGCCCGGCAGGAACAGCTGGCTCGCAGCATTACCCGGCAGGCTCTGCTGGGTTCGTTGGTGTCCGGGACCGTTATTATGCTGGTCACCCTTATGCTGGCGCCCTGGGTCCCCAAATGGCTGGGTGCGGATTCGATTATTTTAGGCGACGCACAAAAATATCTTTTTTTCTATGCCCTGGGCATTCCATTCCAGACGGCCTTGGCGGTTTTTTCTGCGGTACTTCGGTGCGCAGGAGATACCAAAACCCCTTTGCAGCTGAACGCAGGCGCCAATGTACTCAATGTGATCCTGAACTTCTTCTTGATTTTTCCCAGCCGCACGGTCCAAATTGGGGAGCGTACCCTTCGGATCTGGGGCGCCGGGTGGGGTGCGGCAGGAGCGGCAGGGGCAACCGCTTTTTCTGCCAGCCTGATGGGATTCTGCTGCATTTTGCTGCTGTTCCGCCGCTCGGGTCCAGTGAATCTGGAGCTGAAGGTCTCTTATCGCCCGGATTTCGCCATTATTCGGCAGGCTGTCCATTTGGGAATCCCGGCAGCACTGGAGCGGGGCGCTATTTGCAGCGGCCAGCTGCTGATCACCCGGATGGTGGCCTCCCTGGGAAACGTGGCCCTGGCCGCCAACCATGTGGCGGTGACGGCGGAGGCCATCAGCTATCTGCCCGCTACAGGGGTCTCCTTTGCCGCCACCACGCTGGTGGGGCAGGCCTACGGAGGTGGAAAATATTCTCTGGCCCGGCAGTTTGGAAAAATCTCCGGTTGGATCGGCCTGCTGTCTGGGGGAGCGGCGGGAATCATCCTGTTTGTATGCGCCACCCCCCTTGCCGGCATCTTTTCTCCTGATCCTGACGTCATCGAGCTGGCGGCGGATATGCTGCGGATCGTAGCTGTCTCTGAGCCGCTGTTCGGCCTCTCTATCGTGCTGTCCGGCGTGCTGCGGGGCGCCGGCAACACCCGGCTGCCTTTCCTGGTGGTGCTGAGCGGTATGTGGGGTGTGCGGGTCATCTTAACGCCTGTTCTGCTGTTTTACGCCCATATGGAGCTGGCCGGCGTGTGGGTGGCTATGGTTGCTGACCTGATGTTCCGCGGAATTTTGTGTGAAATTCAGACAAAACGTCTTTTGTCAAGTAATGTCATCAAGTTGGGAATAGGAAGAGAATAAAGTCAAAAAAGATGTAAAAAAGGGTTGACAAAAGAGGAGAACTGTGCGGCGAATCCCTGAAAAGTAAACGTGCTTTTCGGGGGCGCACATGAAATACACACCAAACCGTCATTGACGGCAAAAAAGCGGACGCCCATCGGCCGTCCACTGTTTTATGAGGTGATTTTTATGGAGCAATTACACATTGTCGATGCCTGTAGGGAACAGCATTTTCGGGACATGTCCCTCCTCCACGCCCTGGGCTGGCGGGCCGCCTACCGGGACAGCATCCCCGCCGATTACATGGCCCGGGAGATCACCGACGACCGCTGGGTCTCGGTTTTCCGTCAAAACTACAGGGAGGGCCGCTATCACGGCCTTCTGCTGTATAACGGGGAGCAGCCCCTGTGCTGTGCCACCTACGGCCCCGCTCGGGTGGATCAGTCCGCCGGGGACACCATCTGCGATTTCAGCTCCCCCGACCTGGCCGCCTGGGGGGAACTGGTCTCCCTCTACAGCCACCCCGACCACTGGGGGGAGGGCTGCGCCTCCATCGTCACAGAGGAAATCCTCCGGCGCTTCCGGGAGACAGGCTATCCCGGCTGCTTCCTCTACGTCCTCCAGGAGAATGACCGAGCCCGGCGGTTCTATGAGAAGCACGGCTTCGCCTGGGACGGCCACAGCCTGGAGGTCACCCTGACCCAAGACACGGTGCTCACCGATTTGCGGTATTGCCGGAAGTTTTAGCCCCGGCCATTCAGCATTTCGGCAGTAAAATTTGTGCCTGCCAGGATCAGCTTCTTCAAATTCGGCAAACCAGACAACATATTGTAATCCTCAATGTAAAGATTACGAATCGTTAAAGACCGAAGACGCTTCATGCGCCCCAGCGCAGTCCAGTCCCCAGGACTGTAATAGAAATAGGAAGACAGCAAGGGCAGCGTTTCCAAATCCGTCAGAAGATATTTCCCACGCCATAGGATATGCGTCCCAAGGTAGGGTGAATGGTAATAGTTTGGGCTGTCTACCACTAATGTCTTGATTTGAAATAAGTCATCCGGTATTTGCGGCATTTTCCCAGTCGTAAGCCGGATGGCCTCCGACAGCAGCGGGGACAGCGGGATCGCGTTCCGCTTTTCCCCGTTCTCGCGCTCCTTCCGGGCAAGCTCCAGCTGGTTCGAGTAGACACACTCCAAAAAGGGCGGCTCCCAGGACAGGTCCTCCATATCGTAGTGCCGGTCAAGATATTTGCACATCGCCTGCTTCGTGCCGCTCTCCAGCGGATAGACATGGAGGGTCCGTCCCACCTGCTCCGGCTGGGCAGCTTGGTCGGTGCCCGGTATCTTCAAGTCGTGACGTTTCCGTATCCCTGCGTCGATCTCTTCCTTGTACCGCCGCAGTGATTCAAGGCCGTTCATATAGCATCCTTCCTTTACAAAAAAGCGGAACAGCTCATTGAACTGTTCCGCTTTGTGTAGGCACTACCTATTTTCCCGGTCCGTCTCCAGACAAGTATTTTCGGCAGAAGCGAGCTTAACTTCCGTGTTCGGAATGGGAACGGGTGGACCCTCGCCCTAATCAGCACCTACTATTTTAATCACCGAAGTGACTAAAACCGATATAAAGTTTTCATTGGTGACCCGTACGGGAATCGAACCCATGTTTGCGGCGTGAGAGGCCGCCGTCTTAACCGCTTGACCAACGGGCCATATGGTGCGCCTTCAGGGATTCGAACCCGGGACCCACTGATTAAGAGTCAGTTGCTCTACCAACTGAGCTAAAGGCGCATCTGCGCTTCCTGCGCCCTGAAAACCGAACAGTGAAACAACCTTCCATCGCTTGCAAGCGCCTGCATTCTCCATGCTCATAACCAATTGTAGGTCAAGCCCTCGGCTTATTAGTATCGGTCAGCTGCACACGTTACCGTGCTTCCACCTCCGACCTATCAACGACATAGTCTACGTCGAGCCTTACTCCTTAAAGGATGAGAGATCTTATCTTAGGGGGAGTTTCACGCTTAGATGCTTTCAGCGTTTATCTCGTCCAGACGTAGCTACCCAGCTGTACCCTTGGCAGGACAACTGATGCACCAGAGGTCTGTCCATCCCGGTCCTCTCGTACTAAGGACAGCTCCCTTCAAATCTCTTACGCCCGCAACAGATAGGGACCGAACTGTCTCACGACGTTCTGAACCCAGCTCGCGTGCCACTTTAATCGGCGAACAGCCGAACCCTTGGGACCGAATTCAGCCCCAGGATGTGACGAGCCGACATCGAGGTGCCAAACCTCCCCGTCGCTGTGGACGCTTGGGGGAGATCAGCCTGTTATCCCCAGGGTAGCTTTTATCCGTTGAGCGACGGCACTTCCACTTGCATACCGCCGGATCACTAACTCCAACTTTCGTTACTGCTCCACCCGTCGGTGTCGCAGTTAGGCTCGTTTATGCGTTTACACTCACTGCACGATTTCCGTCCGTGCTGAACGAACCTTTGAGCGCCTCCGTTACCTTTTAGGAGGCGACCGCCCCAGTCAAACTGCCCACCTAACAGTGTCCCCCGACCGGATTCACGGCCGCAGGTTAGAAAACCAGTAAATCAAGGGTGGTATCCCAAGGTTGACTCCACGCGACCTAACGGCCTCGCTTCCAAGTCTCCCACCTATCCTGTACATCATTTACCAATCCTCAGTATTAAGCTACAGTAAAGCTCCATGGGGTCTTTCCGTCTAGTTGCGGGTAACCGGCATCTTCACCGGTACTACAATTTCGCCGGGTGGGCTGTTGAGACAGCGCCCAAATCGTTACGCCATTCGTGCGGGTCAGAACTTACCTGACAAGGAATTTCGCTACCTTAGGACCGTTATAGTTACGGCCGCCGTTTACTGGGGCTTCAATTCAGACCTTCGCTTGCGCTAAGCCCTCCTCTTAACCTTCCAGCACCGGGCAGGCGTCAGCCCATATACGTCATCTTTCGATTTAGCATAGACCTGTGTTTTTGGTAAACAGTCGCTTGGGCCTATTCTCTGCGGCCCCCATTACAGGGGCTCCCCTTATCCCGAAGTTACGGGGTAATTTTGCCGAGTTCCTTAACAACCCTTCTCCCGTTGGCCTTAGGATCCTCTCCTCATCTACCTGTGTCGGTTTGCGGTACGGGCACCTTAGCATTCCCCAGAACTTTTCTCGCCTCGTCATTCTCCGGCTTCCCTACTTAATTTCGGTCCCTTTCGCCCGGGTCAACCAACGCCCGGGTCCGGATAGCTCCAAGTGTCCTTCTGGTTTAAGTTTCGGTGGCTACGGAATTTCAACCGTATGTGCATCGACTACGCCTCTCGGCCTCGCCTTAGCTCCCGGCTTACCTTGGGCGGACGAACCTTCCCCAAGAAACCTTAGATTTTCGGCCATTATGATTCCCACATAATTCTCGCTACTCATTCCGGCATTCTCACTCGAATACAGTCCACCAGTGCTTCCGCTCTGACTTCACCCCGTATTCGACGCTCCCCTACCACGCATTGCTGCATCCCAAGCTTCGGTTACATGCTTAGCCCCGTTACATTTTCCGCGCAGAGTCACTCGACCAGTGAGCTATTACGCACTCTTTTAATGAGTGGCTGCTTCTAAGCCAACATCCTGGTTGTTTTCGCAACTCCACATCGTTTTCCACTTAGCATGTATTTGGGACCTTAGCTGTGGGTCTGGGCTGTTTCCCTTTTGACCACGAGACTTATCTCACGTAGTCTGACTGCTGATCATCAATTAGCCGGCATTCAGAGTTTGATAGGGTTCAGTAACTTTATCAGCCCCTAGCCCATTCAGTGCTTTACCTCCGGTAATCTAAATCAACGCTAGCCCTAAAGCTATTTCGGGGAGAACCAGCTATCTCCAAGTTCGATTAGAATTTCTCCGCTATCCACAGGTCATCCGCCACCATTGCAACGGGGGTCGGTTCGGTCCTCCATGGAGTTTTACCTCCACTTCAACCTGCCCATGGATAGGTCACCTGGTTTCGGGTCTATTGCACACGACTTTTTCGCCCTATTCAGACTCGCTCTCGCTTCGCCTTCAGTGCTTAACACCTTAAGCTTGCCACGTACAATAACTCGCCGGACCGTTCTACAAAAAGTACCTCATCACACCTTAACGTGCTCTGAGTGCTTGTAAGCACAAGGTTTCAGGTTCTATTTCACTCCCCTCCCGGGGTCCTTTTCACCTTTCCCTCACGGTACTGCTCCTCTATCGGTCATCAAGTAGTATTTAGGGTTGGAGGGTGGTCCCCCCTGTTTCCCACAGGGTTTCACGTGTCCTGCGGTACTCTGGATCCTGACTGGTCTAAATCAGTTTTCGACTACGGGGCTCTCACCCGCTATGGCCGGCCTTCCCATACCGTTCGTCTAACCTATTAAACCGTTATATCAGTCCACAACCCCAGAGGATAAATCCTCCGGTTTGCCCTCTTCCGCGTTCGCTCGCCACTACTAGCGGAATCTCTGTTGATTTCTCTTCCTCGCCCTACTTAGATGTTTCAGTTCAGGCGGTTCCCCACCTACGCCTATTTGATTCAACGCAGGTTGACAGAGTATTGCTCTGCCGGGTTTCCCCATTCGGTGATCCGTGGATATAACGCTTATGTGCAGCTCCCCACGGCTTATCGCAGCTTGTCACGACCTTCTTCGGCTCTTGATGCCAAGGCATTCCCCTTGCGCTCTTTATAGCTTGACCTATCATCTCTTTTCAGAGATATTGGTTCTCACAAGAATTATGCAGGCCTCAGATTTGGTTCATTGTAGTTTTTGTGTTACCCTTTTTTAAAGTTCCACGTTTAAAACTTTGTTACCTCTCTGTTGCTTGCTCGCAATTTCTTGCTTTGCTTCACTGTTCAGTTTTCAAGGTGCAGGTTCCAACCTCTTTCGAGGTCAGATCGAAATGCTCACCCTATTGGACGAACACTTCGATCCAATCTCAATGGTGGAGGTTATCGGATTCGAACCGGTGACCCCCTGCTTGCAAAGCAGGTGCTCTACCAGCTGAGCTAAACCCCCGTACCGCTTAAGTTGGGTGGTGGGCCCAAGTGGACTCGAACCACCGACCTCACGATTATCAGTCGTGCGCTCTAGCCAGCTGAGCTATGGGCCCGTCGGACACCGCTCTCCTGTGCGGCGTGCGCCCTCTAAATTAAACAACGTGACATCCACTCTGCTCCTGAAGGCTGACCTAGGATTTTTACGAACAGCTGCTTGCTGCTCGAGGTCTCCTTAGAAAGGAGGTGATCCAGCCGCTCGTTCTCGAACGGCTACCTTGTTACGACTTCACCCCAATTATCGAACCCACCTTCGGCCGCGCCCCCCTTGCGGTTAGGCTACGGACTTCGGGTGTTCCCGACTCTCATGGTGTGACGGGCGGTGTGTACAAGGCCCGGGAACGTATTCACCGCGGCATGCTGATCCGCGATTACTAGCGATTCCAACTTCACGCAGGCGGGTTGCAGCCTGCGATCCGAACTGGGATGGCTTTTAGGGATTTGCTCCGCCTCGCGGCATTGCTTCCCTCTGTTGACCACCATTGTAGTACGTGTGTGGCCCAGGACATAAGGGGCATGATGATTTGACGTCGTCCCCACCTTCCTCCGTTTTGTCAACGGCAGTCTCGCTAGAGTGCTCTTGCGTAGCAACTAACAATAAGGGTTGCGCTCGTTGCGGGACTTAACCCAACATCTCACGACACGAGCTGACGACAACCATGCACCACCTGTCACCACAGTCCCCGAAGGGAAGGATGTATCTCTACATCTGTCCGTGGGATGTCAAGCCCTGGTAAGGTTCTTCGCGTTGCTTCGAATTAAACCACATACTCCACCGCTTGTGCGGGCCCCCGTCAATTCCTTTGAGTTTCAACCTTGCGATCGTACTCCCCAGGTGGGATACTTATTGTGTTAACTGCGGCACGGAGGGGGTCAGTCCCCCCACACCTAGTATCCATCGTTTACAGCGTGGACTACCAGGGTATCTAATCCTGTTTGCTCCCCACGCTTTCGCGCCTCAGCGTCAGTTGCTGTCCAGCAGACCGCCTTCGCCACTGGTGTTCCTCCTAATATCTACGCATTTCACCGCTACACTAGGAATTCCGTCTGCCTCTCCAGTACTCAAGAAAAACAGTTTCAAATGCAGGCCACAGGTTGAGCCCATGGTTTTCACATCTGACTTGCTTTCCCGCCTACACGCCCTTTACACCCAGTAAATCCGGATAACGCTTGCCACCTACGTATTACCGCGGCTGCTGGCACGTAGTTAGCCGTGGCTTATTCCTCAGGTACCGTCACTTGCTTCGTCCCTGAGAAAAGAAGTTTACAACCCGAAAGCCTTCTTCCTTCACGCGGCGTTGCTGGGTCAGGCTTGCGCCCATTGCCCAATATTCCCCACTGCTGCCTCCCGTAGGAGTCTGGGCCGTGTCTCAGTCCCAATGTGGCCGGCCAACCTCTCAGTCCGGCTACTGATCGTCGCCTTGGTGGGCCGTTACCCCGCCAACTAGCTAATCAGACGCGAGTCCATCTCAGAGCGATAAATCTTTGGCAGCCAGAGCCATGCGACTCAGCTGCATTATGCGGTATTAGCACAAATTTCTTTGTGTTATTCCCCACTCCAAGGCAGGTTACTCACGCGTTACTCACCCGTCCGCCACTAAACAGTCCTCTCAGTTGTCCGAAAACTCCTTCAAGGGTGTTCCGTTCGACTTGCATGTGTTAAGCACGCCGCCAGCGTTCATCCTGAGCCAGGATCAAACTCTCAATAAAATGGTATCTATACGAGCCTTTTAGCCCGAATAAACCACTCTTATTGAAGCTATTCCTTGCTTCTTAGAAATTAATTGACGTTGTCCAAACAAGCTTTTTTCAAAGCTCACTTAACAACCAATCCTTCTGGTGCTTCGTGTTTGTCTCGTTGTTTAATTTACAAGGTGCACACCGCTCTCGTTTAGCAGCGGGTTTTTATCTTACCACAGCTTCAGGCGCTTGTCAAGAACTTTTTTCAAGTTTTTTTAAACTTTTTTGTTCTCACATTCGCGGTCGGTTCAGTGGTTTGTTGCTGTCGCAACGGTTCCATATCTTAGCACATCTCTCAGCCTTTGTCAAGAACTTTTTTCGACTTTTTTCAAAATCTTGTTCTTTACCAGGGCCTTGCGGCTTTTGACAGGTTGTCCTCGCGGACAGCTTCGACATAATACCATCTCGTTCCATCTTTGTCAATAGGTTTTTTCAAATTTTTTTAATTTTTTCCACATTCCCCTTTTTTTGGTGGGAACCCTACCCTGTTTCACCCGTAAAGTCCACATATTACGGACATTTGGCCGCAGAATTTCCTCTTGCGCATCCACAGGGCTTGTGATAACCTCTACAATATAGAATATCAGAACAACTCCACAGGAGGGATACCTATGCCCATCAAAATTCCTGACTCCCTGCCCGCCAGGGCCACCCTGGAGGGGGAAAATATCTTTGTCATGACCGAATACCGGGCCATCCACCAGGACATGCGTCCGCTGAATCTGTTGCTCCTGAATCTGATGCCGACCAAGATCGTCACCGAAACGCAGCTCCTGCGCAAGCTGTCCAACTCTCCGCTGCAGGTGCAGGTGGAGCTGCTTCAGATGGCCAGCCACACCTCGCATAATACAGACGCCAGCCATCTCTCCTCCTTCTATACCACCTTCGACCAGATCAAGGACCAAAAGTTTGACGGTATGATCATTACCGGAGCTCCGGTGGAGAATTATGACTTCACGGATGTCGACTACTGGCCGGAACTCTGCCGGATCATGGATTGGACGACCACCCATGTCCATTCCACCCTTCACGTCTGCTGGGGGGCGCAGGCGGGGCTGTTTTATCACTACGGCATCCCCAAATACTCGCTGGACAAAAAGCTTTTTGGTGTGTTCCCCCACACCGCGCTGAAAAAGCAGTCTCCCCTGTTCCGGGGGTTTGACGACGTGTTCTACGTCCCTCACTCCCGGCACACGGAGAACCGAGAGGAGGATATTCGCAGGATTCCCGAGCTGGAGCTGCTAGCTGTTTCGGAGGAAGCCGGCGTTTTTGCCGTCAAGAGCGAGGACAACCGGCGTTTCTTTATCACTGGGCACCCGGAGTATGACCCGGACACCCTCTCCCGGGAGTACTTCCGGGATGTGGAGAAGGGCCTGCCCATCGACGTACCCAAGCACTATTTTCCCGGCAGCGACCCCGCTCAGGCCCCTGTTGTCCGCTGGCGCTCCGCCGGACAGCTGTTTTACACCAACTGGCTCAATTACTACGTCTACCAGACCACGCCCTATGATATCACGCAGATCTGACCGCAGAAAAGGACTGCCCCAGCCGGATGGCCGGGGCAGTCCTTTTGTCTTGTTCGGGTTTGTTACTGGATGGCCATGGATTTGACCTCACCGTCCAGCAGGGCGGCAAAGTCCTCCAGGGACATGGCTCCCAGGTCCTCGCCGGAGCGGCGGCGGACCGAGACGGTGCCGTTTTCCATATCCCGGTCGCCCACCACCAGCATGAAGGGGACCTTTTCCAGGGTAGCCTCCCGGATCTTCTTGCCGATTTTTTCGTTGCGGCCGTCCACCTCCACCCGGAAGCCCTGGGCGTCCAGCTGGGCGGAGATCTTGGCGGCGTACTCCGCGGCCCGGTCGGTGACGGGGAGCAGCTTCACCTGGACGGGAGCCAGCCATGTGGGGAAGGCCCCGGCGAAGTGCTCGGTAATCACGCCGATGAACCGCTCGATGGAGCCCAGAACAACCCGGTGAATCATGACGGGGCGGTGTTTCTCCCCGTCCTCGCCGGTGTACTCCAGCTCGAACCGCTCAGGCAGTTGGCTGTCCAGCTGGATGGTGCCGCACTGCCAGGTGCGGCCCAGGGAGTCGGCCAGGTGGAAGTCCAGCTTGGGGCCATAGAAGGCGCCGTCTCCCTCGTTGATGACAAACTCCTTGCCCATGGCGGTAATGGCCTGTTTCAGGATGTCCTGGTTGCGCTCCCACTCCTCCACGGTGCCGATATGGTCCTCGGGCATGGTGGACAGCTCGATGGTGTAGCTCAGGCCGAAGACGGAGTACACCTCGTCAAAGAGCCGGACGGTCTCCTGGATGACGTCCTGCATCTGCTCCCGGGTCATGAAGACGTGGGCGTCGTCCTGGTTGAAGCAGCGCACCCGGAACAGGCCGTGGAGGGCTCCGGACAGCTCGTGGCGGTGGACCAGGCCGATCTCCCCCACCCGCAGGGGCAGGTCCCGGTAGGAGTGGGGCTCGCTGGCGTAGACCAGCATGCCGCCGGGGCAGTTCATGGGCTTGACGGCGAAGTCCACGTCGTCAATGACGGTGGTATACATGTTGTTCTTATAGTGGTCCCAGTGGCCCGACCGCTCCCACAGCTGGCGGTTGAGCATGATGGGGGTGGAGATTTCCACATAGCCGTACTTCTTGTGGACCTTGCGCCAGTAGTCCAGCAGGGTATTTTTCAGCACCATGCCCTTGGGCAGGAAGAAGGGGAAGCCGGGACCCTCGTCCCGGAGCATGAACAGACCCAGCTCCTTGCCCAGACGGCGGTGGTCCCGCTTCTTGGCCTCCTCGATGCGGGCCAGATGGGCGTCCAGCTCGTCCTTTTTGGGGAAAGCGATGCCGTAGATGCGCTGGAGGGTCTCCCGGCTGGAGTCCCCCCGCCAGTAGGCGGCGTTACAGGCGGTGAGCTTCAGGGCGTTGCCCTTGATCCGGCCGGTGGAGTCCAGGTGGGGACCGGCGCACAGATCGGTAAACTCCCCCTGCTTGTAGAAGGAGATGACCTCGTCCTCGGGCAGGTCATGGATGAGCTCCACCTTGTACTTCTCGTCCCGCTCCTCCATAAACTTCACGGCCTCGGGGCGGGGCAGCTCGAACCGCTCCAGTTTCAGCTTCTCCTTGCAGATCTTTCGCATCTCGGCTTCGATCTGCTCCAGATGCTCGGGGGTGAAGGCGAAGGGCGCGTCCATGTCGTAGTACCAGCCCTCGTCGATGGAGGGGCCGATGGCCAGCTTGACCTCGGGCCACAGGCGCTTCACCGCCTGGGCCATCACGTGGGAGCAGGTGTGCCAGTAGGTCTGGCGGTACTCGGGGTTTTCAAAGGTATACTGGTTGTTTTCTTCAGACATCAAAATTCCTCCTTGTCATTTGGGCGGACAATAAAAACGCTCCACCCCTGATTCAGTTCAGGGGTGAAGCGGAAAGCTCCATGGTTCCACCCTGCTTGCGGTCCGCAGACCGCCGCTCGTGTCCTCGGTAACGGGAGGCCCCGGCCCGGTCCTCCCGGGCGGCTCCGGAGTGGTACCGGCCAGCTTCTGTGCAGGACGCTCTCAGCCCGTGGCGTCCCTCTCTGAGCACTTGTTCCAGCCTCTTCTCCATCAAAGCCTATTTGACGGTGACATCATATCACCAGGCCGGAAAAAAGTCAAGCGCCATTCTTTAGAAGACAACCAGCTCCCCATCCCGCACGTCCACGGTGAGGGCCGCGCCCGCCTCCACCTGATCAGCGACGATCTTCCGGCCGATGAGGGTCTCCACCGTGTGCTGGAGATAGCGGCGCAGGGGCCGGGCTCCGTAGATGGGATCGTAGGCGGCCTCAATCACCGCGCTCTTGGCGGCGGGGGTGAGGGTCACGGTGAGCTGCTTGTCCGCCAGCCGCCGGTTCAGGCCGTCCACCAGCAGATCGATGATGTGGGTGATGTTCTCCCTGGTCAGCGGCTTGTAGAAGACGATCTCGTCCAGCCGGTTCAGGAACTCGGGCCGGAAGGACCGCTTGAGCAGCTCGTTCACCTGATCCCGGGCCGTCTCGCTGATATCCCCGTCGGGACCGATGCCGTCCAGCAGGGCCTGGCTGCCCAGGTTGGAGGTCAAGATCAGGATGGTGTTCTTGAAATCCACCGTCCGGCCTTGACTGTCGGTGATCCGGCCGTCATCCAATACCTGGAGTAATACATTGAACACATCCGGGTGGGCCTTCTCCACCTCGTCGAAAAGGACCACGGAGTAGGGTTTTCTCCGGACCGCCTCGGTGAGCTGGCCGCCCTCCTCGTAGCCCACGTACCCCGGAGGGGCTCCGATGAGCCGGGAGACGGAGAATTTCTCCATGTACTCGGACATATCAATGCGGACCAGATTTTTCTCGCTGTCGAACAGGGCCTCGGCCAGGGTTTTGGCCAGCTCGGTCTTGCCCACGCCGGTGGGACCCAGGAACAGGAAGGAGCCGATGGGCTTATCCGGGTCGGCGATGCCGGCGCGGCTGCGGAGGATGGCCTCGGACACCAGCCGCACCGCCTCCTCCTGGCCCACTACCCGCTTGTGGAGGACGTCCTCCAGGTGGAGCAGCTTCTCCCGCTCCCCCTCCATCAGCCGGGCCACAGGGATGCCCGTCCACCGCTCGATGATCCGGGCGATTTCCTCCTCGGTCACCTTGTCCCGGAGGAGGGAGCGGGCTTTGCTCTCATTGGCGATGGACTCCTCCGCCTCCAGGGCGCGGCGCAGCTCGGGGATGCGGCCGTACTGCAGCTCGGCGGCCTTCTCCAGGTCGTACTCCCGCTGGGCCTTCTCCAGGGCGGCGTTGGCCGCCTCCAGGTCCTCCCGCAGCTTCTGCACCTTGCCGATGGCCCCCTTCTCGTTGTCCCACTGGGCCTTTTTCGTGTTGAACTCGTCCCGCAGGTCGGACAGCTCCCTCTGGATTTCGGTCAGATGCTCCTGGGACAGCTTGTCGGTCTCCTTTTTCAGCGCCGCCTCCTCGATCTCATGCTGGATGATCTTCCGCTGGATGACGTCCAGCTCGGTGGGCATGGAGTCCATCTCGGTGCGGATCATGGCGCAGGCCTCGTCCACCAGGTCGATGGCCTTGTCCGGGAGGAACCGGTCGGAGATATACCGGTCGGACAGAGAGGCGGCGGCAATGATGGCCCCGTCGGTGATCTTCACACCGTGGTACACCTCGTACCGCTCCTTCAGCCCCCGGAGGATGGCGACGGCGTCCTCCACAGAGGGTTCGCTCACCATCACGGGCTGGAACCGCCGCTCCAGGGCGGCGTCCTTTTCGATATACTGCCGGTACTCGTTGAGGGTGGTGGCCCCAATGCAGTGCAGCTCCCCCCGGGCCAGCAGAGGCTTGAGCAGGTTGCCCGCGTCCATGGAGCCCTCGGTCTTGCCCGCCCCCACGATGGTGTGGAGCTCGTCGATGAAGAGGATGATCCGACCCTCCGACTTCTTCACCTCGTTGAGGACCGCCTTCAGCCGCTCCTCGAACTCCCCCCGGTACTTGGCGCCTGCAATCAGCGCACCCATGTCCAGCGAGAAAATGGTCTTGTCCCGGAGGGAGGCGGGCACATCTCCCTTGACGATCCGCTGGGCCAGCCCCTCGGCGATGGCCGTCTTGCCCACGCCGGGCTCGCCGATGAGGACGGGGTTGTTTTTCGTCTTGCGGCTCAGAATGCGGATCACGTTCCGAATCTCGTCGTCCCGGCCGATGACCGGGTCCAGCTTGTTCTGCCGGGCCCGCTCCACCAGGTCGGAGCCGTACTTCTTCAGGGCGTTGTAGGTCTCTTCCGGGTTGTCGGAGGTGACCCGCTGGTTCCCCCGGACGGCGGCCAGCGCCTGAAGCACCCCCTCTTTGGTCAGGCCGTAGGTGCGGAACAGCTCCTTCAAGGCGCTGTTGGGGTGGGCCAGCAGGCCCAGAAGGATGTGCTCCACCGAGATATACTCGTCCTTCATGGCCTGGGCCTCCTGCCCGGCGGCCTGGAGCGCCCGGTCCACGTCCTGGGAGACATACACCTTGCCGCTCTCCCGGCCCGAGCCGGTGACCTTGGGCAGCTTATCCACCTCCGCCTTCACCGCCGCCTCAAAGCTGGGGACGGTCATGCCCATGGCGGCGAGCAGCTGGGGGATGAAGCCCTCGGCGTCCCCCGCCAGGGCCAGCAGCAGGTGGGCCTGCTCGATCTGCTGGTTGCCGTGCTCCAGGGCAATATCCTGCGCCCCCTGAATGGCGGCCAGGGATTTTTGCGTAAACTGATTCATGTTCATAAAAAACACTCCTTTCATGGAACAGCCTGCGGTATGCTCTTAGTATAGGCCGCTCCCGAAGGAATTGCATGAACAAATCGTGAACTTTTAGCACTCACAGTCAAAGAGTGCTAATCCAAGTTTTCCCCGCCTGGAGCCGTCAGAGCGGTCAGCCCTCCAGCTCCTTCCGCAGCCTGTCCAGCGCCCGACGCTCCAGGCGGGACACCTGCACCTGGGACACCCCCAGTACCCGGGCGGTGTTCATCTGGGTCAGGCCCTTGTAGTACCGCAGGAGGAGCACCTGCTGCTCCCGCTCGGGCAGCTCCCCGATGGCGGAGCGGAGGGTGAGCCGCTCCACCATGCCTTCCTCCTCGTTCCCAGTGGTGAGCATCCCCTCCAGGGTGAGGCCGTCGGTCCCCGTCTCCGCCTGGAGGGACACCACCGGTTCGATAGCCGTCTCGGCGGCGGCGATGTCCTCGGGCGCCAGGCCGGTGTCCTCTGCCAGCTCGGACAGAGTGGGCTCCCGGCCCAGCTGGGCGGACAGCCGGGTCCGGGCCGTCCGGATGGCGGTCCCCCGCTCCTTCAGTCCCCGGCTCACCTTCACCGGACCGTCGTCCCGGAGAAAGCGGCGGATCTCTCCGGCAATCTTGGGGACAGCGTAGGTGGAAAACTGGGTACCGTACTCGGGGTCGAAGCCCTGAATGGCCTTGAGGAAGCCCAGGCAGCCCAGCTGATACAGGTCGTCCGGCTCCACTCCCCGGCCGTAGTACCGGCGCACCACGCTCCAGATCAGACCGTTATTTTCCAGCAGCACCTGCTCGCAGGCGGCGCGGTCGCCGCCCCGGGCGGCCTCCAGCAGCGCGGAGCCGGCAAGAGGCCCGCTCACCGCCCGGCCCGGCGGGCGATCTTCCGGGCCATGGTGACGGTGGTCCCCTTACCGGGGGCGGAGCGGACCTTCAGGGTGTCCATAAAGCTCTCCATGATGGTGAAGCCCATGCCGGAGCGTTCCTCGCTGCCGGTGGTGAACAGAGGTGTCCTGGCCTGCTCCACATCAGCGATGCCCACCCCCCAGTCCTTCACCACGATCTCCAGGGCGTGGCCCTCCTTGATGCGCAGCTTGACCACCACCTTGCCCAGAGTGTCCGGATAGGCGTGGACGATGGCGTTGGTTACCGCCTCGCTGACGGCAGTCTTGATGTCGTTGACCTCCTCCAGGGTGGGGTCCAGCTGGGCGGCGAAGCAGGCCGCCGCCGTCCGGGCGAAGCCCTCGTTGGCCGAACGGCTGGGGAACTCCAGCGTGACATGGTTTTCGATTTTCATATGTAGCGCCTCCTTATTCAAACCGGATGATCCGCTCCAGCCCGGCGGCCTGGAACACTCTGCCCGCCTGGTCCGGGGTGTTCACCACCCGCATGGACCCCTGCACCTGGCCCATCCGCCGGTGAGCCCGGAGAAGCACCGCGATGCCTGAGCTGTCCGTAAAGGTCAGCCCGCTCAGGTCCAGGGTGAGCTGGCTGGGCTGGGCCTGGTCGATGCGGCGGTCCAGCTCCTCCATCACTGTTCTGGCTCCGTGGTGGTCCAGCTCCCCGGCCACCCGGGCCGTCAGATGGCGTTTGTCCTCTCTACAGGTCACCGGCATGTCTGACCCGCTCCTTCCTCTGGGATCATGTCCCATTATTTTCCAGCCCATTATAGGACAAGCCCCCTGTCGAATCTGCGGGGAAGCTGTCCGCGCAAAAGGTTTTCCCATTGCCCTTCCCACTTCGCCCCATGACGCGCTGAGAGGGGGAGGCTTTCACCTCCCCCTCTCCCGTTTCAGGCGGCTCTGGCCGGGCTCCCGCCGTCCAGGACCAGGCCGGATACCTTGACCCGGCCGGGCGCCGTCCTGCGGAAGCTGGTCTCCGTCACCCGCCCGTCCTGCCAGTGGTAGCGCAGACGGGCACGGCCGCCCCCCAGGCACCGTTCCAGGGCGGCGCGGCACTGCTGGGCGTAGAGCAGCCGGTCGATCACCCCATACTCCGCCTGGACCTCCTCCCGGTACTCCAGGCAGGGCACGGCGTCACAGGAGGTCAGGCGGCTGACCGAACGGGAGAGGGTCAGCGCATGACCAACCGCGCACTGGCGCAGCCGCTCGCGCAGAGTGTGGATCAGGTACTCCTGGGTATTGTTTTTTGTCTTCATATTGGAACTCCTCCTTTTTTGTCCCCCTCTCAAAACGAAAAAGGGCATGGTATGGCTCTTGCCATATCCATGTCCGTTCCAATATAAATTTAGTTTGACTTATTATGCCACAATCGGGACCGATTGTCAAGGGTGATTTTTCCGGCACAAAAAATGTTATCCGCCTATTGACAAGAGTGAAAAAGCTGTTATACTGTGCATATGGTATATATACACTAAACCCAAAATGACAGCGGCGAGGCTCCAGCGCGGGACCCGTGCACAGGCCGGCAGTCAGGACCTCCGCCGTCTGTTGAAAGGCAGGAAAAATGGATATCATATTGAGCAACGCCAGCGGCAAACCCATCTATGAGCAGATTACCGACCAGGTGAAGGAGCAGATCATGGCCGGGACCCTGTCGGCGGGGGACGCCCTGCCCTCCATGCGGCTGCTGGCCAAGGAGCTGCGCATTTCGGTCATCACCACCAAGCGGGCCTACGAGGAGCTGGAACGGGACGGCTTTTTGGAAAACGTCCCTGGAAAGGGCTGCTTTGTGGCGCCCCAAAACCGGGAGCTGCTGCGGGAGGCCCAGCTGCGGAGGGTGGAGGAAAAACTGTTCCAGGCGGTGGAGGAGGCCCGGAAGGGCGCTTTCCCCCTGGAGGAGCTCCACGAAATGCTGGATATTTTGTATAAAGGTGAGGAATTATGACAAATTGTATTGAAATCAAAGGGCTATGCAAGTCCTATGGGGACTTCGCCCTGAACAATATCAACCTGACTCTCCCTGGCGGCTCCATACTGGGGCTGATTGGGGAGAACGGCGCGGGCAAGACCACCACCATCAAGTGCATCCTGAACCTGATTCACCGGGACGCTGGGGAGATCACCCTGCTGGGCTATGACAGCATCCGGGAGGAGCGGCTGGCCAAGCAGGACATCGGGCTGGTGCTGGATGAGTGCTTTTTCTCTTACGCCCTCCGCCCCCTGGACCTGGACAAAATCCTGGCCCCCGCCTACCGGGAGTGGGACCGGAAGCTGTTTCGGGAATACCTGGGCAAATTCGGTCTGCCGGAAAAGAAACTCATTAAGGAGTTCTCCCGGGGCATGAAGATGAAGCTGTCCCTGTCTGCCGCCCTGGCCCACCGCCCCAAGCTGCTCATCCTGGACGAGGCCACCGCCGGCCTGGACCCGGTGGTCCGGGACGAGATTTTAGACGAGTTTCTGGGCTTCATCCAGGATGAGGACCACGCCATCCTCATGTCCAGCCACATCACCTCCGACCTGGAGAAGGTGGCCGACTACATCGCCTACATCCATCAGGGACAGGTGGTACTGTCCGACGCCAAGGACAACATCCTGGACTCCTACGGCCGGGTGGGCTGTACTGCCGCCCAGTTGGAGAACATCGACCCCCGGGACGTACTGCACACCCGGAAGGGGGCCTTCGGCGCGGAGGCCCTGGTGGCCGACCGGGTGGCCTTCAGCCGCAAGTACCCCATGCTCCTGGTGGAGCGGACCACTCTGGAAGACATCATGCTCTTTGTGGGGAAAGGAGAAACAAAATGACCGGATTGATTACGAAGGACTTTCTTGTGATGCGCAAGATGCTGCGATCTTATCTGCTTATGATTGTCGTTTACATCATTCTCGCCTACCTGGACTTCTTTGACTACAGCTTTATCATCACCTTTGTTCAGGTAGCCCTGTCCGTACTGCCTATCTCCGCCTTCGCCTACGATGAACAGTCCAAGTGGGACCGGTACGCCATGTCCCTACCCCTGGGGCGGAGCCGGGTGGTGGGGGCCCGGTATCTCTTCGTGCTGCTGCTCACCCTGTTCACCGTAGCGTTCGGGCTGGCGGGCACCGCCCTGCTGTATCTGGCCCATCAGGCGGACTTCCTTGAGATGTTTGTCATCCTGATGGTGTCCTCCGCCATCGGCCTGCTGATTCCCACCATCCTCCTGCCCCTGAGCTACAAGCTGGGGGCGGAGCGGGCCCGGCCCTATCTGTACGCCATTGTTTTCATCCCTGTCATCGCCGTGGTGCTGCTGGCTAAGGCCGGGGTGCTGGATATGTCCATGCTGAAGGGGATGGACCTCCTCGCCCCCACCGCCCTGGCGGGTGGCTCTGCCCTGTTGCCCGTGGCCGGGCTGGCCCTGCTGGGCGTCTCCTACCTGATTTCCTGCCGCATCGCAGCGGGGAAGGAGTACTGAGATGACCGCCGCCGTCATCCTGTTCGGCGCGGGCTGTCTGTGGTCCATCGCCGGGGCGCTGTGCCGTCTGATCTGGACGGCCAGCCTCTGGAGGAAGCTGCTGGCGCTGGCCGCCTTCCTGGCCCACAAGCCCCGGAGCGGAGACCCCTCCCAGGGACAGAAATGCCAAAAAACTCCCTTGCATTCCCGCCTCTCTTGTGATAAAATAACAACAAAAGAGTGTGAGTGCTATGCGTTTGAAGGATATGACCACAAAGGAAGCCATCCGCCAGCTTCAGGACATGAAGCAATACTGCACCGCCAAATCCATTCCCGCCCTGGACTACGCCATCAAGGCTCTCAAGGAGAAGGAAGCCGCGGAGGAGGCGACATAAATCAAGGCCCCCGGCTTTAGCCGGGGGCCTTGCATATCCGCACCAGATTTCGTGTGATCCGTCCTGTGAGGCCCCAGATGGCCCGCCCCTGCCAAGGGTAGACGGGGACATTCTCGCTCCCCTTCTGCCACTGGTAGTCCCGCGGGATGCCGATGAGCTCATAGGGAAACTGCTCTGCCGGGGTGGGGATCAGGTCGTAGGTGTACTCGATGGGGTCCGTCTGCAGCAGGTGGGACAGGGGGACAAAAAACACCTCTCCCACCTCGGCGGGGCTGGGGACCATCCGGGCCAGCGCCCCGCTGTCCACCACCCCCAGCACGGGCCACATGAGGAAGTTGGCCCGGTGGGCGATGAAGTCCAGCCGTCCCAGCAGCTTCACCGCCCCGGAGGGGATGGCCAGCTCCTCCCAGGTCTCCCGCAGGGCGCACGCCTCCGGCGTCTCCCCCGGCTCCATCCGCCCGCCGGGAAAGCAGACCTCCCCCGGCTGACGGCGCAGGGTCTTGGCCCGGACCTCATAGAGCAGGCACAGCTCCCCCTCCCGCTCCACCAGGGGGACCAGCACCGCATAGGACTGGCGGGAATCCATCAGGCCGGGGGCACGGCCCCGCAGCAGAACTTCCAGTTGCTCCAGCTCCATAGCGGTCACAACGCCCCCAGATTGGCGAACAGCATCATTAGCGTCAGCCCCAGACTGATGATATACCCGGTCAGATAGACCAGCTCCCGGGGCTTTCTCCAAAACAGCAGGATGAACACCCCCATCATCCCCCCGTGCATGGCGATCATCTGCCACTTGGGGCGGAAGATGACCCCCTCAAGGTCCGGGTCGATGCTGACCATCTGGGGCAGCAGGCCCCAGCCTGTCAGGAGGCACAGTCCCCCCAGGACCAGCAGGATATACACCGTCATGTTCCGGTTCCGCTCCAGGGCGTCCTTCCAGCGTTGGAAGCGTTCCCGCCGCGCCATGGGCTCAGTCTCCCTTCTTCGGGTTGGCCGACCACCGGGGGGCGGTGACCCCCAGCAGGTTCAGACCGTTGGCCAGCACAGACCGGACGCTGTCGGCCAGCTTCAGCCGGGCGGACCGCACCGCCGGCTCCGCCCCCATCAGGCGGCACTCGTCCTCGTTGTAGAAGCGGTGGAAGGCCTCGGCCAGGGCGGTCAGATAGCGGTTGATCCGGCTGGGGTCGTAGTCCCGGGCGGCCAGATACAGCTCCTCGGGGTACTGGGCCAGGGCCTTGAGCAGCGCCAGCTCCTTCTCGTGGGTCAGCAGGGTCATATCCACCTCAGCGGCGGCGGGGACCACCGCCCCCTCGTCCTCCGCCATACGGGTGATCAGCGAGCAGATGCGCCCATGAGCGTACTGGACCAGGTAGACCGGGTTCTCGCTGTCCTGGCGGACAGCCAGATCCAGGTCGAAGTCCAGGGGGCTGGAGGGGGTCCGGTTGTTGAAGTAGTACCGGGCTGCGTCCACGCTGATTTCGTCCAGCAGGTCGTGGAGGGCGATGGCCTTGCCCGTCCGCTTGGACATGCGCACCGGCTTGCCGTCCTGAAGCAGGTTGACCAGCTGCATCAGCACGATGACCAGCCGGTGGGAGCCGTCCAGGCCCAGCCCGTCCAGGGCGGCCTGGAGCCGGGCCACATGGCCGTGGTGGTCAGCCCCCCAGATATTGATGGCCAGATCGAATTTCCGCTCCTCCAGCTTGTTGCGGTGGTAAGCGATGTCGGCGGCGAAGTAGGTGTAAAAGCCGTTGGCCCGGCGGAGGACGTCGTCCTTCAAATCCAGCTTGTCCACCTGCTCCTGGGTCTTACCCTCGGCCAGATACTTTTTCTTGAGCAGCTCGGTGGTGTTCAGCCACAGGGCCCCGTCCTTCTCATAGGTCCAGCCCTTATCCGTCAGCAGCTGAACGGTACCGGCTACTGCGCCGCTGTTGTGGAGGGAGGACTCCAGGAACCACTGGTCGTACTCGATGCCGTACTTGTTCAGGTCCTCCTTCATCTTGGGGATGTTCCGTTCCAGGCCAAACTGAGCCATTGCGAACAGCGCGTCCTCCTCCGGCTCATTTTTATAGTCGGAGCCGCTCGCCTCATAGAAGGCCTGGGCCAGCTCCTTAATGTCCTCCCCCTGGTAGCCATCCTCGGGGAAGGGGACCGCGTCCTCTCCCAGCACGATCTGCATGTACCGGGCGTAGATGGACCGGGCGAACTTGTCGATCTGGTTGCCCGCGTCGTTGACGTAGAACTCCCGCCACACGTTCCAGCCGTTCCGGGCCAGGACGTTGGCCAAGGTGTCCCCCAGCACGCCGCCGCGGGCGTTGCCCATATGCATGGGGCCGGTGGGGTTGGCGGAGACGAACTCCACCATCACCCTTTTGCCCGCGCCCCTGTCGCCGGAGCCGTAGTCAGGGCCCTCCTCCTCAATGGCGCGCAGCACCTCGCCGTACCACTTAGGGCCCAAGGTGAAGTTGAGAAAGCCGGGACCGGCGATCTCTGCCTTTTGGAAGTAGCTGCCCTCCAGCTCCAGGTGATCCACGATGGCCTGGGCGATGGCCCGGGGAGCCATATGCAGTTCCCTCGCCCCTGCCATGGCAAAGTTGGAGGCATAGTCCCCATGGGACGTATCCCTGGGGATCTCAATGGTGACCGTTACCATCTCCCCCCCGGCGGGCAGAACCCCCGCCGCGAAGGCCTTCTCATAGGCCGCCCAGGTCAGGGCGGCCACCTGGTCCATGGCGGACTGGATCATGTTACTCATCGTTCGCACCTCACATTATTGTTTCAAGCTGCCCAGGCCGCCCTCCGCCTCCTTCACGTTGATGCGGAACACATTGCGGCCGGCTATGGCGTGGTCCACCTCCACCGAGTAGTCCACTTCGATATCGCCCCCCTGGTCGGTCAGCTCGGCCAGCAGATGACGGGTATTCACCCCGATGGTCATTGCGCCATATGGTGTATTGTACATGGAGAGATGCCGGCGGCCCTCCTGGAACACCAGCTGGGAGTTGAACTCCCCCATCCGCATCAGGGTAACCTGCTCTCCATCCACCTGGATGGTGGTGAGGGTGCCCTCCAGCCCGGTGAGCTCGCTCTCCTGGTAGGACAGGGTGTAGCTCCCTCCCTCCCGGACCAGGCGGCCCTCGGTGACCAGCTCGATGACGTCGGGGGGCGCGCCCTCGTATTTCTGCATCCCCTTGATGGAGATGACCACTTCCTTTTCCATGCTGGGGGGACCTCCAATGCCTGTCAGGATCCGGTCCGGCGGGAAATCCGCCGGGTCAGTCTGAGGTATTATACACACTTTGGCCCCCTATGTAAAGCGGCTATTTTATTGTATGTCATTTTCACTGAAAAAACAAGGGATTTTACCTGCTTTCTCCATTTGACAAATTGGAAATGGAGGCTATAATGCTATATGAACGACCTTATGCCCGGAGAGGAGGAGCCCAATGAATTTGGAGCTGAACAAAAAGCAGTTTCGACGGTTGCTGGACCTGGTGTACATCGGAAACTGGATCTTGAACTCCACCCGGGGCGACCAGCGCTTCGCCGACTACGACGAGGTGGAGAGCCTGCTCTTTGGCCGGGCCGCCCTGGAGGGCATGCCCCAGCTGGCCGAGCTGTATCAGGGGGAGATCATCCCCTCCCGAGCCTTTGTGGAGGGGGGCATCCATGAGGCCATTGTGGAGTATGAGAACAACGTGTTCTTCGACATCCTGGCCGAGGACCTGGCCCGCCGGGATATGGACGACGCTCCCATCGACGAAAGCAACTACGCCGAGCTCACCAGCCGCATCGACGCCTACATCGCCGAGTTTGAGGAGCACGGAACGGACAACATTTTGGTGAACATCGAGGACTGAACCAAGGCCGGAGCATTGCTCCGGCCTTGTCCGTTTGACGTTGACAGTTGTGGCTCAGCGTGTTGTGGCTCGAACTGCACGAAGGCCAGCTTGAACTGGCGGGGCGGTTTCATAATCTTCGCAACTGCCTAACCGGGCCAAACCGCCCTTTGGCGTTCCCGTTTCCCCAGCGCAGCACCGTCTTGCATGTTGTCAAGGCGGCGCTCTTTACTTGTTCCGCACCAAAAAGGTCAGCGCAAACCACACCGCCAGATACAGCGTGATGGCCGCGCCGGCGGAGCCGCCCGCATAGTAGGAGGTCATCAGCCCGGCGATCCCGGCCAGGACCGCCCCCAGCAGGGAGAACAGGTGGTACTGGCCCATATTCCGGGCCGCGTTCCGGGCGGCGGCGGCGGGGAGGACCAGCAGGGAGTTGATGACCAGCAGGCCCACCCAGGTCATGGACAGGGTGACCACCACGGCGATGGCGATGGAAAACACCGTCTCCTGCCAGAATACCCGAATTCCCCGGCTGTCGGCCAGGGCGGGGTGAACGGCGGACAGCATCAGCTGGTTGAAGGAGGCCAGCCACAGCCCCACCACCAGCAGCAAAATCAGCGCCAGCACTCCCACCTTGGCGGGCTCCACCGACAGGATATCCCCCACCAGCAGGGCGTTGAACCGGGTGAAGGAGCGTCCGTTCAGGGTGGACAGGAAGATGCCCAGCGCCACGGCGGTGGAAGAAAACACGCCGATCACCGTGTCGCTGGCCAGGGCGGAGCGGCGCTTGACCAGGTTGAATAGCAGGGCGAAGAGGATGGCGAAGATCACTGCCGCCCAGGTGGGCTCGTTGAAGCCGCAGACGGCCCCGATGGCCATACCGGTGAAGGCGGAGTGGCCCAGGGCGTCGGAGAAGAAGGACATGCGGCTGTGGACCACCATGGTGGACAAGAGTCCGAACAGAGGGGTGATGACCAGCACCGCCAGCAGGGCATTCTTCATAAAGAACATAGACCCCGGCTGGGCCCACTCGAAGGGCAGCAGGTCCACCAGTGCATACCAGGCACTCATTGCGCGCCCCCCTTTCCCCCCATCCTCAGATGGAACGTCTCAAAAAATTCCGTGGAGGACAGCACCTCGTCCGGCGGGCCGGACTTCAGCACCCGGCGGTTGAGGAGAATCACCTTGTCGGCAAACTGGCCCAGGGTGGCGAAGTCGTGGGTGGACAGGAAGATGGACAGGTCATACTGGGTGCGCAGCTCATCCAGCATCTCCAGCAGCTGGTGCTCCCCCTCGATGTCCACGCCGGACAGAGGCTCGTCCAGAATCAGGATGTGGGGCACCGGCTCCAGGGCCAGGGCCAGCAGCACCCGTTGGAGCTGTCCCCCCGACAGTCCGCCCATAGGCCGGTCCAGCAGGTCCTCCCCGTGGACCCGGGCCAGGCAGGCGGCCGCCCGGTCCCGGTATTGTTTGGGGATGGGCAGCCACACCGGCCATTTTGCGGTGGCGGCAGTGAAGAAGTCCAGCACCGACACCGGGTCCCCCCGGTCGAAGCTGGGGGCCTGGGGGACGTAGCCCACCAGGGGCCGCAGTCCGCTGGCGGGGCCGTCATCCAGGCGGATGGCGGGCCCCCGGGCCGGGGAAAAGGTGATGGAGCCCTTATAGCTCAGCTGGCCCAGAATGCTGCGGAACAGGGTGGATTTCCCCGCCCCGTTTGGGCCGATGAGGGCCACGATCTCTCCGCAGTGAAGGTGAAAGGACACATCCTCCAGAATGCTGTCCCCCTGGAGCTGGACGTTCAGCCCCTCCAGCTTCAGGCAGCAGGAGTCGGCGCACCCGGCGGCCAGCTTGCCGTGTTTGATTTTTCTCATCCCTTTGGCACCACACTTTCCCCGGCAAAGCCGTTGATCATCGTCACCGCATTCTCATACAGGGCGAAATAGTTGTCCAGCAAATCGTCCTCCCCGCCGCCGGCCTTCATGGGGCCGTCCATGAGCATGGTCAGCTGGGCCACCCGGCACCCCGTCTCCCGGGCGATGGCGGCGGCGGTGGCGTCGGAGCCGTTGACCTCGGTGAAGATCACCGGGATATTGTACTCCTTCACCAGCTCTGTGATCTCCACAATCTCATGGGCGCTGGCCTCGCTGCCCGCCTCCTCCTCGATGGCGGCCAGCAGGGGCACGCCGCAGGCCCGGGCAAAATACTGGAACCCGTCGTGGAAGGTGATCAGGCCGGGGCGCTCCCCCATCCGGGGCCGGAACTCCATCATCAGATTTTGAAGGGACGTCTCACAGGAGAGCAGCACCCCGTCGGCGCGCCGGGCGTTGGCCGTGTACTCCTCCGTGTGATCCGGGTCCGCCGCACGCAGGCCCGCCAGAACATTGCCCGCCATGATCCGGGCGTTGGCCGGGTCCATCCAGTAGTGGGGGTCCCAGTGGCCGTGGTCGTGGCCGTCGTGGCTGCGGTCCTCCTCGTCGTGGTGGTGGGACAGGCTCTCCAGCAGCTCCACCCCCTCCGAGCAGTCGATGACCGCCGCATCGGAGGCGGCCAGGGCGTCCTCCAGAAACTCCTCCAGGTCCGCGCCGTTGATGACGATGATGTTGGCCCGCTCCAACCGCTTCATGTCCGCCATGGACAGGGTGTAGTCATGGAGGCAGCTGGTGCTGCCCGTGTCCAGCCGCTCCACCGCCACGCCCTCCACCCCCTGGGTGATGGAGGAGGCGAAGAGGTAGATTGGGTAGGTGGTGCACACCACGGTGAGCCGGGCCTCTTCCCGCGCCGGGGCGCAGGAGGGCAGGGACAGGAGCAGAACCAAGATACAAAGTAAAATTGGTGTTTTCTTCATCGTTTTGAGCTCTCCAACAGCTCCAGCAGCAGCCGCTCGTTCTCTCCGGCGGCCTGAGTGAGCTGGGCGGACTTCTTCCGCAGGCGGGCCAGAACGGCGTCGTAATCCTTCAGCAGGGCGTCCGCCCGGCGGATGGCCTCCGGACCGTCGAAGGCTTCCACATCCCCGGCGGCGGGCAGATCCAGCTCCTCCAGATAGCTGGCCACCTTGGGGTCGTAGACCAGCCCCATAGCGGGCACCGCCATCCGGGCGGCGAAGATCAGGGTGTGCAGCCGCATGGCCAGACACAGCCGGGCCCGGCCCAGCACCCCCATCAGCTCCCGAGGGGTGGTGGACGCGTCCAGCACATAGGAGGGCTCCTCCATCCGCGCCCGCACCTGGGCGGTGGCCTGCCGGTCCCGCTGGGGCTGCATCAGCAGAAAAAGCACCTCCAGACCGTGCTCCCGGCGCAGGTGGTCGCACAGCCCGGCCAGCTGGGCATAGAACTCCCCCGTGTTGTGCCAGTCCCGGACGGACACCGCCGTGAAGGGGACCCCCTCCGGCAGTCCGGCCCCGGCACACAGCGCCCGGGACCGCTCCTCCCCGGCGGGCTCCAGGTGGAACACCGGGTCGGCGGTGACCTGGGCGGGGCGGGTGATGCCCATCTGCTTCAGCTCCATGGCGGAGGCGTGGTCCCGGAGGGTGACCAGCGCCGCCCGCTCCACCACCTGCTTCACCCGGCGGCGGTTAGCCGGCTTGCGCACCGGGCCGATGCCGTTGGCGTAGAGCATCACCGGCTTGCGCAGCCACTGGGCGCAGCGGATGACCGACAGGTAGTACAGCAGCGACCGGGTGGAGGTGGTGTCCTGAAGCAGGCTCCCCCCGCCGGACAGCAGCACGTCCCCCTGCCGCAGGGCGCGAAACACCCGCAGCACCCGGAAGCGGGGGATGGCATCCAGGCCGTACTGCTTTTTTGTCAGCTCCGGGTCGTTGGACAGCACGGTGACCGACACGTCGTCGCTGGCCGCCCGGATCGCCTGCTGGATGGAATCCAGGATGGCATCGTCACCGGCGTTGCCGAAGCCGTAGTAGCCGCTCATCACCACCTGATACTTCTTCCGCCGCACCCGCTCGTAGGCGGACAGGCAGTCCTCCGCCATGCGGCTGACCGAGTACCGCTCCTGGACCACCTGACGGCCGTAGAGGCCCAGCTCCCTCCGCCGCTCCGGCGGCAGGGCCAGGGCGGCGGCGACCGCGTCAAAGAGCTGGTCCTGGGTGGACACCGGGTCGGTGCGGCAGCAGAAATTGGTATCCACCGCCTTGTCCAGCAGCTCCGGAGTGAACAGGCCGGTGTGGCCCTGGGCCCCGGACAGCACCGCCGGCTTCCCCGCGGCCATGGCCTCCAGCGCCGCCCGGGACACCCCTACAAACAGGTCGCAGGCGGCCACCAGCCGGTTGACATCGGTGCGGGGACCGGTGAGGATCAGGCACTCCCGGCCCGCCTGACGGTTCACCTGCTCCGCCTGGGTGGCCAGCTCCTCATAGACGCCGCCGCCGCCAATGATCAGGATGCGCAATCCCGGCGCCCGCTCGCACAGCCGGGGGGCCAGGGCGATGAGCTGCCGGGCGGTGTGGGAGGCGGCCTGGTCCAGGCGGCTGACATGGCCCACCACCGGGGCGTTCCCCAGGCCCAGCTCCCTCCGGACCTCCTCCCCGGACACCGCCGGGGAAAATTTTTCCGTGTCGATGCCGTTGATGGTCAGGGTGATCTGCCCCTCGGGGAGGCTGTACTGCTCCATCAGATAATCCCGGATGTCCTCCGACACCGCCAGGGTGTGCTCCCCCCAATTGGACAGCAGCTTCAATGCCCCGCTCACCTCGTACACCCCGTGGCAGGAGGTGACAAAGGCAAAGCGCCGCCTGCGCCGCAGCAGTCCGCACAAAAACGCCGGAATGCGGGCGTGGGCGTGGACCACGTCTGGCCGCTCCCGGTCGATGAGTTCCCGCAGCACCCGCCGGGCCCGGTTCATGGCGGTCACGCTGCGCTGGTTGAGGGGGGCCTGAAAGTGGCGGATGCCCGCCGCCTCCACCTCCTCCACGTAGACGCCGCCGTTGGAGACGATGAGGATGTCGTGGCCCTGGTGCTTCAGCTCCTTGGCCAGCTCCACGATATGGGTCTCCGCCCCGCCGATGTCCAGCCCCATGGTGGCCATCAGGATCTTCATGGCTTACCCTCCTTAACTGGCGATAGGGGCGCACGGCGTGCGCCCCTATGACGGTCAGTCAAAAATTTCCGCAACCGTTCCAATAAAATCCGCCCGCTTGGTACAGTAGCTCCGGGAGGAGTTCACTCCCAGGTCATACACCCGGTTCAGGGAGACGCTCCGGCCGGTGACCAGGCCGAAGCCCCGCACCGTGATCAGCAGATCCACCGTGTTCTCCGCCTCCACCAGGCCAGAGGTACCGTCCCCCAGGGTCTCGGCCAGCTTCATGCCGGGGGTGCGCTCCACCTGGATGTCCGTGATCTCGCCCAGCGCCCGTCCACCGCTGGAGTAGTCCTGATCGTACAGGCCATCCCCCACCAGGATGGCGTCGGCCACCCAGCTGTTGACCCCTCTGGCCCGGATCTGGAAGGTGACGGTCTGCTCGGTCACCGCGGTGCCGGTGTGGGCCTGCTGGCCCTTGAAGTACAGCGCGGCGGCCATCACCAGCACGACCAGGATGACCAGCACGTCAATCACGCTGATTGCTCCAAAGAGCCGTCCGTTTCGGTCTATGATCTTCATCCCTGCACCTCCTCGATCGCCACAATCGGGCCGCTGCCCATATAACCCTCGCCCCGGAAGTAGCCGGTACTGCCTACCCGAAGCTCATAGCCGCCGCCTACGGTAATGGCCGCGTCGCTGACGGTACACGGAGCCTCTATCGTGACCAGCACGTCCTCAAAGCCATCCATCTCCGCCCAGACGTAGCGCCGGTTCTGGGTGTCCAGCACCTGAATCCGGGCGGGTTCCGCCTCGGCGGACACCACCTGTCCGATCTCATAGTTCTTGATGTTGTCCGCGATCCGGTCCCCCGCCTGGATGAGGGCGCTGGTGCCCGGAGTCCACCGCTGGAAGCGGACGGTATACCGGACGGTGGAGGTGACAGAGGGGTCCATCGGGACCTGGACCGCCGGCTTCATGGCTCTCCACAGCAGGAACGCGGCCACCGCGACGGCCAGCACCAGGACGATGCCGTCGAAGAGGTTCAGCTTCAGGCGGAATTTTTGTGTATTTTGTTCCATTATTTGGCTCCTTTCAGGATATCCAGGTAGATTTTTTCGGTATTTCGGGCAAAGACCTGTCCGGTAAACCGCTCCTCATAGACCGTCCGGGCGCGGGCGCCCAGGGCCTTCCGCTCCTCCGGACGGTCCATCAGCCGCTCCATAGCCTCCGCCAGGGCGGCGGCGTTCCGGCTGGGGAAGAGCAGGCCGGTCCCTCCGTCCTCCACAACATAGGGGTTGCCGCCGTAGTCGCTGGCGATGGTGGGAAGCCCCAGGCTCATCCCCTCCAGCAGAGCCATTGAGGTGGCCTCGGTGCCGTAGGAGCAGTTGAGCTGCACGTCCAGGATGTTCAGCAGGGCGGGCACGTCGGAGCGGAAGCCCAGCAGCTTCATCCGGTCCTCCGCCCCGGCCTGCCGGACCGCCTGGGCCAGCGTCCCCTCGAAGGGACCGGTCCCCGCCGCCAGAACGGTGAAGTCCTCCCGCCCCCGCTCCTTCAGCCGGAGGACGGCCTCCAGCAGATCCAGGTGGCCCTTGTAGTCCTCCAGCCGGGCCAGGATGCCGAAGACGGTGTGCCCCTCCGGGATGGACAGCTCCCGCTTCAGGGCCGCCTGCTCCTCCTGGCCAGTCCGGGGGACGGGGGCCGCGCCGTTCATCACCACGGTGATCTTTCGGGGGGAGATGCCCCCCTCGATCAGGTTGTCCCGGGTGGCGGGGCTGACGGCTATGATACGGTCGGCGTAGTGCTCGTTGACGAATTTGTTCACCCACCGCCCCGGGGGATATTTCAGCTTGGCGGGAACAGGAAATGCGGAGTGGCGGCTGTACACCGCCGGAAGCCCGCACCGTTTGGCGGCGATCCGCCCGGACAGGCAGCCGTGGGTGTGGACCAGGTCCGGTCTCCGCTCCCCCATCAGCGCCTGGAGACCCTTCACGTCCTCCCGGTGGTAGGAGCGGTCCGCCATGCCCTCCACCTCGATCACCTGGGCCCCCGCCTCCTCCAGAGGCGGCTTGAGCAGGCTCCCTCTGGGCAGGGCCGCCCAGGTCTCAAAGCGGTCCCGGTCGGAATACCGCAGGTAGTTGAGGATCACCCGGCCCGCCCCGCCAATGTTGGTGTCGCTGATCACGTTCAACACTCGGATCAAGCCAGCAGCCTCCCTTCGGGGAGCCGCCGCCGCCGGGTGCACAGCGCCCCCAGGGCCAGGTAGGTCCAGAAGAGGAAGAGCACCCGGTAGTTGTAAAAGGAGTAGTCCGTCATAGCCTGAACCATGAAGCCGAACACCCCGGAGGTAAAGGCGATCTGATGGACCCGGCTGGACCAGTCGTGCTCCTTGCCGATGGCGATGCACATCATGCGGAAGTAGACAAACAGCAGGATGACAAAGACGGCCAGAGCGGCGATGCCCGCGTCGCACACGATCTGCAGAAACAGGTTGTGGGAGTGGGGGGCGGAGATGCCGTTGTAGCTGTAGGCGGGATAGACCATGTTGAAGGCGTCCGGCCCGGGGCCGATGCCGCACAGCCAGTAGTTTTTCAGCATAGCTAGGGTGCCCATCCAGATATACACACGGTAGGAGGTAGACGCATCGGACAGGTTGCCGATGCTGGCAAAGCGGTTGATAACGGTGTCCGGCAGGACGAACCACAGCGCCGTCAGGGCCACCGGGATCAGCAGCATCAGCCGGGGGTTGAGCAGGACCACGAAGGCCGCTCCGGCGAAGAGCAGGCCCAGCCAGGCCCCCCGGGAGAAGGTGAGCAGCATGCACGCGCACATTACCCCGCAGCAGCCGAAGTAAAACACCCGGCTGAACCAGTCCTTGGCGGACAGCAGCTTGGCCCCCCCGATGGGGATCATCAGGATCAGGTACTGCCCCAACATATTGGGGTTGCCCAGGGTGGAGGCCACCCGGAAGCTGATGGAGGAAAACATATCGCTGTCCACCCAGGCGGCGGACTGGTAGCCCCAGCGGAAGAAATACTGCAAAATGCCGTAGACCGACACCGCTGCCGCCGCCGTCACCATAAAGGCGAGCAGGGTGTCCAGCTGACTGCGGTTGGTGACGGCGTTGTACAGCACCACGGTGAAGAGAATGAAGGCCACGCTGAGCAGACCCGGTTCCAGGCTGGTGTCCAGATTGACGGAAAACATCGTGCCCGCCAAATAGACAGCGGCGTAGAGGATCACATAGCGGTTGATGGGAGCCCAGGCCAGCGGCCGGTTTTTGTCCCGCACCAGCCCCAGCAGCAGGGAGCAGTAGCCAACAGCGGCCATGCCCAGCACCGCCATGGTGGGGAAGATGGGGGCCAAGACCACCGGCATCATGCACCAGAACCAGGTTCTGGTAAACACGCTCCCGGCAAAGAGCTTGTCCAGCCGCAGAGCCTCATAGATCCGGCACAGCGCCCACCGGACCCAACTCCACAGCCGGTAGAACACGCTGCTCTCCGACGCGCCCCGGTTCCACCCTCGGGGGTGGAGGAACCACTGGACCACCGTGCTGTTCTCCCACTGCCCGCCGCACCAGGCGCACAGGGCCATCAGCGCCCGCCAAAGCCAGCTTCCATTTAAAATATCCTTTGCTCGTTCCATGGCTTAACCTCGTTTCAGCGTCTTTTTCACAAGAGTGACACACAATCTGGCCTCGTCCACCCGCAGGAGAAGGGCCAGGGCAAAATACAGCGCCACGCCCAGCGCCCCGCAGGTCCCCAGGCAGATCAGCTCCCCCAGCTTGCCCGCCGGGAGGCTGGAAGTGAGCAGCCCCAGCGCCTTCCACACGCACCCCCCCATAAGGGCGGCGGCCAGCAGCATTTTTCCAAGATCCGCCAGGGCGGCCTGGTCCAGAATCTTCTCCCCGCCCCTTTGCAGAGGCAGAAGAAGGAGCAGCGCGTACACCGTGGCCGAGGCTGCCGAGGACAGGGCCAGCCCCGCCACCTGAAAGCGTCCGGTGAGCAGCTGGCACAGCGCCAGGTTCGCCGCGATGGACACCCCTCCGGCAATGAGGGGCACCCTCCCCTGCTGCCGGGCGAAGTAGGCCCGGCTGAGGATGTTCTGCACGGCGTAGCCCACCATGCCCAGGGCCATCCAGCTCAAAGCGGCGGCGGTGATCTCGGTGGAGAAGGCGTCAAACTCTCCCCCGCCGTAAATCAGGGAGATGAGGGGCCGGGCCACCGCCATCAGCCCCGCCGACATGGGCAGCACCAGAAACAGGCACACCCGCAGGGTCTGGCGGACGGTATCCTGAAACTCCCCCTCCCGTCCCCCGGCGGTGAGGCGGGACAGCTTGGGGAAAATCACGTTGGTCACCGACAGGATGAAGGTCCCCGCGATGACCAGATACAGGTTGGAGGCGTACTCCAGAGCGGACATCCCCGCCCCATCGTAGAGCCGGGAACCGAACCGGCCGTTGATGGCCTGGTTGATGGGCTGCACCCAGGTGGACACCATCACCGGCCCCATCAGGAAAAAGACCTTCCTCATGCCCTCCGACCGGAGGTCCAGTCCGGGGCGGAACCGGAAGCCCAGCCGGTACAGGGGCGGGACCTGGATCACCCCCTGGAGCAGCCAGCCCAGCAGGTAGGCCCCGGCCAGGCCGAAGATGCCCAGCCGGGCGTCCAGGGTAAAGAAATAGAGGATGATCACCAGATTGGACACCGCTGACATGAGGGCGGGGGCGGTAAAGTGGTCCTGGGCCTGAAGCACCCCCACCAGGGAAAAGGCCGCCCCGGAGAAGAGCACGGTGGGGAACATCACTCGGGTGAGGGAGACGGCCAGCGCGGTGGTGGCCGGGTCCGAGTAGTCGGCAAAGAGGGCCACCAGGGGCTGGGGGAAGGCCATCCCCGCCAGGGTGAGGCCCCCGGTGAGCAGGGCGATGACGGTAATAAAGCTACCGGCAAAGCGGAAGGCCTCCTTCTTCCCCTTCTGCTCCAGATACTCGCTGAACACCGGGATGAAGCAGGCGGCAATGGCAGAGGCGAACACCGCGTCGAAAAACACCCGGGGGATGCGGCTGGCGGTAAAAAAGGCATTGGCGGCGGCCCCGGTGCTGTAGTGGATGGCCAGCAGCCGGTCCCGGTACAGCCCCAGCACCTTGCCAATGAACGTGACCGCCATCACCAGGCTGACGGTCTTCGCCGCGCTGTTTTTCTCCTCCAGTGCGCCCACCCCCTCAAGAGAGAATCGGTATATTTTACATCATACGGAATCTTTTTGCAACTGGGGATTCCTGAATGTTTTGTGAACATCGGTCCCCGGCCGGACTTCTTCCCTGCTTTTTCCCATTGAATCTCCCCTTCCCCTCTGCTATAATGGGAATCGTACGTTTTGACACATACCAACAAAGGAGCCTACCCATGAGACATACCAACTCCCTTCCCCGCCGCGCGGCGGCCCTTTTCCTGGCCCTTCTTCTGCTGCTCCCCACCGTCTACGCCACCGCGGGCGAGCGAAAATTACAGACCACCACCCAGATCATGGACGGGCTGACCTACCGCAACACGGTCACTGTCAACGGCGCCAGCCGGGTGGAGAGCTTCTCCATGGAGCTGTCCCCCTACAGCCAGGTCCAGCCCATCCTGCGCCAGAGTGCGGGCACCATTTACGGCGCCGCTAGCATCAACAAGGCGGTCTCCAACGCCCAGGCCGAGGGCTGGCACGTTCTGGGCGCCATCAACACCGACTTCTTCTCCATGGCCACCGGCGTCCCCATCGGCCTTGTCATTGAAGACGGCGTGTACAAGTCCAGCAACGACGGGGAGAACGCCATGGCCATTGTCAATGGCAGCATCTCCATCCTCTCCGTCCCCCAGGTGGCCATGTCGCTGTACAACCCCGCCTCCGACATCACTGTGGTCCCCAACAGCTTCAACAAGGCCCGGGCCGCCACCGGCGGCATCTATCTGCTCAACGAGCACTTCTCCACCGTCTCCACCCGCAGCACCGGCAGCGGCTGGTACGTGCGGATGAAGGTGGTCCCGGACCTCTACACCCAACAGGTCCCGGACCTCACCGTCAACTCCGTCCTCACCCTGGAGGTCACGGAGCTGCTCCAGTCGGACCAGCCCATCGCCATCGGTCCGAACGAGTACATCCTCACCTCGGCGGACGCCTCCGGCTGGATCGAGCTCTATGACACCTTCCAGCTGGGCGATCTAGTGACCCTGTCCACCGCCTGCTCCGACCCCATCCTGTCCGCCGCCCAGTGGGCCGGAGGCGTGGGGGACATCATGGTCCAGAACGGCATGATCACCGATTCCGCCAGCTGGGTCTACGCCAAGGACGGCCGGCAGCCCCGCACCGCTATGGGCATCAAGCCCGACGGCGCCGTGGTCCTCTACGCCGTGGACGGCCGGCAGTCCGGCTACTCCATCGGCCTGTCCCAGCTGAATCTGGCGGAGGAGCTGCTCAGTCAGGGCTGCACCACCGTGGTCAACCTGGACGGCGGCGGGTCCACCGCCCTGTCCCTCTGGGTGCCCGGCGCCGCCGGCCCCGGGGTGCTGAACAAGCCCTCTGAGGGCAGCCTCCGGTCCTGCGCTACCTTCCTGCTGCTGGTTACCCCCAATCAGGGCAGCCGCCTCCCCCAGCGCCTGGCCCCCAAGGAAAACGGCCAGGTGGTGCTCACCGGCTCCTCCCTCACCCTGCCCCAGGCGGCGGCGATGGACGAGCTGCTGAACCCCGTCTCCGCCAACCTGGGCGGCCTGACCTACACCTCAATGGACCAGCTGGGCGCCATTGAGGATGGCGTCTACACCGCCGGATGGAGGACGGGCACCGATAACCTCCGCCTCACCGCTGGAACGCTGGAGGGCTTTGGTCAGATCCACGTGGTGGACCAGCTCACCGAATTCAAGATCACCCAATCGGGCAGCTCCGCCGCCCTCACCAGCCTGTCGGTCAAGCCGGGCCAGCAGGTCCAGCTGTCCGCCTCCGGCTCCTACTGGGGCCGCACCGCCCTGCGGAACTTCGCCCCGGTCGCCGTCAGCGTGACGGGGAACGTGGGCACGGTGGATGAAACCGGCCTGTTCACCGCCGGGGAGGACCTGAGCAGCGGCGGCTCCATCACCTTCTCCGCCGGCGGCATGAGCCAGACGGTACAGGTGGCCTCTGTCTATGTCCACAACGACGTCCAGCCCGGCCACTGGGCCTACGACGCGGTGGAATACTGCTACGAACACGGCGTATGCAGCGGTATCAGCTCCACCCTCTTCGGGCCGGACAACTCCATGATCCGGGGCGACTTCATGCTCATGCTGTATAACGCCGCCGGGAAGCCCGCCGTGACCGCCGCCAGCACCTTCACCGACGTGGCGGAGACGGACTACTACTACACCGCCATCTCCTGGGCCCAGTCCAGGGGGCTGGCCTCGGGCACCGGAGAGGGTAGATTCTCTCCCCGGGACCCCATCACCCGGGAGCAGGCCTTCTCCCTGCTGTACCGCTATCTGCCCATCATCGGCAAAGCCTGCCCGGACGGGGAGCTGTCCGTACTGGACCAGTTCGCAGACAAGCAGAACATCTCTGAGTACGCCCAGACTGCGGCGGCCACTCTGGTGTCCCAGGGGCTGGCCTCGGGCAGCGCCGGAAACCTGGACCCCAGAGGCACCCTGACTCGGGCTCAGATGGCCTCTCTCCTCTCCCGCGTGCTGGAACACACCCCCATCCCGGCGCAGCCCACCACCCCCACCAATCCGGACACGCCCACTGACCCCGCCACCCCGGAGCAGCCTGGGAACTACGCCATCGCCCTGGACCAGAGCCAGGTCACCCTGGCCTCGGGCAGCAGCGTCACCCTGAACGCGGTGATCCTGCCTGTGGCGGAGGGCGCCGCCATCACCTGGACCAGCAGCAGTCCGGATACCGCCGTCGTCTCCTCCACCGGCATGGTCACCAACCTGTACGCCGGAAACGGGGACGCCGCGGTCACCATCACCGCCAGCTGGAACGGGGCCTCCGCCTCCTGTTTGGTCACCTGCCAGCAGGCCCAGCACACCGGCACAGTCACCGGCGCGGAGTATGGCCTGAATATCCGCTCCGGCCCGGACACCACCTACAACGCCGTGGGCGGCCTGCGCAACGGCTCCCAGATCGTCATCCTGGGCCAGCAGCCCGGCTGGTACCAGATCCTGTTCCGCAACACCGAGGGCCAGGCCGCCATTGGCTATGTGTCCGCCGACTATATCACCCTGAACCGGTAAAAAAACTGCCGCCCCCAAGGGTAAGTCTTCATAAAGAAGTTAAGGACAAGGTGAGCCACAAACGGTTCGCCTTGTCCTTTTCATACTGTATAACCCACTATGACACTTTCGGGGAAAGTGTCGTGGAAGAGAATGATAAAATATGGCTGACAAATTAAATTACGTCATGGGAGAGTATCCCAAATTCTATGGGATCGTCCAGTTTTAAAAATTCCGCCTCCAGATCCAGGCCCATATAGTCATCTTCCTTCCCGCCCTCATCGCCGGTGAGGTGGAGTGAGAGAAGGATCTGGTAATACCGGGTGATCTCCGGGCTGTCCAGAGGGAGCCATTCCGATATCCATTCCTTTCCGTTGTGGTGCTTATGGCGCAGCCGGCCCTCCTTGATGTGGTAGGCCCGATGCTTTTTATCCCGATAGATATAGCCATAGGACACATCCCCCACGTAGTAATTCCCGGTGAGGAATCGGATATCGGGGAAAGAGTCTACCTCGGACATGAGGTCATCACTGTTGGGGTCCAGATAGTTCCGCCAGATAATCTCCTCAGCCAGGGATATCATCTCATCCCAGCGGGAAGCCAGGGACTGATACTCCTCCCGGGTAATACCGTCGTCCAGATCAATGCGCGGCTTCATCTTGTCTTCCCAGGTGATGTATGTATTTTCAGGATTCTCTTTCTCAAAGATAATTTGGCGGGGACGAACGCCGGTTTTCTGACGCCGCCTATGCTTAAAAAAATCCATATGGAATAACCTCCCTTTGCCGTCTGAACAATTATAAAACAATACCCGCTGAAAAACAAGCGTTTTTCAGCGGGTATTAGCTTCCTTACGGGAGCTGCCCCAAGTGGGGCGGCAGTTTTTTACTCCAGGTCCTCGATCCGCATCTTTTTCAGGTCCTCCAGGGTGTCTCTGCGGCCCTTGTAATGCAGCCAGATGCCGCCGAAAACCACCGTGGGGATGTTCATGACCAGAAAGAGTACCCCTGCGGTAATCAGTCCTTCGGGGTGGAACTCTGTTTTCTCCCGTTCTCCCCCAGGCACGCCCTCCTGGGCTGGGGACTCAACATAGTCCTCCTCCTGGGCCGGAACCTGAACCGCCCCGCCGCTTACCATAGTATTGCCTCCAACGGTTAAGGTGCTGAACGCGGCCATACTGAACGCCATCACCAGCGACAGCGCCAGGGAGATGCCCGGCAGGATGAGTCCCAGCCACTTCCCCTTTCTGCACAGCCACACCTGGAGGGCCACCAGCAGAGCGATGGGGAGCATAAACATGAACAGCACAACTGGTATCATTACCAATCCCATTCCAAACATCATATCCATTACAATTCCTCCTTTTCCTTGCGCGTCTTCTTATACTCGGTGATCAGGACCTTGGCGGTATCCAGGTCCAGCTTTTCGTTCATCGCCAGCCGCTTGATGGTGGCGATGTAGGGGTCGGCGGCGGTGTTCTCCGTCAGCTTGATTTTCTGGATGAGCCGGTCCAGCCGCAGACGCACGGTGGGGTAGGTCACGCCGTACTGCCCGGCCACCTCCTTCAGCGACCCGGACGCCAGGATGAACTTTCTGATGAAAGCCACCTCCTCCTCCTCCAGCCCGGCCATCCACTCGGGCAGAAGTTCAATTGCCATATGCGGTCCTCCCTTCTGTGATTCTTAGTATATACTTTAATTTTTCCTCCCTTCTGTGATTCTTAGTATATACTTTAATTTTAATAAAGTCAATCTTTAATTTTATTTTTCATAAAGTTTATTAAAAATAAAACCCCGCCTCCTGGCGGGGGGTACTTATGTCTTCTTCCGTAAAAAGGAAAATTTTGTCTCCGAGCACAGCACGCCCACAAAGATCAATCCAAACCCGGTGATCAGGCGGAGGGTGAGGGGGTCGCCGTAGAAGATGACGGCCAGGATCACGCCGAACACCGCCTCCAGCGACAGGATGACTGCCGCTGGAGCCGGCTCCGACCAGACCAGCCCCACGTTCATCAGCGCCAGACAGATGGGGGTCGCCATGACGCACAGGTACAGTATGGGGCCCAGCACCTCGGGCCGGGCCAGGCTCGTGAAGTCAAAGGTCTCGGTGGTCAGGGCCAGCACCCAGGCGCACAGGGCCACTGCGGCCAGCTGGACCACCGTGAACAGTATCACGTCCTTCCCCCGGCCCAGCCGGGCCACGGCGATGATATTAGCGGCGCAGAACACTGCCCCCACCAGGGTAAAGCCGTCCCCTGCGGAGATGGTCAGCTCCTCGGTGAGGGAGACGAAGCCCACTCCCGCCAGACACAGCAGGGCGGCGGCCACGTTGTACCGGTCGGGCCGCTCCCGGAACAGCGCCCAGGCCAGAAACGGCACAATCACACAGTATACCGCCGACAGAAAGGCGTTGTTGGAGGGGGTGGTGGTCTCCAGGCCCACCGTCTGGGCCCAGTAGACGCCAAAGAGCAGCAGGCCGGCAAAGCCGCCCCGCCACAGGTAATCCAGGGAAACGTTCTTCCAGTGCCGCCAGCTGAACAGGGCCAGCAGGATGGCGCCCACCGTAAACCGGATGGCGATCAGATAGCCGGTGGGCACGCTGTCCAGCGCCCCTTTCATCAGCATGAAGGAGGCCCCCCAGAAAAAGGCCGCCGCAAACAGCATGGGCTTGGCCAGCAGCTTCATGGTCTTATCGGGCACAGGATCGGCCTCCATTCATTGCTTCTTCCGCAGGAAGGAAAATTTCGTCTCGGAGCACACCACCGCCACAAAGATCAGGGCAAAGCCGGCCAGCAGCCGGGCGGTGACCGGGTCGCCGTAGAAGATCACCGAGGACAGCACTCCGAACACCGACTCCAGGGACAAAATCACCGCGGCGGAGGCGGGGTCGGACCAGACCATGCCCACGTTCTGGAACAGCAGGGCCACGGTGGTGGCCATCACGCACAGGTAGAGCATGGGCAGCAGCATGGCCGGGCTGGCCAGCTGGGCGGCGGGGAAGGTCTCGGTACAGGCTCCGCCGATCCAAGCGTACAGGGCGGCGAAGGCAAACTGGAACACGGTGAGCAGGGTGATGTCCGTTCCGGGGGACACCTTGGCCACCGCCACGATATGGCTGGCGTAGAAAATGGCGCATACCAAGGTAAGCAGGTCGCCGGTGGTGATAGCCAGGTCCTCGGTGAGGGACACCAGTCCCACCCCCGCCACGCAAAGCACAGCGGCGATGATGTTATACCGGTCGGGTTTGATCTTCACCACCGCCCATGTGAGGAAGGGCACCAGCACGCAGTACACCGCCGTCAAAAACGCGTTTTTGGAGGGGGTGGTCAGAGCCAGGCCGAAGGTCTGCACTGAGTAGGCCAGAAACAGAAAGCCGCCGATAATGGCCCCCCGCCACAGGTAGTCCAAGGAAAACTCCTTCCACCTCTTCCAGGCCGCCAGGGCCAGCAGCAGCGCCCCGGCGGTAAACCGGATGGCCAGCAGGTAAAACACCGGAATCACATCCAGGGCGTTTTTCATGATGAAGAAGGAGGTGCCCCAGATGAGGGCGGCGGCAAAGAGCATGGGCTTGGCAAGCAGACGCATCGTTTTGGGGGACATTTGTATCAACTCCAATTGCAAAAGAGATTTGGACTATGCTATGATAGGAGAAAAGGAGGGAACAGCATGGACATCCTCACACGAGATTTTTACAGCCGGGACACGCTCGCCGTGGCCCGGGACCTGCTGGGCCGGGACATTGTCCGGGTGCTGGAGGACGGAACCGCCCTGCGCTGCCGTATCACTGAGACGGAGGCCTACATCGGCCGGGCGGACAAGGCCTGCCACGCCTACGGCTATAAACGCACCTCTCGGACCGAGACCCTGTTCGCCCCGCCGGGGACGGCCTACATCTACCTGATCTACGGGATGTACCACTGCCTCAACTTTGTCACCGAGGCGGAGGGGGAACCGGCCGCCGTGCTGATCCGGGGGGCGGTCCCGGTCGAAAACGGAGATATTATAGCAAAGAACCGCTTCCATTGCAAGGAAAATGAGCTGAATGCCTACCAGAGAAAGAATTTTCTCAACGGCCCAGGCAAGCTGTGCAGGGGGCTGGCCCTCACCCGGACCCAGAACGGCCTGGATCTCACCGCCCCGGAGGGCGGACTGTACGTCTGCGAGGGACAGCCTCCCGCCCCCGAGGCGGTGCGCACCGGCAAACGCATTGGCATTGACTATGCGGAGGAGGCTGTGGATTTCCTCTGGCGGTTTTATATTGGAACGCAAAAGCAGGGACCATAACGGTCCCTGCTTTTCATTCGGACATGTAAACCTCTTCCGCGTCCCGGCTGGCCCGCTCCAGCAGCGACAGCGCCTCCTGGTACTTTTGCTCCTCCAGCAAGTCCATGGCGTCCGTAACGGCACGGAACAGGAGGTGGTACATTTTTTCGTACATAGCAATCCCTCGCATTCGACTTTATATATGCAATCCGATTATAAAATCGATTTCAGAATATGTCAAGCCGAATTTCGGCTAATTGCTGGTTTATCGGCATAAAAACCTCCATATGATTAAAATCATAGGAGGGCTCAGCATGGAATTGGATTATAAGGAGATTGGTAAGCGCATTGCCCGCAGACGAAAGCAGCTTGGCTTAAAGCAGTTTCAAGTGGAGGAACGGGCCGATATCGGATACAAATACCTTTCCAGCATTGAACGCGCAATCTCCATCCCCTCCACCGAGGTCATCATGAAGCTGGCCCTGGCTCTGGAAACCACGCCGGACGAATTTCTGGTGGGCGCCAGTCTCTGGCCCGAGGAGGACTGGCGGTCGGTGGCGGAGAAGCTGCGCACCTTAAACGCGGGCCAGCTGGAGCTGGTCCGGCGGTTCATCGACCTGGCGGCGGAGCAGCCCTTATAACACAAAACAGCCCCCGGCTTTCGCCGGGGGCTGTCTCTATGCTTGGGATCAGTTGGCCACAACGATACGCACCTGCTGGCCCACCTGGTCCACGTAAATGGAGAAGGTCTCGGAGTAGGTCTTGATGGAGTTGAACCGCTCCGTGCCGGTGCCGCCGGTCAGCCAGTTGTCCTTGGACACCTTGTTGCCGGTGCGGTTGTAGTAGCACTCCACGTTGTCCGCAATCTGGTAGGTGTGGGCGCCCACCCGGACGTAGTACTCACCCTGGCTCTCGAAGAAGTCGGAGACCTTCACCTGCCGGATCTCCTGGAGCTTGACGATCTCCCGAATGGTGCTGCTGTCGTCCCGGTTCGTGCCCAGGACCACCCCGACCATATCGCCGCTTTGGCCGCGGTAGGTGGTGGCGGAGCTGAACTGGATGTCCTGGCTGCCGCTGCGCAGATACCAGACATACCGCTCTTTTCCATCTATTTCCTCATAGCCGCCCACCATCATGCCGTAGATGTAGGCCACACCGGTGACATCCTCCAGCACAATGTAGTCCACAACGCCGGAGCTGTTTGCGTGGTAGCTGACCTTATCCGCGGGGATGGACTCCATGGTCAGGCTGCCCCGGTCCACGGACTGCAGGGGGCTGTTCTTCAGCTGCTCATAGATCCGGACGCTGGGGGAGACGGTGAGGGCGCCCAGCTTCAGTCCGGCCACGTCGAAGGCGCCGGGGGCCCGGTTGACGGGCAGCTTGCTCACCGAGAAGCCGTCCTTCACCGAGGAGATCACCACCGGCTCGTCCGCCGTCACACTGGAGGCGTTGGTCACCTTGCCGGACAGGTCCAGAGTGCCGCCGCCGGGGAGGAAGATGGACACGCCGCCCTCCGTGGCCGTGCCGATGGCGGTGGAGCGGACCTGGGCGCTGGCGGGGACGATGCCGGCCACTACGCCGTCGGCGGTGAGGAGGAGGGACACGCTGTCGCCGGGCTTCAGGTCACCGATGGTGTCCCAGGCGCTCTCCAGCACCTCCATCTCCTTGCCCACCACGTTGATGGTCTGGGGGGTCTTGGGGTTGGGCTTGGGGTCGGAGTAGACAGCGGTCATCCGCAGGTCGGACACCACTAAGGTGTTGCTGACGGGGTCGTAGGTGACCACGTCGTAGGGCTTGATCTGGTTCAGGCGGATGGGCTGGCGGTCCTTGATGACACTGAAGTTGGTCACGCCGCCGGTGAGGTGGTGGAAGGTGGCGGCGGTGGCGGTACCCATGACCACCACGGCGTCGGAGTCGATGGTGTTGGCCCCGCCGGTGGCGTAGACGGCCACGATCTTGCCCTTCTCCGAGTACATGGTGAGCTGGGTACCCGAGGTGAGGGAGGCATACGCCTCCAGCCAGTCCTTTCCAGCGTCCGAGGCGGAGGTATACACCGTAGTCCCGGAGGAGATGGTATACTGCTGGCCGCTGCTGGCCTTCACCGAATTGGCCTGGGCGCTGCCGTTGAGGACAATGGTGGTGACGGTGCTCTTGTCGGGCACAAAGGCCACCACCTCCTGCTTGTCATTGAGCACCAGATAGCCCCGCTTGCCCTGAAGGGCGGCCACATTGCCGTCGCCGTGGGCAGGGAGGTAGGCCTCGGAGTCCTTGCTCTGGCCGGTGGTGCGGATGGCGCCGATGGTGCTGCCGTCGTCCGTCTCCACGTTGACCGACAGGACGATGGTCTTCTCCTGCCCGTTGGACAGGGTCCCGATGGTCTCGTAGTACGCCTTGCCCTCCTTGGTCTTGCAGGACAGGGCGTTGACAAACAGCTGGGCCGCCTGGGCCCGGTTGATGGCAGTGCCGGCGGGCAGGTCCAGGCCCTCCGTCAGGCCGGTGGACGCGGCCAGGTCCATGTAGCCCTGGGGCCACACAGCCCCCGCCTCCTTGCTGGTGTACCCCAGCGCACGAAGGAGGATGGTAGCCGCCTCCGCCATCGTAATGTTGTCATCGGGGAGGAAACGGCCGTCCCCCACGCCGGAGACCAGGGGGATGGAGCTGCTGTTCTCCCCGTCGCTCTCGCTCACCGGGATGCTGGCCGCCAGATTGACGTAGGCCCTGGCCCAGTGGCCGCTCTTCACGTCGGAGAAGATGGTCCGGGTGGAGTAGCGGGGCGCCTCGTCCCCCCGCTGGAGGAAGGTGACCACCATGGTGCAGAATTGGGCCCGGGTCAGCGACCCCGAGGGGTTAAAGCGGTTTTCACCGGTGCCGCTGACCACCCCCATCAGCCGCAGAATGTCGGCGTTGAGGGCGGTATTGGGATCGCTCACGTCGGTGAAGGACCCAGGGGCCGCGGACGCCGGCAGGACCACCAGGGACAGGGCCAGCGCTGCGGCGAGGACGGCCGCCTCCAGCCGTTTGAATATTCTCATAACCGATCTCTCCTTTCAGTCCGCCCGCAGGGCCACCACCGGCTGCAGGCCGGAGGCCTTGATGGCGGGGTACATGCCGAAGATGATGCCCAGCACCACCGAGAACAGGAAGGCCCCGATGGCGATGGTGGGCTCGGGCATGAGGATCATGCCGTCAAACACGTCCTCCATCAGCTTGCCGGCGATCATGGTGCCCACATAGCCGATGCCGATGCCGATGAGCCCGCCCAGGGAGCAGATCACCGCCGACTCGATGAGGAACTGGGTGATGATGCTGGACCGCTCCGCGCCGATGGCCTTGCGGATGCCGATCTCCCGGGTGCGCTCGGTGACGGTGACCAGCATGATGTTCATAATGCCGATGCCGCCCACCAGCAGGGAGATGCCGGCGATGGCCCCCATCACCAGGGACTGCATCAGGTTGGCCTTTTGGGCATCCTGCATCCAGCTGTCGTCGCTGCCCACGTTGTAGTCCCCGTTCTCCCGCCAGCCGTCGGCGTTCTTGGGAAACATGCCGTTGAGGAAGGCGTCGATCCGGGTGGTGGCCTCAATGGTGGAGGGGCCGTCCTTGGCCTTGATGACATATTGGTTCATGGAGTTATTCTTGTTCATACTGCGGTTAAAGGTGTAGGGGATTACGATGGCGCTGTCCATCCCGTTGCTGTACTGCAGGTCCATGCTGTTGTACCAGCCCACCACCTGGAAGGGGTCGCCGTTGATGCTGATGGTCTCCCCCACCGGGTCGGTATAGCCGAAGATCTGCTCCTTGGCGCTGGAGCCCAGCACGCACACCGGCAGGGTCTTTTCCACCTCCAGGTAGGTAAACTCCCGCCCGCCGGCCAGGGTGTAGTTGTTGCACACCCCGTAGCTCTCGGACCCCAGCTTGAAGCGGAGCATTTTCTCGGAGGTATCCCCGTCCATCATCATGCCCCCTCCGGGCATGGGGGTGGCCAGGGCCTCCCAGTCGTTCACCGGGAGCACCTTGGAGCCGTACTGCACCGTCCCCTTGTCATTGATCTCCGCATTCGGGGTAATGCCCAGAATCAGGTCGCTGAGGGACAGGCAGTAGTCAAAAATTTTCTGACCCGTCTCGTTGTCCACATCGTAGTAGGAGTAGGCGTACAGAGTGATCTTGTTGTCGCCCATCTTCTCAAAATACTCCATGTTCTTCTTGGCCTGGCCCTGCATGACAGACACCATGATGACCACCGACGCCACGCCGATGATGATGCCCAGCATGGTGAGGAAGGACCGGGTCTTCTTCATGGCGATGGACTTGAAGGCCATTTTAAAGGCTTGCCAAAGGTTCATTCCCAATCCACCTCCTGGGGTTTGTCTGAGATGATCTTCCCGTCGGACAGCCGTACCACCCGCTTGGCGGTGGCGGCGATGCCGTCGTCGTGGGTGATCAGCAGGATGGTCGTCCCGCCCCGGTACAGCTCCCGGAGAATTTCCAGCACATGCCGGCCTGTCCGGGAGTCCAGGGCGCCGGTGGGCTCGTCAGCCATGATGATAGGGGGACTGGTGGCGATGGCCCGGGCGATGGCCACCCGCTGCTGCTGGCCGCCGGACATCTCCGAGGGCCGGTGGTGGGCCCGGTCGTCCATACCCACCTTGGCCAGGGCCTCCATGGCCATGTCCTCCCGGTCGAAAACGGACACCCCCCGGTAGATCAGGGGCAGGGTCACGTTCTCCAGGGCGTCCAGCTCCTGAATCAGGTTGTAGCCCTGGAAGATGAAGCCGATCTCCCGGTTGCGGATGCGGGCCAGCTGCTTGTCGGTGAGGGTGTTGATGTCGTTGCCGTCCAGGAAGTACTCCCCGTAGGTGGGGATGTCCAGGCAGCCCAGCACGTTCATCATGGTGGACTTGCCCGAGCCCGACTGGCCCACGATGGCCACGAACTCCCCCTTGTCGATCTGCAGGGAGACGCCGTCCAGAGCTCTTACCTCGCTCTCCTTGCCCTCGTTGTATATCTTATAGAGGTCTCGAATGTCGATCAGCATGGCGCACCTCACCAACCGGAGTAATCGGTGACGGTGTAGTTGTAGAACACCGTGTCCCCCTCGTTGACGCCGGAGATGATCTCCACGTTCTGGGTGTCGGCAATGCCGGTCTCCACCACCACGGGGTAGTAGCCCTCCTCCTGACTGGGGAAGGTGCGCTTCTGGCCGGGTTCAAAGGTGGGATACTCCAGCTCGGGCAGTTCCTCGGGGGGCTGATCCATCTGGACAAAGACCACCGAACACCGGTTGCCCTCGGTATCGCTGAAGTACTGCACGCAGGCGGTGGGCACCATCACGCAGGCCTCCGATTCGCTGGTGACGAAGGAGTATTGCAGGTAGGCGCCGTCCATCAGCGCGCCGCCGAAGTTGTCCACCTCCAGGGTAACCGGGTAGTTGGTCATGCCCTGGCCGCTCTCCGCCCCGGCCATGTCAATGGAGGTGACCTGGCCCTGGAATACGTTGCCGTTCCAGTCCGACAGGTCCACAAAGCTGCCCGGCTTGATGAACGCGATGTTCCGGTCGTCCACGGTGATGGTGACCAGCATGGTCACGTTGTTGGAGATCATGACCACCGTGTCGCCGCTCTTCACCTCCTGGCCCTCCACCAGGTTGCAGGAAGTAACCGTGCCGTCGATGGGGGCCACGGCGTTGAAGTCGTTCATGGCGTTCTGGGCCTCGTCCAGTTTGGTCTGCTGGTTGCGGATCTGCTCGTCGATGGTGTTGGAGCCTAAGTACAGCAGGGGCTCGCCCTCATAGACGTTGGCGTAGTTGAGCAGGTTGCCCAGGCCGATCACCGGGCCGGAGGCCTTGGCCAGCACGTCCCGGGTCTCGTAAAACTGGGTCTGGCCGTTCCTGTAGGGGTAAATCTCCCCGCCCTCGGAATCGGTGAGCATGGCGGAGGCGTCCATCTTCTCGGTGAGGGTGCCCGGGTTGTCAAAGACGATAACCACCTCAAAGTGGACCGCCCCCTCGGGGGAGACAAAGCTCACCTTGTTGATCTTCTCCACCCGGCCGGTGTAGGTCTTCATCACCGCTGGGATAGACACGTCCACGCTCTGGCCCACATGGACGTCCCCCTCGTAGGCGTAGCTGAAGTAGAGGGACAGCTTCAGCTTTTTGTCGTTGACCAGGGTGGCGATTTTGGTGCCCTTGCTCACCTCCTGGTCCATCTGGAACTCCGACACATCCATCAGCTTGCCGGCGAAGGGGGCCTGGACCGTGAGGTTGTTGGCCTCCTCCAGCAGCTTATCCATCTCGGTCTGGGCCTCGGTCAGCGCCTTCTCCGCCGCCTCGCTGTAGATGGTGTACAGCGGGTCGCCGGCCATCACGGTCTGGCCGCCGGTGACGTAGACCTCCTGGACCACGCCGCTCTGGGTCAGGGTGATGGCGGCCTGCTCCTTGGCCCGGGCGGTGCCCTGTCCGGACACCTTGCTCTGGATGGTGCCGATGGATGCGGTGGCGGGGAAGATCTCCCCCACCTCGTCGTCGGTGGCGGTAAGGAAGCGGTACAGGGCAAAGCCCCCTCCGCCGAAGATGGCTGCGGCCACGCCCAGGGCGATGAGCCGCTTGACGATCTTCTGCCGCCCCTTCCCCGCCGGCTTCTTGACCGGGGGCCTGGAGGGCGCGGACGGGGCAGTCTCTGCCGGGACGGCCGCCTCCTGCACGGGGGCGGTCTGGATTTCTTTCACATCTGGCATAGCGGCATCCTCCTATTTCAACGGTCTGTCCACAGTGGACCGGACAGGCTCCTGCTTGTACTTGCTTTCTCATTATATGCCCCTTTTCCGGGGGTATCAATTACAAGACGGTTACAGTTTTATTTCAGATTTCCTGAACCTGGCCTGTCTGGATCGCATTCTTCTATATAGGCTCTGCTCCGCAACGTCAGCAAAACAAACAGCAGAAGCATAAGGCAAAACAGAGCGAGAGCGGCCCTCAGGGATAAGGAAAGGTTTGAGAGCAGCAGTGCAACGCCAATCACACAGACAGCGGTTTCCTGTAGGCGTGCCATGACGCGGTCCAGGCCGTAAGCGGTCTTGACCGTCCCAAAAACACCCTCCACAGCATTGCGGTCGCAGTTGTCCTGATACTCCAGTTTCTTTGCTTGACGGGACAGGCCGGGAGCTTTTGGCGGCTTTCCCAGGGCCGGACCGGACAGACGAATACCAAGCTCTTTGCAAAAAGCCAGTGTCTGGCGGCTGCGGTAGATTTTGTCCGCCAGGATACGTTCCGGGTAACAGCCATAGCGCTCCCGGTACCGAGCCACCGCCCGCCAGAGGTCTTCCGATTCGTTGAAGGGCTCGAAGTCCAGCCGTTCGATCCTGGCATAGCCATCCACCAGACTGATATGCAGTTTTGAGCCAAACTCGGTATTGGCGTGGGCTTTTCCCCGAACGATGGGCCGGACCCAGGGCTGGGCCAGACTGACGATGCGCCGGGGAATGCTGTGGGTCCCGGATTCAAACATGAGGCGCTGCTGCTCGTAGACAGTAGTCATGATATTCAGGCGGTCCGCCTGCTTTGAAGACAATTTTGCACCTTTTTGAACCAATTCAGCTATGTACCTGATATCCCGGCGGATGTATTGCAGCTGTTTGCGTATCGCGGAACGGATTGCGTTCCCACTGCGCTTCTTGCTTTTGGACAGACGGAGATAGTCCTTCCGGGCGCGCTTGCGGTACATCCGGGGCTTCTTCTGTCCTGCCGCTTTACACAGCTCGTCCACCGTTTTCTCCGCTTTCTCCCGCACTTGGTTGAGTAAATCGATGTCCTGAGGATAGGCGATGTCCGCGGGGCAGCATGTGGCGTCCAGAATCAATGTCCCGCTGTTAGGCGGATCGTTCCCGTCATCCGAGTCATCCTGTTTCCCTGTCGCCGCTTTTGGGACAGACGCCTCCAGAATTGCTGCCAGGTCCTCCTCGCTGAACCGTTTCCGGAACGCTACCAGCGTGGACGCTCCGAACGGACACGGCCCGTACTCCTTCATGCCGATGAAATATTGCAGATACGGGTTTTCTCCAATGTGCTTCACCAGCCATTGGTCGCTGCATTTCAGCCGCCGCTGAATCAGCAGCGCCCCTAATGCCATCCGTGCCGGATGGGCCGGGTGACCATTGTTCACGAATCGCGCTGCATACCGTTCCTCCGCTATCTCCCACGGAACCAGCGCCGCCAGTTTCACCCAATCGTTTTCTGGGTCCAGTTTCCCATATGGAAAGATGAAATCTTCCATCCGAAGCTGACTGTTGTCCTTATACATCCACTCCGCCCCCTATAAGTGCACGCTTTTTCCTTGCTTTTTCCCAATTCCCTTGCACCTATTCTACCATATTTCATCCCATATTGCTTGTCTTCTAAGCAGTTTGAGGTTACGAAGCAGGCCCTATATAGACGCAGGAGACGGAAAAAAGTTCCCGTCTCCCGGAAGATTTTTCAAACTTTTGTCATATGGGCGGAGGCGGACTTCAGCATCAGCCGCTTGGTGCCCACGTTGTCGAAGGCGATCTCCACCAGGGCGTCGCCCCCCATGGCCTGAACGGACAGCACCATCCCCCGGCCGAATGCCTTGTGGTCCACCATGTCTCCCTTGGCCAGCTGCATGGCGGGCCCTCCGCCGCCCCCCGCCGGGGCCGCGCCGGAGGAGACGGCAGGCCGCGCGGCCGGGCTCCGGCCCGCGCCGTAGACGGGCCGCTGGCCGTAAGACCCCCGCCCGCTCTGGAGCCCCCCGTAGCCGCCGTAGCCCGAGGCCCGGCTGGGCATACCTCCCCATCCCTCTGCGGCATCGGACAGAAAGGTCTTGCCCGACTGCTCCAGGTGCTCCGCCGGGATCTCTCCCACAAACCGGGAGGGCCGGTTGGCGCTGGTGCGGCCGAAGAGCATCCGCTGGTTGGCGCAGGTGAGGTGCAGCTGCTCCTTGGCCCGGGTCATGGCCACGTAGCACAGGCGGCGTTCCTCCTCCATCTCCTCCGTCTCACCGATGGCCCGGCTGCCGGGGAAGATGCCCTCCTCCGCCCCCACCACAAAGACCACCGGAAACTCCAGTCCCTTGGCGGCGTGCATGGTCATCATCACCACACAGTCCTGGTTGGGGTCGTGGCTGTCGATGTCGGTGTACAGGGCAATCTCGTCCAGAAAGCCGTGGAGCGCATCCAGCAGGGACTCCTCTGGATCGGCCCGGTTCTCCAAATAGCTGTTGATGGAGGTGAGCAGCTCCCGCACGTTCTCCAGGCGGCCCTGGTCCTCCACTGTGTTTTTGCTCTCCAGCATCACGGCGTAGCCGGTGCGGGCCAGCAGCTCCTCGTAAAAGTCCGGCAGGGACAGCTGGTTTTCCGCCAGCAGCTGGTACAGCCCCTGGATCAGTCCGGTAAAGTCGGACAGCCTGGGGGCCGCCTTCCGCAGCTCGGGATACATGTCCGCGTTGTCGATGACGGCATAGACCGAGCTCTCCTCCCGCCGGGCGATGTCCTGGGCCAGCTCCACCGTCCGGGCGCCGATGCCCCGTGGGGGATTGTTGATGATGCGGGTCAGGCGCAGGTCGTCCTCCGGGTTGTCCAGAACGGCCAGATAGGCCAGCACGTCCTTCACCTCCGCCCGGTCGAAGAACCGGGTGCCCCCGATGATCCGGTAGGGAACCCCGCTGCGCTTGAAGGCCTGCTCGATCTGGTTGGACTGGACGTTCATCCGGTAGAGGACGGCATGGTCCTTCCAGCGCCGCCCCTGGCCGTAATGTTCCAGGACCTTGGTCGCCACATACTGGGCCTCATCGTTCTCGTTCATGGCGGTGTACAGCTGGAGCATGTCCCCCGCCCCCGCCCTGGTCCACAGCTCCTTTCCCTTACGGCCCTGGTTGTTGCGGATGACCGCGTTGGCCGCGTCCAGGATGTGGCCGGTGGAGCGGTAGTTCTCCTCCAGGCGGATGGTGCGGCAGCCCTTGTACTGCTTTTCAAAGGAGAGGATGTTTTCGATGGTGGCCCCTCGGAAGCGGTAGATGGACTGGTCGTCGTCCCCCACCACGCAGAAGTTCTCATACCCCCCCGCCAGGGTGGAGGCCAGCAGGTACTGGAGGTTGTTGGTATCCTGATACTCGTCGATGAGCACATAGCGGAATTTCCGCTGATAATATTCCCGCACCTCCTCAAAGCCCATGAGCAGGCGGACGGTGTGGAGGATGATGTCGTCAAAGTCCAGGGCGTTGGCCTCCCACAGGCGCCGCTGGTACTCCATGTACACGCTGGCGATCTTGGCCAGCCGGAAGTCCCCGGACTTTTCACACTCGTCCAGGTAGTCCGGAGCCAGCTTCATGGCGTCCTTGGCCCGGGAGATGTACCCCAGCATTGACCGGGGGGCGAACTGCTTTTCATCCAGGTTCAGCTGCTTGAGGATGTCCTTGATGACCCGCAGGGAATCATCGGTGTCGTAGATGGTGAAGGAGGAGGCAAAGCCCAGCTTGTCGATGTCCCGGCGGAGGATGCGCACACAGGCGGAGTGGAAGGTACTGGCCCAGATATCGTTGGCGGAGGGGCCCAGCAGGGCGGCCAGCCGGTCCTTCAGCTCCCCGGCGGCCTTGTTGGTGAAGGTAATGGCCAGGATGGACCAGGGGGCGGCGGGTTCCAGACGGCACAGCCGCTCCTGACGGGCCTTGTCCCCCTCCCCTGTCCGGGCGTACGTCTCCAGAAAGGCCAGGTCGTCCTCGGTGACCGATTCCGGCGCCTCGCCGCAGTCCGACCCCCGACCGTACCGCATCAGGTTGGCGACCCGGTGGATGAGCACGGTAGTCTTGCCGCTCCCCGCCCCCGCCAGAAGGAGGAGCGGTCCCTCGGTGGCCAGCACCGCCTTCTGCTGTTCCGGGTTCAGCCGGGCAAAATCCCGGGCGATGGCCTCCCGGCGGGCCTTGCAGAATTGAAGCTCCTGTTGCTGATTCAGCATAGATCAAACATCCTTTGTATGGTATGCTCCTATTGTAATCCAAACTTCTCCTCCGGTCAACCAAAGAAAACCAGGCATGTCCCTCTTTCCCGCCGCATAGATTAAAGCGAAACCAATTTGTAACCCTTTTTTCACCAGGCCGTAATGGGTTCGATAAGAAGGTAACAGACGGTCCATGCTATAATAAGGTCACAAACAGGAAAGGAGGTCTCCCACTATGTACAAAAAACTGCTGGCGGCCGCTCTTATCACCTCGATGCTCGTGTTACCGGTGAACAGCACCGGCCCGGCCGTCTCTTCGGAGGCCCCGCCTGCCGGACCGGCGCAAGACTACCTCCCCGGCGACGTTCCCGCCCAAACGGACGCGGCGGAGTCCATGGCTCCCGCCTTCCACGCTCTGGTGCTGGCCATGCTGAACCACGACGCGGACCAGTTCCCCTTCGCAGACAGCAGCCTGAATTGGGAGGCGCTGTACAACATGCTGTCCCTCTACGGGCAGTTGGACAGCCGCAGTGTGATTGAGAAGGGCGAGATGCTCTTCCCCGAGGAGACCCTGCTGGACTACGCCGCCGCCCTGTCGCTCACCGCCAAGCAGCTGGATTCTCCCCCAGCCGCCCTCCGGGACCGGCTGAATTACGACAACGTCTCCCGCTGCTACGTAGTGGTCTGCGGCGAGGATGACCTGGCGCAGATCCGGGTGGACAGCCTGCGGCCCTCCGCCGGGGGCTATACCCTCACCGGCGCCCTGGTTTACCAGGTGGACGGCCGGGTCCTGGCCCGGTTCCAGGCCACCCTCCAGCCTTGGGACACCATGTTCGGATATGTCGTCACCAGCATGAACCTCACCGGCTGATCATCAAACACACAAAACAGGCCCCCCGGCTGACGCCGGGGGGCCTGCTGTATCCTCAATTCACTTTTGAAAGGAGGCGCTCATCTCCTGAAAGCATCTCGGACAAATATTTTTCCCTCGGAACTCAATGATATCCTTCTCGTTATCGCAAAAGATGCAGGCTGGCTGAAATTTCTTCAGCACGATGGACGGACCGTCCATGTAGATCTCCAAGGAATCCTTCTCCTCGATGTCCAGAGTACGGCGCAGCTCGATGGGCAGTACGATGCGGCCCAGTTCGTCCACCTTTCGGACAATGCCAGTGGATTTCATGTAATTGCCTCCTTTGTTATCGTTACACGGACCCGGAGTCCAAGGCCTGGCTCCGGCACATCTTTCTCTTCTATTGTAGCGGCAAAAAAATGCAATGTCAACTGTTTCTATCGGGCAAAATAGGGTGAAAAATGTAGAATTTTTGTGGAAAAGAAGGTATGGGCTGGATTTTTTTGTAAATTTCCACCTTTCCCGCAGACATGATTTTCCAGTTCCCTCCGTATAGATGGGACAAGAGGGAGGGGATCGGCCTTGACAATGACTGTAATCTGGACCGGGATGGTGGTGCTTTCCATTCTGTGCGGATTGGCCACCGGGCGCGGGCCCGAGGTAGCGGCCGCGGCGGTGGAGGGCACCTCGGCGGCGGTGCAGCTGGCGCTGTCCATCGCGGGGATGCTGTGCCTGTGGACCGGCGTGATGGAGGTGATGCGCCAGTCTGGGCTGGCCGATCAGCTGTCCCGGCTGCTGTCCCCCATCCTGCGCCAGCTGTTTCCCCAGGCGGCCCGGGACCGGGAGGCCATGGACAGCATCTCCGCCAACGTGTCCGCCAACCTGCTGGGGCTGGGCAGCGCCGCCACCCCTCTGGGCCTGGAGGCCGCACGCCGTCTGGCCCGGTCCAGCCCCGGCACGGCCTCTGACAGCCTGTGCATGCTGGTAGTATGCAACACCGCCTCCATCCAGCTCATCCCCACCACGGTGGCCTCCGTCCGGGCGGCGGAGGGCTGTCAGACCCCCTTCGACATCCTCCCCGCCGTCTGGCTGGCCTCCGCTCTGTCCGTGGGGGTTGGAATCGCCGCCTGCAAGCTGTTTTCCAAAATCTGGAGGGATTAACCATGGATCTCTTGTTCACCATGCTGGTCCCCCTGACCATCGGGGCCATCGCCGTCTACGCCGCCGGCCGCCGGGTCGACGTCTACTCCGCCCTGGTCCAGGGGGCGGGCTCGGGGCTGGACACTTTGCTGCGCATCGTCCCCGCTCTCATCGGGCTGATGACGGCGGTGTATATGCTCCGGGCCTCGGGCGCGCTGGAGCTGCTGGCTCAGGCCCTGGCCCCCCTCCTGGACCGGCTGGGCCTGCCCTCGGAGCTGCTGCCCCTGATGCTGGTGCGGCCCATCAGCGGCTCCGCCGCTTTAGGGGTAGGGGCGGAGCTCATCTCCACCTACGGCCCCGACTCCACCCTGGGCCGCACCGCCGCCGTCATGCTGGGCTCCACCGAGACCACTTTCTACACCATCGCCGTCTACTTCGGTGCGGTGGGCATCACCAAAACCCGCTACGCCGTCCCCGCCGCTCTGTGCGCCGACCTCACCGGCTTTCTCGCCGCCGCCTGGGCGGTCCGGATCTGCTTCGGGTGATGCTACAGATACTCCACAAAGGTCTCCAGCCTGGTCCAGGACAGCTCCAGGTCCTCGATCTCCTGCCAGCTGTGGAAGTTGGCCTCCAGCTCCTCCCATGTCAGGTACCAGAAGTCATACTCGATCCCCAGGTGGGTGGGCAGGATATCCTCAATGATCTTTTTCAGCTCCTCAAAGTTGGCCGGCTCCCCGGCCACACCGGGGAAGGAGACGGACACCTCTCCCTTCCCCCGCTCCTTCACCACCGCGGGGACGCCGCAGCCGGTGATGGTGTCGTTGATGGCCTCCAGAGTAAAGCTGTCCCCGCCAATGCGCAGCAGGGCGGCCAGGGCGGCGGCCAGCTTTCTGGGCTGGTCCGCCACCGGACGGCGGACAAACAGCCGGGCGATGTTCTCCAGCCCCCAGTCCTCCGCCGTGGTCAGAGAGTTCTCTCGCTGGACCTCCTCCAACCAGGCCATCACCTTGTCCAGCTCTTCGCCCTGTACATCCAGCTCTCCGCCGTTGAAGGGCGCATCCAGTCTGTAGATTCCCAGGGGACGCAGCAGGTCCCGCATGCATTGGGCGTGCTTCATACCTTCGCCTCCACCCGCAGCGTGCCCAGCAGGGGCAGCTGGTCCTCCCTGACTGCCACATCCGCCGCCGGAGTGGTGATGGAATAGTTGGCCACACCTTCACAGTGGTAGATAATCTCCCCCAGTCTGGCCCGGAGGATGCGCTGGCCCAGCAGCCTGCCGTTAAACCAGCCCCGGACGGCCTCCTCCACCCGGCCCAGCACCTCCGCGCTGTTTCGGCCCTCTTCCGCCTCCACTGCCACGGCGATATTCACCGTCACCGTCTCCGGAGCCCGTACCTGCAGGTCCACGGCGATCTCCCGCCGCGCCTCAAAGTAATCCGTCAGCTCCTTCAGCAGCTCCTGACCGGGCAGTCCGGCCAGGGTGGCGGGGACGATATCCACCGACCCTACTCCCCTGGGCCGGGGGATCACCGCCGCAGCCGCCACCTGGTCGAAGGACAGCGCCCCCTGCTGGTAGAAGGCGCTGTTGGCGCCGTTGGGCAGGCGCTTGAAGGTCTCCAGCACCCGGACGCGCAGCTCCTCATCGGTCTCGCCGTCCGCCCCTCCGGCGCAGGGCTCCGGATTGGTGCAGGCGGAAACGCCGATGGGCGCCACCGCCATGGACACAATGGCTCTGGCGGACACATTGCCCAGCTTTCCCGGCTCCAGCGCCTGGACGGACACATCTGCCGTCAGCTGTCCCGCCGGGATCGCGGCGGGCTCCGTGGTCTCAAACCGGACAAGCCCCGCCGTCATGCAGACCGTCCCCCGGGGGATCTCCCTGGGGGCGTCCGAGACCTCTCCCGCCGCAAACCGGACGGTCCCCTCCGCAGTCACCGCCGGCTTGCGCTCCAGCCCCCGCAGCTGGGCGTGGGCGTCCAGATACTCCCCCTCCGCAGTCTGGGGAAACGCCTGCCGCACCACCCAGTCCGCCTGCACATACAGGGAGTAGACCTGGGCCGCCAGCGCGTACAGCCGGGCGGACAGGTCGCACCCCTCCCGGGGTTCCAGCCCGGTCTGCTCCCCAAAGCAGACCAGCATCTCCTGATAAATTTCGTCAATGGTCTTCATACCTTCCCCCTCCTTCTGACCGTCCAGCCGCCGCAAGGGGCAGCTGGACGGTCAATTCCTCCCCCTGCCAGGTCAGCCAGACAGTGAGCGCCCCCTGCTCCTCCACCTGAGTCAGCTCCACCAGCTGTACAGCCAGATCCGCCTCCTCCCGCAGGGCCTCGGTCACATACTGCGCGGCCAGCGCCTGGCGGGCGGAGGGCTTTTCCCGGCCCAGCTGATACAGCCGGCTGCCCAGCTCGGGCAGAAAGGGAAACGCCCCCCGCCGGGCGGTGAGGCGGTAAAGCACCCGGGCCAGCACCTCCTCCCCTCCCGTCAGCGCGGTGAGGCTCCCTGTTCCGTCGGGGACATAGTCCCCATCTATAAGCTTCCACTCCATGGCGTTCCTCCTCTAACCCAGCAGCTGGCTGACGGCCGCCAGGGCCGCCTCCCGGGCCAGCTCCCGCACCATGTCCTCCAGCCGCTGGCCGTTGACGGACACGCCGCCGGTCATCTCCACGCCGTCTCTGCCCAGCGACATGGAGCTCTTTCCGCTGGTCATGGCCACCTGCCCCTGTCCCAGGAAGAGGTCGCAGTCCACGCCAGTCAGCCGGACCTCGCCGGGCTTCAGGTCCTCCGCCTCCTGGGTGGTGCCCAGGATACAGGGGGACTCCCCCTCCGCTCCGGCCTTGAGCACCATCACCTTGTCCCCGGAGGTGGGCCGCCAGCTGTAGCCGCCGGGGCCGTACACATTGATCCAGCGCCGCTCCCCGCCCAGGCTCACCCCGGCAGGGTCGCCCCCCAGGGTGACAGTGCCCACCTCAGCCGCCGCCTCCCGCACCGGAAGGTTTCGAGTTCGTTCTGATGTCCACATCCTTCTCACCTCAAACTGTAAAATCAGGGGGCGCCAGCACCATCCTGCTCCAGCGCCCGCCCATGTCCATCCCCACGGTCACCTCCACCGCCCGGTACTGGCCGTTCCAATCCAGTCCGCTGCGACGGACCGTCACCAGCTCCCCCGGCCAGACGCAGAAGGGCTGTCCCACGGTCACCTCCATGCGCTTCCACTCCGAGGCGGATTTGTCCAGCTGAAACGCCCCGCTGTAGCGCATGTCCTTGTACGTGCTCCGCTCCGGCATGGTAATGATCCGCCGGGCCTGACCTCCGGCGGCAGTAAACTCCTTGTTGTCCAGCGTCTCCACCATTCCGCTCCACCGGTCCCGCACCAGCACCTGAGACAGCACTCCGTACCGCCGGTCCCGGCGCGTCAGTGAGATCAGAGGCGCGCTGTCGTCCACCAGCCGCTCCGTTCTGTCGTCCCACCCGGCCAGCACCAGCCGGCCCTCCCGGTCAAACCTGGGCGCGACCCCTCCGTAGTAGCGGGCAAACTCATAGACCACCGACCACTCGCTGCTCCCGGTGGAGACAGAAAACTGAGAAACCGCCCGGAGCTCGGTCCCTGAAGCCACCGAGATTCCGTAGGGCCGCACGTGGTCCCGGACGATATCCTTCTGGGTGGCAATCTGGTAGTCCTGCCCCAGGGCCTCGTTGTCCAGCAGGAGGGCCGCCATCCCCCGTCCGGACACCTCCAGCACCCGTCCCTGGGCGGTGATGCTCACCTCACACTCATCCACCACGCCGGTGAACACCCGCTCACCCTCATACTCAGCCTCAAAGCGCACCCAGTCCTCCGGCCTGGCGGTGTTGTCCACATCCCAGGCGCACCGCACCCAAAAGCTGTCACAGGGCACCCCGGCGGTGTACTCCAGCCGCCAGGCCAGCAGCTTGGGCAGCGTCCAGCGCGTCTGATCCGCGCCAATCACACAGGCTGTCACCGCACCCGTACCTCCTCTCCGATTTGGATCAGGTTGGGATTTTTGATCTGGGGATTGAGGGCGATCAGCTCCGCCAGCGTCACGCCGTACTGGCTGGCCAGCGCCCACAGGGTGTCCCCCTGCACCACCCGGTGACACACCGCCTGACTGCCGGACTGCGTCCCGCTCCCCGCCTGGGAGCCTCTCCCTCCGGTGCGGACCGCCAGTCCGCTGTACAGCCCATACTCCTCCCAGAAGGTAAAGGAGTAGCGCACATAGTCCGGCCTGGGCGCCTGCTCCACCCTGAGCGAGACAAAATAGGCGTTGGCCACCTGCCACAGAGGGTGGACCAGCAGGCCGGGCCCGTCCTCGTAGAAGACGCTGGCCAGCCGCTGAAATTCCACATAGGCCCCCGTCCCCACAAACTCCCCCTCGCCCTCCATGACCCGGTGCCCCATCCCCAGGTCCTGGAGCTGGTAGCGGCCAAAGGGCGTCTTGTGCACCGCCACCGGCCGCTGAAACGCGATGGAGTAGACCCGCGGATTGTGGGGCCAGGTGTAGCTCTTATAGCGCATCGGTGTCAGATTCATCTACAACCTCCTAATACAGAGAAAAGCCGCCGTCATAGCGGCGGCTGTCCCGGCGGAAGGCCCGGTCGGCCCGCTCCGCCCACTCCTGCTCCGCGCCGGCGGAACCGCTCAGACCTCCGCCGCTCCAGACCTCCTCCGGTACGGCGGCGCTGCGGGGACCGGCGAGCGAGACCGGATACCCGCTCTGCCTCTCCCCGCCCCCCCAGCGGAACCGCTCCAGCCGCCCCTCCCCAGCGGTCATCACAGCCCAGGAGGCGGCAGCGCGGTCCAGCTCCTCCAGCTGCTCCAGCAGAGGGACCCCGCCCGGCTCCGCCTTCTCCTGGTTTGTCTGAACGGCGGCAGCCCCGGCATGCTCCGGATGGTCCGCTCCCGGCCCCTCCTGGAACCCTTGGGCCGCAGTCTCACCGCCGTTCTGCCAGTCTCCGGTGGCCCCGGCCTGTTCCTCTGGAAACTCCTCGTTCAGGCCCGCATTGTCAACCGCCTTTTCGAGCCGGTCTACCTTCTCTTTTAAGCCGTCAACCTCCCGCTCAGATTCGGATACAAGTTCAGCTGCGCCGCGCTCCGCCCCAAGGGGATCGGAGCCGCCGGCAGACCCTTCCGGCTCCCCCTCAACAGGCGGTCCAGGCAGGCTTTGCTCCATCCTCCGCACCTGCTCCAGGAGCGCACCGGATCGTTCCAGATGCTCCTCCAGGTAATCAGTCAACGCCGCATCCTCCTCTCAGCTCCTCAAAGCGCGCCGGATCAAAGGTGGGGTTGTCCGTCCCCTCCTCCCACTCCGCCGCAGGGCGTCCGCACCTGGAGCACCGCTCCTCCAGCGCCCGGGCGCGGCAGCTGGGGCATAAGCGCCCCAGCTGCTCCTCCCGGTCCAGAATGGTATTGGCCAGACACCAGAGGTAGTCCCGCCCCTTCATGGCCCTGGCCCGTTCCTCGGTAGGCAGCGCGCCAAACTGCCGCAGCACCCGCCAGCGCAGCCGCTCTCCGGCGTTGCCCGCCAGGTCCTGCTTGACCTGCTCCAGCTCCTCCTGCGGCAGGCCCAGCCCCGGATCGTTCTCCCGGCTGAAGGCGGCCCACCGGGCGGCCAGAGCGGCGATCTCCTCCGCCGTCAGTCCGGCCAGCACCGCCCGGCCGTCCGCAAAGACCGGCATCTGATCCTCCGTCCGCTCCAGCGCCCGGGCCAGCAGGCAGGCGTTGGAGCACAGCGCCCGTTCCCGTCCGTCCGCCGCCAGCTCCAGCCCCTCCCGCCGGGCCTGAATCGCCTCCAGCGCCGACAGCAGCCGCAGATCAAAGCCGTTGTCCAGCGGCATCCGGTCCCGCCCGGCCAGCATCGAAAGGACCATCGCTTACGCCCCCGTCTCGATACGCCGGGAGGCCACCAGGGTAACCTTCTCCAGCACCATGCTGCCGATGTTGGCGCTCTCCTGGATGGCGCTCCACTGGCAGTCGGAGTAGATGATCTTCTTGTCCGGTTTGCAGATGACCAGCGAAAAGCCGGCCAAGGAGTAAAAATCGATGTTGTCTCGGATGGCCTCATCTGTGGCGTACAGCCGGGTCAGCTCGATCACATGGGCGGCCTGTCCGGGGACGGTGGCCACTGGCTCCGCCTCCCCGAAGGCCTCCACAGCCGTACTGCTCTTGGTGGTCTTGGCCGCATAGCTCTGCACCACCGCCACCCGTACGCCGTCCACCTCCAGATAAATGTCGCTGCTGGTGGGAAATCCTGCAATGCTCATACCTCAACCTCCTCAAACGGTAATATGGGCTGTCAGCCAGATCTGGTTCAGCCCGTGGGCCACGGTAAAGGCGAACTCCACCAGGCACCGGGTGGGGTCCTCGGCGTCGGCAGTCACCGTCACGTCCTCATACCCGGTGATGATCTCCCGGGCCAGCTTGTTCTCCAGCTCCAGCACCACCTGGGCCCGGATGGCCCCCCGGCTCTGAGCGGTGTTCTTGGCCCGGCGGAACTTGCTGCGCAGAACGTCCCGCAGGCCGGGGATCACATCGTCCACCACCCGGATAGCGGACAGGTCCCGCCATGCGGAATCCGACGCGCCTGCCGTCGTGGTGCGGGTGGTCACCCCCCGGATCACGCTGATCACGCCCCCCGAGCTCTCCACCGGGGTCACTCCGCCCAAAATCAGCTGGTCCACGTCGTTATCCTCCAGCCGGACCGACAGCCCATTCAGGCCCAGCAGCTCTGCGCCGCCCAGCGGGACGGCGGGGTCGCTCTCCCCAGCGATGGCGCCGGCCACAGCGGCGGCCAGGGGCAGGCCCGAGATAGAGGCCCCGCCGCCGTCCACAGCGCCGGGCGCCACCAGCACCACCCGCTCGTGGTTCAGCTCCCTGGCCCGCTCAATGAGGCCGTCCACGCTCTCATCCCGGTCCCCGGCCAGCACGCACAGGCGCTCCCGCCGCAGGCTGGCGGCCTCGGCCACGCTGTCCCGCAGCTTTTTCTGCACCGCCCGGTCCGTGCTGTCACACAGCACCAGAGCGATGCCCTCCATCCTGGCCAGCTGGGTAAAGGCCGCCTCGTAGCCGCTCTCGCCGTCTACCGGCACGGCCACCACGCCGGAGGCCCCGTTCTTCAGGGCCAGCCGGATCAGCTCCGCCATATCCTCCGCCCCGCTGGAGCCGAAGGCAGCCACCGCTCTGTCATAGCTGGTAATGGTCTTGGCCACTCCAGCCTCCGCCTGGGTGTTGACCGCCGCAAGGCCCACCAGCCGGCCCGTACCCCGGCCGCTGACCACGGTAGACGCGTCGTAGGAGGAGTAGACCCCGGACGCTGATGTACACTGATACTCATTCTTTCCTTACACCTCGCAATTCAAAATCGACAAACACGCCGCCCGCATCGGTCACGGCGCACAGCCAGGCGGTGCAAACCGCCTCCACCGGCCGCTTCAGCCGCCGGCTCTCCCCATCCCAGGCCGTCTGCCCGCAGGAAAACTCCTGCAGGTCCAGCCCCTCCGGACCGCCCAGGACCAGGACCCCGGCCAGCGCGTCAAAGGCGCTCTGGACCGCCTCTCCGTCCTCCCGCTCGGGTGCGTAGATGTCCAGCCCGAGGGTCAGCTGCGCCCGTTTCCCGTACCGCTCCTCCCACCGGCCGCTCCTCTCATCGTACCGCTCCCCCAGGTAGTCCTGAAAGCTGGCTGAGCCCGCCCTGCACCCCCGGACGGACACCACCACCACCGGCTCCGTCCACTCCTGCCTGGGCGCGGCGGGCCAGGCGGTCACCGCGGGGACGCCCTGTTGGCAGAGGTAGTCCGCCATCGTCTGGCGGATCTGCTCCAGTCCTGTGTTCATGCTCTCACCTCATCTCTCGGGCAGAGCACCGCCCGCCAGTGGGGGCAGATGCCCTCCCCCACCCGGTGCGCGGACTGCACCTGATACTCCTGGCCCTGCCACTCCACCAGGGTGTCCAGGTCCAGGGGATGCCCGGCGGGACCCAGATAGAGAAACCGGTCCTGCCGCCGCAGCCCCAAGGGGGTGGGGACCTCCTGGCGCCCTCCCCGCTCCAGGACAGGCTGAACAAAGGCTCGAAGGGAACGGGAGTCTCCCCTCTGGCGCAGCGTGACGGGCTGGCCGAAGCGGAGCAGGAGCCGCTCCCACTCCCGCTCCATCATCCCTCCACCCCCTGAAAAACAAAGCCGGTCTGTTCCAGCCAGGGGGCCAGCAGGCTCTCGGCCTGGACGGACAGGTTTCCGCCCGTCCCTCTGTCCGTCTCCTTTCGGATGGTCAGCTCACCGGCGGTGAAGGAGGTCACCCCGCCTGTCATTCCGGACAGCCGGTCCATCACGGTCATCGCCACCGCCAGCGGAAAGGCGGTGCCGCAGTCCTCGGGGATCACCCCCTGCTTCAGCCGGTCCGCCATCCGCCCCCGCACCGCCTGGACCAGGGGGAGCAGCAGCTCCTCCTGGTCCTCACAGGCGCCCATCGCCCTGCACAGGGCCATGATCTCCTCGTTCATCTCACAGCTCCAGCACCTGGCTGGCCTCGGGGAACACCTTGGCAAAGCCGCTGACGGTGGTAATGGCCGCCCGCTCCAGCTGGCGGTCGATGAGCTTGTCATACTCCACCATCACGCCGCCGCTCTGGACCATCTCCAGCGCGAACCGCTTGTCCAGACCCACGGCGGTCTTCTCCGGCAGAACGCTGGTGCGCAGCAGAGCCGCCCCCAGGGGGGTAGCCAGCTGGCCGGTGCCCTGGAAGTTCAGCCCGGTGAGGGGATTCTGGAACTCGGGCAGCTTAAGCAGCTGGAGCATCACGTCGCCGGACACCAGCAGGGTGTTCATCACATAGGGGTCAAACTTGGCCCAGAACTCTACCAGGACGTTGTAGTCGAAGGTGCTCCCGCCCAGGGAGGTCTTCTCTGCGGGGTTGTCGTTGCCGTCGCCGTCGATGAGCACCTTCACCGCGTCCTCCAGGTGGGTACGGGCGATGTGGGCGCCGATCTGCCGCAGGGTGACGGAGAACAGGTCCAGCTTCTGGAAGCGGACCGCCTCATAGGTGGCCACCAGCATCCGCCCCCGCTTGTGGAGCTTGACCAGGTTGGCCTGGACCTTGATGGTCGTCTCGGGAATGGCGTTTCCCTCCTCCACCTCCTTCAGCTCCTTCTCCTCGCCCGCCGCCTCCGAGGTGATGGAGCGGTAGTCCAGCCCCTCAATGGTGGTGACGGCGGCTGTGATCTGGGGAAGGATATCCCCCTCCTCCATGCCCTGGCGCACGGTGCGGGAGATGTACTCCGGGAACAGCACCGCAGCGTCAGACGTGCGGAAGAACTTCTCCACCACGTCGCTGCCCGCGCCTCTCACCTTAATATCGAAGCGTTTGAGCTGCCGCTGAAAGGCATCCAGCCCCTCCAAGGCGGTGCCCTTGTAGCGTTCGCTGGGGTCCAGACGCTCCAGCACCTGGCTGAAGGATCGGCCCGCCTCCTGATACATGCCCTTGTCCAGCTTGAGATTGTCGTAGTAATAAGCCATGTGTTTTACCTCCTTTTTACCATCAAACCATAAATGCCCGGTCCTGCTCCTCCAGGACGGCCTCTCTCTCTCCATAGGCGAGCTGAGGCTTTACCGGCAGCCGCTCCTCCGCCCGGCGGGCAAAGGACTGTTTCAGCTCCTCCAGCTCCCGGTGGGACAGCTTGTCCGCCAGCGACTTCATAGCCCGGCCGTCCAGCTCCCGGTCGGCCAGCAGGGCCAGCCGCACCACCTCTCCCCGGAGGTGCTCCAGATACTTCCGCCCCAGGGCGGCCTCCTCCTTCAGCCGCTCCAGCCCAGGACCGCCGTCCCGCCGGACGGACTTCACCACCCCGGCCCCGGGCTGAGCGGGCACCGCCACAAAGGAGAACTCGTAGGCGTCTCCGGCCCCTTCCAGGGTAGCCCAGCACAGCTGTCCGCCGTACTCCTGCCCCTTCTCGTGTCCGCAGTCGGTCACGGTCCGGTCACAGCCGCAGATGGAGCAGATGGAGCGCTCCACCGAACAGCCCACGCTGACCTCCTTTTTGATGCCGCCCTCGATTTCGGCAATCAGGTCCCCGTTGCTGCTGGTACGCACCATATAGGCGTATCCCTTCAGCCAGCAGTAGCCGTCTCCGGCCCTGGTCAGCCGCTCCGGCTCCTGGATCACCTCGGTCTTGTAGATCCGGGCCGCCTGGCCCTTTGCCGACCACTGGTGGTCAAAGATGCCGCTTTTCCCCACAAACAGGGGGGCCAGCTCCTCCAGGGTCTGGGACGCGAACCGCTCAAAATCCCGGTCGATCTCGTTGTCGCACAGCCGTACTGAAAAGGTATACACCTCCTCCGCCGCCAGGGGCCGCCGGGCCAGCGCCCCGATCAGCTCCAGATCGCCAGCCGCCAGGGCTGCGCCTTCGCCGCCCTCCGTCTCTTTCATAATTTTCACGGAATCTCCCTCCTCAATTTTTCCGCCTGAGCCCGATAGAGCTCCGCCTTGGCCTCCTCCACGATGTCCTGCAGGTTGATGTCCTCCCAGAGGATCTCCGCCTCCCCGCCAAACCCGTGGAGCCGCAGCCACAGCTCGGCCACCCGGCACAGGGCCGGCTCCACCGTCCGCCGGATGGCGGTCACCTCACTGGTGAGCAGGTCGGCCTGCTGGGCGCTCATCCGCTCGGTGGACGACCAGGACAGCCCCAGCATAAACGGCGGGATACCCGTCCGGGCCACCAGCTGCTCCAGAATCTGCCGCACCGGGACCTCGCTGTCCAGAACCGGGCTGTCCGCCCCGATGACCTTGATGTCCACGTCGCCCACTGCCACAAAGTCCCGGACGGAACCCTCCCGTCCCGCCTGCATGGCGGCGGACCATTCCTGAGCGATCTGCCCGCACCGCTCCTGGGCAAAGGCCTCCTCGCCCTCCCCGGGCTTACACACCACGGCGAAGCGGAGGCTGCCCGCCCGCTCCCAATTCTGACCAGTGGCCTGAAAAATTTTCAGCAGGATCCCGGCCATAAAGGGCATAGACCGCAGCAGCGACACCCCGCAGGGGGCGTCCCCCGTGGGCTGGAAGGGGGTAAACAGCAGCAGCTCCTGCCAGGGCAGCTCCTGGCGCTCCCCCAGCCCTGCCCGGCACAGCCGGAAGTCCAAGGGGCTGTCCCCGATCTTCACCTCCACCTGCTCCGGACTGGCGCACAGCAGGGCGGCGATCTCCCTTCCGTCCCCGGTCAGCACAATCTCCCCCAGGGCGCGGCCGCAGGTAAACAGGTCGTCCAGATACCGGTCCAGAAAGGACTGCACGCCCCGCTGTCCCCAGCCAGTATCCACCGTCCGGAAAAACTCCTCCAGCCCCGCCTGGGCCTTCCTGTCCCCGCACCGGACGCCCACCCCGCCGCACAGCCGGGCCAGCTTCCAGATGGCGGCGTCCACAATGGGCACCGCCTCCCGAATGGCCCGGTACAGGGCGATCTCCCCGGTGTGCAGGGGGACGTACCGGTCCAGCGCCCCAAAGGGGTGCCCCTCCTCCCGCCGCACCTGAACCACCGGCGCGGGGGGTTCGCGCCGCTTTTGCTTCCACCATTTCATAGTAGTCTGCTCCTTTCTCAAAAGGCTTTTCGCTCCACGCTCCCGGCACACCAGCCGCCTGGACCGGCCTTCCCCGCCACCGTAGCGGCAAAGTACCGGATCTCGTCCATCGCGTGGTCGTGCTCCTTGCGCACCTGATCCTGTCCCTGGGTCCGGTCGTCCCAGCGGTACAGGGAAAATTCCCGGATGGCGTCCTTGCAGTTTCTGCAGATGACCAGCCTGCCGCTCTTCAGCAGCTGAGCGGTGAGCCGGATACCGGACAGCACCTGGTTGTCCGCCTTCCGCACCCGCCAGCCCCGGCGCCGCAAGGTCTCGCAGAAGCTGGCCGCCGAGGGGTCGGCAATGACCGCCCGGATGCTCCTTCCTCCCGCCAGCCTGGCCAGATCGTCGGCGTACTCCTCGTCGGTCTTCTGCCGCCGCATGGCCCGGCCGTCATAAAAATACTCGGCCACCCGGTACCACACCCCGTTCTTCCGCCCCCAAAGCCCCATGGACGTGGGATTGGAGGTCCCGTAGTCGCAGGAGATGTACCACTCCTCCAAGGGCTCCTCCGGAGGACTCTGAACAAAGCTCTCGTCAAAAAAGTCATACACCAGCCCCTCGGCGGCCACCCACTCCCCCAGCACAAACCGGCGGTAGAAGGTCCCCTGAAAGGTATTGGCGTACCGCTCCCGCACCTGGGGCGAGAGTCCTGGATTGTCCTCCATGGTGAACTGGAGGCGCAGAGCGTTTTTCTCCTCCGCCTTGAGCACCCACTCCTGATAAAACCAGTGGGCGGGGGACTCCGGATTGCAGGAAAACCACAGCCTGCTCCCGGAGACGGAACACCGGGCGGCGGTCTGCTCCACAAAGGACCGGGGCATCAGCGCCGCCTCATCCAGCAGAGCTCCCGCCAGGGTAATGCCCTGGATCAGGGCGGCGGAGCTCTCGTCCTTCCCGCCAAAGAGGTAGAAGGAATTCCGCCGTCCGCCCAGCCTCACCTGGATGACATTTCTGGACACCTTCTGCACACACCGGAACCCCATCCCCTCCAGCAGCGGGATCAGCTCGGACAGCAGATTTCTCCGCACCGACTGAATGGTCCGCCCGCACAGGGCAAAGTTCCGATTCTGGAAGGAGCACATCGCCCAGCAGAAGAAGGACAGGCCGGTGCACAGGGTCTTGCCGCTGCGCACCGCGCCGTCGCAGATGATGGCCTGCCGGTCCCGCTCTGGAGAATCCGGCCGCCACCAGGTAAGCACCTGCCGCTGTTTTGGGGAAAACACCATTGCTCCCATGCGCTATCCCCCCTGTTCCTCCATGGCCTGGAGGAAGCGGTCCACCTGCTCCTCGCCGCTGTGGTCCACCGCGTCCAGCAGCCGCTCCAGCAGCCGCCCCCGGTCCACAAACTTCAGCTCTACCACGCCGTTGCTCCCCCGCTTGAACTCGGTGAGGGCGTCCAGGTCCAGCCCGTCGGTCCCGCACCACTCCTCGGGCGGGAAGCAGGCCAGCTTGACGGCGTCCCCCGCCCCCGCGTTGGCCAGCTTCCACATGCGCTTAATGATCTGCTCCCGGTTTGGGAGCCCCTTTGTCTTAGCCACCTCATCCCTCCTTACACCCATAGGCCTTCGCGGGGAAAAGTTGTACGTTTGGGTGCATCCAACAAAAAATTTTTTCTCTCCCCGATTCGCCTGTTTTTGCCGTTCCGCTAAGGTACACTGTCCCACAATTGAAAAAAATACCTTTTGCTCCCGGCGTATAGAAAAAACTCCCGCTCCACATCCTGACCATACCCGCAAATTGATGGATCAGGAGGAATCCTTTATGAAAAAATCCCTGTCGTTATTGCTGTCCGTACTCATGCTTTCCGCCGCCGTTCCCCAGGCCGGAGCCGCGCCCGCGGCGGAGGCCGGCCTGAATCTCTCCTGCACCTCCGCCGTTCTGATGGAAAAGGAGACGGGCGCTTTCCTCCTGGAGGAAAACGCCCATGAAAAGCTGGAACCAGCCAGCGTCACCAAGATCATGACCCTTCTGCTGGTGATGGAGGCGGTGGACTCCGGCCAGCTGTCCAAAGACGACCCGGTCACCGTCTCCGCCTACGCCGCCGGCATGGGCGGCTCCCAGGTCTACCTGGAGGAGGGGGAACAGATGCCCGTGTCCGAGATGATTAAATGCGTTACCGTAGTCTCGGGCAACGACTGCGCCGTGGCCTTGGCCGAGCACTTGGCGGGCAGCGAGGGGGCCTTCGTCACCCGGATGAACCAGCGGGCCCAGGAGCTGGGCATGGCGGACACCAACTTTTTGAACTGCACCGGCCTGCCCGCCCAGGGCCACGTAACCAGCGCCCACGACATCGCTCTCATGTCCCGCGAGCTGATCCGGAACCACCCCTCCATCCGGGAGTACACCACCATCTGGATGGACTCCATCCGCAACGGCGAATTCGGCCTGACCAACACCAACCGGCTGGTCCGCTTCTACGAGGGGGCCACCGGCCTGAAGACGGGCTATACCAGCTCCGCCCACTACTGCATGTCGGCCACCGCCGAGCGGGACGGCATGGAGCTGATCGCGGTGGTGATGAAGTCTCCCACCAGCAACCAGCGTTTTGACGACGCCAAGGCCCTTCTGGATTACGGCTTTGCCAACTACGCCATGGTCCCCGTCTATCCGGAGGTCCCTCTGGCCCCGGTAGACGTATTGCTGGGCGTCCAGGCCCAGGTCCAGCCCCAGCTGGAGCGGGACTGCCGGCTGCTGGTCCGCAAGGGCGAGGAGGGCCAGGTGACCACCCGTCTGTCCATGGCCCAGGACGTGGAAGCGCCGGTGGAAAAGGGCCAAACTCTGGGCCAGCTGGAGGTCTATGTGGGGGACGAGCTGCGGGATGCCATCCCCATCCTGTCCTCCCAGCAGGTGGACCGCCTGTCCGTTCCCGGCATTTTCTCCCGCATGCTTCGCAAGCTGCTCATGGCGGACTGAGCACTGTCCGTCTCCGGCAAGGGCGCAGCCCTTGCCCTACATGACCCGGCCGCATGTTCACCCTGGGAATTTTCTTTCTGATTTCCCCCTGCTTTTCCACTATTTTACTTGACGGCCCTTTTCTATTGTTGTATAATTTTGATAAATATACCCAACCACGCGTCACATTCCCTTGTTGGTTTTAGCCGACAAGAGGCTTCCAAAAGATTCCACGAGGTGATAAATATGTCCAAATACCAAGAAAAACTCTCTTCCAACGACCTTTTTCTGGAGCTTGAAGCCTTTTCCGAAGGCCGCTCCACCCACGCCTGGAAGTGCTTTGGCGCCCACCCCGCCAAGGACGAAACCGGCGCTGAGGGCTACCTGTTCCGGGTCTGGGCGCCCAACGCGCCCAAGGTCACCGTCATTGGCGACTTCAACGGCTGGGATCTGGAAGCCACCCCCATGACCAGGGTGGAGGGCGGCATCTGGGAGGCCTTCGTCCCCGGCCTGAACCGCTACGACACCTACCAGTACGCCATACATAAGGCGGACGGCAGCGGCTTTGTAGGCAAAGCCGACCCCTATGGCTTCCACGCCGCCACCCGGCCCGACGTATCCAGCAAGCTCTACGACCTGGACACCGGCTACCAGTGGGGGGATCAGGACTGGCTGACCTTCCGCTCCAAGAACCCGCCCTACCGCCGGCCCATGAACATCTATGAGTGCCACCTGGGCTCCTGGCGGCGCACCGGCGAGGGGGAGTTCCTCAGCTACCGGGACATCACCTCCTATCTGGTCCCCTACGTGAAGGAGATGGGCTTCACCCACGTAGAGCTGCTTCCCGTCACCGAGCACCCCCTGGACGCCTCCTGGGGCTACCAGTGCACCGGCTACTTCGCCGCCACCAGCCGCTTCGGCACCCCGGACGATCTGAAGTACCTCATCGACCAGCTCCACCAGGCCGGCATCGGGGTCATCATGGACTGGGTGCCCGCCCACTTCCCCCGGGACGCCTTCGGCCTGTACAACTTCGACAGCACCCCCACCTACGAGTACGCCGACCCCCGGAAGGGGGAGCACAAGGAGTGGGGCACCGACGTCTTCGACTTCGGCCGCAATGAGGTGCGCTCCTTCCTGTTCTCCTCGGCCATGTTCTGGCTGGAGGAGTACCACATGGACGGCCTGCGGGTGGATGCTGTCTCCTCCATGCTCTACCTGGACTACAACCGGAAGGACGGAGAGTGGCTGCCTAACGTGAACGGCGGCCACGAGAATCTGGAGGCCATCAAGTTCTTCCAGGATCTGAACACCGCCGTCTTCGCCGCCCACCCCGACGTGCTGATGGTGGCCGAAGAGTCCACCGCCTGGCCCAAGGTGACCAAGCCGGTGGACGACGGCGGCCTGGGCTTCAACTTCAAGTGGAACATGGGCTGGATGAACGACATCTGCCACTATATCAAGCTGGACCCCTACTTCCGCCAGTTCAACCACCGGGACATCACCTTCTCCCTGATGTACGCTTTTTCCGAAAACTATATTCTGCCTCTGTCCCACGACGAGGTGGTCCACATGAAGGGCTCCTTCTTTGGAAAAATGCCTGGGGACAACCCGCTGAAATTCGCCGGAGTCCGGGCCTTCTACACCTATATGATGACCCACCCCGGCAAAAAGCTCACCTTCATGGGGGCTGAGCTGGGCCAGTGGAACGAGTGGCACTACGAGTATTCTCTGGACTGGCACCTGCTCCAGTACGCCCCCCACCGCCAGACCCAGGACTTCTTCAAGGCCATGAACGCCTTCTACCTGGAAAACGCCCCTCTGTGGGACCAGGACGACTCCTGGCAGGGCTTCCAGTGGCTGTGCGCCGACGACAACAACGCCAACACCGTGGCCTTCCTCCGCTGGGACCGGAAGGGCAATCCCCTCATCGTGCTGTGCAACTTCTCCCCCGAGCACCGGGACGGCTACCGGGTGGGCGCTCCCTTCGCCGGCAGCTGGGGCGTCGCCTTCAACACCGATGACCCGGCTTATGGCGGCGAGGGTCTGGGTGACAAGGCCCCCATCAAGACGGAGAAGATCCCCTGCCACGACCAGCAGCAGTCCCTGATCGTGGACCTGCCTCCCATGTCCGCCGTGATTCTGCGCTGCGTGCGCAAGAACCCCGTCCGCAAGCCCAAGGCGGAGAAAGCCGAACAAGCGTCCGCCGCCAAAAAGGCAGCCAAACCCGCCCCAAAGGCGGAAAAGGCCCCCGCCAAAAAGACCGCCTCTAAGTCCAAGGCAGAGAAGCCCGCCTCGGACAAACCAAAAAAGACGGCCCGGCCCAAAAAGGCCGGTGAATGACGGGCATTCTCAGGGCCAAAAGCCCCGACTTGAATATGCTAGACCCCAAACAAAGTAAGAGGTGAACAACATGAAGAAAGAAGTTGTCGCCATGCTGCTGGCCGGCGGCCAGGGCAGCCGTCTTTACGCCCTGACCAGCAACGTGGCAAAACCCGCCGTCCCCTTCGGCGGCAAGTACCGCATCATCGATTTTCCCCTGTCCAACTGTGTCAACTCCGGCATCGACACGGTAGGCGTTCTCACTCAATACCGCCCCCTGGAGCTGAACAGCTATCTGGGCAACGGCCAGCCTTGGGACCTGGACCGGTCTGACGGCGGCGTCCATATCCTCCCCCCCTACCTGGGCGAAGGGGAGAAGGGCAGCTGGTACAAGGGCACTGCCAACGCGATCTATCAGAACATCGGCTTCCTGGACCTGTACGATCCGGAGTATGTGGTAGTCCTGTCCGGCGACCACATCTATAAAATGGACTACTCCGAAATGGTGGATTTCCACAAGAAGTCCGAGGCGGCCTGCACCATCTCCGTACTGGAGGTCACCATGGAGGAGGCCAAGCGCTTCGGCATTCTGAACGTGGAGGCGGACGACAAGGTATACGAGTTTGAGGAAAAGCCCCCCCAGCCCAAGAGCAACCTGGCCTCCATGGGCATTTATGTGTTCACCTGGTCCAAGCTGAGAAAATACCTCATCGACGATGAGGCCGACCCCAACTCCTCCAACGACTTCGGCAAAAATATCATCCCCAATATGCTGAACGCCGGCGAAAAGCTGATGGCCTACCGCTTCGCGGGCTACTGGAAGGACGTGGGCACCATCGACTCCCTGTGGGACGCCAACATGGACCTTCTGGCCGGCAGCAGCAGCGGCCTGGATATGTACGACGACAGCTGGCCCATCTACGCCCGCACCCCCATCAAGCCGCCCCACTGCACCGGCCCTGACGCCATGATCACCCACTCCATGGTCACCGGCGGCAGCACGGTAGACGGCGCCGTGGCCAACTCGGTGCTCTTCAACTCGGTCACCGTAGAAAAGGGAGCCGATATCCAATATTCCATCCTCATGCCCGGCGCCACCGTCAAGGAGGGTGCCAAGGTGTACTACTCCATCGTTGCGGAGAACGCCACGGTGGAGGCCGGCGCCACCGTGGGCGCCGCCCCGGACGGCAGCGAAAACTGGGGCATCGCCGTAGTGGCCGGCGGGATCACTGTGGGCAAGAACGCCACCGTCCCGCCAAAAGCCATGATCCGCGAAGATGTGAAAGGAGGTGAGCAGGCATGAATGATCTGCACAGCATTCTGTTCGCTTACCGCTCGGATGCCAACCTGGGCGAGCTGACCCGTCCCCGCAACACCTGCTCTCTGCCCTTCGGCGGCCGGTACCGCCTGATCGACTTCATGCTGTCCAACTGCGTCAACGCCGGTATCACCGACGTGGGCGTGGTGGTCCACCAAAGCTACCAGTCCCTGCTGGACCACCTGGGCTCCGGCAAGGACTGGGACCTGAGCCGCAAGCACGGCGGCCTGCGCATCCTGCCCCCCTTCAGCTACACCGAGCAGGGCCAGGGCGAGTACCGCGGCAGCATGGAGGCTCTGGCCGGCGTAGCCGACTACCTGGAGGACATCCGCCAGGACTACGTCCTGCTGGCCTGGGGCGACATCGCCATCAACCTGCCCGTCAACGAGGTCTTTGAGCAGCACAAGAACTCCGGCGCGGATATCACCATCGTCTGTACCCCCACTCTGAAGGGCGCGCCCCAGTTCTCCGAGTACGTAGAGGTCAGCGAGGAGGGCCGGATCACCGACCTGTCCGTCCACCCCACCTCCGCCGACAAGGCGCTGGAATCCCTGGAGATCTACATTCTGTCCAAGCGCCTGCTGATGGACATGGTGGACTACTGCGCCGCCCACGACGTGACCAACTTCAGCCGCGGCGTCCTTCAGCCCCGGATGAAGTCTCTGAAGATGATGCCCTATATCCACAAGGGCTATGTAGGCCGCTTCCAGTCGGTAAGCGACTACTTCCAGCGTTCCCAGGATCTGCTGGTCCCTGCGGTCCGGGCCGATCTGTTCAACCCCGCCCGTCCCATCCGCACCAAGGACCAGTCCAATCCGTCCACCTACTACGGCCCCGAGTCCAAATCCGTCTGCTCTCTGGTAGCCGACGGCTGTCAGATCGAGGGCGAGGTGGAGAACTCCATTCTGGCCCGCGGCGTGGTGGTGGAGAAGGGCGCCAAGGTTTCCAACAGCGTGCTCATGCAGGGCACGGTGGTCAAGGCTGGAGCCTCTCTGTCCTACGTCATCGCGGACAAGGACGTGAAGGTAAACGAGGGCCGCATGCTCATGGGCCATTTCACGTACCCCCTGGCCATCGCCAAAGGTTCGGTGGTATAAGCTTGTATAAAACAGGTGCGGACGCTTTCCTTGGCGGAAAGCGTCCGCACCTACCAAGAATCATCTGAAAAGAGGACTTGTTATGAAAATTCTTTTCGCAACCTCCGAGGCAGCCCCATTCATCAAAACCGGCGGTCTGGCCGACGTAGCCGGCTCTCTTCCCCAGGCTCTGGCGGCCGAGGGCCATGAGGTCAAGGTGATCCTCCCTCTGTACGAGGGGATCGACGAGGATTGGCGCGCCAAGATGACCTTCCTGAAGTATTTTAACGTCACCCTGGCCTGGCGTCAGGTGTACTGCGGCATTTTTGAGGCGGAATACCAGGGTGTCACCTTCTGGTTTGTGGACAACGAGTATTACTTCAAGCGCTGGCAGCTCTACGGGCACTTTGACGACTGTGAGCGCTTCGCCTATTTTTCCCGCGCCGTTGTGGAGACCCCCGGCCAGCTGGGCTGGTCCCCCGACATCATCCACTGCAACGACTGGCAGACCGCCCTGGTCCCCGTCTACCTGCTGGAGGAGAAGTACCGCATCCCCGAGCTGGCCGGTGCCAAGACGGTGTACACCATCCACAACATCGAGTACCAGGGCCGTTACGGCGATCAGGTGCTCCAGGATGTCATCGGCCTGGACCGCAGCTACTTCAACGAGGGCATGCTGGCCTACCACCGGGACGTGAACCTGATGAAGGGCGCGATCATGGCATCCAACTTCGTCACCACCGTCTCCCCCACCTACGCCCAGGAGCTGCGCACCCCCTTCTACGCCCACGGGCTGGACGGCGTCATTAACCAGCAGAGCAGCAAGCTGGAGGGCATCCTCAACGGCATCGACACAGAGCTGTACGATCCCGCCGCCATGACCGGTCTGGCAGCCAACTATACCCTAAAGAACATCGCCAAGGGCAAGGCCGCCTGCAAGGCCGCCCTGCAGCAGGCTGTTGGCCTCCAGGAGGACCCGAATGTGCCCCTCATCGCCTGCGTCTCCCGTCTGGTCGGCCACAAGGGCTTCTCCATGGTCACCGACGCCATCCACGAGATCATGGGCCTGGGCACCAAGGGCGTTCAGATGGTGGTGCTGGGCACCGGCGACTGGCAGTATGAGGAGGCGTTCCGCAACGCCCAGAACCAGTATCCTGGCCGCTTCGCCGCTCAGCTGACCTACTCCGCCCCCCTGTCCAACATGATCTACGCTGGCGCGGACATTTTCCTGATGCCCTCCGTATCCGAACCCTGCGGTCTGAGCCAGATGATCGCCATGCGCTTCGGCACCATCCCCGTAGTCCGGGAGACCGGCGGCCTGAAGGACAGCGTCACCCCCTACAACAAGTACGAGGGCACCGGCCGGGGCTTCACCTTCTCCAACATCAGCGCGGGCGACATGGTGTGGGTCCTCCGCGAGGCGGTAGATCTGTACAACGACGACAAGAAGGCTTGGAAGGGCCTCCAGAAGGAGGGCATGGCCGCCGACTTCTCCTGGAAAAATTCTGCTCAGCAGTATGTCAGCATCTACGAGCGCATTCTCGGCTGACCGTCCAAACAATAACAAATTCCCGCCCTAGTGGGCGGGAATTTGTTATTTCAAGATGGACATGACACCGGGGATGTCGATTTGTGGGCAAACAGCTGCGAGGAATTTATGTATTTCCAGATCGTTGAAGAAGTGGCGGATAAAAACAGGGAAATTCATTCGGATGATATAATCAACACGAACGGTAAGATGGGGGCCATCCCCTGGGCCAGCTGGTCCAGATAGTCCTTGAAGCGTGCAGCAGCCTCACTCCCCGCCGGCCTTTGCAAGGGAGCGCACAAAAAATAAGCGGCCACGATGTTTTCACAGCCTCGCCGTTGACGCTCCCCTAAAAATCTGTTAAAATGGCTATTTGTGGGAGGCATTCCCTCCCACTGAACCCGACATTCAAACAGGAGGCACTGTTATGAACCAATATGCATCTGAATACACCAAGGAACAACTGACCGAAATGATCACCGGCAAGCTCCAGCGCAACTTTGGCTGCACGGTGGAGACCGCCAACAACACGCACATGTTCAAGGCCTGCGCCCTGGTCCTGCGGGACATCATGTCCCGCCACCGCATGGAAACCAGCAACCAGGTCTGGGAAAAGCAGCAGCGCCAGGTCCACTACCTGTCCCTGGAGTTTCTTATGGGCCGCTCTCTGGAGAAGAACGCCTACAACCTGGGCCTTCTGGACACTCTGAAGGACGTTCTGGAGGGCATGGGCTTTTCCGCCGCCGACCTTTTCGAGTCTGAGCCGGACGCCGGCCTGGGCAACGGCGGTCTGGGCCGTCTGGCCGCCTGCTATCTGGACTCCATGACCACCCTGGAGATCCCCGCCACCGGCTACTCCATCTGCTACGAGCTGGGCATTTTCAAGCAGAAGATCATCGACGGCAAGCAGGAGGAGCTGGCCGACAACTGGCTGGGCCTGGGCGACGCCTGGCTGCTCCCCAAGATGGAGGAGGCCGAGGAGGTCCGCTTTGGCGGCAGGATCGAAGACCGCTGGGACGAGAACGGGGGCAACCACCCCGAGCACGTGGGCTACACCGCCGTGCTGGCCATCCCCCGGGACATGAAGATCGCCGGCTATAATACACACCACACCAACACCCTGCGCCTGTGGGATGCCAAGAGTCCTGTCCCCGTAGACATGTCTCTCTACTCCCGGGGCGAGTATCTGAAGGCGGTGGAGCAGCAGGCTATGGCCGAGGTCATCGCCAAGGTCCTCTACCCCGACGACAACCACTACGAAGGGAAATCCCTGCGACTGAAGCAGCAGTATTTCTTCGTCTCCGCCACCATCCAGTCCATTGTCCGCCAGCACAAGGCCCAGTACGGCACCCTGCGCAACTTTGCCCGGAAGCATGTCATCCAGATCAACGACACCCACCCCACCCTGGTCATCCCCGAGCTGATGCGCATCCTCCTGGACCAGGAGGGCTATGGCTGGGACGAGGCCTGGCACATTGTCACCGACGCGGTGTGCTACACCAACCACACCGTCCTGGCCGAGGCGCTGGAGCGTTGGCCTCAGTCTCTGATCGAGACCCTGCTTCCCCGCATCTGGCAGATCCTGAAGGAGATCGCCAGCCGCTACCAGCAGGAGCTGGAGCGCCGCTACGGTGGGGACACCGGCAAGATCGCCCACATGGCCATCATCTGGGGCGGCGAGGTCCGCATGGCCAACCTCTGCGTCTGCGCCTGCCAGTGCATCAACGGCGTGTCCGCCCTCCACTCCGACATTCTGAAGCGGGACGTCTTCCGGGACGCCTATCAGGCCCAGCCCGGCAAGTTCAAAAACGTGACCAACGGCATCGACCACCGCCGCTGGCTGTCCCAGATCAACCCCAAGCTGGACGCCCTCATCCGGGACTGCACCGGCGGGGATCAGTACCTGCTCCACCCCGAGGCTCTGAAAGACTTTGAGAAGTCGGTGGACGACAAGACCGTGCTCAAACAGCTGGAGGACATCAAGATTGAGAACAAGCGCCGCTTTGCCGCCTGGGTCGCCCGGGAATCCGGCGTCACCCTGAACACCGACGCCATCTTCGACGTCCAGGTCAAGCGCCTTCACGAGTATAAGCGCCAGCTGCTCAACGTGCTGCACATTATCCACCTGTACAACCAGCTGCGGGACAACCCCAATATGGAGTTCACTCCCCAGACCTACCTCTTCGGAGCCAAGGCGGCCCCTGGCTACCATGTGGCCAAGCAGATCATCCAGCTGATTAACTCCCTGGCCGGCCAGATCGCCAAGGACCCTGTCTGCAAGGATAAGCTCCAGGTGGTGTTCCTGGAGAACTACCGGGTCTCTCTGGCGGAAAAGCTGATGCCCGCCTCTGAGATCTCCGAGCAGATCTCCACCGCCGGCAAGGAGGCCAGCGGCACCGGCAACATGAAGTTCATGATGAACGGCGCTCTCACCATCGGCACCCTGGACGGCGCTAACGTGGAGATGCACCAGCAGCTGGGTGACGAAAACATCTTCCTCTTCGGCCTGACCACCGAGCAGGTGAACCAGCGCAAGCGGGACGGCTACCGCCCCCACGAGATCTATCTCCACAACCAGGATCTGAAGCGGATTCTCGACCAGATCACTGCCGGTTTTGATGATAAGGTCGCCTACCCCGACCTGTCCAACCGCCTGCTCTTCGGTGCGGGCGGCAGCCAGGCCGATGAGTATATGCTGCTGGCTGACTTCGACAGCTACTGCGACGCCCACCGCCGCGCCCTGGCCGCCTACGCCGACCGCCAGCGCTGGAACCAGATGTCCCTCATCAACATCGCCCGGTCGGGCATCTTCGCCGCCGACCGCTCCATCCAGGACTACGCCCGCGACATCTGGCACGTGCCCACCCGGAAGTAAGCATAAAAAATTCCCGGCCCAATCAAGGGGCCGGGAATTTTTTATTTGGTTGTCCGCTGGGTGGCCCAAATCAACGCGCCGAATCCGCAGCCCCCGATGATATTTCCGACAGTCACCGGGATCATATTCTGCAAAAAGCCCATCCAACTCAAGGCGGACAGATCCACCCCCGCCTCCTGGGCCAGCTGAGCGCAGCGGGGTACCCCTGCCGCCAGCAGTCCGGCGGGGATATAGTACATATTGGCCACACAGTGCTCAAAGCCTCCAATGACAAAGAAGCTCACCGGCACAAAGGCTCCGATGGCCCGGCCCGGCAGACTCTTGCCGCACAGGGAACACATTACCCCAGCGCACACCAGAACGTTGCACAAAATCCCCAGCACCACCGCCCGTCCGAAGGGCAGGGCGCACTTGTTTGCGGCGGTGCGAAGGGCGTACACCGCCAAGTCCGTATTGGAGAAAGCGCCTCCATAGGCCACTGCCGCTGCCAGCAGCGCCGCCCCCACAAAGTTGCCCCCATAGACGACAGCCAGATTCCGCACCATCCCCGCCAGGCCAGCTTGTTTCTCCAGCAGAGAAATGGTGATCATGCAGTTTCCGGTAAACAGCTCCGCCCCGGTGAGAATGACCATGATCAGCCCAAAGGGGAACAGCAGTCCGCTGACCACCCGGGCCACGGAGGCATTCGCCAGCCCATAGGAGGCGGTACTGGCCGCCACCGCTCCGGAGGCGATGAAAAATCCGGCCAGAACCGCCGCCAAAAACAGTTTCACCAAGGGAGCAGCACATTTTTTCACCCCAAGCTGGGCATAAAAGGGTACAAATTCCGCTGGACTCAGCATATTTTCCCGCCTTTCTCTCTCAACACAGCCTCAGCAGGTGCCGCACCTCTCCGATCATGTACAGCGACCCAGTGACGCACACCACGTCCTGTGGCTCCGCCGCCGCCAGTGCCTGGTCCAGGGCCTCCCGGACCGTCCCGCAGGGCGCCGCCCTGCCGCCCCGGCCTCTCAGATAGTCCGCCAACTCCTGGGCGGACATGGCCCTTGGGCTGTCCGGCGTAATGGTAAAAAACTCCTTGGCCAGCGGCAGCAGCTCCCCCATCATCGCAGGATAATCCTTGTCCGCCAGCACACCGGTGAGGAACAGGAGCTTTTTTTCCGGATACAGCCCCCGCAGGGACCGGGCCAGCGCCTCCATGCACTGGGGGTTGTGGCCTCCGTCCAGGATCACGTTGGGGGAGTTCCATGCCAGCTCCAGCCGTCCAGGCCATCTCGCCTCTTCCAGCCCCCGGACCAGAGCCGCCTCTGAAATCTCCCAGCCCCGCTGCCGGAGGACCTTCACCGTCTCCAACACCACGGCGGCGTTGCTGATCTGATGCTCCCCCAGAAGGGCGATGTGGTAGGGCCCGCTGCCCCGATAAGTAAAGGTCTGGCCTTCCAGTCCGGAAGACAACACGACCGGGGAACCGGCCAGCGCCAGACGGCTGTACCGGAACTGACAGATCTCCTCAAACAGGCCGTAGAGATCAAAGCCCTGCTCATAGAGGACCACACTGCAGCCCTCCTTGATGATCCCCGCCTTTTCCGCAGCGATCTTGTCCAGCGTATCCCCCAGCAGCTCAGTGTGCTCCAGGCCGATGTGGGTGATAACCGCCGCCTCTGGGGGGGGAATAATGTTGGTGGAGTCCAGCCGTCCCCCCAGCCCGGTCTCCAGTACCACAATATCACACTTGGACCGCAGAAAGTGGACCATCCCGATGGCCGTCATCAGCTCGAACTCGGTCTCATCCTCCGCCGCCGCCAGCACCTGAACGGCGATCTCCACCAGCTCCTCCCCAGGGATGGGGACCCCATCCACCTGGAAGCGCTCGTGGAACCGCCACAGGTGGGGAGAGGTGTACAGCCCGGTTTTCAGTCCCGCCGCCGTCAACACCGAAGCCAGCATGGCGGCGGTGGACCCCTTCCCGTTGGACCCAGCGATGTGGACAAATTTCAGCTTCTCCTGGGGGTTACCCAGACGGCCCAGCAGCCGTCGGATACGCTCCAGCCCTGGCTTCTGGCCCACCCAGGCCCGCTGGTGGATCAACTCCACCGCCTCCATATCCGTCATCGCTCACGCCTCCCGGATGGCCGCTGCGATCACCACGCCCGGCCCGCTCTCCAGCCGGACCGCCTGGCCCTGAGCGTCCCGGCACAGCAGCAGTTCGCCCGCCCCGGCCTCCAGGCCGAATTCCGGCAGCCGCACCCGTCCGGACACACAGTACAGCCCATGGACGCGGGTCTTCACCCCTGGCTGAATGGTCTGCTCGCAGGGCTCCTCATAGCGCAGCTCCGTCAGAAAGCCCCTGCCTGTCCCCTTGCGCACCATCAGGTTGAAGTCTACGCACCGCCCCCAGCTCTCCACCGGCACGCCGCCGTCAAAGGCGGCCACCCGTCCAGGCTCCAGTTCCATAGGTTCAGCGCCGCCGATTTTCAGCTGAATGCTCCCCTTCAGCACGGATAAAAGCCGGTCATAATCGGGCAAAGGGGTAAAGTCGGAGTGGTCCAGCTCCACGGTGGCCGAGCTGAGCCGCCAGAGGAACTCCCGGTCCCCGTACGCCGCCCTCTCCGGTGAGATCGCCAGCTGGGTGGTGGTGCCGCCGGACCATTCAGTGGTCACAAAATCCGCCTGGGTCAGCCGTTCCCATGTTATCATACCGTTCTCTCCCTCAATCCATATATTTCAGCACACCGCTGCGGCGCAGGGCGTGCACCAGGGGGATGCAGGCCGTCGTGATGCCCACGGCGGTAGCGATCCCGGTCAAAAAGCGGCCGGGCAGAAAGGGCAGATTGACCGCAAAGGAGGTGCGGTACATCAGGCATTCCAGCCAGATGCTGAAGGTATTCCCCACCGTGGTCAGGATGGCCCCGGCGATGCACACCGCGTAGCACAGCACCGGTCGGCTCTCCAGCCGTCTGCCCGAGCGGCGGCAGGCCAGCGCCCCGCAGCCCACCACCAGGCCCCGGATGGCGGCAGGAGCCACATAGAGCACCGTGGTGGGGGCCAGCCCGTAGGGTCCGGTGATCTGGGCCACAAACTCTCCCAGCAAACCGACCACCGCACCCTCGATGGGACCGAATACCATCGCCCCCAGCACGATGGGCAGGGAGGCGAAGGAAAACTTGAAGTAGGGCGTCTCGATGGCGATGGTCCGTTTCAGCAGCACCATCATAGCAGTGAGCAGGGCGAGCATGCAGATCTTGTAGATACTAAAGCGGTTTTTGTTGATTGTCATAATAAATATGCTCCTTTCATGGCGTGTTGCCACGAAAGGAGCATACTCCCCCATGGCAGCGGAATGCGGCACAGCATCGCGGGACTGAAAAAGCCCTTCGTCCGCCGGCAACTTCCCGTCCGACGGCACTTGACGCACTGGACCTACTCTGACCAGGTTTCTACAGGCCCCCTTCACAAGGGGGCTGTCAGCGAAGCTGACTGGGGAGGCTTTGCAGCGCCTCCTCTGCCGCCGTCACCGGCAGCGGTTCTCCTCCCTTTTGCAGGGAGGCTTTTTACATTGCCTTGACTACCGTGCTGTAGATCTCATCGGCCAGGGGCAGGGCTTTGGCCAGCAGGGCCTCGCCCTTGGCGCGGTAGTCCTCCGCCAGCGCCTGATCCTTCAGGCTGCCGATATTGATGAGCACATTGAGCCAGGCCCCCTGAATGGCGGCCCGCAGGGACAGGGCGGACACCCCCAGGTCGCTGGCGGCGCTGTCGTTCGACTTGCCCAGCACCGAGGCGGTGAGTTCCAGGGTCTCCGCCGCCAGCTCCATCATCTCGAAGGGGGTCTTGGTGCAGCCCTTCAGCCCCTCCTGAATGGCTGCGGAGCGGGCGGCCTTCTCCTCGTCGGTGGCCTTGGGCATGCCGAAGGCGGCGCTGACCACGTTGAACGCCTCGGTGTCCCGGTCCATCACGTCCACAAACCGGGTCCTCAGCTCATTGGCCTTGGCCTGGACGGACCGGGCCAGCTCCTCGTGCTCAGCGTACTTCTTCTTGCCCACCGTCAGGGAGCACACCATGGCGGTGAGGGCGGCGCCCAGAGCGCCCTCCAGGGCGGCGGCGGACCCGCCGCCGGGGGCGGGAGCGTCGGAGGCCAGCAGATCGGTAAAGCCGGCGGTCGTCAGTTCAGCAAGCTTCATTGGTCCTCCTCCTTATTCCATCCCCACCAGATGATACTCCATCACCTGATTGTGGCAGTCAAAGTTTTCCAGCTTAAGATAGTGCTCGGCGCAGTCGATCAGGGCCTTGGCGGGGGTAAGGCCCACCACCTCGCTGCCCACGATGTAGGTGCCGTACCGCTCGGCCAGGGCCTTGATCATCTCGTAGACGGTACACAGGGAGGTGTCCTCGTAGTTGACCATGTTCATGGACACCTGAGCGATGCCCCGGTCCTCCAGCATGAAGCCCATGGCCTTGCAGCTGCGGAAGCCGCCGGAGGAGCCGCGGATGACCTTCGCGATCTTCTTGGCGACCTCCACGTCAGAGGTGGCCAGATTCACGTTGAAGGCCACCAGGGGCATCCGGGCGCCGATGGCGGTGATCCCGGCGGTAGGGTGGATCTTCCGCTCGCCAAAGTCGGGAGCCCACTCCTCCTGGAGCAGCTTTTCGGGCATCCCCTCAAACTGGCCCTTGCGGCAGGCGGCCAGATTGCGGCGGTGGGGGGCGGAGGCGGAATCCTCATAGAGGAAGGAGGGGATCTTCAGCTCATCCCAGATGCGCTGGCCCAGCCGCTTGGAAATCTCCACGCACTCTTCCACGGTCACGCCCATGGTGGGGACGAAGGGGATCACGTCGGTGGCTCCCATGCGGGAGTGCTCGCCCACGTGCTTGGTCATGTCAATGACCTCGGCGGCCTTTTGGGCCAGCCGGAAGGCCACCTCCTCCACGGCCTCGGGGGAGCCGATCATGGTGAACACGCAGCGGTTGTGGTTGCCATCGGTCTGGGCGTCGAAGAGGGTGCAGCCGGGCACGCTCTTAGCCACCTCCACCAGGGCGTTGTATGCGGCCTCGTCCTTCTCCTTGCTGCAGCTGAAATTGGGGATACACTCGACAAGTCTGGCCATTGGTGATTTCCTCCTAAAAAATGATTTGAGTTTGGGGGCTTGTTTTTCGTTTGGTACATTCATTATATAGAATCCCGCCCGGCAATGCAAGATTTGGACAAAGGTGTTTTTGATTGTTTGCTTAAAAATATTAAGCTCTGTCCCGCTCTTTGTCCGGTTCTGTTTCCGCCAGCTCCAAAAAGCGGCTGACGCATCCCTCCTGATAGGGACTGTCCTTCCAAACCAGGATGGGGCAGGATTTGGCGGAAAACTCCAGCACCGGCTTGGTATACACCGGCGATCCCGGATGGGCTGCCGCAATGGATTTGGGCAGAAAGCCCACCCCAAAGCCCGCCTGAACCATCTGCATCTCCATCGGCGTGTCGTAGCAGTGGCAGGCCACGTTGGGGGAAAAGCCCGCCCGGCGGCACTCCTTCAGCAGGTCCTGGCTGTAGCCCCACAGGTCGTCGCTGCGCAGCAGGCACATGGGCACGTCCCGCAGGGCCTGAATGGGGACCTGCCCCTGCCCCGGCGCCGGATCGTTCTCAGGGCACATTACCAGTTCCAGGGGGTCCTCCCCCAGCACCAGCTCCTGCAGGCCATAGGTCCGCTCCGACCGGCTGCGGAGGAACAGCACATGCAGCTCTCCCTGCTCCAGGTCCTCCAGCAGGTCGCCGGGGGAGCCCATGCGGACGTACAGCTCCACCTGGGGGAACCGCTTGTGGTACTCCTTTAAAAGACTGGTGGCGATCTGGACGTTGGAGTAGATGATCCCCACCTTTAAATACCCCCGCACCCCCGCGCTGATATCCCGGACGCTGTCCGCCATCGCCCGCAGGCTCTGAAACATCTGCTGGCTCTGCTGGTAGATGCACCGGCCCGCCTCGGTGAGCACGATCCCCTTATTGTTGCGCAGGAAGAGGGTCACCCCCAGCTCATCTTCCAGCAGGGCCAGCTGCCGGCTGATGGGGGGCTGAGCCACATGGAGTTCCCGGGAGGCCCCGGAGATGCTCCCCGCCTCGGCTACTGCAGAAAAATATTCCAGCTGCTTAAAGTTCACGGCAAATCCTCCATACTTTTTTTATATGGCAAATATACAATAGTAGTGCTTTTCATTCTAGCACATTTCCGTTAAAATACAATATATTAGGAGCTGATTCCGGGTGCCATCCGGAAGCATTTCACAAAAATTTTGAGAAACGGAGGACTTTCTATGAATCTCGCAGACGCCATGACCATCAAGCTGGACTATGATCTGCCCGAGTACCCCGCCTTTGAGGAGGGCTGCCGCCGGGCCCCCCGCCGGGAGTCCCACCTGTCCCAGGCCGACAAGGCTCTGGCCATCAAGAACGCCCTGCGGTACATTCACCCCGACCATCACGCCCAGATGGCCAAGGAGTTCGCCCAGGAGCTGGAGGAGCACGGCCGCATCTACGGCTACCGCTTCCGCCCCGCCGGCAAGCTCTACGGCAAGCCCATCGACGAGTACAAGGGCAACTGCACCGAGGCCAAGGCTTTTCAGGTGATGATCGACAACAACCTGGACTTTGACATCGCCCTGTACCCCTACGAGCTGGTCACCTACGGTGAGACCGGTCAGGTCTGCCAGAACTGGATGCAGTACCGCCTCATCAAGAAGTACCTGGAGGTCATGACCGACGAGCAGACCCTGGTGGTCATGTCGGGCCACCCTCTGGGCCTGTTCCACAGCCACAAGATGGCTCCCCGCTGCATCATCTCCAACGGCTTGATGGTGGGCATGTACGACAACCAGAAGGACTTCAACCGGGCCGCCGCCATCGGCGTGGCCAACTACGGCCAGATGACCGCCGGCGGCTGGATGTACATCGGCCCCCAGGGCATCGTCCACGGCACCTTCAACACCCTGCTGAATGCCGGCCGCCTGAAGCTGGGCATCCCCGAGGACGGCAACCTGGCCGGCCGGCTGTTCATCTCCGCCGGTCTGGGCGGCATGTCGGGCGCTCAGGGCAAGGCTGCTGAGATCGCCGGAGCCGCTTCCATCATCGCTGAGGTGGACGACTCCCGCATTGAGACCCGCTACACCCAGGGCTGGGTGAGCCACCGCACCGGCGACCTGGCCGAGGCCGTCAAGATCGCCCAGGAGCATCAAGCCAGCAGGGAGCCCTGCGCCGTAGCCTACCACGGCAACATCGTGGACCTGCTGGAGTACGTCTACAACAACAACATCCATGTGGATCTGCTGTCCGACCAGACCTCCTGCCATGTGCCCTACGATGGCGGCTACTGCCCCCAGGGCCTGACCTTCCAGCAGCGCACCGAGATGCTGGACAAGGACCCCGACGGCTTCGCCAAGCTGGTGGACAAGACCCTCCAGCACCACTACGAGATGATCTGCAAGCTCCATGACAAGGGCACCTACTTCTTCGACTACGGCAACAGCTTCCTGAAGGCCGTGTACGACACCGGCGTGACCTCCATCTGCAAGAACGGTGAGAACGACCTGGACGGCTTTGTCTTCCCCTCCTACGTGGAGGACATCCTGGGACCCTGCCTGTTCGATTTCGGCTACGGTCCCTTCCGCTGGTGCTGCCTGAGCCGCCGCCCCGAGGACCTGGACAAAACGGATGCCGCCGCCGCCGAGTACATCAAGGCCCACAACCGCCGCTACCAGGACTACGACAACTATGTCTGGTGCCGGGACGCCAAGAAGAACAAGCTGGTGGTGGGCACCCAGTGCCGCATCCTGTATCAGGACGCCATGGGCCGCATGAACATCGCCCTGAAGTTCAACGAGATGGTCCGCAGCGGCGAGATCGGCCCCGTTATGCTGGGCCGCGACCACCACGACACCGGCGGAACCGACTCCCCCTTCCGTGAGACCTCCAACATCAAGGACGGCTCCAACATCATGGCCGAGATGGCCACCCAGTGCTATGCGGGCAACGCGGCCCGGGGCATGAGCCTCATCGCCCTCCACAACGGCGGCGGCACCGGCATCGGCAAGGCCATCAACGGCGGCTTCGGCATGGTGCTGGACGGCTCCGAGCGGGTGGACACCATCCTGCGCATGTCCATGCCCTGGGACACCATGGTGGGCGTCTCCCGCCGCAACTGGGCGGGCAACCCCAACTCCATGACCACCGTGGCCGAGTACAACGAGATGTACGCCGGTCAGGACCACATCACCATGCCCTACATTGCCGACGACGCAGTAGTCGCCGAGGCCCTGAAGAGCATCCAGGGCTGACATTTGAATCAAAAACCGGCCAGAGGGGGCGTCCCGTGACGCTCCCTCTTTTGGAAAGGAATGACAACATGAGCAAGGTAATTGTCACCAACATCGGCATGCTGGCCACCCCCCAGGGAAGCAGCCCCAAAAAGGGCCCTGAGCAGGGGAATATCCAGATCCTTTCGGACGCCTGGGTCCTCATGGAGGACGGTATCATCGCCCAGGTGGGGACCGGCCCCGCCCCGGCGGCGGACGAGGTCATCGACGCGGGGGGCCGTCTGGTCACCCCCGGCCTGGTGGATGCCCATACCCACTTGATCTTCGGCGGCTGGCGGCAGAACGAGCTGGGCCTGAAGCTCCACGGCAAGACCTATCTGGAGATCCAGAACGCCGGGGGCGGCATCCAGTCCACCACCAACGCCACCCGCCAGTCCACCGAGGAAGAGCTGACCCAAAAGGCCGCCCAGGCCCTGGACGAGATGCTCCACTTCGGCGTAACCACCTGCGAGGCCAAGAGCGGCTACGGCCTGACCACCGAGCACGAGCTGAAGGCCCTGCAAGTCATTCAAAACCTGAACAGCCGCCACCCCATTGACCTGGTCGCCACCTTCATGGGGGCCCATCTGGTCCCCGCTGAGTACAAGTCCAACCGGGCAGAGTACATCCGTCTGGTCTGCGAGGAGATGATGCCCAAGGTGAAGGAGCAGGGCATCGCCCAATACTGTGATGTTTTCTGTGAGGCGGACACCTTCACGGCGGAGGAATCCCGGCAGGTGCTGGAGGCCGGCCTGAAATACGGCCTGCGGCCCAAGATCCACGCCGACGAGATCGAGGCCATCGGCGGCTCCCAGCTGGCCGGAGAGATTGGGGCCATCTCCGCTGAGCACCTCATTGTCTGCCCCCCCGAGGGCATCGCCAGTCTGGCCAAGGGCGGCGTGATCGCCTGCCTCCTCCCCGCCACCAGCTTCTACCTGGGCGCCGTCTTCGCCCCCGCCCGGGACATGGTCACCGCCGGAGTCCCCGTGGCCATGGCCACCGACTTCAATCCCGGCTCCTGTCCCTGCCTGAACCTGCAGTTCGTCATCAACCTGGGCTGCCTCAAGTACAAGCTCACCCCGGAGGAGGTCCTCACCGCCGTCACCCTCAACGCCGCCGCCGCCATCGACCGGTCAAGCCAGGTTGGCTCGGTGGAGCCGGGCAAGCAGGGCGACCTGGTGATCTGGGACGCCCCCGACCTGGACTACATCTGCTACCGCATGGGGAGCAATCTGGCCAAAACGGTCATCAAAAAAGGCGCAGTGGTGGTAGGCTGATGGACCGTACCGACTATCAGATCCTGAATCTGCTGCAGACAGACAGCCGCACCACCCTGAAGCACATCGGAGACCAGGTGGGCCTCACCGCCCCCGCCGTCTCCGAGCGCATCCGCCGCATGGAGGACAAGGAGGTCATCAAACGGTTCTCCATCCACATCGACCGCACCCTGCTGGACAGCAGCCTGACCGGCTTCATCCTGGTGGCGGTCTTTCCGGAAAAATACAGCGCATTCTGTGAATTCTGCGAACACACCATCTCCATCACCGCCCACCACCATTTGGTGGGCAAGCTCAACGCCCTGCTCCGCTTCGCGGTGAAGGACACCCGAGAGCTGGACGCCCTCCTGGCCTCCATCAAGCAGTATGGCGACTCTCAGACCTCGGTGGAGCTGGGCGCCTACTTTGAGCAGAAGGACGTACCTCTGCCAAAATAACGCAAAACCTTCCCGGCCCAGCTGGCCGGGAAGGTTTTTTATGTCTGGAAGCTTAGAACAGTCCGGTGATCTTCCCATCCTCGTCCACGTCGATCTTCTCGGCGGCGGGCACTTTGGGCAGGCCGGGCATGGTCATGATATCGCCGGTGAGGGCGACGATGAAGCCAGCTCCGGCGCACACCTTCAGGTTGCGGACGGTAACCTCAAAGCCCTTGGGCGCGCCCAGCAGGGCGGCGTTGTCGGAGAAGGAGTACTGGGTCTTGGCCATGCAGATGGGCAGACTGCCGAAGCCAAGCTCGGTGAGCTGCTGGGCCTGCTTTTTAGCGTTGGCGGTAAGTACCGCCTTGTCACCGTGGTACACCCGCTTGACGATAGCGTTCAGCTTTTCCTCGATAGCGGCCTGCTCGTCGTAGACGAAGGAGAACTGGTTGGGCTCCTCGCACAGGCGGACCACCTCTTCCGCCAGAGCTCTGCCGCCTTCGCCGCCCTTGGCCCACACCTCAGACAGCGCCACGTTGACCCCCAGCTCATTGCACTTCTTCTCGACCAGATCCAGCTCGGCCTTGGTGTCGGTGGGGAAGGCGTTGATGGCCACTACGCAGGGCAGGCCATAGACGTTCTTCACGTTGTCCACATGCTGGAGCAGGTTGGGCAGCCCCTTCTCCAGGGCCTCCAGGTTCTCGTTGTTCAGCTCGGGCTTGGGCACGCCGCCGTGGTACTTCAGCGCCCGGACGGTGGCCACGATGACCACAGCGGAGGGCTTCAGCCCGGCCTTGCGGCACTTGATGTCGATGAACTTCTCCGCCCCCAGGTCGGCGGCGAAGCCGGCCTCGGTCACGGCGTAGTCTCCCATCTTCAGGGCCATGCGGGTAGCCATCAGCGAGTTGCAGCCGTGGGCAATGTTGGCGAAGGGACCGCCGTGGATAAAGGCGGGGGTGCCCTCCAGGGTCTGGACCAGGTTGGGCTTCATGGCGTCCTTCAGCAGGGCGGCCATGGCCCCCTCCGCCTTCAGATCGTGGGCAGTGACGGGCTTGCCATCATAGGTGTAGGCCACGATCATTTTGCCCAGCCGCTCCTTCAGGTCGGTGATGGAGGAGGCAAGGCACAGCACCGCCATGATCTCGCTGGCCACGGTGATCTCAAAGCCGTCCTCCCGGGGGACGCCCTGCATCTTGCCGCCCAAGCCGTTGATGATGTGGCGCAGCTGGCGGTCGTTCATATCCACCGCCCGCTTCCAGGTAATCTGCTTCACGTCGATGCCCAGAGCGTTACCCTGCTGAATGTGGTTGTCCAGCATGGCGGCCATCAGGTTATTGGCCGCGCCGATGGCGTGGAAGTCGCCGGTGAAGTGGAGGTTGATGTCCTCCATGGGGACGACCTGAGCGTAACCGCCGCCGGCCGCGCCCCCCTTCACGCCGAACACCGGTCCCAGAGAGGGCTCCCGCAGGGCCACAGCGGCCTTCTTACCAATCTTGCGCAGGCCGTCGGCCAGGCCCACCGAGGTGGTGGTCTTCCCCTCTCCGGCGGGAGTGGGAGTGATGGCGGTAACCAGGATCAGCTTGCCGTCGGGGGCGCTGGTCTCGCTGAGCAGCTTGTAGTCGATCTTGGCCTTGTAGCTGCCGTACAGCTCCAGATACTTCTCGTCGATGCCGGCGGCAGCGGCGATCTCAGTGATGCGCTGGGGCGTATGCTCCTGGGCGATTTCAATGTCGGATTTGATGCTCATCTTGGTGGACCTCCTGCTTTCAGTAGATTTTTGTATGTTCCCCGGGGCTGTCCCCCGGCGCTTTGACTGTCCCCATTATAGCGTACAAATCAAATCCAGTAAACCATATTTTTTTCCTGTTCCAGGAGAAACACTTTATTTCGGAAAGAAAATCCCACCTTTACGCCCGTTTTCCAAACCGGGCGGCTCCGCCGCCCTCCAAACCGTCTCTCCCGCAGTTCCATTTTTATATTAGCGCACTGCTGTATCAGCCCGCTAGCGTTAGACTGTAATAGTATACAACCAAATTTTATTTTTCGTCAACCTTTTTGTTGATTTTAACAGTTATTTATGGTATGATACCGTTGTATCAGGGTCCTGCCGGAGAGGGGCTCCCGTTCCAGGAAAACCATCCTCCCGGAACAGGAGATTCGGCCGGACCGCAGCAATTGGAAGAGGAAACATATTTAAGAAAGAGGGGTACATTATGCCAACAAAGGAATCCAAAACCCGCGCCGTGCGGCTGCCCAATGTAGTTGAGGCACTCATCCCCATCGTGGTGATGATCGGGCTGATGCTCTATCACTTCATTGGCAAGACCGACTACGAGGACGCCCACATGCCCCTGGCCGTTGCCATTGTGGTAGCCTGCATCATCGGCTGCCTGTGCGGCCACAGCTTCTCCGACATGCTGGCCGGCATGATTGACCGGCTGAACGCCACCATGGAGGCCATCCTGATCCTGTGTACAGTGGGCCTGCTGGTCGCCTCCTTCATCATGTCGGGCACCATCCCCGCCCTGATCTACTACGGCCTGAACCTGCTCACGCCCCAGCTGTTCCTGCCCATCGGCTGTGTCCTGTGCGCCATCGTGGGCCTGGCCTGCGGCTCCTCCTGGACCGCTACCGCCACTATGGGTATCGCTATGCTGGGCATCGGCGCTGGCCTTGGCATCAACCCCGCCATCACCGCCGGTATGGTCATCTCCGGCGCCTATGTGGGCGACAAGTTCTCCCCCCTGTCCGACACCACCAACCTGGCCGCCGCCGTCTCTGAGACCGGCCTGTTCGACCACGTCACCGCCATGGTGTCCTCCACCGCCCCCACCTTCGTCATCGCCATCGTCCTGTACGCCATCATCGGCTTCACTACCGGCGGCGGCAGCTATGACCCCAAGGTCGCTACCGACCTTCAGACCGCCCTGGCCGAGGGCTTCAACATGAGCCCCATCCTCCTGCTGCCCATTCTGGTGGTCATCGGCGCCTGCGTCCTGCGTCTCCCCGGTCTGGTGGGCATCGCCATTTCGGTGGGCACCGGCGTTCTCTTCGCCGTCGTCTTCCAGGGCGTTGGCAGCCTGAGCGACCTGTTCGACATGCTGCACTACGGCTACACCTTCGAGTCCAGCAACGAGCTGGCCGCGACGCTGCTTACCCGGGGCGGCATGGACCACACCATGTGGACCATTAACCTGATTCTGCTGGCCGTAGCCTACGGCGGCGCGCTGGAGCGCTGCGGCTGCACCGAGGCCCTGTTCGGCAAGCTGAAGGCGAAGCTGAACTCGGTGGGCAGCCTGGTCCTGGCCACCATGCTCACCTCCCTGTTCTGTGATGCCACCATGTGCGACCAGTTCCTGGGCATCGGCGTCCCCGCCCCCCTGTATGTGGAGAAATATGACGAGCTGGGCCTGGGCCGGAACATGATGTCCCGCACCCTGGAGGACTGCGGCACTCTGTGGGCCGTCATGTTCCCCTGGACGGGCTGCGGCGCTTACCAGCAGACTACCCTGGGTATGTCCCCCTTTGTCTACTTCCCCTTCGCCTTTGTGAACCTGCTCAACCCCATCTACGCCGCCGTCACCGCCTTTATGGGCCGCAACATCTTCTGGGCTGACGGCTCCTACACCAACATTCTGGGCAAGACCAAGGCCGGCAAGCCTGCCAAGGCTCCCGCCGAGGCCCACGAAAAGGCTCTGAAGGCTCTGGAGGCCCGCCGGGCCGCCGGCCAGGCCCCCAAGATCAGCGCCTGATCTCCCGGCCAAGAAAGGACTTATCCTGTGAGCAAGCCATCCCTCCCCTGGGCCGGTCTGGACGGCCCCATCTACACCCCCCGGGAGCTGAAGCCCCGGAAGCCCTATGTCATCTACACCTGCTGGGCCATGGTGGTCCTTCTGCTGGTGGGCGGCATCGTCACCCGCTTCAAGATCGCCCTGATGTTCGGCGCACTCTACGCCCTCACCCTGCTGACCATAAAGGATGTGGCCATAACCCGGCGGGGCCTGGAGATCTTCTACCAGATGAGAATCACCACCAACTACAACTTCTGGCCCTGGTCTGAGATCAACGCGATTGTGATTGAGGACCGCAGCCATCCCGAACTGATCGCCCTCCACTTCGGACGGGGCAATGCCAGCAAGCGATTTTTCTTCACCCGCCAGGACACCCAGGATATCCTGATCCTGGCCCGCGAAAAGAACCCCGGCGTGCCGATACGCCAACTGAACACGCCCCCCAACTCCGGCAGTTTTTCCCGCGGGAGCAAGGGGATCTGACGTCCGCGGCCCCCAGAGGGACCCCCTCCCTTTTGGGGGCCGCCGCTGCTATGGAATTTCCCGGCATATGCCGAACCTGATAGATAAAGTGAGGTAAGCTCTTATGATCATGAATCCTTCTTCGATCCATCACATTGTTCTGGACGGCCACAGCCTGAATCTGGAGAGCTTTGTCGCCGTTGCCCGGTACAACGCCACCGTGGAGCTGGCCGGCTCCGCCCTGGAGGCCATGCAAAAGTCCCGCGCCCTGGCCGAGAAGATCGCCGGGGAGGGCCGGGTGGCCTACGGCATCACCACCGGCTTTGGCGACTTCCAGAAGGTGGCCGTTCCCGAGGAGATGAGCAACCAGCTGTCCACCAACCTGATCCTCAGCCACTGCACCGGCGCGGGCGACCCCTACACCGAGGAGGTAGTCCGAGGCATGCTCCTCCTGCGGGCCAACGCCCTGTGCGTCGGCGTGTCCGGCGTCCGCCCCCTGCTGGTGGAGATGATGATCGAGATGCTCAACAAGGGGGTCCACCCCTGGGTGCCCCAGAAGGGCTCTCTGGGTTCCTCCGGCGACCTGGCCCCTCTGGCCCACATGACCCTCCCCCTGCTGGGCAAGGGCCAGGCCTACTACCAGGGCCAGCTGATGGATGGCGGCGAGGCCATGTCCCGCGCGGGCATCCAGACCCTGGACACCCTGGTGTGCAAGGAGGGCCTGGGCATGACCAACGGTACCTGCGCCATGACCAGCGTAGGCTCCCTGGCCCTGTACGACACCATCTGCGCCGCCCAGCTGGGCGACGTCATCGGCTCCATGGACTTTGAGGGCCTTACCGGCCTGCGCAACGCCTTTGACCCCCGCATCCATCAGGTCCGGGGCCAGAGGGGGCAGATGCTGGTGGCGGAGAACATGCGCAAGCTGCTGGCGGGCTCCGAGATCTTGGACAACTGCCAGACCGACCGGGTACAGGACGCCTACGCCCTGCGCTGTATCCCCCAGATCCACGGCGCCGTCCGGGACGCGCTGGACTATGTCCGGGACAAGGTGGAGATCGAGCTGAACGCCGTCACCGACAACCCCCTCATCTTCCTGGAGGACGAGGCGGTCATCTCCGGCGGCAACTTCCACGGCGAGCCCATGGCCATCCCCTTTGACACCCTGGGCATCGCCTGTTCCGAGATCGCCAACATCTCCGAGCGCCGCACCGAGCGGATGGTCAATGCCGCTCTGTCCAACGGCCTGACCCCCTTCCTCACCACCAAGCCCGGGGTCAACTCCGGCTTTATGATCGTCCAGTACTCCGCCGCCTCCATGGTGTCAGAGAACAAGGTGCTGGCCCACCCCGCCAGCGTGGACTCCATCCCCTCCTCCGCCAACCAGGAGGATATTGTGTCCATGGGCACCACCGCCGGCCGGAAGGCGGGCATGATCGTCCAAAACACCTTCTCGGTGCTGGCGGACGAGCTGCTCACCGCCTGCCAGGCCATTGACGTCCGCCGCCGCCTGGGCACCCACGGCCAGGGCATCGCCCCCGTCCACGAGGCCATTTTGAAGCACGTCCGAGAGAAGGTGGATTTCTACGAGATTGACCGGGAGATCTGGCCCGACATTCTGGAGGTGGAGAAGATGATCCGCAGCGGCGAGCTGCTGGACATCGTCAAGGAATACATCCCCGACTTCCAGTGAGACCGTGAGGCGGAGTATTCTGCGCGCCGACCCGGCGGGCAACATCACCCTCTTTGTTCTGGACCCGGTCCCCAGGGCGGATCGGATCGCCGCCGCCGTCCGCCTCATGGCCCTGCCAGGGATGGAGGCGGAGCAGGTAGGCTTCCGCTGTCCTCCCCTCTTCGGAGGTGCAGGCCGGGTGGAGATGGCCGGCGGGGAATTCTGCGGCAATGCCGCTCGTGCCTTCGGCATGCTGCTGGCCAGAGAGCTGGGCGGCCTCTCCCAGGTCCAGGTGGAGATCAGCGGCTGCAGCCATCCGGTCACCGTGGAGGTCGACGAGGCCCAGGGCGCCGCCCGGGCCGAAATGCCTCTGCCCCGGTCGGTGCGCCCTGCCTCAGCGGACGGCTGTTCCGGCACGCTGGTGGACCTGACAGGCATCGCCCACTTCGTGGTGGAGGGGGTCCCTCCCAGCCTGGATTTTTTCCGGAACGCCGAGTCCCTCTTCTCACAGCTCTCCGGTCTGGAGGCGTACGGTGTGATTTTTTTGGACCCCTCCAGCGGGACGATGACCCCGCTGGTCAAGGTGCCCTCCGCCGGTACGCTGGTGTGGGAGGGGAGCTGCGGCTCCGGTTCGTTGGCCGCCGCCATCGCCCAAAGCCAGCATATCGCTGACGGCGCCTTCGCCCAAAGCTATCTCCAACCCTCCGGGGTGATCCAGGCCGCGGTCACCCGCCGGAACGGCGCGGCGGTGTCCGCATGGATCGGCGGACCGGTCACACTGGACTCGCCCATCACAGTCGAGCTTTAGCCTGACCGCTCACAAAAACGACAGAGAGGTCCGCCCCACCGGGACGGACCTCTTATTTCAGCCTCCGCTCATCCCCGCCCAGACGGCGCTGTCTGCAGCCTGCGCAAAAGCTTCTGATAGCTTTGAATGGCCTTTTCCGCCTCGGCATAGCTGGCCTCCTCCCAGCTGAAGGGGGTAAAATACCGATAGCGGCGCACATGCCAGCAGCCCTCCGGCGACTGGGCAGAGCGTTCCTCATCCGAGAAAAAGCTGAGCTGCGCCGGATACATCCCGCTGCCCAGGTAAGCCTCCCGAACACAATCTCTCTCACTGGCCCGGACCCGGCCCTCCCGGATCAGGGCTTCGTTCAGGCGGACCGCGTGGCACTGGTAGCGCAGCACCCGTCCCTCTCTCTGCTCCAGGTCCGCCGGCCGGGAGGGCACCGACCAGTGGACTATATCCCGCGCATACCAGTGCAGGTCGATCCCCTCGGTGCCGATGGAGGTGGTGGCATACACGAAGGGCTGGATCGGGGCGTTGAAGGCGTTTTTGATCTCTGCCAGCCGCCGTTCCCCGTTTGTCCCCTCCCGGTTGGTCGCGTACAGGCCCGCAGCAAAGGGGCTGGACGGCGCCAGCTCATACCAGCGGGGGCCGTCCCAGACTTCGTCCCAGAGGGTCAGCCGGGCCTTGGGCTGCCGATAGGCCGCTGCCCATTCCACCGCCTTGGCCATCTCCTCGTCCCGCTCCCCAAACTCCCCGGCCAGGAGGGCGGTATACTCCCGGATCATATCCTCAAAGCAGCCGTCCTGGCAGTACTGCCGGACGGCCCTGGCGTAAGACGGCGCAGCTCCATAAAACCGGCGCACCGCCTGCGGCCCGCAGCCGCCTGCGCTTCTGCCGCAGAAGATGCCCTCGAACAGCTCCACAAGGGCCCGCTCCGTCAGTGGAACTCCGCTGAGTCCTTCCTCTCCGGCCAGCGCCCGATGCACCAGCTCAAGCCCGGCGTCCTCCTCCCCGCAGTCCCGGTTGAACCGGTACCCATAGGAGAAGGTCAGCGCATAGGGCGTCGGCCAGCTGTAGCGGGCTTGGCAGCGGCCGCTCCCCACCTGATTGACCCGCAGTGCGTAGAAAAAGTCCGGCTGGATCACGCCAGTGCGCCCCTCAATGATAGGCGGATGGGCCGCCGCAGCCCCCGGGTTGTGCGGAATATGCCCGCATCCGCAGGAGTTTGGAGGCCAGTCTCCTGTCCCTCTCCCATGAACCGCATCAGGCGGTCAAATTCCTCACCAAACTGCTCCGGACAGGTGAGCGCCGGACAGCTGTCCCCGTCCTCTCCCTCATCCATGTCCCAGATCTGCTCCAGCACCGCGCCCAGCAGCCGCTGAACGATCTGGTCCGCCTCGGTATCCGCCTGACCGCTCAGGGAGAGGATCTGGGTATAATTTTGGAACTCATCCAAAACGGCCAGATCATACTGCATGCTTTCCAGGTTTTTGGCAATAAAAACCCCTCTCAAGCGGGCAAAATCCACCTGAAGCGATGGCAGGTCCACCTTCCCCTCCCGATCCCGGCGGCCTGAAAAGCAGGGGGCAAGCTCCGGCCATTCTGGCAGCGCCCCGAGGGCCACCCCTCTGATCCGGCGGCGCAAACAGCGCATGCAGACTGTGCTTCATGACTGTCCCTCCGCCGCCGCTCTCCACCTCTCCGCCATGACGCCCTCGGAGATACGGATCAGACAGCGGTCTCCGTTTCGCTGTACGCCCTCCATGCTCCTCAGCTTCTGCGCCGGGACTGCGTTCCACCACAGCAGGCGCGGAGCGGCAGGGTCCATCTGCACATCGTAATAGCCCATATAAACCGTCCTCTCCCGGCGGCACAGATCGCTCAGCCTCGCGGCCCGGATTCCGGTATAGAAATCCCCTCTGGAATTGCTGCACACCATGCAGTCCGGTGCGGCCTCACCGGTCTCGTTCCGCAGAAAGGCGAGGAACATCTGCCGCATCCGGCTCTGCACCCCCTGAGCGCCCCCTGTCCGGACCAGCGCCTCCACTGGTCCCGCCGCCAGCCAGCCGATCCTGCCGCCTGTAACCTCCATATCCCCCAGCGTCTCAAAGGAGCCCCGCTCCATCAAGCCCGCACCTCCCAATTGTGTGATACCCGCATTATACCAGAAAACTCTCTCCGGTTCCAGTGCCTTCGCCCCATCGAGCTATTCCCACTCCTCCAAAAATATGGTATACTGGATCGAAACCAGACCGTTTACGAAAGCAGGTTATGCATATGAATCTGACCAAAGAGGCCGCAAATTCCTTGCTGCCCCATCTCTCCGCCCTCCGCCGGGAGCTGCACCGCCATCCCGAGCTGGCTCTGGAGGAACATCAGACCGCCCGGCTCATCGAGCGGGAGCTGGACGCCCTGAATATCCCCCACCAGCGGGTTGGCCAGACCGGCGTGCTGGGCCTTCTCCGTGGAGGCCGGCCAGGGTCCGGCGCGGTCGCCCTCCGGGCCGATATCGACGCCCTCCCCATCCAGGAGCAGAACGACTGCCCCTTCCGCAGCAGCCATGACGGCGTCATGCACGCCTGCGGACACGACGCTCACACCGCCATGCTGCTGGGCGCGTCAAAGCTCCTGGCGGAGCGGCGGGACGCCTGGAGCGGCGAGGTCCGCCTGATGTTCCAGCCCGCCGAGGAGACCGGAAAGGGCGCGCCGGACTTTCTGGCCGCAGGCTGTCTGGATGGGGTAAACCGGGTATTCGGCCTCCACGTGGCCCCCGACCTGCCCATAGGCACGGTTGGGATAAAGCCCGGCCTGAACAACGCGGCGGTGGACGGCTTCCGCATCCTGATCCGGGGCAGGTCCTCCCATGTCTCCAACCCTCAGCTGGGGGTGGATGCGCTGTATATCGGCAGCCATATCGTCACGGCGCTCCAGGCCCAGGTGACCCGGCGGACCTCACCGGTGGAGCCGGTGATCCTGGGAATCGGCTCCTTCCACAGCGGCACCACCTACAACGCCCTGGCCGAAACCGCCGTGCTGGAGGGCACCACCCGCACCATCTCCCCCGCCTCCCGCCAGAGGGCCAGAGAGCAGGTGGAGTTCACCGCCAGCGGCATTGCCGCCATGTACGGCGGAACAGCTCAGGTGACCTGGGACGACATCGCCTCCGCGCTGGTCAACGACCCGCCGGCCTCCCGCGAGGCGGCGGAGCTCATCGCCGCCCTCCGGCCCGACCTGACCGTAACAACCAGCCGTCCCCTGTCCATGGGCGGCGACAACGTTTCGGAATTTCTTCTTAAGGTCCCCGGCGTCTACGCCTATCTGGGCGTCTCAAACCCCCAAAAGCCGGAGACACTGGCGCCCCTTCACAGCGGCCGGTTCCAGCTGGATGAGGACGTCCTGCCCACCGGAGCCTGGCTCTACGCCGCCTGTGCCGCTCACTGGCTGAAGCAGGAGCGGGAGACCGGCGAGAGCTTGTAGTTCGATCCACTATGCTGTATAACAGGCTTCAAAAAGGAGTGAATCCCATATGCTGATTTCCACAAAGGGCCGCTACGCCCTGCGGGTCATGATCGATCTGGCCGAGCACCAGGGGGAAGGCTTCATCCCCCTGAAGATCATTGCGCGGCGGCAGGAGATTTCGGAAAAATATTTGGAGAACATCATCAAGCTGCTGGTCAGGGCCAAGCTGCTCAACGGCCTGCGCGGCAAGGGCGGAGGCTATCAGCTGACCAAAGCGCCGGAGCAGTATACCGTGGGCGCGATCCTGCGGCTGACGGAGGACTCCCTGGCTCCAGTCTCATGCATGGAGGCCGATGCCGCAGTCTGCCCAAGGGCGGCCAAGTGCCGCACGCTTCCCATCTGGCAGGGGCTGGCGCAGGTCATCAACGATTATCTGGATCATATCACCCTCGCAGACCTGATGCAGCAAGACCGGAGCGGAAATGATTATGTGATCTGAGTAAAAAACGCGCGCCGCGGAATCCCATCCCGCGGCGCGCCGTGCATAGGCTCGTTTTACGATCCTTCCTTGAGTATGTCAGCAATTGTATGTTCAGTCTGTGCAGAGAGAGCGTTCAGCCGCTCGTTGAATATACCCCGGAAGCATACCGGAATGTGGCCTCTGTGGGCGCGGTAGATCACAACACACTCCACACATTGCCCGTGCCGCCTGCAGCGGCTGGTACTCCAGGATGCTCCATCTCAGAGACAGCGGACGGGCGTGCACGAACCGCGCCTCGCTCCGCAGGTCCGTCCAGCTGGCGGCCCAGCCCTGCGCCCGCAAGCCCCAGCACCACCGCCAGCAGCACAGCCATGCCCAGCAGACTCCAGCGAACCGGCAGAGGAGCATCTGCCGGCTCCAGACCGGGCGCCGGGGCAAAATTGGGGTACGCCTTGGGAATGGTGATCTTTTTCTGCTTGCCTCCGCTGACCGAATAGATTCCCTTCCAGCTGCGGCTGGTCTCCTTCAGGACCTGCAGTTCTATCAGCGGCGTGACTGCCAGACTCAAGGCGCTGCCCGGCATCACCTGACCGCTGCTCAACAGGGTGACTGCCCGCAGGATGGATGCCTTGGCCTGTCTCTGCTCCTCCTCGCTCAGGCGGTCCCACTGGATGGCCCGCACCGCTCCAGTTTTCCGGGTAAACCGGTATGTATCCGCCCGGTTCAGCATCGGCAGGTTCACCCTCCACAGGATTCCCCGTGCGCGGACCATCATCCGCATGCTGTTGTCGCACATCTGCACATCCGCCAAGACGAATCCCATCATCACAAAGGAGCTGATGATGCAGCCTGCGGCGGCCAGCATAGGCGTGAAGGCATTCTCATGCACGGCACTGACAAACAGCAGCACAACTCCTGCGGCGATCCCCACCAGCATGGACAGCGGCGAACAGATCCGCAAGGGACGTACCCATGCAGTCTTTCCAGGATAAAATTCCGCCTCCGGCATGTCCGTTCCCTGAACGGCGGCTGTGGTCTCTTGCGGCAGATCCGGCATGGAGGTGCTGCGAAGCCCGCTGATGATGGTGGGTACCGCGCCCAGCAACGTAAACAGATACAGCATAGCCAGGTCCCTCCAGTAGGGAGCACTCTCCAGCGTGCCCACCTTCAGCAGGATCGGAATGGCCCGAAAGCACTCCAGCACATCAACATGAATAACCGAGGTCAACGCAATGGCCCAGGTGAGCCTGTGGGCCAGCAGGGTCATGATCAAGATGAGAAGAGATGAGATGACGGCACCCGTTTTGCTCAGCCTGCCGCCTAGCAGCTCATAACCCTTCAGCGCCCCTACTGCCATAACCAGGCCGGAGATGGATGTCACATACCCCATCTGACCGATCACAACGGTGCACAAAACACCGGCCAGCGACCCCAACAAGGCGCCAACCAGACCCGCCGCCACATTTTCCTGTCTTGTCTTTTTTGCCTGTTCCATCTGAACAGCCTCCTCTTCTTAGTCATTTACAGAAATAGGATCTAGCCTATGATAGTCTAACTCATTATAGGCCAAAACGAAAATAACGTCAATCGTTGTCTGTGCATCCGTCTACCAAACGCCTACCAAAACCGCCCCCAATCTCCTGCGCCGCAGGAGGTTGGGGGCGGTCTGCATTTCTGGACGTCTACCAGATATCTACCGTCCAAACTTTTTTACATCGAAACAGCTCGTTTCTTTAAATTACATCCCGTTTTTACAACGCAAAACCGCCTGTAAGAGGCGTGACACGGCGGTGGCCGGAGGGAAACGTCGAAAAACCTCGAAAATTTTGGGCAAAACGCAGAATATTCGGAATCTTTGCTCAGACTTACGGGGTCTACCAAGTATCCGAAGCAGGACGCGTCCAGCCCAAGATCCGGCCCCTCTCAGGCCGAACAAAATTAAAGGAGGAAATCCGAATGAGAAACCTGAAGCGGGCCCTCAGCCTGACTCTGGCTTCTGTCATGCTCCTGGGCATGATGGTGGTTGGTTCCAGCGCTGCGGGCTACCCCGATGTTGCCGAAGACGACAACGTCGAGGCTATCGAGGTTGTGCAGTCGGTCGGCGTAATGGTCGGCGACGAGAACGGCAACTTCCGTCCCGGCGACTCCGTGAGCCGCGCTGAGATGGCTGTCGTTATGGGCAAGCTGCTCAACCTGGACTACAACTATTACGAAGCGGTCTGCCCCTTCACCGACGTCGCCGGCGTCTATGACTGGGCCCGGGGCTGGGTCGGCGCTGCTGCCGCCAACGGCATCGTGTCCGGCCGCGGCGACGGCATCTACGATCCCGCCGCCACCGTCACTGCTGTTGAGGCTGCATCCATGATGATGCGCGCTCTGGGTTACTTCAAGTACCAGAACGACTACGCCGACGGCTTTGAAGTCTCCACCGTCCGTCTGGGCACCACCATCGGCATCTTTGACGGCGTCGGTTCCAGCGCCACCGAGCCCATGACCCGTAATCAGGTGGCTCAGATGGTGCTGAACGCTCTGCAGTCCGCGGTTGTGGAGCCTGACGGCAACACCATCAACCTGACCACCCCCGACGGCACTGTGTACACTGGCAAGGTCAACTACGTCAGCGTCACCAGCGCCAGGTCCTTCGCCACCGCCATCAGCCGCACTCAGGCCACCTCCGTTGGCTCTCAGAACGACGGCTGGATCGTGGAGCTGGGCGAGCGGCTGTACGACGGCAAGCTGGAGCTGCGGGACAACACTCAGGATGACTTTGGCCGTCCCTCCCGCACCTGGATGTTTGACGGCAGCGAGATCGGCACCTATGTGAAGAGGGAGCTGCTGGTCAAGGACTACACCGTGGGTGTGAAGGGCCGCGAGATCTATGAGCTGCTGAGCCAGACCACCATCCGCGACAACACTCTGCGGACCTATTTCGACGGTGCGAACAACACCATCGTCAAGAACGACCTGGTCCGCTCCAACGAGAGCAATCTGGCCAACACCGGCCGCGGCATCCTGACCGAGGTGTATCTGGACATCGAGAACGATCAGTTCTTCATCGTGTCCATCAACACCTGGCTGGCTCAGGCCAGCGTTGACTACAACGCCAACAGCGAGACCATCACCCTGACCATCTACAACGGCGAGAACGGCAGCAGCATCTCCAAGCGCGTGGACGTGGAGGATGCCCCCTACATCGCCAACATGAAGAAGGACGACTGGTGCCTGGTCCAGTGGGCCGATGCCAGCGCCGCCCACACCGCCAAGGAAATCGTCCGAGTCTTCGATGTGGAGATCATCGAGGATCAGGAGCTCACCGGCTTCAGCAGAAGCAACGTTGAGTATTCCAGCACCGGCACTGGCCGTGTGGGCCGCGTGACCGGCATCACCTACAACGGTGAGACCATCCAGAACAACCAGCAGGCCTGGTACAAGTTCAACACTCTGAACGACTTCGACGCCAACGAGCTGGTCAACAAGACTTACACCGTCTACATGGACCAGTACGGCTACTTCATCGGCGCGGAGCTGTACTCCGGCAACAACCAGTATGTCTTCATCACCGGCTACGACCGGGACGGCAGCCACCTCTCCGTGAACACCGTCAAGGCCAACGGTATCTTTACCGACGGCACCATGGCCGCCATCGACGTCAACTGCAAGGACACCGATGACAACATCAAGGCTTACAACGTGTCCAATGAGGTGATTGCTGGGATTACAAGTGCCGGTTACACCGCCGCTTACGAGCAGGCCAACGTCGCCAATCTGGACTATATCCGCTGGAGCACCCGTTCCACTAACACTGGCGTAGGAGCCGGTGACGGCGGCTACGCTCTGGAGAACATGTGGTACAAGTACACCCTGAACAACGGTGTGTACACCCTCACTCCCGTTGACGGCTGGACGCTGGACGTGAAGCAGACCGCCGGCGACCGTGAGGTCAACAGTTCCAACATCTATCTGTCCAACAGCGAGGACGCTCAGGACAGAGGCACCAACCGCTCCTTCGGTGAGGACGCCTCCATCTACATCACCGTGGATGACGGCGACGTGGACCTGCCCAACGGCGGCCGGGCCATCACCGAGGTCACTGGTCTGTACACCGGCGTTCAGGACGTGAACCTGGTCATTCCTCAGGGCAAGTGGATTCACGCAGTCTATGAGGACAACTACATTGTCGCCGCCATCGTCTACGGCGAGGCCGAGGGCATTGTGGACAACTACGCCTACATCCGTGACGGCATTGAGCGCGAGTGGAAAGAGACCGACGAGAGCGGCAACGTCACTCACTTCTGGGAGTTCCCCGCTGTGATGAACGGCGAGCTGACCACCAGGACTGTTAAGAGCCGCTTCTCCAATACCATCAGCAGCCTGAAGCCCGGCACCGTGCAGGAGCTGGTTCTGGATGCCGACGGCTATGTCACCCGCATCAAGGATGTGGAGAATGACAACGGCAATGTTAATCCCAACGAGGACAACAACCTGTACGACAACTACGACTATGCCCAGAAAGTCGTTACTCTGAAGGGTTACGACGTCTATCACCTGCTGACCGCCAAGAACGCGTGGGTCGAGGGCACCATGGCTATGGTCACCAACACCGCTATGCCGAACACCCGCGTGCTGAGCAACGGCGTTCTGGCGACTGACCTGGCGTTCAAGGGCAACACCCTGCGCTATACAGCGAACGAGGAGAACGGCAACATCGGCCTGCCCGTCGCCCGTGACGCTAAGGCGGTTGTCTATCAGCGGATCAACGGCAAGGACTCCTGGGAGAACTACGCTACCGTGAACGCCGCTTACAGCATCCTGAACGACGCTGACTACGACTCCAGCAACAACCTCGACGGCAACAAGCAGTTCGCCGGTGAGATCATCGCCGTCCTGAACAGCAACGGCGTGGCCGAGTGGGTCGTATTCATCGACAACACCGAGACTCTCGGCACCAGCACGACCTATCCTGAGACCCGCATGGCTCTGACCAACAACGGCAACGGCATCAGCACCCTGACCGTCAACGGCGAGGCCAGGAGCACCGCTACCGGCACGGTCGTGATCCCCGCCGGCAGCACCATCGTGATGACGGTGAAGAGTGGCTTCACTCCCACCATCAGCGGCGGCGCTGGCGTGACTCACACCACTGGCAGCGACACCTGGACCATCATCGCTCCCGCCCTGGGCAACACCGTGACCATCAGAGTCACCAAGGACGCCATTGTGGGCGAGCGCACCATCGACATCTATGATGCCAACGTCCTGCTGGCCGATGCGGCTGAGGGCGATGAGGTTGTCATCCGTGCCGAGAACAGCAGCTGGGTGCCTACCGACAGCGCAACCAACACCCTGAATATCCCCGCTGGCAAGACCCTGCATATCGTGGGCGGCAGCCTGAATGCCAGCACCTGGAACAACGACATCACCGGTACCGGTACTCTGATCGTTGACCGCCAGTACACCACCAAGGCCGGCGCGAACATCACCTATACTGTGACTGCCCGCGACCTGACCCTTTCTGCGGCTTCTGGCAGCGCTACTACGACCAATATCGGCAAGAATGTGACCGTGAGCAACAACATGACCGTCGCCACCGCCAGCAGCCAGACTCACACCGTTAACATCGCTAGCGGAGCGACTGTGAATGTTGGCACCAGCCTGACCAGGGGCGGCAGTGATACTGCTGTGATCAACGTCAACGGCACCCTGGTTGTTGCTGAGACCAATACGACCACGAACACCACGATTGGCAATGTTACCATCAACGTCCACAGCGCCAACACCCTGCGCGCTGGCGGCGTGCTGAGCAACGTGATCCTCAACATTGGCGATGCTTCCAATGCTGGCAGAGCCATCATCCGCTCCATGAACGGCGGCACGCTGGCTCTGGTCAACGGCAGCCTGGTGGTCAATGCTGGCGCTGAGCTGGCTCCTGCCGCGGTTACTAAGACCAGTGTCGTTAGCGGCTTCACCGTGACCATCGCCTCCGGCGTTACGACCAATCTGGCCGTTAAGGACAGCATCACCGGTACCTCCGGAGCTGCCGACGACGCTGGAACCTATACGGCTGGCGGCACGGCGAACGAGAGCACCTTTACCCAGTCCAACCCTGCCGCTCCTGTGGAGACGGCGGAGGACCTCGCTGGTCTGGTGACCCTGCCCTCCAAGAACGCGGCCGCCGATACCTGGCTGGCTCCCATTGCGGAGTATGCCGCCACCGGGCTGACCGTGACTGCTGAAGCAGGCGAGGGCAAAGTTGTCAACATCAGCATCAAAGGCACTATTGTGACTCCCGAGAGCATTTCTGACGAGGCGCTGATCGCCTACACCGGCTTCAGCACCGCCGAGGAAGCCAAGACACAGTGGGCGGCTGACGACCACTGGGGCATCGGAGAGGACACGAAGTGGGGCTTCGTTCTGTACAACACGGTTCAGAACAACAATGGCGAGATCGGAGAGATGCTGCGCTGTGTGCTCGTGAAGTGGAACAGCACGAACAGCAAGTGGGAAGCTGCCGGAGCTTGGGACAGCAGCCAGAGCAAGATTCCCTTTGCCAACGAGAGAACCTATGAGAGCGGAACCAAGACTCTGAAGGTCACGTTCGACATGACCGCTCCCACCGCATAAATCATTCCAGCAGAAAGCTGAAACCCCCGGGCATATGCCCGGGGGTGCTTTTTGCGTCAGGCGGTCATAAACGCGACCACCCGATATGTGGTATTGGTGTCATTCATCTGCGGGGAGGAGTACATGTGGTGATACCAGGACACGGTATTGCCGCTCCAGGAGATGGTCAGCGGGAGGGTGTTGCCGCCCTGGACGTAGCCGTAGGTCTGCCCCGGCGCCAGCGTAAGCTGGTAATTGTTCGGGGACAGGATAAACACAATCGCCGGCATTTTGGGGAAGGTGATGGTGGTGGGGTGGTCCTGCCCGAACTGGCCGCTCCCTGTGTAGGTGGTGGTCCAGATCCGGCAGTTGCCGCGCTGAGCCACCTGACTGCTCAGGCTGTTCAGGGCGGACTGCTCTGCTTTCCTGCTCACAGTCTGCGTCAGGGCCTCCAGGGCGGAGCGGTCCGCTTTCCCGTCCACCCGGACATCCACCGCCTTGATCGCGGCGTCGGTCTTGGCGTTGTCGGCGTTGAAGTCCTCCATCAGGACCTTGTCGGCCCGCTCCCACTGGGAGAGCTGGTAGTTGGGTGTGTGATTGGCTGGCATAAAAAGTACCCCTTTCAGTCATAATAGCCTCCCCCTTTGAGGGAGCCCTTATAACTACAGAAAAAAACGCCCCGAAGTGGGACGTTTCCATACATTTAATGGAAAAAAGGGCGCAGTGCGCCCTTTTTCGCTGATCTGCGCTCCTCTGCTCAGCGGACCAGCAGGATCACGATGGTCATAATAGGCACCATGAGAAGGGCCGACAGCGGATTGAGCGCGCTGGCAATGTCCATCCGCACATTCAGGCGGTCCGTATAGATCATGCAGACGTTTGGGACCGCGGCAAACATAGCGGGAGCCAGGGCCTGCCGCATCGCCAGCGGAGCCGGGAGCAGGAAAAAAATCACGAGGGCGCTGACTGCGCCGCAGGCATAACGCAGGAACAGCAAGGCAAACACCTCTTTGCGCGCCCCCTTGCTGATGTTGATCTCCAGCGAGATGCCCACCATGATCATGACCAGACAGCCGTTGCTCTGCCCGATGAAGCCGGCCAGCGACAGAACCGGACCGGGCAGCCGGATCTCCAGCAGAGAGAGGACCGTCATCACGACATAGGTGATCATGGGGACGGAGCGGAACAGGCTGGACAGTATGGCGTGCAGCTTGGGGCCGCTCTTTCGTCCCATCCGCATTTCCGCAATTGCAAAGGTAGTCCCGAGGGAGAAAAAGGAATCGCCCGAGTCGAACATACACAGATACGGAATGGACTGGGGAAAGAAATTCTGCAAAAACGGGATCCCGATGTTCCCCAGATTCAGCCCTGCTCCGTTGATGGTATATATCCCTTTCAGATCCGGGGCCTTTCTGGCCGAGGCGGCGCAGGCCGCCGTCAGCATCAGGACGTTGACCAGCAGGCCCAGTACAAAGGACACGATATACCAGAAGTCCACCGAGGCGGCGCTGAAGCTGCTGACCAGCATGGCGGGAAGGGTGAGGTTAAAGATCAGGTTCGCGAACACTTTTCTGTCTTCCGTATGAAAGACGCCGAGCCTTTTCAGCCCATACGCCAGAAACATCGTGATCATATAGGTGAGGGCCCACAGGACAACATCATACATAGCGTTCCTCCAAAAGGCAAAGTTTCGGCTGCAGAGACGAACGCGCCACAGCAAATGCTGTGGCGCGTTCCGCTTCAGCGCCGGACGGGAAGCTTATGACCAATGGGGAGACTCCCACAGCTTCAGCGTCGTGCCCAGACCCATCTCCTTTGCCCGGAGATAGCAGTCATAGGACCAGGCCACATCTTCGATGGGCATGCCGCTGGTCATCAGACAGATCCGTTCATCGTCGCTCTCCCGGCCCTTGATCGTGCCGCAGGCGCAGTCGCCCAAGCTGGGGATCTTGTCGATGGCCGGCAGCTTGCCGGCGTCGATCAGGGAGTAAATCTGTCCGCCCATCATCCCCTGATAGGCCGCCTCCAGGGGACCGGCGGAACGGCGGGCATCGTCCATGTAAGCGGCGTGCATCTTTGCGTTGTCAAAATACAGCTTGCAGCTTGTGTAATAGGGCTCGTCGATCAGGCCAGCGCCCGTAAACATGATGAGCGATCCCTTTTTCAGCCACTCATTTTGGATGTTGACAGGGCGCAGACGGGATGTGGCAGAGCTGATGATATCAGCGATGCTGATGGCGTCCTCGATGGACTCGCACACCACGTAGTTGACGCCGTACTGCTCCTTGGCCCAGTCGCCGAAGCTCTTTGCGGTCTCGCTGTTCAGGTCGAAGATGCGGATCTCCTCCACCTGCTTCGCATCGACCATGATGCCCTGCAGGCATGCCTTCTGGATCGGCCCCGCTCCAATCAGGCCCACGATTTTGGAGTCCTTGCGGGCTAAGTAGCGGACGCCGACGCCGGGAACAGACCCGGTGCGGACGGCGCTGACCAGATTGCCGGACATGAGGGCCACCGGCTCACAGGTGTCTACATCGTTGAGCATGACCATCAGCACCGAGCGGGGAAGTCCGCGGCTGGGGTTAATGATGTTGGAACCGTACCACTTCTCGCCGGCGATGTTGAAACGTCCGCCCAGATAGGCGACCATCGCCATAAAACGGCGGTCAGGGCCATCAGCGGGCATATTGGGGAACTGGGGGTCCTTGGGGAAGCCGAGCTTTATGCCATGCTCATTGTGGTTGGGGCCGCCCATGATGTAGTCGCCCTTTCCCAGCAGCTGAAACATTTCATCCAGCACATCGACACAGCGCGCAGAGTCCAAAACCCCGGCTTCGATCATCTCTTCTTCGTTCAGAAAGAGAAATTCAGTACGTTTTCCCATTGGTAAAACTCCTTTTCTATAGATGTTTTTTAGGTGAAAGATTGGAAAGGGTCAGGCAGACTCTTTGTCCACAGGGTGCCAGCATCCAAACAGGATAGGCAGGACGAGGGCGATCACCAAAGCAACGAAGTAGACGGCTCCCACAGGAAGCGCACCGTACTGGGCGACCCAAACCGGTGTCATGGAGGTCAGGATGCCTCCGCCGACAGCCCAGGAGCAGAAGGGAGAGCGGGCGGCAAAGATGGTACTGGCGTCGCTTTCAAACTTGGGATCGCAGGTCTTCAGCAGCAGCAGGCCGGTCGCGGCCACGCCGGTAAAGGTGCCAAAGTATACCATGCTGTTTTCGAACCAATAGGTTCCAAACAGGCGGCGGACATACCACATCATCATGAACCACATCAGCACGCACATAATGGTCTGCTGGATGATGAGGGGCATCGCATAGGCCACCACAACGGGGACGTTGACAGAGGCAACCGCACCGGCGACCAGGAACTCAAGGGAAATGCCCTGGATCCGGGAGAAGGTGGCCTGGTCCACTGCCTTGGCCACAGGGGTCTTCTTAATGACCTGCCACAGAAGCAGGCCGCCGAAGAGGGCTGTGACAAACCAGGACACAGAGAAATTCAGATAGGTTTTCAGCGCCCAATTGATGATCCAGCCAATCAGAACAGCAACGCTGATCAGTGCGGCGTGGAACGCAAAGTTGTCCACCACGCCGGGAGCGACTGCGGTACGGGTGTCAACAGGCTTGCTGGTCTCGTCCGGATAGAGCTCCTTGGCATCGCCTTCGATGCTGGCGCTGGTTTTCATAATGGCGGTCCAGCCCTTTCGGATGCCGATGTTGATCATCACAACGCCGCCTACAATGCCAAATACCAGGCCGATGGTGGCGGAGGTAACGGCAAGGGACTGGCCGTCCATCCAGCCCAGCTCCTCAAAGACCAGAGCCATACCGCCCGCTGTTCCATGTCCGCCGGCCCAGCCCTGTTCTACGATCGTGCCGAAAAGAGGGTTGACGTTAAATACGGGGGTCAGCACAAACACACAGAGCAGGATAGGGATTGCATACTGCAGGGCGCATAATGCATAGGACAGGCAGCAGGCGCCGCCCAGCTTTTTTACCATTCCCTTGTCCACCTTGGAGGCCGCAGAGCCCATCAGCATGGGGGCAAAGACAAACACGATCAACCGGCCGGACAAAGCGGACCAACAGGCGGTAATATGCGAGGGGATCAGGCCGATAAAATGGGGTCCCAGGATTAAGCCGATGATACCTGCAATCAGCGCGGCAGGGATGTGATATTTTTTGAGAATCGGGATTTTGAGCCTGAGCCAGGTCGCAATCAGAAGCAGGATGCCGAGAATGGCCACATAGACGATCAGGGCGTCCAGCATTCCGCCGGAGATTTCGGTCGTTGGTATCATAGTTCTCCTCCCTCTTATCTAAAAAATGTATATTTTACTTTTTTGCCGGCGTGTACATTATGGCCTCTTTTACCGATTATGTCAATATGTATTTTAAATTTTGAAAAATAATTGTGCAAATTATACGTTATTCCGGAAAATATTTTGTATGAAATAATACATTGATTTTCTCGAAATCTTGAGTATAATAATAGACACATTACGGATAAACGAAAATATTCTAACAAAATATATTGATATGAGTAGTATTTTCTACTAAAATAGAGTTGTATTCTTTACAATTTTGTTTGGGAGAAGCTTCTATGAATATCACGGAGAGAATCAAACAGGAATTTGATACCATGACCAAGTCTGAACGCCAGGTTGCGTCATATTTTCTGGGCCACATCAACGATTTTACCTTTTACACCCTGGACCACATTGCGGATGAGATCGGAGTCAGTACCACCAGCGTGATCCGTTTTTGCCGCAAAGTTGGGTTTTCCGGCTTCAAAGAATTTCAGGACACCCTGCGCGGTGAGGTTAAATACCAGCCCTCGCTCCCAGTCAAGTTTCAGCGCACCCTGAAGGATTCCATTAACAACGACCTCTTGGCTCAAACCCTTCAGCAAGAGATCCGCTGCCTGGAAAAGACCTTCTCGGAGATGTCTAACCAGCACCTGGCCGACGCCGTGCAGCTGATTTCCGATGCCAAGCGCGTCTTTACCTTTGGATTGAAGGAGTCCTATGCACTGGCTCACTATGCCTATACCCGCTTTCTTACGGTGAGAGACAACGCCTTTATGCTCGGTATCTACAACAACTGCATTGAGGCGGTCCTGAGTCTGACGCCCGAGGATGTCTGCCTTGTGTTCCTCTTTCACCGCTACACCAAAGAGACGCTGCATATCCTCCCCATGCTGAAGGCGCAGGGAATCCCGATCATTTTGGTCACCTCTGCGCCCTATGACGAGCTGCTGCCCTATGCCACCATCCTTTTGTCCTGTTACGTGGATGCCTGCGGTATCAAAAACACCTCGCTGGCGCCGATTTGCCTGCTGGACTATTTGTGCAACGCCGTTGCGGTGCAGAAGGGTGAGGATGCATTGATCCGCATGAAGCAATTAGAGTCCCTGATTCAGACCAGCGAGATCCTGGGCAGTTGATCGAGCAAGATTCGTTGCATATCGGGGAGCGGAAAGGAATAAGGCCCTCATATGAAGCGAAATATTGTGAAAGGTTATCTGTTTGTTATCATCAGCGCAGTCATTTTTGGCTGTATGCCCCTGGGCGCAAAAATCATCTACGCCGATGGCGTCAATGCTTTGACCCTGGTCTTTTTGAGAAACGCACTGTCCCTTCCCGTTCTGGCATTTCTTGCCTGCAAAAGCAGTGGGACTCTCCGGCTTCCAAAAGGCTGTATTGGGAACATCGGCGTGATTGCTTTTTTTGGCTGTTGTATTACACCGGTCCTGCTTTTTTCCTCCTACAACTACATTTCTTCGGGCACTGCAACGGTATTCCATTTTATATACCCTGCTGTGACGGTGCTGGGCGGTGTCCTGTTCTTTCGGGAACGGGTCCGCTTTGGCCCGATGATCTGCATTTTGATCTGTACGCTTGGCATCACCCTGTTTTATGATCCAGGCGTACCCATCTCTCTCTGGGGCAGTGTGCTGGCTCTGTGCTCCGGTGTGACCTATGCCATATACATCATTCTGCTCTCACGGTTTCGGCAGCAGGAGGTCTCGGGCTTCAAATTCAGCTTTTATATCGCGTTGATCTGCTCCTCGTTTATATTGGCCGTATGTTTGTTGACGCGTCAGCTCCGTCTGCCCCAAAAACCGGTCGTCTGGCTGGTTTCGCTGGTATTCTCCCTGGTCCTGAGCGTAGGCGCTGTAGTGCTGTTTCAACAAGGCACATTTCTGATTGGCGGACAGCGCGCCGCTATTCTGAGTACATTTGAGCCAGTCACCAGTTTGGCTGTAGGGTTCTTTGTCTTTCAAGAAACTATCAGCTTCCGTCTGCTGGCAGGGGCCGCCCTTGTTATCGCGGCGGCGGTTATGATCGCGGTGTATGATATGCTGGAACAGAGGCGATGATCGAACAAAAATGTACAGTGGCGCATCTTGGCCCTTCGTACCGGATATGAAAAAGACAAACAGGCACTCCCTGTCAAGGGAGTGCCTTCGGTTTGCTTTGGATTCGAAAACAAATGATAACGTTCCGCTCCTGCCGTCCCCCGCCTTTTTGGCCGCCGCGCCGCTGAGGGCAAGGTCCGGCGAAATGAGAAAACCCCCGGTCATCCGGTGTTGCCGCAGACTCTTTTCCGCCAGCCTGTGGTAAGTTTACCATTTTTTCATTCGAGCATTGTTTTGGAATTGTTTGAGAATTATTAATTGAGCGCTTTAGACAGCGGCCCATTGCCATCTTCTGCTGTTATAGGAACAAATAAACTGCTGTCGAAGCAGCTGTTCTACCAAGCGCCTACCAAAACCGCCCCCAATCTCCTGCGCCGCAGGAGGTTCGGGGCGGTTTGCATTTCCGGACGTCTACCAGATATCTACCGTCCAAACTTTTTTACATCGAAACCGCTCGTTTCTCTTGATTTCCACCTGCTTTTACAACGAAAAACAACCTGTAAGAGGCGTGACACGGCGGTGGCCGGAGGGAAACGTCGAAAAACCTCGAAAATTTTGGGCAAAACGCAGAATATTCGGAACCTTTGCTCAGACTTACGGGGTCTACCAAATGTCCGAAGCAGGACGCGTCCAGCCCAAGATCCGGCCCCTCTCAGGCCGAACAAAATTAAAGGAGGAAATCCGAATGAGAAACCTGAAGCGGGCCCTCAGCCTGACTCTGGCTTCTGTCATGCTCCTGGGCATGATGGTGGTCGGTTCCAGCGCTGCGGGCTACCCCGATGTTGCCGAGGACGACAACGTCGAGGCTATCGAGGTTGTGCAGTCGGTCGGCGTAATGGTCGGCGACGAGAACGGCAACTTCCGTCCCGGCGACTCCGTGAGCCGCGCTGAGATGGCTGTCGTTATGGGCAAGCTGCTCAACCTGGACTACAACTACTATTCCGCCACCTGTCCCTTTACCGACGTAAGCGGCGTCTATGACTGGGCCAGAGGCTGGGTCGGCGCCGCTGCCGCCAACGGCATCGTGTCCGGCCGCGGCGACGGCATCTACGATCCCGCCGCCACCGTCACCGCCGTGGAGGCCGCATCCATGATGATGCGCGCTCTGGGCTACTTCAAGTACCAGAACGACTATGCCGACGGCTTTGAGGTCTCCACCGTCCGTCTGGGCACCACCATCGGCATTTTTGACGGCGTCGGTTCCAGCGCTACCGAGCCCATGACCCGTAATCAGGTGGCTCAGATGGTGCTGAACGCTCTGCAGTCTGCGGTTGTGGAGCCTGACGGCAACACCATCAACCTGACCACCCCCGACGGCACTGTGTACACTGGCAAGGTCAACTACGTCAGCGTCACCAGCGCCAAGTCCTTCGCCACCGCCATCAGCCGTACTCAGGCCACCTCCGTTGGCTCTCAGAACGATGGCTGGATCGTGGAGCTGGGCGAGCGGCTGTATGACGGCGACCTGAAGCTGACCGATCACACGATCGACGCTTTTGGCCGTCCCTCCCGCTACTGGGAGTACAAGGGCAATGCCATTGGCACCTATGCCAAGAAGGAGCTGATGGTGGAGAGCTATAACGTGGCCGTCACCGGCCGCCAGGCTTATGACCTGCTGGGCACCACCGCCATCAACGACAAGGAGCTGCTGGTCTTCGTGGACGGCGCTGAGAATAGCACGCTGCCTGCCAATGATCAGATCAGCCGGAACGACCTGCGCCGGTCCAACACCGACGACCTGCACAACACCGACCGCGGCGCTGTGACGGAGTTCTACGTCGACAACACCTATGACGAGATCACTATCGCCGTGATCAACAACTATCTGGCCGAGGCGCAGACCGACTACAACGCCACCAGCGAGGATATCCGCATGGATGTCTACTACGGCGTGACCAACAACAACCCCAACGGGGCTGCGGACCCTGCCGCTCTGACCTATCCTGTCACGGTCGAGGTGGAGGACTACGCCATGATCGAGGGCCTGGAGTCTGAGGACCTGGTCCGCATCACCATGGCCGCTCCCGACCATGTTTACAACGCTCAGTACTACAACTACTCCATCGAGTCCATCAACGAGATGGAGGTGGTCGCGGATGTGACGCTGTCCGACTACTCCGCCGGCAACAAGGCCTATGAAAACACCCCCTTCCGCAAGCTGAGCAATGTCACTGCCGACGGCACCCGCTACAACGCTGCCGTCAAGGCCATTCACGACGAGGATCTGTTCTTCCAGTATTCCGCCGACGTGGAGAGCCAGCTGCGGGACGCCACCTACAACCTGTATCTGGACCAGTTCGGCAACATTCTGGGCATCAAGCAGGTTGAAAAGGCGGACAACTACATCTTCGTGGTGGGCTACGACCAGGGCTCCAGCGTGCTGGCGCAGGCTATCGACCAGGCCCTGATCATCCACACCGACGGCACCATGGAGACCGTCCGCATTGACGACTCCAAGCTGAAGGTTTGGGACCGCACCGGCGGCATCGGCGGCACTGCCGGAGCCTGGGTGGACGCCAACCTGAACAAGCTGGTCAGCGTGGGCAATGACGGCGACGACCCCTCCGTCAACGCCTGGTTCACCTACTCCGTGAAGGCTGACGGCACCTACGTGCTGGAGCGCATGGTCGACCGCCAGGGCGTGCAGAACCGGGGCGCCGGCGAGACCTGGTACATCGACAACATGCACGGCTCCCTCACCACCGCCTTCACCACCACTGGCAACGTGACCGGAAGCGGCGACAACTACCTGAGCACCGGCCACGACATGCCCATCGGGTCCAACGGGATCGCCTACGGCAATGACGACTCCGTCTACATCACCGTGGACGCCGACCGCACCGTGGACGCTGGCGGCTCTATTGTCAAGGTCAACAGCATCACCACCGGCCTGCGCAATGTGAGCATCCGGCCCAGCGACGTGACCACCTACACCGGCATCGAATACAACACCTTCTTCATCTACAACAGCCGCGGCTTCATCACCTACGCGGTGGTTATCGGCACCAACGGCGCCAACGGGTACGAGTACATCTACCTGGATTCCGCCATCACCCGCACCACCGACGACAAGGGCGACCGCTACCTGTACACCTTCGAGGGTATCCGCAACAACGAGCTGACCACCTTCCAGTCTGAGGTGCCCCAGGCCTTCACCTCCAGCGCCGCGAACGGCGTGCTGACCAAGACCAGCGCCTCCGCTGTTGTCACCCCCGTCCAGGGCGACCTGATCCGCGCCGCTGTGGGCGCTGACGGCATCATCACCGAGATGGTCATCCTGCCCGAGACCCGCACCTCCGAGATGAACCCCGAGCGGAACGCCGACTACGGCTACACCTTCAAGGTGGACTACAACACCGTGGACTACAATTCCGCCGTCGCTGGCCAGCAGAACAACAGCAAGGACGTGGACAGCAGAAACATCCGCTCCCTGCGCACCAACGGCAACACCCTGTGGGTCGTGACCGAGGCCACCGAGGACAACTACACCCTGCTTGAGCCCGATGTGGTCTTCTTCGTGCGCAATCCCAGCGGCTCCAGCCAGCACTTCACCATGTACAACAACGGCTCCAGCGCAGTCAACGCCGTCAACGCCACCGTGAACGACAACCGGGGCTACATCTCCCAGGTCGCCACTGTGAACGACGCCGTCACCGGCTATGCCAAGACCGTCGTGGTGGACGTGGTCTACACCACTGACACCAACACCAACCCCAGCGCCCCCGCTGGCGCGCCTGTTGACCGTATCAATGGCAGCACCATCGAGATCAATCTGATTGATGCGACTACTGTTAACAATGCTATGATCCAGAACCGTGTCCGTCAGATTCTGACTGACAACGGCTACACCCTGGACACCTACGGCCAGATGAACCTGATGCAGCTCACCGGAGCTACCACTTCTGGCGCGAATGTTACTATGAACGGTGGGGTGATTGCCAAGGACCGCAACGGCAACGATGCGTTCTTTATGGTGGTGTACAACAACTGGTATTCTATCACTGTTGACAACGTGGTCCGTGATTATGTCCTGTGGCACGCCAACTCCAACATCACTAACAGCGACTTCCTGACCTATGCTGGTGGCGCTTCCCGGAAGGGCACTGGCTACCTGTATGCCACCTCCAAGGCTGCGAATGCAACTCAGAGCTACACTGGCTATCCTTCCGACAACAGTACCAAGTATGTTAGCGTTAATACTCTGGCTACCCCGCTGGTTATTACCACCGGTTATGTCCAGACTACAGGTAACGGCGGCACCACCGCTGGCGCTGCTGCGGCTACGATCCAGACTATTGGCGCTCTGAAGGGTACCGATGGAAACACCGCTCCCACTAATGTGGCTGTCGGCTCCACTCTGGTCCTGCCTCTGACCATTGCTGCTGGGCCTTATACCAAGGGCGTTGACATCGTGGTCAGCGGTTCTGTGAGCGGCACTGCTTCCTTCACCGCTGCTGAGTTGAATGCTGGCGGCATCAAGAATGTCAATGTCACTGTCGGCAACGTTGCGGTCGGTGCGAACAGCTTCACCGTGACCATCGAAGCGAAGCAGAACGAGGCTCCCACTGCGGCTCTGCCCAGCAACCCCGGCACGCTGGTAACCACCGCTCAGCCCTCCGATGAGAACGATGCTAACTATGTCGATGACATGACTGCCTGGAAGGCCCAGGTTGTGGCTGCTCTCAAGAGCAAGCCCGATGGCGTGTACAGCTTCACTGACGAGATTACGAACGCCACCAACTGGGATGGTTCCAGCATGGGCTACGATGTCGGTTCCGGCGTTGGCCGCCTGGCCTTCGTGTTCCGTTCTGCCAGCAGTAGCAACGAATACTACTACCTGGTCATCAAGAATGCGGCTGGCGAGACCGTGATTGTCAACGAGGCTCAATTCGGTGGTAGTGACAAGCATTATTTCTACTTCGACCAGCGGTACATTGACGAGAACATTAGCGACCAGTATATGCCCAGACTTTGCGCCACTGGTAAGGCGATTGGCACTGGTGGCCTGACTCCCGGCGCTGTGTACACTTGGCAGGTCCTGAAGAGTGGTTCTCAGATTTCCAGCAATAGTGATTTGGAGACTGCTCTGGGAACTTCCGCCAACATCATGGCGTCCGGTGCCTTCCGCGCCGAGACCGGCCTGGCTGACAAGTCTGTTGCAGACTGATCGTCCGTAATGTTCTGACAAGCCAGAAAGCTACCCCCGCGCCGCAATGGCGCGGGGGTGCTTTTGTCAGCCCAGAGCGGCGTAGGAGAAGGACTGGCCCTGCGTATTGGTCACGTAGAAGGGCCCGCCGGAGGCGACCACATAGCGGACGATGAATCCGTCTTCAGCGATGCTCAGCGCGGGATTGCTGGCGCGGTAGGTCGCGATCCCGCCGTAGATCGCGGGGTGGTGGCCGTCGGCCAGGCAGGAGACCATTCCGGTACCCTCCCAGACGAACACGATCACGGGCCGGAACCCCAGGCTGATCAGCCGGCTGGCCTGGCCGTTCCCGGTGTAGGTGCCGCTGGCGAACCGCTGGAGCGGGACTGCGTTCACCTTCTGCTCCAGCGCGGACACCGCCGCCGACCGGACGTCGGCCTCGGCCTTGAGGGCCGCGTCGATCTTGGCGTTGTCGGTGTTGAAGTCCTCCATCAGGACCTTGTCGCTCCTCACCCATTGGGAGAGCTGGTAGTTGGGCGTGTGGCTGCTTGACATGGTTGAGATCCTCCATAATATATGATTGAGAGCGGCTCCCCCCTGCGAAGGGGGGCTGAACGGCCCTCCATAAATACAGAGAAACCGCCCCAAAGTGGGACGTTTGCATACATTTAATGGAAATCAGGGCGCATTGCGTCTTTTTTTTATTTTCCTTGACGGTATCCCACCAAACGATGTAAAATAACTTGTAAAAGGTTGAAGCGCAAGAAGAGGAGACTTGAATATGGCGGGATTTGACAACCAAAACTATCTGACAACCCAATCCCAGCACATCCGGGACCGCATTGCCCAGTTCGGCGGCAAGCTGTACCTGGAGTTCGGCGGCAAGCTGTTTGACGACTACCATGCCTCCCGGGTGCTCCCCGGCTTTGAGCCGGACAGCAAGCTGCGCATGCTGGAGCAGCTGAAGGACAAGGCGGAGATCATCATCGCCATCAACGCCGGGGACATCGAGAAGAACAAGGTCCGGGGCGACCTGGGCATCACCTATGACAGCGACGTGCTCCGGCTCATCGACCAGTTCCGGAGCCGGGGGCTGTATGTGGGCAGTGTGGTGGTCACCCGGTACACCGGCCAGCCCGCTGCCGGGGCCTTCCAGGGCCGCCTGGAGCAGCTGGGCCTGCAGGTCTACCGCCACTACCCCATCGAGGGCTACCCCCACAATATCGGAAAGATCGTCAGCGACGAGGGCTTTGGCAAAAACGAGTACATCGAGACCTCCCACCCCCTGGTGGTGGTCACCGCCCCCGGTCCGGGCAGCGGCAAGATGGCCACCTGCCTCAGCCAGCTCTATCACGAGCACAAGCGGGGCACCGTGGCCGGGTATGCCAAGTTTGAGACCTTCCCCATCTGGAACCTGCCCCTGAAGCACCCCGTCAACCTGGCCTACGAGGCCGCCACCGCCGACCTGGACGACGTAAACATGATCGATCCCTTCCACCTCCAGGCCTACGGCGTGACCACCGTCAACTACAACCGGGACGTGGAGGTTTTCCCGGTTTTGGCCGCGATTTTTGAAAAGATTACGGGAAAATGCCCCTACCAGTCCCCCACCGACATGGGGGTAAACATGGCGGGCAGCTGCATCACCGACGACGGCGCCTGCCAGGAGGCCGCCCGGCAGGAGATCGTCCGCCGGTATTACGACGCTCTGTGCGAACGCCGCCAGGGCAAGGGCTCGGACAGCGCGGTGTACAAGCTGGAGCTGCTCATGCAGCAGGCGGGGGTCACGGTGGACGTCCGCCCGGCGGCAGCCCGGGCCAACCAGCTGGCCGAGGTCACCGGCGAGCCCGCCATGGCCATCCAGCTGGCCGACGGCACCCTGATCAACGGCAAGACCTCCGACCTGATGGGCTGCTCCGCGGCCGCCCTGCTCAACGCGCTGAAGCATCTGTCCGGCGCGGGAGGACACGGCGTCCACCTCATTGCCCAGTCCGCCATCGAACCCATCCAGACCGTGAAGGTGAAGTATCTGGGCTCCGCCAACCCCCGGCTGCACAGCGACGAGGTGCTCATCGCTCTGGCCTCCTCCGCCAGCCTGGACCCCAAGGCCGCCGCCGCCCTGGAGCAGCTGGCCGCCCTGAAGGGCTGTCAGGCCCACTGCTCGGTGATCCTCTCCCCGGCGGATGCCACCACCTATAAGCGGCTGGGCCTCCAGCTCACCTGCGAACCCAACTATCAGACCAATCAGCTGTACCACCGGTAAAACAACAGGGACTGTCCGCTCAGCCGGACAGTCCCTGTTTTTCACCTGTATGATATTCTTCCAGCAGCCGGTCCACCATCGCCCAGAACAAAAAGGCGCTCACGGTGCCCGCCTCGGTCTTTTCCGCGCCCTGGTACAGCGCCCGCAGCATGTCCTGCCAGAGTCCCATCCGCCGCGGCTCCGACATCACCGCCCTTGCAATGACGCCGCGGATCAGTTCATCGTTTACGTTGTAGGTAATTTTTGGTTCCATATTCAACCTCAATCATTAACATTCGTTTATTGGTATATCTCCCATTATAACACTCTATAATAATATATCAAGAACAAACGTGGGTGTTGATTGGAATGCGAGATATATTAGCGAAACGCTTGCGAGATTGCCGGGAAACGATTGGATACACACAGCGGCAAGTCTCCATATACTGTGATATCACAGAACACGCTTATCAGAATTACGAGGCGGCCAGACAGGAGCCAAAACTGTCCATCATCACGAGGATCGCGGTCTTTTACAAGGTATCTCTGGACTATCTGGTGGGACTGACCGACGACCCGACGCCTTACAATCGAAAAAGAGCCTCAGCCGACGACTGAGACTCGTTCAGACGGTCACAAAGCCTCCGTTCAAGGAGGCTTTGTGTGCATTCCGCGGGGGAGCTGTCCGTTAGCCCGCCAGGATATCCAGCTGCTTGTATTCGTCAAGCTTCTTCTCTACCGCGTCCCAGGTAATGCCGGAGCGGACAAAATCGTAGTCGCTCCAGATACGCTCCAGCTCGGCCCTGATCTGGGGGACCTGGCTCAAGTCCTCCGCCCCGGTGCGAACGTAGTAGTCGGGCAGGAGGGCGCAGGCCACGACGTCGGCCTCGGGGGCGGCGGTGGGGTCGACCACCTCCTGGCTCAGGGCGGCCAGCAGCCGCAGATGGCTGTCGGTGTAGCCGTTTAGCTCCTGTTCCACTCCGAACATGCCGTTCCAGTCAAACATCTGGAAGGGGGCTCCGCCGGGAACCTCGATCTCCCCGGTGTAGTACGCCGGCTTTCCGTTGAGTTCATAGAGGGCGTTGCACAGGTCCATCAGGCGCTGGTACTCCTCCGGAGGGGGCAGGGTCTGAAGGGAGCGGAACATCATGTCCACCGCCCAGTCCAGCTCGCCCAGCGCCTCGCAGCCGGGCAGGGCGGACAGCCGCCGGCTCAGCTTCACCAGCCGGGCTATGGACAGCAGGCCCCACACCCGGGCCTGAACGTCGTTCAGCGCCTCCGCCTTGGCCTCGATCTGGGCGAGGACGGCGTTATAGAACAGTTCCTCTTCGTCTTCCAGGGTTCCGATACGGTCAGAGCAGTCGTCCGTGAGCTTGTCTCCCACCTTCTCATAGGTGGTGTCGTCAGCGCTGTAGATGGTATCCGCCCGGTGCAGCCACAGCTGGGCGTGGTTCAGATCGCCCCCGTCCATGGCGGAAACCCCCAGCTCGTAATAGGTCTTGACCAGTCCGGCCCAGTCCCGCTTCTTTTGCAGCTCAGCCAACCGCTCCTCCGGCGTTTTGGCCTCCTTTTTGCCAAATCCAAACATAACAGTCATCTCCTGATTTGTGGTGGGGTGCGCTGACTGAATTATAGCCCTGCTGAAAAAACTTGTCAAATTAAGATTTTCTGAACGAAGGGACGGTCTTCAGACCGTCCCTTGCATCTGTTTATTTGAACCGCACCGCAGTGCCGTAGGCGATGACCTCAGCGGCCCCCTGCATCACGGCGGAGGAGCCGTAGCGGATGTTCACCACCGCGTCGGCCCCCAGGGCCTCGGCCTCGTCCACCATGCGCTTGACGGCGATCTGACGGGCCTCGTTGAGCATCTCGGTGTAGCCGGTGATTTCGCCGCCCACCAGGGTCTTCATACCAGCCATAAAGTCTTTGCCAAAGTTCTTTGACTGGACCACGGTGCCCTTGGCCATGCCCAGCACCTCAAATTCCTTTCCGGGGATGTAATCGATGTTTACCAGCAGCATAATATTGTCCTCCTTATAAAAATGGAATCAGTATTTTTTGGCTTCTTCCAGTTCGCCCTTTTCAATCTCCCGCACCCGCTGCCACAGGGCGGCAAAGGTAAAGGGGATGGTAATCAAATCGCTCATGGCCAGAAAGAGCATCAGTCCCCGCAGCCAGCCGGTCTGGGTGACCGACCGCAGGTAGAGCAGCGCCCCTGCCGTGATCAGCTGCAACAAGACGTTGAGCACCACCGACCGCACCGCCGCCCGCTTCTCCGCCGGGCGGTCAATACTTTTTGGCCGCATCCTCTTCCCCTCCCTGAATTTCCTTCCACCGCTGGAACAGGGCGACGATGACCCCCGCCGCAACAGCCAGGTACGAAAACGCGGCAAACAAAATCACGCCGGTGGCAAAGGGCTCGGTAAAGCCGTCGAAGTACCCCGCCAGCATGGCTCCGGTGAGCAGGAACATGAACCCGGCCACCAGGATGGTGACCGTCACCGCCCCGGCAAAGCCCTTTCCGTCAGTAGTTTTTCGCATCGTTCAGTTCTCCTTTCCTGAGCTCCTCCCGCCGCTGGACCAGAGTCTGAAAAAAGGCCAGTCCCAGGGGCAGAAGCAGCAGCCCTCCGGTAAGAATCGTGATCATTGCGGCTCCGGCCAGGGCCGGCCCGTCAATAGTTTTTTGCATCGTCCTCTTCTCCTTTCCGGATTTCCTTGATCCGCTGGAACAGGGCCAGCAGCACCCCCAGGATAATCACCCCGGGAATGGCCACCAGCACCACCAGCAGGGCCAGTGGCGGGGCGTCGGCTGGGTCTGCGGTGAAGCCCCACACCATCAGCACAATGAGGGCGGCCATCAGCGCGGTGGTCAGCAGGGCCATCACCACCGCCCCGGCGTACCGGACGGGCTTGGCGTCCTGCTTCTGCTTGTCCCGGAAGGTGGTGCCCGTCTGCTCCAGCCGCTCCATCTCCTCCAGCAGGACGGCGGCGTCCAGGGCGTCCAGCCGTTCCTCCCGGTCCTTCAGGCTGCCGCACAGCTGAATGGACTGCTCCAAACTGCTTCGCTCCCGCTCCAGGGTGACCAGGTGGCGGCGCATTCCGTCGGCCACCGTGCCCCCGGCCTGCATCCGGCGGATCTCCTCCAGCGGTACGCCCAGCTTGCGCATCAGCTTGATCCGCCGCAGGATGGCCACCTCCGCCTCGCCGTAGTCCCGGTAGCCGTTCTCGCTGTTGCGCCGGGGGGACAGCAGCCCCTGCTCCTCATAAAAGCGGATGTTCTTCTTGGTGATGCCTACCTGGGCCTCCACCTCGTTAATTTTCATGGGCAATCCCCCTTTCTGTCTCTATTCTACACCCTCCATAAGGGGGAACGTCAAGAGGTTTTCTGCTTTTGATCCAAATAAATTGTTCGGGCGAGGAATATCACCCCCAGGGTGAGCAGGGCGGTTGTCCCCTCCGTAACGGCAACCGGGAAAAGGGCGTTGGTCAAAACCGCCGCCATATCCACCAGGGTATGAATCAGGATGGCCGCAGGGAACCAATACCACGCCCCCCGCTTGCGGACGGCGGTATACACCAGTACCGACAGGGCGATGTGCAGGCCCACCGCTGACAGCCGCTCAAAGGCCGTCCAGAAGTAGAGGCCCGCCGGGGCAGCGGCCATCCCCTGGATTGCCGCCATACCCGCCTCCGGGATGGGGCCCATGAAGTCCTCCACAGCTGCCAGTCCGCCCTGGTTCAGCGCCAGGGAGATGATGATGTTGTTCAGCATGGTCATCCCGGCCAGCAGCACCGCCTCAATTCCACCATGGCCTGCGCCATACATCAAAGCATCTTCCGGCCCCCGGCTCCATCGCAGGGTCAATTTGAGGGCCAGCCACCGCCCGCACTCCTCAAACGCCCCGGCCATCAGACCGGCGTACAGGGCGTACAGCCAGAGATTTCCTTGCAGTGCCGGCCCCAGCGGACCTCCCAGCAGCAGTCTATGAGCCTGCTGCTCCAGCACCATGGCAAACACAGGGAATACCACGCAGCCAAGGAAGAAAAACCGCCAGCGCCCCCCAGTCCTCTTCCAAAAGAAAATCCCCAGTCCCAGAGGAAGGACCACTGTAAATATCCCGGCCAACGCCATGGCTATCATCGTGGCTTGGGCCACCATCAGATTGTTTTCCATGTTCTTCAGCTCCTTTCTGAAACACTGTACACCATCCAGAAAGGGGCAAGTCAAGGTTTTTTTGAACATTTTTAAGCTTCCAGTGGGGGGAAGGGGCAGCCTCGGCTGTCCCTACGAAATCTCCGTCACCGTCAGCCGCTCCCCCGCCACCTGAAATTTCACCTCCAGCCCGGCGAAGGCCATGCCGTACACCCGGTTCGGGTCGTCCTGATACTGGGGGCGGGGGTCCTGGGCCAGCACGGCCAGCAGGGCGGCCCGCTTGCCCTCCGGGACGCAGTCCAGCAGGCGGTCGGGGCAGTCCACCTCCAGATCAGCCCCCTTGGGCTGGGCGGCAAAGCCGCCCACCGCCTCGGGCTTACAGTCGGCGTAGGGGAGGTAGGGCTTGATGTCGTAGATGGGGGTGCCGTCCAGCAGGTCGGCCCCGGCCACTGTGAGGACAGGCCCCAGCGCCCGGTCCTGCCGGACCTCCACCAGCCGCACACAGGACAACCCCAGGGGGTTGGGCCGGAAGGGGGACCGGGTGGCGAACACCCCCAGCCGCTTATTTCCCCCCAGCCGGGGCGGCCGGACGGTGGGCGACCAGCCCTCCCGCCGAGCCTGGGAAAACTCCCAGATCAGCCACAGGTGGGAAAAGCCCTCCAACCCCCGGAGGGCGTCCGGCACCCTGTACGGGGGTTCGAATACAACGGCGGCGGTGAGCTCCTCCACCAGCCCGCTCTGCCGGGGGATACCGAATTTTTCCGAAAAATCGCTGCGAATATGGGCGATGGGACAAATCTCCATAAAAAACCCTCCCGATACCATTATAAGGCATAGGAGGGCGTTTGTCCATCAGCGGACGATAATGTTCTCCGAGATCTCGCTGAGGGCCTGGGCGGCCTCCATGTCGAACCGGCCGCTGCGGGCCAGGTCGGACAGGGAGATCATCCCCACCAGCTTCCCCTTGTCCACCACCGGCAGGCGGCGGACCTGGTGAAGTGCCATCAGCCGGGTGGCCTCCCGGCAGTCGTCCCCGGGAGCAACGGTGGCGCAGGAGCGGGTCATGATGTCCCGCACGGGGGTTTGGGCGGGGTCCTCCTCGGCGGCCACGCACCGCAGGACGATGTCCCGGTCGGTGACCATCCCCCGCAGGCGGCGGTCAGAGCCGCACACTGGCAGCGCCCCCACGTTGTGCCGGCTGATGAGCCGGGCGGCCAGCGCGGCGGAGGAGGCTGGCTCCACCGTCACCGCGCTGGGGTTCATAAGGTCCTTTACCTGCATGGAACCCATCCTTTCGGTAAAAATTGGCTCACTGCCAGTGTAACCAAAAGGGCGGTTTTTTATACGATCTTAGAAGGATTGGAAGGAGAGCTTCGGGTCTGCCTGGGCGGCGGTGGCGCGGACACAGATGCCGCTTTCGTCATAGTAGAAGCGGAAAATATAGTCCCGGCCCTGCTTGGAGTAGGAGTAACGGTCATACTCGCCATAGGCATTGCCGGTCTCTCCGGGCTTGCCCAGGCCGGCGTTGATGGCCTCCCGGGTGCTGCCCAAAGTCTCAACTCCGTCGCAGGTCATGCGTCCGCCGTCCTCCAGGCGCAGCTCAAAGGAGTAGACCATGCACTCCCTGCCCGACCGGTAGCCGTCCCCTTTGTTCACCAGCTGGCCGCTTCCGCAGGACTGGCTGCGCCCGGCATCCAGGAACACAGAAAAGTTGTCCTGAGCAGTGTGGCCGGAAAAGCTGTGCGTCTGGACGTCCTCGCTCATGTAGAAGCCGGCGGCGTTGAACTCCTCCAGCGGGCCGCCCAGCTGACAGGTCTCCCCGCCTCCGAAGGACAGCTTTGGTCCGCCGGGGGCGGTGTCCCCCAATATGGGCAGGATAAAGATGACCACGGCAGCTGCCACGATGGCCAGAAACAGGACCACCTGCAGCCATATACGTACCTTTTTCATGCTGCTGTTATTCCTCCTTGAGTCACTACATATTTGTAGTGTGATTAAGACTATAATATTATAGTATATTAAAGCAGTCTCTGTCAAGCTAAAATATCACTATGAGGTGAGCGAGCATGGCAGAAGAGATCCGGATCAAAAAGAAGGCGGCCCGCAGGGGAGACGACGGGTATAAGATCGTGTCGGTGCGCATGAAGGACGAGCTGATCGAAAAGCTGGACGTGCTGTCTGCACAGAGCAACCGGTCCAGGAACGAACTCATCAATATCCTGCTGTCGTCCGCAGTAGACCTGGTAAAAATTGAGGAGTAACAAAAGTGGAACGCCGTCCGGCGTTCCACTTTCTTGCTCAAATCATCAGGGAGCAGACCAGCTCAGTATACTCTGCCGGGTCCTCCAGGGGCAGGTCGGCCAGGAGCAGGGCCTGGGCGTAGAGGAGCCTCGCGTACTTGGCCACGGTGTCCTTGTCCCCGGCGTCCACCGCCTTTTTCAGGGCAGCGAAGGGGGCGGAATCAGCGTTCAGCTCCAGTACCCGGTCGGCCTTCATGGGCTGACCGCCTTCCACCTTGCGCATATACCGCTCCATCTCGATGGACACCGGTCCGTCGGCGGACAGGCAGCAGGCGCCGGATTTCAGGATAGAGGACACCCGCACCTCCTTCACCTGGCCGTCCAGGGCCTCCTTGACGGCCTCCAGCACCGGCTTGCCCGCCTCGGCCTTCTCCTCGGCGGCCTTTTTCTCCTCCTCGGTCTGGGGGAGGGCGTCCTCCTCGGTGACCGACTTGAACTCCTTGCCGTCGATCTCCCGCAGACCCTTCATGACGAAGTCGTCCACGTCCTCAGTGCAGTAGAGGATCTCATAGCCCTTGTCCAGAATCCGCTCCACCTGGGGCAGCTTGGCGATCTTCTCCACGCTCTCGCCGCAGGCGTAGTAGTAGTAGGGCTGGTCCTCGGGCATCCGGTCCTTGTAGGCAGCCAGTGTGGTGTTGGCCCCCTCTTTAGAGGACCAGAACAGCAGCAGGTCCTGGAGGACCTCCTTGTGCTGGCCGTAGTCGGACACCACGCCGTATTTCAGCTGAGTGCCGAAGGCGGTCCAGAATTTCTCGTACTTCTCCCGGTCCTCCTTCTGCATCGTCAGCAGTTCATTCTTGATCTTCTTCTCCAGAGCGGAGGCGATCACCTTCAGTTGCCGGGTGTGCTGAAGGACCTCACGGCTGATGTTCAAGGAGAAGTCGGCGGAATCCACCACGCCCTTGACAAAGCGGAAGTGGTCGGGGAGCAGGTCGGCGCACTTGTCCATGATGAGCACCCCGGAGGAGTAGAGCTGGAGACCCTTCTGATACTCCCGGGTGTAAAAGTCGTAGGGGGTCTTTTCCGGAATATAGAGCATGGCCTTGTAGGTGACAGCGCCCTCAGCGCTGGTGTGGATGACCGTCAGGGGGTCTTGCCAGTCGTTAAATTTTTCCTTGTAGAAGGCGTTGTACTCCTCGGGCTCCACCTTAGACTTGGGCCGCTGCCACAGGGGGACCATGGAGTTCAGAGTTTTCCACTCCTTCACCGTCTCCCACTCGGGTTTGTAGTCCTCGGGGGCGTCCTCCGGCTTGTCCTTCATCCGGTAGTCCTCCACCTCCATGACGATGGGGTAGCGGATATAGTCGGAGTATTTTTTGATCAACTCCTGTAATTTGTGTGTCTCCAAATACTGATCGTAGTTCTCGTCGTCGGCGTTGGCCCGGATGTGCAGGATAATATCCGTGCCGGGGGCCTCCTTTTCGCAGGCGGTGACGGTGTAGCCGTCCGCCCCATCGGACTGCCACATCCAGGCCTCCTCAGCCCCCCAGGCCCTGGAGATGACCGTCACATGGTCGGCCACCATAAAGGCAGAGTAGAACCCTACACCGAACTGGCCGATCACATCGATCTTGCCGGCGGCCTTGTCGTCCTCGGCCAGCTCAGCCTTGAACTGTCCGGAGCCGCTGCGGGCAATGGTGCCCAGGTTGGATTCCAGGTCCTCCTTGCTCATGCCCACACCGTTGTCTGACACGGTCAAAATCCGAGTTTCCTTGTCAGGAACGATGGTGATTTTCAGGTCGGCACGCTTCACGTCCACACTGCCGTCGGTTAGAGACTTGTAGGCCAGCTTGTCCTCCGCGTCGCTGGCGTTGGAGATCAGCTCCCGCAGAAAGATCTCCTTGTGGGTGTAGATGGAGTTGACCATCAGGTCCAGCAGCCGCTTGGATTCCGCCTTGAATTGCTTCTTTGCCATAATTTTGATTCCTCCATGTATATTAAATTCATTTGATAACGATGTGGTTAGCACTCTATTTATATGAGTGCTAACCGTATTCTATCGCACACGCACAGAAAAAGCAATAGGGTTCATAATTTGTTTACACTTTCGTGCTATGGAGCGCTTCCTATGATGACCTCCGTCTGCATTTTCGGACGTCTACCAGATCTCTACCGTCAAACGTTTTTACATCGAAACCGCTTGTTTCTTTGGATTGCCTCCTGTTTTTACAAGGAAAAGCCGCCTGTAAGAGGCGTGACACGGCGGTGGTCGGAGGGGAACGTCGAAAAACCTCGAAATTTTTGGTCAAAACGCAGAACTTTCCGACGAAAAGGTTGGACTTACGGAGCCTACCAGAAATCGAGGTTCTGCAGGCTGTCGAAGTGATGGTCGGTGACGAGCGGGGCTTTGGCCCTGAGCGTCCCGTCACCCGCGCTGAGATGGCGGTTGTCATGGGCAAGCTGCTGAACCTGGATTACAACTACTACACTGCCATCTGCCCCTTTGACGACGTCTATGACTGGGCGCGGGGCCGGGTCGGCGCCTGCTATGCCAACGGCATCGTGTCTGGCCGCGGCGAGGGCGTATATGATCCTGGCGCCACTGTGACCGCGGTCAAGGCCGCCTCCATGCTGATGCGTGCGCTGGGCTACTTCCAGTACTCCAACGACTACGCTGAGGGCTTTGAGATCGCCACCGACGCCAGCGTGTTCGCTGTGACCGACAACAACAACTACATCGTTGCCGCCGTGGTCATCGGCAAGGACACCGCTTCCACCAAGAACTACGGCTACATCGTCGACGCTACACAGATCACTGAAGGAGACAGTTCCGACAATGTGTACGGTGAGAACGACTTCGGCAATGACCCCGATCCTGATGATTACAAGACTTACCTGATACCTTCGAAGTAGATTCCATATATACAAAGAAAACGCCCCAAAGTGGGACGTTTGCATACATTTAATGGAAATGAGGGCGCAGTGCGCCCTTTTTTGCACATCCGTGCGGGGCGGGCGGATGCGCTGGCTCAGCGCTCCCGAAGGACGGCCTGCACCACCCAGCGGGTGGCGTGGCCCTGGCCGGTACAGGTGGACAGGGTAAGAACCTTGTCCTCTGAGGCGGGGACGATGCCAGTGTTGAGAACGGAGCGTTCCAAGCAAAAGTTGATGAATTCCTGCTGCCAGCCGTTTTCCTCCACATCCAGCCGGTAGACGATCTCCCTGATCCCCACCTCGTGGGCGGCAAAAATGTCGTAGGTGCTCACACCGTCATCCGTGGTCACATAGACGGCAGGGTGCTCCCGCCAAAAATCCTCGTTTTCGTAGCTCTTTAACACGCCGAACATGGATTCGTTGTTCATCCGATGACCATAGAGGATCGTGTGAAATCCGCTGAAATCAGGGGCGCATGTGCACTCCATAAAAACGGCCCCCACTGCACTGCGTTCCTTGGTCCAGGTGTGGTTGAGGTAATACGTATTGTCCGAACCCTGCACCACGGGGTAGGACAAAACCGTATCCGGTATGACGATCCAGGCCGCCGCATCAGGGTTGGTCTCCCGCAGGGCGGCCAGGTCCACGCCGGACAGCAGCACCTCTAACGGGTCGGACTCTCCATCCTCTTCGGTCTTCTCCGGGATGTGGATGTACTGCGGAATGCCTGCCGTGCGGGCCGCAGCCTCATAGCTCCGCGCTCCCTTTTGATAGTCCAGCTGCTTCCACAGAATATATCCGCCGCTGATCAGCAGGACCAGCGCCAACAGAACGACCGCCAGACGGTATAGTGTTGTCTTCATGCAAAGGGCCTCCCTTTTTCATAGAACAGCCGGGACCTTAAGGTCCCGGCTGTGTGATCAGCTACGGTCCTTCTTGCGCAGGCTCAGGAAAGCCAGTCCGCAGGCGGAGAGCAGAGTGGTGAGATACCACATGAGGGAGATATCGCCCGTCTTGGGGACGTTGGCCAGAGGCACATCCTCGTCGAGAATCTCCACGTCTTCCTCGAGGATATCTGCCAGAGGCACATCCTCATCAGGGATCTCTACATCAGGCTCTTCCACCAGAGGCACCGCATTTTCCGGGATGTCGGTGATGGGCTCGTCTCTGGGGTCCTCCCTCGGTTCCTCGGGCTCCTCAGGGTCCTCAGGCTCCTTGGGTTCCTCGGGGTCCTTGGGTTCCTCGGGGTCCTTGGGCTCTTCGGTGTCCTTGGGCTCCTCGGGGTCCTTGGGCTCTTCGGGGTCCTTGGGCTCCTCGGGGTCCTTAGGCTCCTCGGGGTCCTTAGGCTCCTCGGGGTCCTTAGGCTCCTCGGGGTCCTTGGGTTCTTCGGGGTCCTTAGGCTCCTCGGGGTCGGGCTGCTCCGGCTGTGTGGGCTTGCCGGTGTTCACAAACTGGATGCTCTGCACGACCTCTGGATTTTCCAGCTCCACGCCGTCAGCATTCTTGATCCGCTCGATCTTCATGTCGTCCAACACAAGGCTCTTTACGTTGATGGTTGTCTCGCCAATAGTTTTGGAAATGGTCTCCTCGCCAATAATGATGGTCACCTTGTACTGGGATTTATCATAGGTAAGCCCCAGCTTGGCCAGCTCCTCGTCCTCTACCTCGGCCAGAGTGAAGACATAGGTGCCGGGTTCGGTGAAGAAGCCGGAACCGAGAAGATCGAAGGAGGCGTTGCCGTCCTTGTCATTCTTCACGGTAACCGATTTGGACTCTTCGCCCTCCAAGCCTCCGGTCATGGTGAAGGAGAAGTCGCCGCCATTCAGCTCAATCTCGTTTCCGTCCGCATCCACCCAGTCTTTATTCAGACCGGTGCTGGGAATGGAACTGATCCCCTCATCGACGTCGATCTCCTGGCCAATGATCAGCGTACCGTTGTTGGCGATGCCGCCGCCGTGGGTATACTCGGACCGGTTCCCGCTGATGAAGACCTTACCAGCGTTCATCGCAGCCTGCTTGGCCTCCTCGGTGGGGTGCGCGGTCAACACCAGGAAACGGTCCCCGAAGATGACGCCGTTGTTGCCTTCTCCCACTTCGTTCAGCTCGTTGGAGTCTTCGAGCGTAACCGAATATCCGGTCCAGTTGGCCAGATGCTTCGCCACCTCTTCGATCTGCTCCGGGGTCAGCTGTTCGCCAAGCGCCTTGTTGCTGCCCAGCATGATGTTGCCCACAACCGCGCCAGCGTTATAGTCGCCATATTGGCCGAGGCTTGCAGTGAAGATATCCTGAGCTGCCGTCACAAACAGCTTCTTCTGCTCTACGGACCACGTCGACTGAGCGGTTTTCCACACGCTGCCGCCGTCGCAGTTGCTGTTGAGGTTCTGTTCGCTGAGATTATCGAAGAAAGCGTTCCACTGCTTGTCGGTCCATCCGGAAAAATCCTGACCGCCCAGACCGTGGTTGTCGAAGAACGCGCCGCCGTTGGTGGCGTACACAAGGGTGCGCCCGGTCTGGCAGGCGGCCAGTCCGCCGCCATTGAGCGCAGCGGTGTTGTTGGAGACCACCACGTTGGTCAGCACCAGCTTGCCGTAGGTGGACACATAGATACCGCCGCCGCCCAGGTCCTTCTGGGTCTCGGTTCTGTTGTCCCGGATATAAACGTTGCCGTTTTTGCCTGTGATCTCAGCGTTTCCATTGATGTGGATGCCGCCGCCCTCGCCATCCTTGGCGACGTTGTTCTCAACGGTGCCGCCATTCATGGTGAAGTTATCCACCGTGATGCCGCCGCCGCCCTTGCCGGCTTCGTTTCCGGAGACGGTACCGCCATTTATGGTGAGGTTGCCGGCATTGATGCCGCCGCCATCGAGATTGGCCTTGTTGTCGGAGATCGTGCCATTGTTGATGGTGACGTCAGACTTGCCCGGGGCGTACACGCCGCCGCCATAGTTGTCGGCCGTATTGCCGGAAATGGAGCCGCCATTCATGGTGAAGTCGGATTGGTTCCAAGAATCATGGTCGTTCACAGTAACGCCGCCGCCATTATTGGCCTCGTTTTTGGAGATGGCGCCGTCGTTCATAGTGAAGGAGCCGCCGTTTTCAATATAGACGCCTCCGCCCTGACCGGCTGTGTTGCCGCTGATAGAGCCGCCGTCCATGGTAAACCCGCTGTCATTGACCTGCACGCCGGAGCCGGAATTGTCCTTTATCTCTCCGCCGGACATGTTGAACTCCGAGTCGCCCTTCACCGTCACGCCGCCGCCAACATTATTGCTGATGGCGCCGCCGGACATGTTGAACTCGCCGTCATTCTTCACACCCACACCACCGCCTCCGCTGTATGAGGCATTGTCGCTGATGTTTCCGCCCTCCATGTTGAGGGTGCCGCCGTCTACCATGATCCCGCCGCCGCCGTCATAGATTCCAAAGCCGCCGGAGATGGTACCCTGCTCGTCGGCCTTGTCGCTGCTGGTATCCTTCAGGGTCAGATTAGCGTCCTTGTTTACGGTAATCACAGAGCCGTACTCGCCGCCTGCACCAGGAGTGCCGGCAGACGAGGTCCCTACATCAGGATCGTAGTTGTCGCTGGTGATGTCATTGCCGTTGAGGTCGATGGTGACGTTGCCGTCTTCTTTGTCAACAACGACGCCGTCCTCTTTGCCATCCTCCTTGGAGACGCTTTCGTTCAGCTGAACATTGCGGTCGCCGTCGTCGCCCTTCCAGGACTCCACGCCGTAATTGCCGGTCTCCTCATTCTTGTCTCCGTAGCCATAGTGATCCTCGCGGCCGGAGTCCGTGATGTGGGTACCGGCACTCGTGTTGCCGTCAATGGCGTTCTGGAGGTCGTCGAAGGAGGCCGCGAAGGCGTAGGAGCAGGTCATGGAAGCGACCACGGCCAGGGCCAACGCTCTGGCCAGACATTTTTTCATTGTTTTTTTCATAATCAAATTCCTTTCTTTGCATATCCGGACGCAAAGAATCCGGTAGCTGGGCTGCCGTAGCGGAATCAGGCGCACCTGATTCATACCGTAGGCCCCTTGCTTTGCAGTCCCACTGTTTCCGGTGGTTTGCCGTACCGCCTGCGTATCCTCCCGCCGCCGGCGGCGTGTGCGGCGGCGGGGGAGTTCACGGGTGGAATCACCTCCATATCCTATTCCTCCTTTGAAGTGAAATGAAAATCAGCCGCTGACCGCTTTTTCGGCGGTCTCTGCGGCAAATTCCCGCAGAAAACCATCGTGGAGCTCCTCTTCCGCCCGCTTCCGGGCCTTGACCGCGTCCTCAAACCGTCCGTAGCTGCCCAGATAGTAGCGTTTGCCCTTGAAGCAGATGGCCGCCCGCCACCGCCGCTTGGAGGTCCACCAGTCCACCCCGGGCACACCGCTGGTGTTGTTTTTCCGCACAGTCTTGGCCGCCAGCATCTCCACGCAGGTGCCGTCGATGTAGGTCAGCCCCAGCGCGGCCCTTGGGTTTCCGGCGGCGTTTTTGCAGCCGCAGCTTTTGGTGTGCCCGTTCCGCAGATGGCAGGTCTTTACCACTGTCTCTTTCCCGCAGCTGCAGCGGCACAGCCAGGCCGTCCGGCCCCCCACGTTGTCTGCTGGCCGCAGTACCGTCAGTTCTCCGTATCGCTGGCCGGTCAGGTCCAGCTTTTTCGTTGAGTGCCCCATTGCCAGTACTCCGCGCTCCCTTCCTATGTATTGACGGCTCACAAGGTGTGGGTTGTAGGCCACTTTCGCTATTGCGTTTTCTGAGCAGCTGTGGTAAAATATTTTCTATAAAATGACCAAAAACGAGATGCACCGTTCTGCAAGAACGGTTCATCCCGCTTAAGGTCATAACTCACCCTGTGTGGATTACAACCCACGCTTTATTGGCCAAATTCGACCTTGCGCCACCGCTGGAAGGTCCCGTGAGCGACCCCCAGCTCTCTCGCCGCCGCGCGGTCAGACAGCTCCCCCCGTTTCCAGGCGGCCATAACGCTCCCGTAATTTTCACCCCGCTCCTTAAAATTGCGCCCAAAGTGGACCCCTCTGGCCTTGGCTGCGGCGATGCCCTCAGCCTGGCGCTGCCGGTTGAACTCCCGTTCCGTCTGGGCCACGTAGCTCAGCAGTTGGAGGACGATGTCGGCAATCAGCACCCCGGTGAGATCCCGCCCCTGCCGGGTGTCCAGCAGAGGCATGTCCAGCACCACAATGGACGCCAGCTTTTCCTTGGTCAGCAGCCGCCACTGCTCCAGGATCTCCTCATAGTTTCGTCCAAGCCGGTCGATGCTCTTGATGACAAGGGTATCCCCGGCTTTCAGCTTGCGCATCAGCCGCCGGTATCCGGGACGGTCAAAATCCTTGCCGCTCTGCTTGTCCAGGACGATGTGTTCCACCGCCACGCCGAATTCTTTCATGGCGATGATCTGCCGCCCTTCGTTCTGCTCCCTGGTCGAAACTCGTACATATCCGTAGATGCTCATAGGTTTGCTCCTCCTTTTTGTGATAGATTCATTTTAGAGGAGCCATGATTTTATGCAATTTGAAATTGTATCCGATCTGTTTCCTCTGCTCAAGGAAGAACCACGCAGCTCGCTTATTTGAACTGTGACCTCATCTACCAAACGCCTACCAAAAGCGCCCCCAATCTCCTGCGCTGCAGGAGGTTGGGGGCGCTTTGCATTTCCGGACGTCTACCAGATCTCTACCGTCCAAACTTTTTTACATTGAAACTGCTCGTTTCTTTGGATTGTTTCCCGTTTCTACAACGAAAAACCGCCTGTAAGTGGCGTGACACGGCGGTGGCTGGTTGAGAACGTTCAAAAACCTCTGACAGTTTGGGCAGAACAGAGAAAATTGTTTCGGAAAAGTGAAATCGTTACGGTCTACCAATCCGAGGCTGCGTTCGAAATTTCTGCCCAAAAACCGGCCCCTCTCAGGCCGAAAAAAATTAAAGGAGGAAATCCGAATGAGAAACCTGAAGCGGGCCCTCAGCCTGACTCTGGCCTCTGTCATGCTCCTGGGCATGATGGTCGTCGGCAGCAGTGCGGCTGTGGGCTACCCCGATGTTGCCGAGGATGACAACGTCGAGGCCATCGAGGTTGTGCAGTCGGTCGGCGTAATGGTCGGCGACGAGAACGGCAACTTCCGTCCCGGCGACTCCGTGAGCCGCGCTGAGATGGCTGTCGTCATGGGCAAGCTGCTCAACCTGGACTACAACTACTATTCCGCCACCTGTCCCTTTACCGACGTAAGCGGCGTGTATGACTGGGCCAGAGGCTGGGTCGGCGCCGCTGCCGCCAACGGCATCGTGTCCGGCCGCGGCGACGGCATCTACGATCCCGCCGCCACCGTCACCGCCGTGGAAGCCGCATCCATGATGATGCGCGCTCTGGGCTACTTCAAGTACCAGAACGACTACGCCGACGGCTTTGAAGTCGCCACGGTTCGTCAGGGCACCACCATCGGCATCTTCGAGGGCGTCGGTTCCAGCGCCACCGCTCCCATGACCCGTAATCAGGTGGCGCAGATGGTGCTGAACGCTCTGAAGAGCGGCATGGTTCAGCCCGACGGCAACACCATCAACCTGACCACTCCCGACGGCTCCGTGCTGACCGGTAAGGTCAACTACGTCTACGTCACCAGCAACAAGGCCTATGCCCAGGCTATCAGCTCTGTGGCCGCCACCTCCATGGGTTCTACCAACGACAACCCCATCGTGGAGCTGGGCGAGCAGCTGTACAACGGCAGCCTGAAGCTGAACGAGAAGACCATGGACGACTTCTACCGTCCCACCCGGACCTGGGAGTTCGACAGCAAGACCATTGGCTCCTACGTGAAGAAGGAGCTGCTGAAGGCTGAGTACACCAAGAAGGTGACCGGCCGCGAGCTGTACGACCTGCTGAGCAAGGACGTCATCGACAATTATGACTTCGAGATCGCTGTCGACGGCGTGAACACCGGCTCCGCCGGCGCCCGCAACCTGCTGACGGATACCGATGGAGACAACTCCTACTTCACCACCGGCAGCCTGGTCCGCTCTAACACCGACGGCGTGGGCCGAACCGGCAACGGCGTGCTGACTCAGGTCTTTGTGGACAACAGCAAGGACGTCGAGAAGGTTTACATCGCCGTGATCAACACCTACCTGGCCATCGCCGACAAGGACTACGACGCCAAGCGGGATGAGATCACTCTGACCGGCTACAACATGTACAACAACGGTTCTTCCGCCTCCCCCGTCTACGTGAAGGACGAGGACAAGGACGAGAAGCTGACCGTCGACGGCGAGGATTTCGACATCGAGGACGTGAAGAAGGACGAGAAGTTCCTGGTCACCGTGGCTGACGGCCGCGTGCAGTCCATGATCACTCCCGAGGTCCTCTCTGAGACCACCATCAACGCCTTCAAGAAGAACGACTGGGTCAACGCTGACGGCACCCAGTACAACCACGCCACTACCGCCCGGTATGACGAAGAGGTCCTGGAGTTCTACGACAACGTGAATATGAAGGACGTCACCTACAACGTCATTCTGGACGAGTACGGCTACCTCATCGGCCTGGAGCTGAATGAGAAGGCTAACCAGTACGTCTTCATCACCGGCACCGACGCTGGCGAGAGCAATCTCTACGACACCAACGCCCGAGTCAACGCCATCTTCCTGGACGGCACCATGGAGACCATCACCGTGGACACCAAGAAGAGCGATGTGGCCTGGAACCAGTATGGCAACCACTCTCAGGTGAACACCTGGTGTACCTTCACCAAGGACAGCAAGGATGTCTACACCCTGAAGCAGGTGGGCATCGACTCCACCGTAAAGAGCGCCAAGAAGGTTGCCCAGAGCGCCATGGACGCTGTTGCTTATGACAAAGATACCGCACCTTTGGGCGTTGGCGAGTTCGATATCAACAACAAGAATGTCTCTCTGAACGGCTCCAAGGTTAAGTATGATGGGACTAAACCCGCCTATAACCCCAGTGGGCTGACCGGCGACTACACCCGCGTCTACGGCAATGATGACACCGTGTACATCAATGCCAAGATGGAAGCGATTACCGTCAAGGACGGCAACAAGCCCATGGTTATCGTTACTGATGTGGATTCCGTCACCACCGGCGTGAAGAACGTGGACATGACCGTGAAGAACCACACCAAGACCGGTAACAAGGACGGGGCCTATGAGATGTGCGCCGAGAACGAAGCCTACATCCTCTACAACAAGGACGGCTACATCATCGGTGTGGTCACCCTGGCCGCTGAAGACAAGGGCGTTTCCGCCAAGTACGCCTACATCACCGGCGACGTGAACAAGGAGGAGTACCTGGGCAACGACGAGTGGAAGTGGACTCAGAATGCCATCATCGATGGTAAGGTCGTGGAGCTGACTGAGGTCGACGACACCCGCGCCTACCTGAACTCCACTGAGAAGGGCAAGTGGTACGAGGTCCGCTTCGATGCCAAGGGCAACGTCTCCGGCCTGAAGGAGAACGACAAGATTGCCAGCACCAGCGATAAAGACCGTGCTGCTCTGGTAGCTGACGGCACCCTCAAGAACACTGACCACTCCATCTACTTCGACTTCACCAAGGACCGCTTCATTAACCAGATGAGCGAGGTCAAGCCTGCTGTCAACGGCAACAAGACCGACTATGAGGACTCCAAGACCGTGCTGCTGTGGGTCGACTACTGCACCGGTGTCAATGGCAAGCATGACAGCAGTGCTGACCGCCGCGCTGACCTGAGCTTCAAGAACGGCACTCTGTACACCGATACCGCCCAGACTGAGGGCTTCTCCGTGTCCCCCAATGTCAACGTGGTGCTGGCCCTGGCCGCTAAGAACCATGGCTCCGCCTTCGACGACGTGGACGACCGCTACACCGGTTACACCGGCGTGGAAGACGCCCTGAAGAACCTGGATAAGTCCGCTGACGCCTTCGACGGCTTCCTCTGCGCGGTGATCGAGAACGGCGATGCCACCTCCATCATCTTCGACGAGCGCGCCGGCGCCAACCGGAACGATCTGGAGCCCGTGCAGCCCATGAGCATGATCGTCACCCAGGTTGACGAGGACGGCACTGTGCTGGGCACCAAGAGCTTCGACTGGTACGGCGGCGCCTTCAAGGCGGGTGACGTTACCGCCCCCTCCGGCTACACCTTCAAGAATGCCAAGGACGCTTCCGCCTTCGTGGAGGGCAAGAACGGCACCGTGACCTTCGTCTACACCAAGGATAAGGACGACGAGACCGATGTGCCCACCAAGACCGCTTACGTTCGCGTGACCTTCCAGACTGGTGGCACTGGTACTACCACTGGTCCGCTTGAGACCAAGACCGTGCCCGTTACTGTGGACGCCCTCGGCTACGGCACTCTGACCGCTGACGCTGTGGAGAAATATGTCCCCGCTGGCTACAAGCTGGCCGAGCCTTTCGCAACGGATAGCACTGCCATCGCGCCTCAGGCCGGTGGTGCCGCTCAGGCTTTCAAGGTGCAGGTTGTAGAGCGCACTGACGTTACTGGTCTCGCCATGGTTGACACCGCTAAGGTAGGCGAAGTGGAGTATGGTACTGCGCTTGCTGGTGTAGGTTCTGAGCTTGGTACCGGCATCAAGTTCGTGGTTTCCTACGGCTCTGGCAATAATGCCGCAACACGTACGATCGATGCTACTGACGCTAATCTGACTTACGACGATGCTGCTAACGGGGGCACAGCCGTATCCACCGTGGATGGCAAGCTCGTTGCCAAGTACAATAACGTTGACGCCGCAACAGCCGAAGTTAATGTCAAAATCTACGCTACCCTGACCATTGCTGGAGCCAATGACGTAGCCGCTGCCAGCTTTGGTGCCGACAAGACGACCGCCAAGGTTTTCGCTGGCGATACCGTTACTGTGGTGTTTACCGCTGCGGCCGTTGGTGAATACAGTGCGGATGACCTGGCTGGTGCGACCAAGAGTGTTAGCGCGGCTGGTTCCACTACTTTGGGAAGTGGCACTGACGCTCCCACCTATGTGATGACCCATGCGGGTCTCGCCGCCGCTACTGCGGGTGACGATGGCAAGGCCGTTATCACGGTTACTTTCAAGGTTACTACCTTGGACACTGGAACTGACACCGTCACCATCGACATTGCGAAGTAATTTCTGAACTGCCGTACATTTCCTATGTAAAAGGCCCGCCCCGCAAGGGGCGGGCCTTCCTGTCACCATTTAGGCATCCGCGGCCAAAAAGGCGATGACCTTATAGGAGTAATTCGCGTAGTTCAAATCGGTGTAACCCTCCGGGACTGACAGCACGGCGGTATTCCCGGACCAGGTAATTTCAACACCGCCGCCGTTAAAGGAACTGCCGTATATACCGTTGCTGATGTAGCCGATAAAGGTGTTGTACCCGCTGGCACAGTCGGCGGCCAGCAGACACCTGGGGCCGATGACGAAGAAGATCACCGGCTTTGCGGAGAAGGAAATGGAGACAGAAACGCCGTCGCCGGTCTTGCCGGTTCCGGTGTAGGACCGGGTTTCGATCCGGCAGTTGCCCTTTTTTGCGGTGAGGGCCGCCAGAGCGGTCCGTGCGCTGACCTCTGCGGCCAGACCGTCGGCCTGGGCCTTAATGGCTCTGTCGATTTTCGCGTTGTCGGCGTTGAAGTCCTCCATCAGGACCTTGTCCGGCCGCGCCCACTGGCTCAACCGGTAGTTGGGTGTGTAATTGCTTGACATGTGTGTTTCCTCCTTAATATAATTGAGGCACAAGCCCCCGTTCGCAGGGGAGGCTTTCCTCTATAAAACACAAAAAAACGCCCCGAAGTGGGACGTTTTCATACATTTAATGGAAATCAGGGGGCAGTGCGCCTATTTGCTCCCTGTGACTGGACGAAAGCAGAGAAAGGGGTTGCTTTTCAGAGGCTGGAATCGTATAATAAACTCAGCAATACAACCAATTCCAGGGAAGCATAGTGTCCAAAAAATTAGAAATTCCGAACAAATTGGCTGTAGAAAAGGAGCGAAGACAGCATGAAGCAAACACGACGGCGTATTTTGGCCATTTTACTGGCTCTGACCCTGTGCCTGGGGATGTTGCCAGCGGCGGTTCTGGCGGCGGAGGGCGACACCACTGAACCGTCCACCGGCGAGACCACGCCTCCTGGCGGCGAGACCGGCGGCGGCGACACTAGCGGCGGCGACACTAGCGGCAGCGAGACTGGCGGCGGCGACACTAGCGGCGGCGAAACTGGCGGCGGCGACACCGGCGGCGGCGAGACCGGCGGCGGCGAGACCGGCGGCGGCGACACCGGCGGCGGCGAGACTGGCGGCGGCGAGACCGGCGGCGGCGAGACCGGCGGCGGCGAGACCGGCGGCGGCAGCACTGGCGGCGGCGAGACTGGCGGCGGCGACACTGGCGGCGGCAGCACCGGCGGCGGCAACACTGGCGGCGGCGAGACTGGCGGCGGCGACACCGGCGGCGGCGAGACCGGCGGCGGCAGCACTGGCGGCAACACTGGTGGGACTACGCCGGTGGAAAAGACCTACACGGTCACCTTCCAAGCCAACGGCGGCAGCTTCAGCGGCGGTCAGAGTTCTATTCCGGTAACCGTCAAGGAGGGGCAGAGCGTTTCCGCGCCGGGCACGCCCACCCGTCCCGGCTATGCCTTCAAGGGCTGGGACCAGTCTCTTCCCAGCAGTGTAACCAGCAATTTAACCATCAGCGCGCAGTGGGAGGCCATCACCTATACCATCACCTTTGACGCGGATGGCGGCGCCTTTTCGGACAAAACCACCAGCAAAACGATGAAGGCGGTGTGGAACGGCTCCAACTACCGGATCAGCGGCGCCCCGGCCAGCCCGGTGAGGGAGGGCTATGTCTTTGACGGCTGGAGCATCAGCAATGTGGGGAGCTACAACTTCACCTCCAACACGACGGTCAAAGCAAAGTGGGTCCTTGGCAATGTGTATACCATCACCTTCAAGATCAACGCACCCAGCATGACCGACCCAAGCCCCATCCGGGTGGCGAAGACCAACGACAGCAAGCTTCCCGCCCTCCCCACCGTCTCCACGCGGACGGGCTACACCTTCCTGGGCTGGTACTCCGGGACGCTCTCAGGCGCCGATCTGAAAAATCCGGTCAAGTGGTCCCAGGGCGACAAGCTGACTGCCGACCTCACCCTCTACGCCCTGTGGCAGGCGGTGGGCGAGGACACCTACAGCTTCAGTAACAGCAGCCGCTACTTTGACAGCTACAAGATCACCGACCAGTACTTCGACTATCTCACCAGCGGCGAGCACCCCACCTGGAAGTACAACATGCGGAAGGAATTTTACGAGTTCTACGACCCGCAAAGCCGGGACGACTGGGAAGGCTCCTGCTTCGGCATGTCCGCCGTCTACTGCCTGGCCCGGGGCAGCGCGATCACGCTCAGCACCTTCCAAAGCGGGGCCAGCACCCTTCAGGCCCTGAAAAGCCCGCGGCAGAGCGCCAGCATCCAGGACCTGATCAACTACTACATGATGGCCCAATCCACCGCGGCGGGCGTACAGGGCAAGCTGGAATACTGGGGCCGGGGACAGACGGACCGGTACAGCTGGATCGTATCCGACCTGACAGCGGAGCGGGGCTTCTCTCTGCTGGGCTTCAACTCCAGCTCCGGCGGCCACACCATCGTCGCCCGGAGCATCCAACGGGGCAGCGACGGCCAGTACCGCGTGGAGATCTGGGATCCCAACTATCCCGATGAGCTGGGCGAGCTGGTGATCACATCCAATTACAGCAGCGCCCGGTTCAGCAGCGACACCTCCGGGGCCAGCTCCTACAATGTGGGCACGGAGCTGAAATACATCATGCCCTTCAGCACCCGGAGCAGGACCTACGACGTCCGCAGCCTGCAGACGGTTTTCGGGCGGAACACCACCCCCTCCTCCCGCACAACGGACGCCGGCTGCGTCCTGATCAGCTCCAGCACCGGAGATTTTACCCTTTCTACCGCCGACGGCCGCCGGGCCGTGGTCAAGAACGGAAGCCAGACCTCCGGCACCCTGACCCTGCTGGACGGCACTCTGGACGGCGGACCCGGCAGCGGATACCGCTTCTACATTCAGGAGAACAATCTGGGCGAGGTGACCATCAGCCTGAACGGCGGCAATTCGGAGGTCAGCTTTGTCTCCGACCGCATTCTGGCCAATGTCTCCGCCGATGGGCTGAACAGCGTGGTCATCGGTGACGGCAAGATCACTACCTCCTGTTCCTCCGCCTCCCAGCAGGAGATCACCATGGTCTCGGAAAACCTGGGCAGCACCTGGGACGTAGTCACGGTCACCGGCAAGGACACCGGCCTGACCCTGGACGCGGACCGGGGAACACTGAAGGTCTCCTCCAGGAGCAACAGCTCCGTGACGGTGCAGGGGGAGAATACAGACTCCAGAAAGACCTCCCCCAAGCGGACGGTTACCGCCGCCGCCTCCGGGGCGTCCATCACCATGAGCGACCTGAGCCTTACCGTTCAGCAGCCCGCCAACCCCTTTGTGGATGTGGCCGCCAGCGCTTACTACTATGACGCGGTCCTGTGGGCGGCGGCGAACGGCGTCACCGGCGGCACCACCGCCACCACCTTCAGCCCCGACGACCCCTGCACCCGGGCTCAGATCGTCACCTTCCTGTGGCGGGCAGCCGGATCGCCCAAGCCAGCGCTCGGGTTCAATCCCTTTGTGGATGTGGCCGCTGGAACCTACTACTATGACGCGGTTCTGTGGGCTGTGGAGCAGGGAATCACCGGCGGCACCACCGCCACCACCTTCAGCCCCAACGACGCCTGCACCCGGGGCCAGACGGTCAGCTTCCTCTGGCGGGCGGCCGGATCGCCCAAGGCGGCCGGTTACATCAACCCCTTTGTGGATGTGGCCGCCGGAGCCTACTACGCCAGCGCCGTACAGTGGGCGGTCGAGCAGCGGATCACCAGCGGATTGTCGGTGACCTCCTTCGGTCCCGAGGCCACTGTCACCCGCGGGCAGACTGTGACCTTCCTCTACCGGAGCCAGGGGACCTGAGCCTCCCGCCCGCCGCAGGAAAACCGGCCCGGAAAGGAGGTACTGTCCATGGCGAATTTTACCAAAAAAGCGATCAAGGAGACCTTTGTCTCCCTGCTGGATGAGCGGCCCCTGAACCGGATCACGGTGAAGGACATCGTGGAGACCTGCGGGATCAACCGCAACTCCTTCTATTATCACTTTGAGGATCTGCCCGCCCTGCTGGAGGAGATCATCGCGGAGCGGGTGCAGGAGCTGATCGAGGGCCACCCCACCGTGGACTCCCTGGAGGACTGCTGCAGCGCGGCGGCGGAGTTTGTACAGAGCAACCGGCGGGCGGTGTTTCACATCTACCACTCCCTCAGCCGGGACGTGTTCGAGCGGCACCTGATGGAGGTCTGCCTCTATGTGGTAAAGACCTATGTGGAGGCCGACTTCGCTGGACGCCCGGTGGAGGAACAGGACAAGGAGATGATCATCCGCTACCACAAGTGCGAGGTGTTCGGCAACATCATCGACTGGCTGAACAGCGGGATGCGGTACGATATCTCCGCCTATTTCCGAAGGATCTATCAGCTGAAGCGCGGCTGGGAGGGGGAGGTCCTCCGCCGGGACGTCAGTTCATAAGGCGTATCAAACTGTGCGCCCCCGTACTTCCAAGGAGGTATGGGGGCGCACACCGTTCAGGACGCCTTGAGGGTGGAAGTTTTCTCCCCCTTGGAACGCTTGTGAAGCTTGAATTCCTTGGGAGGCGGATCGGTCCGCCAGTGGAGGCTGGTCCTGTTGAACAGCGGCTCGCAGACATAGAGCACCGCCGGCATCAGGAAAATGCTCACCAGAGCGGAGATGAGCGCCCCTCGGGACAGCATGACGCAGATGGACCCGATCAGGTCGATGGAGGAGACGAAGGACACCCCCAAGGTGGCGCAGAACAGCACCAGGGCGCTGGTAACGATGGAGGGATCGGAGGCGGAGGCCGCGATGAGGATGGCCTCCTCCCGGTCCCTGCCGGAGCGCAGCTCCTCCTGGAAGCGGGAGGTCATCAGGATGGCGTAGTCCACCGTGGCGCCCAGCTGGACGCAGCTGATGATGGTGGGGGCAATGAAGGGGATCTCCGTACCCAGGAAGTAGCAGCAGCCCTGGTTGATGAAGATGGCCAGCTCGATGGTGGCCACCAGAATCAGAGGGACGGTGACAGAGCGGAAAACAACGGCGATGATCAGAAAGATGGCGGCGATGGAGATGTAGTTGGTGATCTGAAAGTCGACCGAGGAGGTGTCGATCAGGTCCCGGTACATGGCGCCCTCGCCGGTCACCATAGCGTTGGGGTCGTATTCAAAGAGGATGGCGTTCATCTGATCCAGCTGGCGGGCCACCTGGCTGGTGGCGGGCTCATAGCTGGAGTTGATCATCATCAGCTGGCTGCCCTCCTGGCGCAGCATGTCCTTCACCTCGTTGGGGACGAAAAAGTCGGGGATGCCCGTGCCCAGCATGCTGTGGTAGGACAGCACAGAGGTGATCCCCGGCACCTGTCCGATCCGCTCCTCCAGCTCGTTCATGTCAGAGGCGGAGATGCTGTCCCGCAGGACCACAAAGTGGGAGGTGGCCATGTCGAAGTCGTTCTTCAGCTTCTCGTTGCTGACGATGGAGGGCAGGTCCCGGGGCAGGGACTCGTCCAGCTTGTAGTAGATCTCCGCGTGGCGCTGGGCGTAAACCGACGGCAGGAAGAGCAGCAGCGTCAGCACCGCCAGAGGGACCCGGCGGCGGACGATGAAGCGGTTGACCCGGTCAAAGGAGGGGATGAGGGTCCGGTGCTTGTGCGTTTCGATCTGGCTGTCAAAGAGGAGCACCAGAGAGGGCAGCACCAGGACGACGGTGGCCACCCCCAGCACCACTCCCTTGGCCATAACGATGCCGATGTCCCGGCCCAGGGTCAGACGCATAAAGCATAGGGCCAAAAAACCGGCGATGGTGGTCAGGCTGGAGCCGGACAGGGAGCGGAAGGCCGCAATGATGGCCTGGGTCATGGCGTCCCGCTTGTCCTCATAGCGCTCCCGCTCCTCCTCGTACCGGTGGTAGAGGAAGATGGAGTAGTCCATGGTGACGCCCAGCTGAAGCACGGCGGCGATTGCCTTGGTGATGTAAGAAATTTCTCCCAGAAAGACGTTGCTGCCAAAGTTGTAGACCACCGCCATGCCGATGCTGGCCAGGTAGACAAAGGGGAGCACCGAGGACTCCAGCGTGACCGACATGGCCGCCAGGGCCAGCAGCACTGCCAGCCCAACAAAGATGGGCAGCTCGCTGTCCATCACGTCCCGAGTGTCCTTTACCACCACGGAAAAGCCGGCCAGGAAACAGTTTTCATTGCACACCCGCCGCACCTGCTCAATGGCCTCCATGGTCTCGTCAGAGGCGCCGGCGTGCTCATACTGGATCAGCATCATGGTGGCCTTGCCGGAGAAAAACATGTCCCGGAAGTTGGCGGGGATCATCTCCACGGGCACCTGGATGCCCACCAGATTGCTGATCCAGATGGCGCTGGATACGCCGGGGACCTCCTTGATCTCCTGGATCAGCCGGTTGGTGTAGCCTGCGGGCATGTTCTCCACGATGAGCATGCTGGTGGCCGCCATGTGGAATGGCTCCTCCAGCATCTGCTCGCCCTGGGAGGAAGGCAGGTCCTGGGGCAGATAGGAGAGGATATCGTAATTGATGCGGGTGGCGGCGTACCCCATGAGGGCGGGGATGAGCATCAGCGCCGCGATAAGGGCTACCAGCTTGGGGTTTCGGGTCAGCTTATGGGCGATTTTTTCCACCATGGATCTTCTTCTCCTTTCAGCGGAAGATGCCGGTGACGGCGTTCCAGAAATCCTTGAACATCTGGGCCACGCGGCCCCAGAAGGTGGTCTCCGTCTGGGCAGCCTCCGCCTCCGCCGGTCCGTCCGGCTCCTCCACCTTGATCTCCTGAGTGCGGATCAGGACCTGGACGCTGGAGGGAGCGGGATTCCGGCTGTCGGTGAGGGAGACCGTCTCCGCCTCTGCGTCCATGAGCAGGATGTTATTGATGTCGCCGGTGTACTCGTGCCAGGTGTCCTCGATGATGTCGTTGATGGTAAGCTTGGCCTGCTTTACATCCCCGGTGGCCTCCATGGCCTTGGCGGTCTGGCGCAGGGTGGCGGCCAGCCCCCGGAGCGACTGCCGGGTCCCGGCGTCCAGCTGGCCGCCGGAGGTCTTCATCAGCGACTCGGTATCCGCCAGCAGGACCTCCAGGTCCCGCAGGGTCCCGGCGGCAGAGGTGGACAGGCTGCCCACATTGGCCACCCCCTCCTGCAGAACGGGTTCGTACTCATCCAGAGTGCCCCGAAGGCTGTCCACGCAGTCCAAAATGCTCCGGATTTTTTCGGAGGACTGCCGCAGGGCGGCGGTCAGGTCCTCGGCGCTGTCGGCCAGATCCACCAAGTCCTCCACGTCATCGCACAGGTCCGCCAGTTCACCCACCACCCGGCCAGTGGGACGGGTGATCCGGTTGATGGTGCTGTTCAGCTCGCTTTGAATGGCGTTGATCCGGTCGTTGGCAGCGCTCATCGCCTGGTCCAGCCCGCCTACGATCAGGTCCACCGCCGCGCCGCCTACGGTCTGGCCGCTGTCCGAGGACGGGCCGCCGGAGGGCTGGTCCCCGCCGGAGTCCGGACTGGTGTCAGCGATCTGCTCTGGAGCGGAGGCCGCGTCGGAGACCGGCGCAGAGCCGGCGCTGGGAAGTTCTGCGCCGTCCAGATCGATGCTGCCGCTGATCAGCGCGCCGGACATCAGCCCCATGCCGGGCCGGAGCAGTGAGGCGGCCACCAGTCCGCCCAGCGGGGTCTCCGTCTCTGCCTCTGGCTCCTTCTGCTCCGGCAGACCGCTCTCGCCCGCTTCCTCCGGCTCCTCCTGCTCCGGCAGATCGCTCTCGCCCGCTTCCTCCGGCTGCTCATCTGGCTGCTCTTCCGCCGGAGACTGCGGCTCATCCTCCCCTTCGCCCTCCGGCGCACCCTCTTCGGGGGCGGAGGGTTCCGTGGCGGCAGGGGGCTGTTCGGCCGTACTCCCCGTTCCCGAGGACTGCTTCGCCGGACCGCTGTTGTAGACGGTCCACAGGTCGCTCATCTGCTTGGCCTGAGCCGCTCGCTCCGAATCAGACATACTGGGGTTCTGCTGCTTCAGCAGAGTATCACAAAACGTCTGGAAGCTCTGCTTGTGGAGGGCCTCCATCCCAGCCTTGGCCGTCTGGGCGGCCTGCCACGCCTGCTCCATCCCCTCGGGGACCTGGCCGGCAGGGATGCTCAGCAGCTGGTTGATGCCCGCAATCTCCTCCTGGCTCTTCCCCTGGAGGGCCAGCATCTGGTTGAGGAACTGGCCCTCGTCCTCGATGCTGTAGATGCTGCCCACCGCCTTGACCTTGTCCACCTGCTCCTGGAGCTTGGGGGTGTTCCGGTCGCCGCTGCTGCTGCCGCCGACGTGGCTGTCCCCCAGCGCCCGCTGGAGGGAGCGCAGGCTGCTCTTCATATCGGCCAGGCCGCGGATGACCTGCCGCACATCGCCGGCCCCGCTCTCCAGCCCCAGCAGGGCTTTTTCCAGGTCGTTCAGCTGGGTCCGGAGGGACACTGTGGTGTCCGTCATATCCCCCAGCAGCGCCTTGGAGCTGGTGATGGTCTGGCTGAGGATCAGCGTCCGCTGCTCCACTGGCTCCAGCAGAGCGGCAATGGCGCTCAGGTCCTCCCGCAGGACCCCGGCCTCGTCATAGAGCAGGCCCTTGCCGCTGGAGATGGTGCCTCGGGCAAGATCCAGCTGGTCCAGCCCCCGGGCGGAGGCATACAGGCCGTCCTGTATCTCATACATGGCGTCCAGCAGGGCGTCGAGGCTGCCGGACAGGTTCCGGTAGTCCTCCTCCAAGTCGTCCTTGCGCTGGCTCAGCTTGGAGATCTCCTCCAGCTGGGCCAGGGTGGCGGGGGCCATCAAAACGGTCAGGCCGCTGAAGGAGAAGTCCTCGCTGCCCACCCGGATGGTGAAATGCCGCTCCTCTCCGGGCAGACACAGGAACAGCACGGTGCGCAGGTTGCCCACCAGCTGGACCTGCGCGCCGGGGGCCTCCAGGGAGAGAATGTCGTCCTCGTTGAACAGAGCCATGGCCTCCAGCGTGTAGTTGCTGCGGGCGTAGCCGCTGGCCTGGGGGTTGGGGATCAGATCCAGCGAGATCTCCACCACCCCTGTTTTGCCCGCCAGCTCCTCCGCCTTCACAGGGACGCCGTTGAGGGTGTACCGCAGGGTCACCGTCCAGGGCAGCTCCTGAAAGGGCTGCTTGGTTTTGCCCTCGAAATAGAAGTGGGCGGGCGCTTTGCTGAACTGGAAGGTGGTGCGCCCGCGTTCCATAAGAATGGGGGTGGAATCGGTGAGGTTGAGCACCTGGTCGTATTCGCCGTAGTCCGTGATCGAGCTGGCCCCGTTCAAGGCGTAGCTCTTGACCACGCTTCCTTCCAGCAGGTTCCCATAGTAGTCCAGGGCGGCATAATACGCCTCGTCATAGGCGGGGGTCACGCCGTCGCTGATGGGAGCGGCGGCGGCGGGGGCCCCGCAGGCCGCCGCCATGATCACCGACAGCGTCAAGGCAAGCGCCCTCTTGGGGATATCATATCGCTTCATGAAGCATTCCTCCTTAAAATGGTCCGGCAGCTGGGGACGCGCCGCCGGTAGTGGTAGTTAACCTTGATTGTAAGGAGAAGCCTCGGTCCAAGCAATAGACAAACCTGGGCGGATGCCCAAAATTTAAGCACAAGACCTTTCATTGACAACGGTCCGCCCGGACAGAAAAACGCCCGCCTTACGGCGGGCGTCTGCTATGCCTCCAGGATGTCCTGAGCGATCTCAATGAATCGCTGTCCAAAATGGGACAGGTACCGGCTCTTTCGATAGCCCGCCACCAGCTTGCTGAAGGTGGACGGGTCGGTGAGGGGGAAGAAGTCCACCCCCGCCGCCTCTGGGGAGGGAGCAGGGATGGCCCGCAGGAACAGCTCCGGGCAGATGGTGATCCCCACCCCCGCTCTGGCCATGGCCAGGGTGGTGACAGTGTTCTCCGTCTCCAGGATCAGCTGAGGCTTGAAGTAGTACCGGCTGAAATACTGGTCCACAATATTCCGGGTGCGGTTGCCCCGCTTGATGAGCACAAAGGGCAGGTGCTCAAAGGCCCGGATGTCGGCTCCCTGGGCGAACTGCAGGCGGATCTTCTCCGCCTGGGGACCGAAGAGCTGGTCGGTAAACAACCTGGGCACCACCATCACCAGCCGCTGTTCGGTCAGGGGGATGGTGGCCACCCCCTCCATGATGATGGGCTGAAAGCAGATGATCAGGTCGGCCCGGCCGTGGGACAGCTCGTCCTCCAGCTGGGTGGAGTTGCCCTCGAACAGGGAAAACTCCACCTGGGGAAACTCCGCCCGGAACCGGGGCAGGATGTCGGGCAGCAGGGCCAGGCCGCAGGTGTGGGAGATGCCCACCCGGAGTACGCCCAGGTACTGCTTGTTGATATCCCCCACCTTGGTCAGATACTGGCTGTGCAGATCCAGGATCTGAGAGGCTGTGTCCACCAACAGTCCCCCCGCATAGGTCAGTGACAGCTTGGGGGAGCGGGTGAACAGCTTGACGTCCAGCTCCCGCTCCAGGTTGCCGATGTGGTTGGACAGCGACTGCTGGGAGATATACAGCCGCTCCGCCGCCCGGGTGATGTTCAGCTCCTCCGCTACCATCAGGAAATATTTCAAATGTTGAAAGTTCACAAAAACACCCCGCCTTTTTTGGTGTATCAGTCATTATACCACAGCTGTTTAACTGTGGCAACCCTCGACAAAAAGATACTTCCCAAAATGATGAAAATATGGCATAATAACGATTAGAGAAGGGTATATCTGGGCTGCAGCCCAAAAAATAAGAATCAGGAAGGAATGCTGGCTTATGAAATGTCTCATCATCGACGTCGTCTCTCCCGCAATCGCAGAGGAACTGGGCAAGTATATGGAAGTTGACACCAAGATCCTCCCCACCCAGGAGGAGCTTGCCGGTATGATCGGTGACTACGAGGTCCTGATCATGCGTGTGGACCCCGCCATCAACAAGACCATCCTGGATGCCGCCAAGAAGCTGAAGGTCATCGGCGTGTGCTCTGTGGGCCTGAACCATGTTGATATGGACACCGCCAAGGCTAACGGCGTGCAGGTCTTCAACGCCCCTGGTCTGAACGGCAACGCCGTGGCCGAGCTGACCATCTCCAAGATGCTGGATATGTCCCGCCACACCATCCCCGCCTGCAACGACGTAAAGATCAACAAGAACTGGGATAAGTATAAGTTTGTGGGCCGGGAGCTGCGGGGCAAGACGCTGGGCGTTCTGGGCTTTGGCCGCATCGGTCAGCGCGTGGGCGAGCTGGCCCGGGCCTTTCTGATGGACGTGGTGGCCTATGACCCCTACCTCCCCGCCGAGGTCTTTGAGCAGCAGCACGCCAAGAGCATGACCATCGAGGAGGTACTGAAGGTCTCCGACTTCGTCACCATCCATATGCCCCTTACCCCCGAGACCAAGGACCTGTTCAACGCCAAGTCCATCGCCGGGATGAAGGACGACGCGGTGGTTCTGAACATGGCCCGGGGCGGCATCGTCAACGAGAAGGACATGTATGAGGCCCTGAAGGCCGGCAAGATCGGCGGCTACGCCTCCGACGTCATGGAGAACGAGCTGGCCGGCGGCGGCCTGACCGAGGACGCCGGCTTCGACTCCCCCCTGTTCGAGTGCGACAACTTCATCGTCAGCCCCCATCTGGGCGCTCAGACCTCGGACGCATCCCGGGACATTGGCGCTCACATCATCAACAAGGTGAAAGAGGCTCTGGATCTGAAGTAAGCAAGATCATAAATTGGGCAAAAGAGACCGCTCCGAAGGGCGGTCTCTTTTTCTGAAAAATACCATTGAACCCACCGGCCCATCCGTGCTATACTGACAAAGTACGACATTTCGGGAGTCCGGTCTCCCCACATAGATTCAGAGAGAGAGGAACATAATGAACAAACGATCCCTGGCCGCCGGCCTGACGCTGGCGCTGACCCTAAGCCTGACCCCTGTTCAGGCCGCCAACACCACCTACCTGGACGTGGGCAGGGGGGCCTGGTACGCCACCCCCATCGCCTTCTGCCAGCAGCACCAGTTGATGGACGGCGCCAGCAGCAGCTCCTTTGAGCCCGAGGCGCCCCTGACCAGGGCGGCGCTGGCCGAATCCCTCTACCGCCTGGCGGGCTCCCCCCTGGAGGCGGCCGGAGCGGAGGACAACCAGGAGGAGGAGTCCCCCTTTACCGACGTAGACGTGACCCACCCCAGCTTTGCCGCCATCCGGTGGGCCAGGAACAGCGGTGTGGTCAGCGGCTACCCGGACGGCACCTTCCGCCCTGACGCCTCCATCACCCGGGAGGAAATCGCCGTCCTTCTGTGGACCAACCGGGAGCAGCAGGAGCCTGCCGGTCAGGCGCCCTACACGGACCGGGAGAACATCTCGGACTGGGCGCTCCCCGCCGTCGAGTGGGCCTATGGGGCGAAGATGATGACCGGCAACACGGACGGCACCTTCCTCCCTCAGAACAACACCACCCGGGCGGAGGGGGCCACCATTGTGATGAACTACGCCGAGGCATACTATGGCATGACCTACGGCTATACCCTGCCCGCGCACAAGACCCTCCGCAGCAATCCATATCTCAGCGAGGCGTACAGCCTGGATGAGGAGACCGGCTACCTCTCCTATCTGGCCGCCTCCTATACCCGGGGGATCGACGTCTCCGCCCATCAGAAGGAGATCGACTGGTCCCGAGTGGCGGCCACTGGCATGCAGTTTGCAATGATCCGGGCCGGTTACCGGGGCTATACCCAGGGTGCCCTCCAAAAGGATGAGTATTTCGACGCCAACATGCAGGGCGCTCTGTCCAACGGCATGCAGGTTGGGGTGTACTTCTTCTCCCAGGCCGTCACCCCTGCGGAGGCGGAGGAGGAGGCTTTCCTGCTCCTGAGCTGGATCAAGGACTACAATGTGACCTATCCGGTGGTCTTCGACTGGGAGGAGCAGGATTACGACAACTCCCGCACCCAGGGCTGTGACGGCAACACGGTCACCGCCTGCGCGCTGGCCTTCTGCAGGGTCATTGAGGACGCCGGCTACACCCCCATGCTCTACGGCAGCCCCACCAAGGTCTACAACCGTGGCATCATGCTGGAATACCTGGCGGACTACCCCTTCTGGCTGGCCCACTACACCAAGGATACCGCCCCCACCAGCTTCCGGTACCACTACAACGTCTGGCAGTATTCCAGCAGCGGGACCGTGGACGGCATTGACGGTCGGGTGGACCTGAACATCTGCCTCACCCCCAACAACTGGAAAAGCGGGTCCGGCGCTCCAGATTACAGTTGGCTGATGCCCTTTTAACGCCTCTGCAACCGCTGGTTGCGGAAACTTCCAGCCGTTGCTGGTGGAACGCAACCGCTTTTTCTGCTATGCTTGACCAACAGGAAAGGAGGCACGACCGATGAAACTGAACGAAAAAATTGCATGGTACCGCCGGGAGAAAAAGCTGTCCCAGGAGGAGCTGGCCGCCCGGGTAGGGGTATCCCGTCAGGCGGTGAGCAAGTGGGAGCTGGGGGAGGCGTCCCCCGATACCGGCAAGCTGCTGGCCCTGTCCCAAGCCCTCGGGGTCACCGCCGACCACCTGCTCAACGACGCCGAAGGACCCGAGCAGGACGCTCCCCCACCTCCGCCGTCCCCGCAGACTCCCTCGCAGCCCCCGCAGGACATACTGGGCTCCAACCTCCCCGGATTTATCGGAAAAATGGTCCGCCGCTGGGGCTGGCTGGCAGGAATCTATCTCGCCCTCCAGGGGGCCGGGGTGACGCTGGTGGGCTTGATCGCCCGTTGGGGCTTTGGGAGCATGTTTGCCGCGTCCAACCAGATGATGAGCGGCTTTGGCATGGGCGGAGGCTGGGCCTATGACGGTCCTCCGGAGATGGCAAGTTCGGTGATGGAGGCGCTGGGGGTGGCCCCCCAAGTCTCCCCCATGTCGGGAGTCCAAAGCTTCTTCCTGGGGTTCACCACCTTGATCCTGGTCATCGGATTGGCGATGGTGATCGGGGGGCTTATCCTGGCTTATGTGCTGTGGAAAAGGGGTAAAAAGGGGGACTAACCCCCCGCGCAACCGAAAGTTGACAAGAAAATCCTTCTGTGCAACACAAAATCGGTGGAGTTGCGGACCTTGTTCGGGTATGCTGGAGCCATCCCAAACAAACAAGGAGGTACACTTCCAATGGCATTTTCTAACAATCTTCAATTCCTCCGCACCCGCCAGGGCCAGACCCAGGAACAGCTGGCCGAGCTGCTGGAGGTCTCCCGCCAATCAGTGAGCAAGTGGGAGAGCGCTCAGAGCTTTCCTGAGATGGACACCATCCTCCGCATCTGCGACCTGTACGGCGTGGACCTGGACACCCTGATGCGGGGCAGCGTGGAGAGCAGTCTGGTGGAGGACACCGCCCAGTACGACGCATTCATGAACCGCTTCTCCCGGCGCATGGCCTTCGCCATCGGGGGCATCATCGCCGGGGTGGGCCTGTGCGGCCTGCTGGACGCAAAAGGCGTTTCCGAGTACCTGATCTTTGCCGTCCTGCTGCTGATCATCGCGGTCTGTACTGTGGTCATGGTGGCCAGCTCTCTCTAGCGGGATAATTTCTGCAAGCAGTATCCGGTCATTACCGACTTCTACACAGAGCCGGAAAAACAGGCGTTCCGGCAGAAATTTGTCTGGTTTATCTCCGGGGGTGTGGGGGCCATCCTCCTTGATGTGGCCCTGCTGCTGCTGTTTTTCGCCAAATTTCCCGAGGAGGAGCCTTTCGAGTCTTATGCCATGTCCATGTTTCTGCTGATCGTGGCTGGAGCAGTGACCGCCTTTGTCTACGCCGGCATCCAGGAGGAGAAGTACAAAATCGACGAGTACAACCGGGACAACAACCCCACCCCGGAGGTGAAAAAGCGCAGGGCGCTGATTAACACCGTCTGCGCCGCGCTGATGACGCTGGTCACCGCCCTCTATGTGGGGCTGGGTCTGGCTCTGGATCTGTGGCGCACCGCCTGGTGGGTATTTGCGGTAGGCGGCATTCTGTGCGCCGTGGTGAACATTGTACTGGACCCCTATCGGAATGAAGATTAGCCCTTGACAAATACGCCCCATCCGTTATAATAGTCCACACAGGTGTCTTGACACCTATGTGGACTATTTTTGTGTAAAAGAGGAGACTGAGATGAAGAAATTTCTGCAGCGGAAGAATATTGTGATCTCCGCCAAACGCTATGGCATCGATGCCCTGGGGGCCATGGCCCAGGGCCTGTTTTGCTCCCTGCTCATCGGCACCATCATCAAGACTCTGGGCCAGCAGCTGGGTTTGACCTTCCTGACGGACATGGGCGGCTTTGCCTCCGCCATGTCCGCCCCCGCGATGGCAATCGCCATTGGCTACGCCCTCCAGGCTCCGCCCCTGGTCCTGTTCTCCCTGGCGGCGGTGGGCCAGGCGGCCAACTCTATGGGCGGCGCCGGAGGCCCGCTGGCGGTGCTGTTTATCGCCATCCTCGCCGCTGAAATTGGCAAGGCGGTGTCTAAGGAGACCAGAATCGACATTTTGGCCACCCCCGCCGTCACCATCTTCGTGGGCGTAGTCCTGGCTTACCTGATCGCGCCCCCCATCGGCTCGCTGGCCGACGCCTTTGGCACCCTCATCAATCAAACCACCATGCTCCAGCCCTTCTGGATGGGCATTGCTGTCTCGGTGCTGGTGGGCATCGCGCTGACGCTGCCCATCTCCTCCGCCGCCATCTGCCACACCTTAAGTCTGGTGGGCCTGGCCGGTGGAGCCGCCGTGGCGGGCTGCTGTGCTCAGATGGTGGGCTTCGCCGTCATGTCCTTTCGGGAGAACCGCTGGGGCGGGCTGGTTTCCCAGGGGCTGGGCACCTCTATGCTCCAGATGGGCAACATCGTAAAAAATCCCCGCATCTGGATTCCGCCCACCCTGGCCTCCGCCATCACCGGACCCATCGCCACCTGCCTGTTCCGGCTGGAGATGAACGGCGACCCCATTAACTCGGGCATGGGCACCTGCGGCCTGTGCGGCCAGCTGGGGGTGTGGACCGGCTGGCTGGCCCCCAGCGAGGCGGCTGTGACAAAGGTGGGGGCGGCGGCAGTCAGCCCCACCGCGTTCCACTGGATCGGGCTGGTTCTGATCTGCTTTGTCCTGCCCGCAGTGCTGTCGGTCATTTTCTGCGAGATTTGCCGCAAGGCTGGCTGGATCAAGGAGGGCGACCTGACCCTTCCCCAATAAGGAAAACGATGCAAAAAGGACCCGCTTCCGTTGGGAAGCGGGTCCTCTGTCTTGCCGGTTAACCCTTGAGGCTCTCGGCCCAGGCGGCGTACTTCTCCACCTTGGCCTCGGCCTCCTCCTTGGAGGCGCCGTTGGCCAGGATGTACACCTTGACCTTGGGCTCGGTGCCGGAGGGACGGACGATCAGGCTGGTGCCGTCAGACATCTCGTACCGCAGGACGTTGGAGCCGGACAGCTCCATAGCGGACGTTTTGCCGCACTCCACGCAGACCACGCTGCCGTCCTTGTAGTCCTTCTGCTCCTTGACCGCCACACCGGCAATCTCCACCGGGGGCTTTTCCCGCAGGCCGGCCATCAGCTCGGCCATCTTCTTCAGGCCGTCCAGGCCGGGCATGACCAGGTTCATGGTCCGCTCGCTGTAGTAGCCGTACTTCTCATACAGGGCCAGCAGGGCGTCGTACAGGGTCATGCCCTGACCGGCGTACCAGGCGGCCATCTCGGACAGGGCTACCGAGGCGGTGACGGCGTCCTTGTCCCGGACGAAGGAGCCCAGCATGTAGCCGTAGCTCTCCTCGTAGGACATGATCACGTTCCCCTCGCCGGAGCCCTCCAGCTGGTCCTTCTTCTGGGCCAGGAACTTAAAGCCGGTGAAGGTGTCGAAGCACTGCAGGCCGTTGACCTCGGCCACCTTGCGGGCCATCTCGGTGGTAACGATGGTCTTCAGCGCCACCGGCTTCTCGGGCAGCTTGCCCACCCGCTTCATGGCGCCGATGAGGTAGTCCAGCAGCAGCACGCCGGTCTGGTTGCCGGTGAGCACCTTAAACTCGCCGTTTCCGGTGTTGACCATGATGCCCACCCGGTCGGCGTCGGGGTCGGAGCCCAGGATGAAGTCGGCCCCCTCCTTTTTGGCAATCTCCACCGCCAGAGCGAAGCCCTCGGGGTTCTCCGGGTTGGGGGAGACCACCGTGGGGAAGTTGCCGTCGATGACCATCTGCTCGGGGACGCAGATGACGTGCTGCATACCCAGCCGCTTCAGGGCCTCGGGGATGAGCTTGTGGCCGGTACCATGGAAGGGGGTGTAGACCATCTTGAAGGTGCCGGCCACCTTGTCCACCGCCGCCTTGTCGTTGACCTGGGCCATCACGTTGGCCAAAAATTTCTCGTCGGTCTCCTGGCCCATAATGACGATCTTGCCCCCGGCCACCGCCGTGTCGTAGTCCGCCGTCTTGACGCAGGCGAAAACGTCCAGCTCCTGCATCTTCTTGGCCACCTCATCGGCGTGCTTGGGGGGCAGCTGAGCGCCGTCCTCCCAGTAGACCTTGTAGCCGTTGTACTCCTTGGGGTTGTGGCTGGCGGTGACGTTGATGCCCGCGATGCAGCCGTACTCCCGGATGGCGAAGGACAGCTCGGGGGTGGGGCGGAGGGACTCAAACAGGCGCACGGGGATGCCGTTGCCCGCCATGACGCAGGCGGCCTCCCGGGCAAAGGTGTCCGAGTTGTTGCGGCAGTCGAAGCAGATGGCCACACCCCGCTGGACGGCCTCGGGACCCTCCGCCAGGATGACCTCGGCAAAGGCTTGGGTGGCGTGGCGGATGACGTGGACGTTCATCCGGTAGGTACCGGCCCCCATGGTGCCCCGAAGGCCGGCGGTGCCGAACTCCAGCTGGGAGAAGAAGCGGGATTCGATCTCCTTCTCGTCGTTCTTGATGGCCTCCAGCTCGGCCTTCTCCCCGGCGGACAGGGCGGGACTGGCGAGCCAAGCTTCGTAAGTATCACGATAGGACATATTGACATACCTCCAGTGGCTGAAATTTTACATTTACCATTGTACCACAGGGGGGACAAGATTGCCAGAGCTTTTTTGTGAGAATTTACAATTTCAGCCGGGCCATGTCCTCGGGCAGGGGAACGGTGAATTGGAGCCGTTCCCCGGTGATGGGCTGGCGGAAGGAGAGGTATCCCGAGTGGAGGGCCGGACGGCCGATCAGCTCCCGATCTTCGGCGCCATAGAGGAAATCCCCGGTGAGCGGGTGGCCGGTGTGGGCCATGTGGACCCGGATCTGGTGGGTACGGCCCGTCTCCAGTTCCAGGCTGACCAGCGCCCGGTCCCCCCAGCGGCGCAGCACCCTGTATTTTGTGCGGGCGGGCTTGCCGTCGGGACGGACCATCTGTTCCATGAGGGAGCCGGGCTTCGGCCCCAGAGGGGCGTCGATGACCCCGGCGGGCGGGTCCGGGACCCCCTCGCACACCGCCAGATAGACCCGGCGGAAGTCCTTGGTGTGGAGCTGATTTTTCAGCAACTCCTGGGCGTGGGGGTGCTTGGCGGACACCAGAAGACCGGAGGTCCCCCGGTCCAGCCGGTGGACGGGGTGAAAATCCGCCTCCTGCCCCGACGTTTCGTAATAATGCACCAGAAAATTACCTAACGTATCATCAAAGTGCCCCGGCCCTGGGTGGACAGACACTCTTGGGGCCTTGTTCAAAACGATCAGGTCCTCGTCCTCGCAGACGATATCCAGCGGTCCCGGCGCAGGGACGATGCCGCTGTTTCGGACCGGGTCGGACAGCCGCACCGACAGCACCTGCCCCGCCTCCGGGCAGAACCGGGTGTTCACCCGGACCCCGTCCACCAGGATGCCGTCCTCCAGCCATTTGATGCGGCGCACTACCGTCCCGGACAGCTGCAAATGGCGCTTCAGTAAGGTATCCACCTTGATACCCGCCAGCTCCGGCGTGACGGTCAGCTCCAGCCGGCGGCTCACAGCTTTCTGGACAGCCACAGGCTGGACAGGAAAAAGACGGCGGTGTAGAAGAATATGACCCCCACCAGGGCGTAGTAGGCCTCCATGCTCAGGGGCAGGACGATGAACAGGGACAGCGTCACCCCGAAAATGGTGAGTCCCCCCGCCATTTGCGCGGCGGTGCGCATGATGTGCATCGCCCGCTCGTCCGTCTCTTTGATTTTGGCCTTCCGCTGAGCCTGGGGATGGGTGAGCAGGTATTGCGTGCGGATAAAAAGAATCAGAGACCCGGCGGTGATGCCGCTGGCCGCGCCCAGATAGAACCCCTGGGCATGCTCGGACAGATGGCTGTCCGGCACCAGCAGAAAATAGCACACGAAGCCCACCAGGCCAATGCACAGCATCCCAATCGCCGCCCAGCGGCGCTGTTTTAAGGATTTTTTATAGTCCCCGCCGCCTGTCAAAAGTTGTTTTACCAGCATATTCGGAGTCCTCCTTACATCTTCTTGTTCCAGCGGTGAATGTTGATCATATAGAAGGTACAGTGGAGCACGATCACGACGGACACGGCCACGCCCCACAACCCGCCTACGAAAATCTGGATGACCATAAACACCGCCCACAGCATGTACAGCGTCCAGTACCAGGAGGACATGGCCGCCTTCTCCCGGATGGCCACGTTCCGTTCATCGTGTTCGCTCCGCTCATACTCCTTTTGCTGCTCCGGGGACATCCGGATGCGGCTTAGCGCGATTCCAACCGCCCCGAAGCCCAAAAGGACCCCGCCCAGGGTAAATAGCAAAAGGCTGAGCTGCTCCTTGATCCGCTCCCCCAGCAGGAACGTGGCCAGAATCAGAACCCAGGCCGCCGCAAACATCACATAGGGGGCCGCTTTTTTCAAACAGTCTTTCATGGAATCTCCTCCTCAAACAGAAATACTTCCTCAATGGTCATGCCGAAATACTTCGCAATCTTGTGGGCCAGCAGCAATGAGGCGTTGTACCGGCCGCTCTCCAGGGATATGATGGTCTGCCGGGTGACGTCCACCCCGTCGGCCAGCTCCGCCTGAGAGATGCGCCGGGCCTTGCGCAGTTCAGCGATTCGGTTGGTCACCGGACCACCTCCTTGTCAAAAATATAAAGCGTGCTTTACTGTCTGAAGTATAGCACGCTTTACATCTGGTGTCAAGGGGGCTTTACATTTCTTTCAAAAAAAGAGGCCCGCCTTCTGGCGGGCCTCAAAAAATGTCCGGCTTATCCCAAAATCGCACCCTTGTCGGCGGAGGACACCAGCCTGGCGTACCTGGCCAGGTAGCCGGTCTTGATCTTGGGCTCGGGACAGACCCACTTGGACCGGCGGGCGGCCAGCTCCTCGTCCGACACCTTCAGGGTGATGGTGTGGGCGGGGATATCGATGGCGATGAGGTCGCCCTCCTCCACCAGACCGATGGGACCACCGGAAGCGGCTTCCGGGGAGACGTGTCCAATCGAAGCTCCCCGAGTGGCGCCGGAGAAGCGGCCGTCGGTGATGAGGGCCACGTCCTTGTCCAACCCCATGCCCGCAATGGCGGAGGTGGGGTTGAGCATCTCCCGCATGCCGGGGCCGCCCTTAGGACCCTCGTAGCGGATGACCACCACGTCGCCCGCCACGATCTTGCCGTCGTAGATGGCCTGGATGGCCTCCTCCTCGCTGTTGAACACACGGGCGGGACCCTCGTGCTGCATCATCTCAGAGGCCACGGCGGACTGCTTCACCACACAGCCGTCGGGGGCCAGATTGCCTTTGAGGACGGCAATGCCGCCCGTCTTGGAGTAGGGATGTTCCAGGGGCCGAATAATCTCAGGATTGCGGTTGACCACACCTTCCAGGTTTTCAGCAATGGTTTTGCCGGTGCAGGTGGGCAGGGAGGTGTCGATCAGCCCGGCCTTGGCCAGCTCGGCCATGACGGCGTAGACGCCGCCTGCCCGGTCCAGGTCCTCCATGTAGGTATCACCAGCAGGGGCCAAGTGGCACAGGTTGGGGGTTTTGTCGCTGATCTCATTGGCCATATCGAAGGACAGCTCAATGCCGCACTCGTGGGCGATGGCGGGCAGGTGGAGCATGGTGTTGGTGGAGCAGCCCAGAGCCATATCGATGGTCTCGGCGTTGTGGAAGGCGGCCTCGGTCATGATGTCCCGGGGGCGGATGTCCTTTTCCACCAGCTCCATGATCTTCATCCCGGCGTGTTTGGCCAAGCGGAGCCGGGCGGAGTAGACGGCGGGAATGGTGCCGTTGCCGCTGAGGCCCATGCCGATGGCCTCGGTGAGGCAGTTCATGGAGTTGGCGGTGTACATACCGGAGCAGGAGCCACAGGTGGGGCAGGCGTTGTTCTCGTACTCCTCCACCCCGGCCTCGTCCAGCTTGCCGGCGTAGTAGGAACCCACCGCCTCAAACATGTGGGACAGGCAGGTGCGGCGGCCGTTATTCAGCGTCCCGGCCAGCATGGGGCCGCCGGAGACAAAAATGGTGGGCACGTTTACCCGCGCTGCCGCCATGAGCAGACCGGGGACGTTCTTGTCGCAGTTGGGGATCATCACCAGCCCGTCGAACTGGTGGGCCATGGCCATAGCCTCGGTGGAGTCGGCAATCAGGTCCCGGGTGACCAGGGAGTATTTCATGCCCACATGGCCCATGGCGATGCCGTCGCAGACGGCGATGGCGGGAAACTCCACCGGAGTGCCTCCGGCGGCCCGGATGCCCGCCTTCACCGCCTCGGCGATCTTGTCCAGATTCATGTGGCCGGGAACAATCTCATTGTAGGAGCAGACCACGCCGATGAGGGGCTTTTCCAGCTCCTCTCTGGTGTAGCCCAAGGCGTAGAGCAGGGAACGGTTGGGGGCGGCGGGAACCCCTTTTTTCACAACGTCAGAGCGCATATGTTTGACCTCCATACTTCTAGTTGTCTGAGTTCTAATCAGTTGTCTGATGTCAGAGTATCATAAGCAGCTGGACATGTCAAGAGGAAATGTGCTAGAATAAGAAAAGCCTCCCCGTTTGGGGAAACGCTTTCAGTCCGAATCCTGCTCCTTTAAACTTTCCAAAGCCCATCGGGTCGCCTCTACAACGAACGCTGAAAACGTAGAATCCTTCCCTTGAATCGCAAGCTCTACCGCTTCGATCACATCATTGGGAAAACGAATCGACTTCGATGTTGTGGGCGGAACAGCCGGTATCTTGAAGTTCCTCATGCATTACACCTCGTATTACATAATGTGCTTTATATCGTATTGCATAATGTGATATAAATATGTAGCGAGAACGCAAGACATACGCATTGCATAGAGACGGAAGTCTTTTTCGATGCTACGAACCAGGAGCCGGCCGACCGGCTGAACGCATCAAGTACACCGCCTTTGAGAACGAGGACATCATGTCCCTGGAAGAAACAATTGGATCGATCCAAGCATTGTTCCAGCATAATTTTTCGGAATAGTAAGGAATGAGCGCACATGGAAAAGCAGAGCCTGTCCCGGCAGACCGCCCGGCGGCTGTACAATCGGATCGCGGCAGAAAAAAAGCTGTCCCCCGGCGAGAAGCTGCCCAACGAGCTGGAGCTGTCCCAGGAGATGGGGGTGAGCCGCACCACCCTCCGGGAGGCCATCCGGGAGCTGGTGACCCAGGGTGTCCTGGAGGTCCGCCGGGGCCGGGGGACCTTTGTCTCTCAGCGGGTGGAGGAGATCAACGATTTTGGGTTTTCTGCTCTGGACCAGGTAAAGGGACAACTGCGGGATCTCTTCGAGCTGCGCGCAGTCTTTGAGCCGGAGATGGCCGCCTTGGCCTGCCGCCGTGCCAGCGCCGAGGAGTTGGCCGACATCCTGGCCCAAGGGGAGCGGGTGGCCGCCGCCATCCGCTCCGGGGCGGACCGGACCCAGGCGGACCGTGACTTCCACACCGCCATCGTGCGGGCCACCCACAACGAGTTTATGACCCGCCTGCTTCCCATCATCAGCCAGGCGGTGGAAGCCGCGATTGTCTCCGGGGAACACAGTGAGCGGCTGGCTGAGCATACCCTTCGGGATCACGCCCTTCTGATGGAGTTTTTCGTCAAACGCGACCCGGAGGGAGCCCGCTGTGCCATGGCGGTCCATATGCATCATGCAATGGACGAAATGGAGCTTGAGATCCGCTGATTTTGTCGCAAAGTTCTACGTTTTGCCCAAAATTTCCAGCCCGTTTTTGCTCCCCGCAAAATACAGACTTGTGTCACGCCCCTTTCGAGCTTGTTTTCGTTGCGAAAACAGGAGGTAATCCAGAAAAACGAGCGGTTTCGATGTAAAAAAGTTTGGACGGTAGATATCTGGTAGACGTCCGGAAACGCAGACCGCCCCCAACCTCCTGCGGCGCAGGAGGTTGGGGGCGGTTTTGGTAGGCGTTTGGTAGACGCACACGAAAACGGTGCACTGTACTCTCATTCAAACAACACAGTGAATCGGTAGGAAAATAAGTTTTGACAATAAGTGGAGAAGATAGTATGATAGGAGAGCTGCAAGGACCAAAACATCATCCGCAGCTATGTCTTGCCGAGGAGAAAAAGAGAGGAGTTTTTACATGAGTGAGACAGGAAAAAAGCGCATCCAGGAGTACATGGACAGCTTGAAGCTCGACCAGCCGGTGACGATCGAGGAATTTCATCAGGCGGTGAAAAGCGCCTACAAGGACCGGAGCACGCAAATCTACTTTATTTGGAAAAAGCTGAAGGAACTCTATCCTGAGGTGGATGCCAACCGGGTCATTCGAGAGGGTTCCTGGGATTTTGGCCTGTGGCAGGGACAGAAAATCGCTGACCAGCTGGGGGCAGAGAACATCGGCCCCATTGAGGCGGTGCTGGGCCAGACCTCCAAGGGCGGCGTCCTCACCTTTGAGCAGGAGCTGCTGGAGCTTGAGGAGGACCGGGCGGTGAAGCTGTTCCGCTGCTGTCCCCATGCCGAGGCGCTGGCGGAGCTGGGGGAAAGTCCGGAAACCATCAAAATGTTCTGCCGGGACATGCTGGGCCACTGTGACTACGCTATCTGCGAGCCCTTTCCCAATGTGGACATCGCCTTCCCCACCACGGTGGCCGATGGAGAGGGAGAGGGCTGCGCCATGACGATCACCAGAACGAAAACCTGAAGCTGTGTTTGATCAAGAAAGGAGATTTTTTCATGACAACTAAACAGGAATCTGTACAGCCAAAGCCCACGCTGCTGCAGGCGGTCGTTCCGCTGTTGGGCCTTCTGATCTGCCTGGGCGGCGGATACGCTGTGATGAAGCTGCCCACCCAGGTCTGTCTGCTGGGAGCCGCCGCAGTGGCGGGCTTTGTGGCCCTGTGGATTGGCATCCGCTGGGAGGACATGCTGGAGGGCATGATCGAAAAGGTCACCGCCTCCTTCGGGTCGATCCTGGTGATGATCTGCGTGGGCGCTATGATCGCCAGCTGGATTTTCTCCGGCACCATCCCCATGCTGATTTACTACGGTATCAAGCTGATTAATCCCCGATTTTTATTCGTCACGGGATTTTTGGTCTGCGCCATCATCTCCACCTTCACCGGCACCTCCTTCGGTTCCGCCGGAACCGCCGGTGTGGCTGTGATGGGGGTGGCCATCGCCACCGGCGCGCCCCTGCCCATTGCAGCCGGCGCGGTCATCTCCGGCGCGGTGTTTGGCGACAAGCTCTCCCCCTTCTCCGACACCACCATGCTGGCCCCGGTGGCCGCCGGCTGTGACCTCTACGACCACATCAAGCACATGATCTATACCACCGGTTCCGCCACCATCCTATCCCTCGCCGTCTACACCGTTGTGGGCTTCACCCTCCCCAAGGAGAGCATGTCCAGCCCGGAGCTGGTCCAGCAGATGCTGGGCACCCTGGAGACCATGTTCCACTTCAATCCGATCCTGCTCCTGCCGCCGGTCATCGTGCTGCTGGGCGCCTTTTTCCATAAGCCGACGGTCCCCTGCATGCTCCTGGCCTCCCTGGTGGGCATCGCGCTGGGTATGGTGTTTCAGGGGTTCTCCTTCGTCACCGGCATGAGCGCCTTTTACAGCGGCTTCAATGTCTCCATGACCGGCTTTGAGGGGGAGGTCATCCCCCAGATCAACACCCTGCTGAACCGGGGCGGCCTGATGGGCATGATGAGCACCGTGCTGCTGATCTTCTGCGCCCTGGCCTTTGGCGGCATCTACTCCCGGAGCGGCTGCGTCACCGTGATCCTGGAAAAGCTGATGAGCGGCATCAAGAGCGTGGGCAGCCTGGTCACCTCCACGGTGCTGGCCACCATCTTCATGAGCCTGGTCACAGGCAGCTCCTATCTGGCCATCCTGGTGCCCGGCGAGATTTTCGCGCCCGCCTACGACACCTTCGGCCTCCACCGGAAAAACCTGTCCCGGACCCTGGAGGATGCCGGCACCTGCGTCGTCCCTCTGGTCCCCTGGGCGGTGGCCGGCACCTATATGGCCAGCACTTTGGGCGTTTCCACCCTGGCATATCTGCCCTGGGCGGTGCTGTGCTACTCCAGCTTTGTCTTCGCTATCATCTTCGCCTTTACCGGTCTGACCATTCGCACGGCCAGCAACGAACCGCTGCGGCGCAAGTGACCGTAAGAGCCGTCCCCCATACTGTCCCATAACAACGCGGCAGGGAGCATGCCAAGCTCCCTGCCGCCTTTCCTTACATACGGCTGATGTAGCCGCAAATCAGCCCGGCGGTCTTCTCCACCCCGATGGAGCCACGCACAGCTCGTACTGGCGGGCGCCGCCTGACGGACGGCGTTCGTGCTGAGGTACAGCTCCCGCATGACGGCGTTCTCATCGGAGTTGATGCCGGAAATAAACTCCTTGGACAGACCGCTTTCCTGGGCGGCCAGGGCGGACATCTCCTTGTAGTAGCAGGAGACGTCCGGGTTCGCAGGACGGTCTGAGCGAAGAGCCACGCCGTGGGGAGCACAAAGACGATCTGCCGGCTCAGGGAGACGATCAGCGACTCCACACCGCCGTCCAGGGCCTGAAACATCCCCTGCATAGCCAGATTGGCCCCGGCAAACACAAAGCTGACGAAAATGATGCACATTGCGCTGACGCACAGCGCCTCCGTCTCGCCGTTCAGACCGAACACATGGGCACAGGGCACCGCAAACAGCTCCACCGCCGCCGTGCCCGCCAGCATGATGGCAAAGGTATAGAGCTGCCCATATTTGATTCCCTCCCAAATGCGGGGCTTGTTCCCCATGCCGTTGGCAAAGGCGACGATGGGGGTAATGGCGTCCCGCAGGCCAAAGGCCGCAAACAGGATGAACTGCTGAATCTTGTAATACAGTCCGTAGGCGGTCACCAGGGACTCCCCCACCGCCACCAAAATGATGTTCAGGCCGTAGGTCATAACCGACATCAGCGCCTGGGCGATAATGGCCGGCAGGCCGATGGCGTAGATCCCCGGATGATTGTGCCGTTTGGCTTGTAGTACCGGAGGCTGTGGGACATCACCCTCCGGTTCACCTGCAGGTGGAACAGCAGGCCCAGAAGCCCCAAGACCCACTGGCCGGTCACCGTAGCATAGGCCGCTCCCCTCGCCCCGAATTCAGGGCAGCCCAGCAGACCGTAGATCATGACGGGGTCCAGGACGATGTTGGTCACAGCGCCGGCCACCTGGGCGACGGTAGAGTGCACCGAGTGGCCGGACGCCTGAAGGAGCTTTTCGTAGGTCGCGAACAGCATCAGCTTTGAAACCGGGGCCCGCCCCATCTTATCCTCTTTTTCCGGTCGCTGCATTGGAACTCAATACCTCCTAAATAAAATGTATTCCGGTAAATCCGCGCAAAAAAGCAACGCGCAGCAATCAACCGGAATTACGCGGTGACGCTACACGTTGCGAGACCTAGTGTACCAAAGAAAGCCCCGAAAAGTCAAGCCCTGTTTTGGGACCTTTTCAAAATTTTTTCAGCGCCTCCTCCACGCTGGAGCAGGTGGGAAACCGCTCCTTCAGCTGCGGATGGGCGGTATCCATGATATAGGGCCGCCCCACCAGCGACAGCATAGGGACGTCGTTAAAATTATCTCCAAAGGCCGCAACCTGGTCCAGGCTGATGTTCAGCCTCCGGCACAGCTGCTTCATGCCGGTCCCCTTGTCCGCCAGGGTAAAGTCCAGCCACGCCTCCCCCGCTACCGCGGCCCGGAACCGGCTCTCCCATTTGGGGCACAGGGCCGCCTGCACCTCCTCCAGCGCCTGGGGACAGTAGGCGGAGACCTTGATTATGTCCTCCGGCACCTCCTCCGGCGAGGCGGCCAGGCAGACGTTATTGCCCGTAAACCAGCGGATGTGCGCCTCAAAATCCGACCCTTTCGGGCACAGATAGCTTGTATTGACCCCCGAAATCAGCACCTCCGCCTGGGGCAGCGCCAGGATGTCCCGGCTCAGCTCCTCCGCCAGAGCCCGGTCCATCACCGTCTTGCTCCACACCGGGCCGGGACTGCCGGGGCCATAGACCGCCGCGCCGTTCTCACACAGAAAGGGAATCCGGTCCGCCACCGGGGCGAACAGCCGCCGCAGGCTCTGGTACTGCCGCCCGCTGGCGGGACAGAAAAGCACTCCCTCCCGCTCCAGCCGGCGAATGTGCTCAAACAGCTCCGGGGAGATCTCCATCGCCCCATTCCGCAGCAGGGTCCCGTCAATGTCGCTGGCGACCAGCCGCACAGCCTCCCGCATCATCCTCACTCCTGTTCTCCGCCCCGCAGTCCAACACCTCCCGGAGGCGGACTCTGGTCCGTTCCGAAAGGTGTGTGGGGTGGATATGATCTGTTTCAGTGTTCCCGCAGCTGCTTCATGGACTCATTCGCCCAGACCACCTGGTTCCGGCCCAGCTTTTTGGCGTCGTACAGCATGGTGTCCGCAATGCTCAGGCAGGCCTCGTAAGAGCTGTCCTGCCGGGGGACCATGGTGACCCCTCCGATGCTGACCGTCACCCAGGTGGACACCTCCGGGTTGTGAGGGATATGCAGGTCCTCCACTACCTGGCGGATGTGCTTCATATGGAGGAACGCCTTGTCGGAGGGATCGCCCACCATAAAGGCCACAAACTCCTCTCCCCCATAGCGGGCGAAGAAGTCGGTGCTCCGCCGCAGGTTGGAGGCCACCGTCCTGGCCACCGAGGTAATCACCTTATCCCCGGCGGGGTGGCCGAAGGTGTCATTGTACACCTTAAACTTATCGATATCCATCATGCAGACGGAAAAGGGGACCTGGAGGCGGGCGGCCTCCTGCCACTTTATTGCGCTGTAGTGGTCATGGCGGCGGCGGTTGGCCACACCGGTGAGCTGGTCGGTCATGGACTGGGCCTCCGCCTGCTTGCGGTACTGATACAGCTTGATGTGGGTGTGTACCCTGGCCTTGACGATCAGCGGGTGGAAGGGCTTTGTGATATAGTCCACCGCGCCCAGAGTCAGGCCCAGCTTCTCATGCTCGATGGCGGCCAGGCTGGTGATCAGGATCACGGGGATGTATTGGGTGATGACCTGCTCCTGCAGGGTCTTCAGCATAGCAAAACCGTCGGTGTCCGGCAGGATCACGTCCAGCAGGATCAGGGAGTAATCGCCGGAGGCGGCCCGGCTCAGGCCATCCGCCGCCGTATGAACAATCGTAGTCTCATAGTCCTCCTCAATGATGGCCTGCAGCTGGGTAGCCTGCACAAGGCTGTCATCTACAATCAATACTTTTTCCATCTCAACAACTCCTTGCCCGGGGCATCATGGTTCCTCTTTATCCTAACAAAACACCCTTAGAAAAGCAACATTTATTATATGCCGAATGGGAGGAAATAGCAAGGGATATTTCGTGAAAATCCAAAAAAGGGAATTGACAAACGGGGCCGGATGGGGTAAGATAGTTTGCAATCATCAAAAAGCAATGACCGGGACAGTAGGCTTGTCCAGAGCCGCAGAGAGGGCGCGGCTGGTGTAAGCGCCCGCAACGGACATGTCCGAAGGTCACCCGCGAGCAGTCCGGATGAAAGGCCGCAGGGACGGCCCAGTAAGCCGGAACGGTTACCCTCCGTTAACGGGGCAATGAGCGCATGGCCAAGGCCATGAATTTAGGTGGTACCACGGAGCGCCGGCTTCGTCCTATCGTGTTGGATGGGACGGAGCCTTTTTGTTTTTCCGCCTACATATTTATCGGAGGTGACCTTCTATGAACGGAGCACAGGCGCTGATCGAGAGCTTAAAGCGGGAGCACGTAACTCACATATTCGGCTACGCCGGAGCCACCATCTGTCCGGCGGCAGACGCCCTGATGGACGTGCCCGAGATCGGCTATACCCTGGTGCGGACCGAGCAGAATGCGGGGCACATGGCCTCAGGCTACGCCCGGGTGAGCGGCAAGGCGGGGGTGTGCATGGTCACCTCCGGTCCGGGAGCCACCAACCTGATCACCGGCATTGCCACCGCTTACATGGACTCCATCCCTATGGTGGCCATCACCGGTCAGGTGCCCAGCCACCTGCTGGGCCGGGACATCTTTCAGGAGGTGGACATCACCGGCGCGGTGGCCCCCTTCTCCAAGCACAGCTATCTGGTCAAGGACCCCGACCAGATCCCCCGGATCGTCCGGGAGGCCTTCCATATCGCCTCCACCGGCCGGCCCGGCCCTGTCCTCATCGACATCCCCATCGACGTGCAGGAGCAGCAGCTGAAGCACTTTGACTGGCCGGAGACGGTGAATATCCGGGGGTACAAGCCCAGCGTAAAGGGCAACGACCTGCAGATCAAGCGGGTGGTGGAGGCCATCGCCGGGGCGAAGCAGCCCATCATCTGCGCCGGAGGCGGCGTATGGCTGGCGGACGCCAAGGAGGAGCTGCTGGAGCTGGCGGAGGGGACCGGCATCCCGGTGGTCAAGACCATGATGGGCATCTCCCTCATGCCCACCGATCACCCCCTGAACATGGGCATGATCGGCGCCCACGGCAACCACTGCGCCAATAAGGCCCTGGCCAAGTCCGACCTGCTGATCATGGTGGGCACACGGGCCGCCGACCGGGCCATCGTCCAGCCCGACGAAATCCAGCGGCGCATGGCCACCATCCACATCGACGTGGACCCGGCAGAGATTGGAAAAAACATGCAGGCCGCCGTCCCCCTGGTGGGCAATGTGAAGGTCATCCTCCGGCAGATGCTGGACCTGGGCGTCACTGCCCCCGACTGCACCGAGTGGCGGGCCCGGCTGGCCGACTACCGCAGGGCGGAGCTGAGCCGTCAGTTCCCCCAGCGGCCCGGCTCCGTCTTCCCCGGCACCGTGATGCGGAAGCTGGGGGCGGCGCTGGACGACGACGCGGTGGTGTGCGCCGACGTGGGCCAAAACCAGATCTTCACCTGCAAATACCTGCCCCAGAAGCATGGCCGTCTCCTCACCAGCGGCGGCTTGGGCACCATGGGCTATGCCCTGCCCGCCGGGGTGGGGGTCAAGGTGGCCCAGCCGGAGAAGCAGACCGTGGTGGTCTGCGGCGACGGCTCCTTCCAGATGGCCATGAACGAGCTGGCGGCGGTGAAGTGCGCCGGAATGGACCTTAAGATCCTCCTGTTCCGCAACAACACCCTGGGGCTGGTTCACCAGATTCAGAGCAAGGCCCCCTACCACGGCCCCTTCGGGGTGGACCTGGATGGCTCCCCCGACTTCGAGGCCATTGCCGCCGCCTACGGCATCCCCAGCCTGGTGGTCTGCGGCGAGGACGAGCTGGACGAGGCCATCGGCCGCTTCCTCGGGGAACCCGGCCCCTGTCTGATGATCTGCCAGGTCCACCCCGACGTGGCCACCACCGACTAAAGGAGGGCGAAGATGAAACAGACCATTTCCGTTCTGGTGGAGAACCAGGCCGGCGTGCTCAACCGCATCACCGGGCTGTTCTCCCGCCGGGCGTTTAACATCGATTCCCTGGCTGTGGGGGTCACCGACGACCCCTCCATCTCCCGCATCACCATCATCGTGGACAGCGGCAACAGCGTGGTGGAGCAGGTGGAAAAGCAGCTGAACAAGCTCATCGAGGTTATCAAGGTGCGCACCATCCCCGAGGACAACATGATTGGCCGGGAGCTGGTCCTGCTCAAGGTGAACGCCACCAACAAGACCCGGCAGGACATTATGACCATCTGCGATATTATGGGGGCCAAGGTGTCCGACATCTCCCCCAGCTCCATGACCCTGGAGCTGTCCGACACCCCCGACCGCATCGATACCTTCGAGGCCATGCTCCGTCCCTTCTCCATCCTGGAGGTGGTCCGCACCGGGGTTATTGCCCTGCAAAAGGGCGGGGGGAAGATATGAAGCTTTTCGGGAAAAAGAAGTATCAGATTACCCCCATTGAGTTGGTCAAGTGGGCCGAGCCGCTGTTCGGGGATGAGGAAGCCCCCGCCCAGGGCCTTTCCCAGGAGCTGGTCGCCTCCTATGAGGCGGCGGCAGGCTTTCAAATCCCCGCCGCCCTGCGGGAGTACTATCTGGCCTGCGGCAAGGCCAGCCTGAACGAAATGCTCCACCCCATTCTGACCCCGGACAAGGACGCCAAGCCCTTTGGCGGACATCTAAGCTTCTCCCATGATTACATTGAGGACGCCATGCTGGATTTCAGAAGGCACAACGAGACCGGAAATGAGGAACAGGAGCGGCTGTGGGCGCTGCCCAAGGAACGCTGGGGTGAACAGCTGGACAATTACCTGATGTTCTGGCGGGAGAACCAGGGGTGCTGGTATGCGGGCATCCGGAGACAGGACCTGGACCAGCCCGACCCGCCGGTGTACTTCAATGACCAAGATACTATGTACCACTGGGCACCCTTTGGTGATTCTGTCTCCTCCTTCCTGATTGCTACCATCCTTGAGGTCATGGAGGATGAAACCACCGCAGATGCCGACACCTTCGAGGACCCGGACGAGATTCAAGGAGTTCTGGCGGAGGCCGGCGTGGATTTCCAGCGCTTGTGTGAGCCCTACCCCTTCCCCGGCGGACGCTTCTGCCACACCTGCCTGGACACCGGGACCAACACGCTGTATGTCTATGGCGAGGAGGCGGAAAACCGTCCCGCCTACTTGAAGGTAATAAAACACTGGGAAGAGGATTGAAGGAGGCGTTTTTATGGGCTGTCTTGGCGGCTTTCGGGCCATTACCAAGGAAGAACTGGACAAGCTGCGGAATGTACCCAGAGAGGACCGGGTGCCCGACTACCTGGACGAGATGGAGCAGGAGGACTCCTGCGACCTGGACAAGGCCTGGGACGCCATCCACCGGGCGCTGACCAACGGAAAGCTGGAATACGGCGGCAAGAACGCCCCCGGCTGCTGGGTAATTCTGGGCGGCGAGGTTCTCCGGGGCGACCGGGAGGGGGAGGAGGACTACATTGTCACCTGCAAGAACCCCCACCAGGTGCAGCGCATTTACGCATTCCTCCAGGAGCTGACCGAGGAAACATTCCGAAAGCTCTACTTTGCCATTGACCCTAAGGAGTACGGTATGGAGTTGGACGAGGACGACTTTGAGTACACCTGGTATTATCTGTCGGATTCGATTCCATTCTGGAAAAACGCGGCGGAGCAAGGGCTTTGGGTGCTGTTTGATGTGGATCAGTAAGGAAAACTGACAGGTTTCTGCCCAAAAGGCCCCCTTGCGAAAGGGGGCTGGCACGGCGAAGCCGTGACTGGGGGATTCGTTCCCCACACGCCTTTCCCATCACCGGAATCCCCCCGCCCCCTGCGGGGGCACCCCCCTTTGGCAAGGGGGGCTTAACCCTATCGAAAAGAGGCGAAATAATGAAAATCAGAGCGACCGCGGCCATCATGGAGTGCCTGCTGGAGCAGGAGGTGGACACCGTCTTCGGGTATCCCGGCGGGACCATCCTGAATCTCTATGACGAGCTGTATAACTACAGGGACAAAATACACCACGTTTTGACCGCCCATGAGCAGGGCGCGTCCCACGCCGCCGACGGCTACGCCCGGTCCACTGGGAAGGTGGGGGTGTGCTTCGCCACCAGCGGCCCCGGGGCCACCAATCTGGTCACCGGCATTGCCACCGCCTATATGGACTCCTCCCCCATCGTCTTCATCACCTGCAACGTCACCGAGCAGACCCTGGGCAAGGACGCCTTCCAGGAGGTGGACATCACCGGCATCGCCATGCCTATCACCAAGGCGGCCTACCTGGTCCGGGACGCCCAGACCATCCCCGACGTAATGCGCCAGGCCTTCGCTGTGGCGGCCACCGGCCGGCCCGGTCCGGTGCTCATCGACTTTGTGAAAAATGTCACCTTCCCCAACGTGGAGATCGACTACGAATTTGTCCCCTGGACCGAGAACCGGAAGTGCGGCAGTCTCCGGTCCCTGGCCAGCAGCCACGATTTGAAGACGCCCGAGCCCAACCTGGGAGACATCGACGTTCTGGTGGACATGATCGTCCAGGCGGAAAAGCCTCTGCTGATCTGCGGCGGCGGCGTGGTCCGGGGGCGGGCCCACAATGAGTTCCGGACATTTGCCGAAAAGCTGGACGCCCCGGTGGCCATCACCGTCATGGGCGGGGGCGGCTTCCCTGGCGGACACCCCCTCACTGCCGGCATGATCGGAATGCACGGCTCCCAGGCCAGCAACGTGGCCTGCAACGAGTGCGATCTGCTCATCGCCGTAGGCTGCCGGTTCTCCGACCGGGTGGCTCTCCAGCCGGACACCTTCGCCAGTCAGGCGAAAATCGTTCACATCGACATCGACCGGTCGGAGATCGACAAAAACGTCCTCACCGACCACCACATCATTGGCTCCGCCAAGCGGGTGCTGGAGCTGCTCAATGAGCGCCTGCCCCAGTACAGCCATCCGGAGTGGAAGGAGCATATCCTCCCCCTGCGGGAGCCCTCCGTCCCCCGGCAGAGCGAGACCCTGACGCCCAAGCAGGTGCTGGAGACCATCCGCCGTCTGGCCCCCCAGGACGCCATCGTGGCCACCGACGTGGGCCAGCATCAGATGTGGTCCATCCAACACTTCCACTTCGACTACCCCGGCCAGCTCCTCACCTCCGGCGGCTTCGGCACCATGGGCTTTGGCCTGGGGGCGGCCATCGGGGCCAAGGTGGGCAATCCGGACAAGGTGGTGGTCCACACCACCGGCGACGGCTGCTTCCGCATGAACTGCCATGAGCTGGCCACCGTGGAGCACTACCATCTGCCCATCATCACTGTGGTGTTCAACAACGGCACCCTGGGCATGGTGCGCCAGTGGCAGAATCTGATTTACAGCAAACGCTTCTCCGAGACCACCCTGGACCGGGGCCCCGACTTCGTCAGGCTGGCGGAGGCCTATGGCCTGAAGGGCTTCCGGGCCACCACCATGGCGGAGATGGAGACGGCCTTCCAGGCCGCCCTGGAGGCGGGATGCGGCTGCGTCATTGACTGCGTGCTGGACATAGACGAGATGGTCCGGCCCATGGTGGCAGGCGGCGCGCACATCACGGATTTTCTGTTAAAGTAAGGGGGCGGACAGGATGAAACGTGAATTTGACACCCAGAAGAAAGAATACACCCTGTCGATCCTGGTCCAGGATATACCAGGCGTATTGAGCCAGGTGGCCCGGCTGTTCTCCCGGAAGGGATACAACATCGAGTCCATCGTCTCCGGCGAGACGGACAAACCCAACGTCACCCGGATCACCATCGTCCTGCTGGCCGACGAGCTGATGATCAATCAGATCGCCGACCAGTGCCGCAAGCTGATCCCCGTGCTGGCGGTGAAGATCCTGGACGAAGGCACCTCCATCCAGCGGGAATTTTCCCTGATCAAGGTCTACGCCGCCGACCGCAACGCCAGGGATGAGGTCATCCAGATGGCCAACATCTTCCGGGCCAACATCATCGACGTCAGCCGGGAGACCCTCACGGTAGCCATCTTCGGGGACAAGGAGAAGACCGCGGCACTCACCGGGATGCTGGCCGATTTCGGTATCCTGGAGATCGCAAAAACGGGTACCATCGCCATCGAAAGAGGGCGCAGCACCATATATGACGACAACAAACTCAAGGAGGAATACAACTATGGCAAAAATGTACTATGAGAAGGACTGCGACATCAACTATCTGGACGGCAAGAAGATCACCATCATCGGCTACGGCTCCCAGGGCCACGCCCACGCCATGAACCTGAAGGACTCCGGCTGCGATGTGTGCGTCGGCCTGCGGGAGGGCTCCAAGAACTGGGCCGCCGCCGAGAAGGCCGGTCTGAAGGTTATGACCGTCTCCGAGGCCGCCAAGTGGGGCGACATCGTGATGATCCTCATCAACGACGAGGTCCAGGCCGACGTCTACAAGAAGGACATCGCCCCCAACCTGGTGCCCGGCAACATGCTCATGTTCGCCCACGGCTTCAACATCCACTTCAAGCAGATCGTTCCCCCCGCCGGGGTGGACGTGTCCATGATCGCCCCCAAGGGCCCCGGCCACACCGTGCGCTCCCAGTATGTGGCGGGCAAGGGCGTGCCCTGCCTCATCGCCGTAGAGCAGAACGCCACCGGCGACGCCTATAAGCTGGCTCTGGCCTACGCGGCCGGCATCGGCGGCGCCCGGGGCGGCGTGATGGAGACCACCTTCCAGGACGAGACCGAGACCGACCTGTTCGGCGAGCAGGCCGTCCTGTGCGGCGGCGTGGTGGAGCTGATGAAGCTGGGCTTCGAGACCCTGGTGGAGGCGGGCTACGCCCCCGAGAACGCCTACTTCGAGTGCATCCACGAGATGAAGCTCATCATCGACCTGATCAACAAGGGCGGCGTGGCCATGATGAACTACTCCATCTCCGACACCGCCGAGTACGGCGAGTATGTCTCCGGCCCCCGCATCCTGCCCTACGAGGAGACCAAGAAGAACATGAAGGCCGTCCTCACCGACATCCAGGACGGCGTGTTCGCCGGAAAGTGGATCGCCGAGAACAAGAACGGCCGCACCTTCTTCAACGCCAAGCGGGCTCAGCTGGCCAAGCACCAGATGGAGACCGTGGGCGCCGAGCTGCGCAAGAACATGCTCTGGGGCGACGACACCGACCCCGATACCGCCTCCAACTAAAGAAAAATGGGCCGCCCCATGGGGCGGCCCTTCTTCTATGTATGCGGTCACATGGCGTCCTCATCAATGACCTGCGCCTTGATCAGATTGGTGCAGCCGCTCTTGCCCAGGGGGATGCCGGCGGTGATGACCACCACGTCGCCGTGCTGGACCAGCTTCTCCTTCACCGCCACCTCGGTGGCCAGAGAGAAGATGCGGTCGGTGGAGGTGACCTCCCCGGTGAGGTAAGGGGTCACGCCCCAGGAGATGTTCAGCTGGCGGCGGACCTTTTCGTGCATGGTAAGGGCGGCGATGTGGCAGGCCGGGCGGAACCGGCAGATCATCCGGGCGCTGCGGCCCGAGTTGGTGGCGGCCAGGATGGCCTTGGCCTCCAGGTCCATGGCGGTGAGGCAGCAGGTGTGGGTGATGGCGTCGTTCAGGTCGGAGCTGGTCAGGATGCGCTGCTTCTGGAACTGCTTCCAGTAGTCGATGGCGCCCTCGGTCTCGGTGACAATGCCCACCATAGCCTGAAGGGCCTCCACCGGGTACTTGCCCCCGGCGGTCTCGCCAGAGAGCATCACGCTGCCGGTGCCATCGTAGACGGCGTTAGCCACGTCGGACACCTCCGCCCGGGTGGGCCGGGGGTTGCGCATCATGGAGTCCAGCATCTGGGTGGCGGTGATGACCGGCTTGCCCGCCTGGAGGCCCTTGCGGATCATCTGCTTTTGCAGGATGGGCACCCGGGCGGCGGGAATTTCCACACCCAGGTCGCCCCGGGCCACCATAATGCCGTCGGCGGCGGCCAGGATCTCGTCCAGGTTGTCCACGCCCTCCTGGTTCTCGATCTTGGCGATGATCTTTACATCGTCCCCGCCGCACTCGTGGAGGACGGCCCGAACAGCCTCCACGTCCGCCGCCCGGCGGACAAAGGAGGCGGCAATAAAGTCGAAGTCGTTCTCCACACCGAAGCGGATGTCCGCGATGTCCTTCTCGGTGAGGGCGGGCAGCTGGATATGGACCCCGGGGATATTGATGGACTTGTTGGCGGACAGGGTGCCGCCGTTCTCCACGGTGCAGATGATTCTAGTGTCCTCGATGCGGTCCACCCGGATGGCCACCAGGCCGTCGTCAATGAGGATCTCCTGGCCGGGGGCCAGCTCCTCGTGGAGCTTGGGGTAGGTAACGGACACCCAGCCCTGGTTGCCCACCACCTCCTCGGTGGTCAGGGTGAAGGTGTCTCCCGACTCCAGGGTGATGGATTTCGTCTCAAAGCTTTTGATGCGGATCTCCGGCCCCTTGGTGTCCAGAATGGTGGCCACCGGGCGGCCCATGGAGTCCCGGACGCTTTTCAGCATGTTCACCCGTTCCAGGTGCTCGGCGTGACTGCCGTGGGAAAAATTGAACCGGGCCGCGTCCATGCCGGTGCGGATGAGGGTGCGGATCAGCTCCTCGTCATCCACTGCGGGGCCCAGGGTACAGATGATTTTTGTTCTTCTCATAGTGATTACCTCCTTCGGGTATCGTTCTTCATTCATTGCGGACGCCCCTATGTTACAGGAAAAAAACCGGATTGGATAGGGCAGATTTTCATAAAAATCCAGCTTCCGCCGGAAAAAAAGTGGGCTGTCCCTCCAAGAAAAACGGCTTTTCCTGTCTGTCTTGCAGGGAACAGGGGATTCTGCTATACTGGCTCAAACGGGGGAGCAGACCATGACGAACGGAAAATGGGGGCTGGCACTCTGCCTGCTCTGGGCGGCACTTCTGACCGGCTGCGGCTCCGTGGAGCGAGAGGCCGCTTCCACCGGCGGACACCCCCGACCGGCTCCAGGGGCGTCCAGCGGTCCCGCTGGAGCTGCCCCAGGGGGAGGTTTTGGAGGAAACGGTGGTGGAGTACACCTGGGACCACCCGGTCACGGTGGACGGCGGCCGCCAGCTGACCGCCCGGGACGCCATGACCCACATGACAAACTACTACGCATACGACGAATATGACACCCTGCAGCTGGTGGACACGGACTCCGTGACGCCGGGGATGGGGTAACCAAAAACAGCCGCCCGGCGCAGATGCGCCGGGCGGTCCGCTTCTCGTATCAGCACATTTTGGCCCCGGCGGGGATCTTGTCATCCAGCATAATGAGGTTGAGGGCCTCCTCCCCCTTCTCGGTGTGGACGGCGGAGATGAGCATCCCCTGGCTCTCCTGGCCCATCATCTTCCGGGGGGGCAGGTTGACGATGGCCATCAGAGTCTTTCCCACCAGCTCCTCCGGCTTATACCACATAGCAATGCCGGACAGGATCTGCCGGTCCACGCCGGTGCCGTCGTCCAGGGTGAATTTCAGCAGCTTGGCGCTCTTCTTCACCGCCTCGCAGGCTTTTACCTTCACCGCCCGGAAGTCGCTCTTGCAGAAGGTGTCAAAGTCCACCTTCTCCTCCAGCTGGGGTTCGATCCCCAGGCCGGGGAGGGCGGCCTTCCTTGCGGCTTCGGCAGCCGCCTCCAACTGCTCCAGGGCCTTGTCCGTGTCGATGCGGGGGAAGAGGTTGTCCCCGCGCTGAACGGTGACGGTCCCGGACAGGGAACCCCAGGCGGCGGCGCTCTCCCAGGTGGAGCACGCCTCGCAGGCGCCGATCTGACGAAGCACCTCAGCGGCGGAGGTGGGGATGAAGGGCGTCAGCAGGATGGCGCAGATCCGCAGGGTTTCCAGCAGATTGTACATCACATGGGCCAGCCGGGAGCCATTGGCCTCCATATCCTTGGCCAGCACCCAGGGGGCGTTCTCGTCGATATACTTGTTGGCCCGGCCGATGACCTTAAAGATTTCCGTCAGGGCGTTCTGGAAGGCGAAGTGCTCCATAGCGTCCTCGTAGCGGCTGCGCAGTCCGGCGGCCAGGCCGATGAGCTCTCCGTCGAACTGACAGCCCTCGCCGCTGAGGGAGCCGCTGGCGTCGGCGTTTCCGGCCACAGCGGCGGCCAAAGCCTGTTCCGCCTGGGAAGCCCCGGAGCCCTGCGGCAAAGTGCCGCCAAAGTATTTGCCCACCATGGACACAGTGCGGCTGAGCAGGTTGCCCAGGTCGTTGGCCAGGTCCACGTTGATGGTCTGAATCAGGGCCTCGTTGGAGAAGTTGCCGTCGGAGCCGAAGGGGAAGGTGCGCAGCAGGAAGAAGCGCAGGGCGTCCACTCCAAACATCTCGGCTAAGATGTAGGGGTCCACCACATTGCCCTTGGACTTGGACATCTTGCCCCCGTCCAGCAGCAGCCAGCCGTGTCCAAAGACCTTCTTGGGCAGAGGCTCTCCCAGGCTCATGAGCATGGCGGGCCAGATGATGGAGTGGAAGCGGACGATCTCCTTGCCCACAAAGTGGACGTCGGCGGGCCAGAATGTCTCATAGTCGTGGTACTGGTCGTTGCCGTAGCCCAGGGCGGTGATATAGTTGGACAGGGCGTCCACCCACACGTAGACCACGTGGCCGGGGTCGAAGTCCACCGGGATGCCCCAGGTGAAGGAGGTGCGGGAGACGCACAGGTCCTCCAGGCCGGGCTTGATAAAGTTGTTCACCATCTCGTTCACCCGGGAGCGGGGCTCCAGGAAGTCGGTGTCCTCCAGCAGGTGCTGGACCTTGTCCGCGTACTTGGACAGCCGGAAGAAGTAGGCCTCCTCCTCCGCGTCCTGGACCTCCCGGCCGCAGTCGGGGCACTTGCCGTCCACCAGCTGGCTCTCCGTCCAGAAGGACTCGCAGGGCTTGCAGTACTTGCCCTTATAGGTGCCCTTGTAGATGTCTCCGTTGTCGTACATCTTCCGGAAAATTTTCTGGATGGCGGTCACGTGGTAAGCGTCGGTGGTGCGGATAAAGCGGTCGTTGGAAATGTTCATCAGCTTCCACAGGTCCAGGATGCCCCGGTCGCCGGTGACGATATTGTCCACAAACTGCTGGGGGGTGATGCCTGCCTCCCTGGCCTTGTCCTCAATCTTCTGGCCGTGCTCGTCGGTGCCGGTGAGGAACATCACCTCACAGCCGGTGAGCCGCTTGTAGCGGGCCATGGCGTCGGTGGCCACGGTGCAGTAGGTGTGGCCGATGTGCAGCTTGTCGCTGGGGTAGTAGATGGGGGTGGTGATATAAAAACGTTTTTTGGCTTCCATATAAAGTCAATCCTTCCGTCAAAAATTGGGCTGGGCAGTCGAATCCGTCTCCTCCTCGGAGGGAGGCATTCGGTCTGGCCAGGGGCCGCCCAGCAGTCCGTGGGCAAAGCCCAGAGCGGACAGGGTAAAGGCAGCCGTTGCGGCGGCGGTGAACAGGTCCAGCCCGTCGGCCAGGGAGGTAATCCCCACCGCCGCGCCCAGCAGAGCGCAGAAGAGGACCCGCCGGGGCCGGGGCTTGCCGTAGAGGAACCCTGCGATATAGTAGTGGGCCATGGTAAACAGCAGCGCGGCGAAGAGGGAGAAGCCGTATTTCATCAGCACCGGCTCCGTGCCGTGCTTCAGGTGGGCGGCGAAGAGCCACACCAGCGCGGCCAGGGCCGGGAACGGGGCCAGGAGACAGGCGCCGTCAAGGATTCTTCCCCGGTAGGCCATCTGGCCCATATACAGCACGCCGAACCCGGCTGCCAGGCACAGCGCCCCGGTGAGCATCTGGGAGACCGGGGCGGACAGCTGGTACATCTCGGGAGCAGCCTGCCACAGGCGGAACGTCCGGAAGCCCTCCCGCAGGCCAAAGCCCCCGGCGGCAAACAGCAGCAGCCCGGCAGCGGCCAGAACGGTCATCTGCCCCACGGAGGGGGAGCCAAAGGCTGGGAGGAAGTCGTCCAGACCCTCCCGCCTTTTACAGACCAGAACCAGAAAGACCACCATCAGCAGGGCGGTCAGCCCCAGCAGAGCGCCGGTGGCGGGGGCGCCGTGAACAAACAGGCCCGTGTCGGGCTGATAGGCGGAGGCCAGCTGCCACCGCCGCAGAAGGAAGCCGGCCGCGCCTCCGGCCACAGCCAGGGCGGGCAGGATAATATTTTTTCTCATTGCGCAAAATCCTCTCATCAGGAAACATGGTTTTCACCAATACAAGCTATCATATACCAGACCGGCCGGAAAATCAACCTTTTTTACAGCCTTGGTCCTTTTCGGCAGCCGTTACTATTAGTTTGCAGGGAACAAGCACCAGTTAGCTTGCGACCAGCAAGCTAATTTTTTTATACCTAAAGGGGGATTCAATCATGAAAAAGAAGGATGAAACCCGGTATTTCGTAACGTCAGTTGCCAGCGTCCCGGTTTATAAGGTTGCCAGCAAAACGGAAATGTACCGGATGGCTACGAAGCCCGGCTGGGGTGCGGTGGAGTGGTACAGCGCGGCGGACGGCTACAAGAACCCCGTAACCCGTGACCGCAAGGACAAGACCCAGCAGCTTTGCTGTGACGAAGACACCAGCGCCAGCCTGTATTTGAAGAACGGCGGCTATTTCGGGATCTTCCCCTATGAGGAAATCAACGTTAAGGAAATGCCGAAGCAGGCGGAAGTGGCCGCGATCATTTACAGCGATTCTTGCGGCTTTTCCTTCTGGGCGGAAGACTTCAACCAGATTCACTTTTTCGTGACCTACGATGAAAACGGCCTGATCGACAGTTACCGCGTGGAATACGGTGATAGCCCGATCTATGACGGGGAAGTTGAAGTGGCCTTTGAAGACCTGTTCCAGCAGCCGGAAGGTGACTGGCGGGAAACCTACCGGGCGGAACTTCCGGGAACCGTGGAATACCAGTTCAAGCAGGAAGCGGACGCGCTGGCCCAGGAAGCCGGGGAAACCTGGATGGACGGCGAACAGCGGGAACAGTTCCGGCAAGTATGCGGCAAGATCGACCGGATCAAGAGTGCGCGGGACTTCAACGTAACAATACCGCTTTTGGGCTACGACTACGACAAAAAGATTATTGAAGCGGCCCAGAACTTTAAGAATTGCCACACCGCCGCCCAGTATGAAACGGAGCGGGAAACGCGGGAAAGAGTAGCCCAGGAAGCACGGGAAGCGGCGGCGGATCAGCCCGCCGCCCCGGCCTGGATGGACGAAGCCAAGCAGAAGGACTTCCGGGAAATCTGCGGACTGATCGACACGATCAAGAGCGGGCGGGACTTCTACCGGGTAATGAACCAGATCAACGGCGGCAGGTACAGCGTGGACGTGATCAACGCGGCGCGGGAGTTCAAACAGTGTTTCAATTCCGCCCAGTATGAGCCGGAAGCGCCCGGCGCGGCGGCGGACACGGTGGAGCGGGACGCGGCGGCGGACGTGGAGCCGCAGCCGATCGCGCTGGCCTACACGGACGATCTGGGGATCGTCCATTGCGGGGAGTGCGGCGCGGAACTGCTGTGCAACGAAACGGGAGATATGCCGGACGTGTGCCCAGAGTGCGGGCGGCGGCTGGAATATGACAGCTTCATGGAGCCGGACGGGCCGGACGTAGACAAATACCGCACGAGGGCAGACAACCAGCAGGAAGAAGGGACGGCGGCGGAAGCCGCCAGCGAGGGCCGGGAAACGGCCCTGGGCACGCCGGAAGCAATGGCGGGCACGGATGCCACGGAAGCGGCAGGGGGCCAGCAACCCCCGCCGCAGGCCGGGGAAATCAACCTGGGGAAGCTGTACGCGGGAACCAGACCGGAAGCCACGGAACAGGACGAAGGGAAACAGCCGGGCGGGCCGTAAGCGCCACGCCCGGCCAGAAGAAAGAAGGTGAAAAGGGTATGGCTTGCTACACTATGCGCACGTATGAGGAAAGAACCATCATTCAAAAGATGTGGAATGATGGCGCACAGGCAAAAGAGATCGCGGACAAGCTGGAAGCCCCGCTGTCCACCATTTATTCCGAATTACGGCGGGGGCAGGACGGAAGCCGCCTGCAAAACCAGCGGTTGCGCTACAATGCCGATCTTGCCCAGTTGCGCGTTCAGCAGTCTTTTGAGCGGCGCGGACGCAGGGCTGGGAAGCGGGAAGGAGCGGAAAAAGCATGAAGAACTTTGAACAGATCGCGGAAACGCCGGAAGCCCTGGGGGCGTTCCTGGCCACCCTGCCCGTTGCGGATGGGCCGTGGGATACGGAATTTCGCCGGGTTTTCTGTGCCGCCTGTTCGGCGGAAAACTGTGACGGGGGCAACTGCCCACACAGCGCGGAACGGAATAACCCTCTGTGGTGGCTGATGCAGGACACGGAACAGAAGCACAAAACGGAACTGTTCCAGGCCATAACGGAAGCTGGGCCGGGAATGATCGTGAACTTTGCGCCGGAAGATGTGGCAGACATTGAAAGGATGGCGCAGATGGAGCCAGCGCACGGCTTCCCACTGACGGTAATACCGGATGAAAAAAAGGGGACGTTGACGATCACGAAAGACGGTGTAACGCTGGGGCTGGGTGGCGTGGAAGCTGTTGTGCTGGCACAGATCATTCTTGATCAAACCCGTGAAGCGAAATAACTTCACCGCTTCCGGTTTTGGGGAAACTCTTGCGCCGGGACTGGCGTAGCCAAAGTGCGGCGGCCTGTTTCATTTCTTCTTTTGTGAGGTGGCGAAAAGCCTTGCAATAGAGCGTAAAGCCGCCAATTTTAACAACAGTAACAACATTGGGATTGGGGTAATCTCCCATATTTTAACCACCCTCCACGCTGTATTCCGGCGGTGCTGGAACACCGCCAGAAAATAGTATACCAGACGGGGAACGGAAAAGGAAGGATGAAACACGATGCAGGAAAAGATCAACATTTTCAACGCCGCGTTTGTCGATCTGGCGGCGGGCTATGTGAACCGTGTAGCAATACGGGCGGCACAGAAGGAGCCGGAACCAAAGGGAGCCGCCCAACAGTTCCGCCATGAACTGGCAAATGAAATTCAACTGGCAAACCTGCTGGCCGCAACGATCGGCAAAATGCAGGCGGCCAGCGGCGGGGAGTTTCCGCAGGACGAACAGGAAGACGGAAAACCGCACACGGCGGCAGGCAACATGGAATTTCTGCGTGACTTCCTGGAAGGGAAAACGCGCTGGAACTTCCCAGAAGGGACAGTGTTCAACGTGAACACTTCAACCGGGGACGGCGCGGCGGTGCAGTTGAAGCCGGAAGCAGACGGGGAGCCGGAACCGCCGGAAAGGCCGGAACCCGTGGTGAAACTGGGGCCGGGCGCGTCCTTCCGGCTGGAAAATACACCCATTCACGGGCAGTATCCAGCGCCGGACGGCGTGAAGGTGGATGCTGTGGAGCGGTTACAAAATCTGTGCAGTTTCTGTAAAGAAATGGAGCGTTACAGGAGCGGGGATTCCATGGACGCGGGGCGGCAGTACGGGCTTATAAAGGGCCGTGCCTGGGGAATTGATGTGGTAATGCTGGAATTTGCCATTTCCGTTCTTTCTGAACTGCGGGAGATCAAAGAGGTACGCATACCAGCGGAACCGAACACGCCGGGCGCATGGGAACTTATGCGGGATATTCTGGCGGGCAAGCGGCCCGCGCCGGAAGGAACTGTATTTGACGTGGTTATTGATATGGCCGGGAACCCGCAGGCGATCAGAAGCCGGGAGGAACCGGAACCCGCCCCGCGTGCGCTGGCGATCGCCATGCCGGGCGGCGAAACTGTGAAGCTGAACAGCGCGGCGGAAGCCTACAGACTGGCGGGCTGTATTGAGGATATGACCGCCCGCGTGTGGCCGGAAGCCGTGCCGGGGAAATAGGAAGGAGCGCGACACGATGCCTAAAAAGTATTACCCTGGCGGCTTCCGCCTGACAAAGAAGACGGCGGCGGCGCTGGCCGTCCGGGAACTGGGGACGGCGCGGGGGTTGGAGCGTGAACCGGGGATGCCGGAAGGATACTTCCATATCACGTTCGGAAACCTGGACGTGCGGATCTTCCCGGATGCCAGCGACAGCAGCCATAGGAGTTCCAGCAGATTGATCCAAATGTCGATCGACCTTAACGGCGGCCCGGCCCGGATCGTCCAGTTCTTCTATCCTGACACGCTGGAACTGTGCCCGGCGGAAGAAGATATTTACCGCCGGGCAAAGGGGCAGGAAGCCCTGGAAAGCTGGATCGAGCGGGAGGGCGTGGAGAAGTGCCGCCGGACGGTTGAAGAAACGGCGCGGCTTCTGGGCCTGTAGGGCGGGGGAATGAGCATGGAGCGCCGGAAGAAGGTAAACCACGGAATAGGCGCGGACTTTTCCAGGACGTGCGAGGGGTGCGGCTGTATCACGGTGGAAACCGTGGCGGGTATGCCGCCGCTGTTCCGGTGCAGCGCCCCCGGCCCGCGCCGGGGCTACACGGTAAGCACAGCCGGGCGCTTCCTGCCCTATGTGCCCGCCTGGTGCCAGCTGATGGAAGGAGGAAAAGAACCAGCAATGAACCGCAAAGAAGAACTGCTGGAAAAGATCAAAAAAATAAAGGCCCTGGCCGATCGCGGCGTGGGCGGCGAAAAGACAACCGCGCAGGCCACGCTTGAACGGCTGATGCAGGAACACGGCATAACGGAAGCTGACCTGGAAGTGGAGCGGGTGGAAACGGTATTCTTCCCGTACCATGACGAATTAGAGCGCAGGATCTTGATCCAGATTATCTTTTCCGTTACAGGCAAACCCGCTTTTGGTTGCGTGGGGGCCGCGTCTGGCCGGAAGCGCAAAAAGTATGGGACGGATTGCACGGCGGCGCAGCGGTTGGAAATTGAGTTCAACCACAAATTCTTCTATGAAGCCGCAAAAAAGGAATTTGAAGTGTTTCTGTACGCCTTTTACATGAAAAACAGGATTTTTCCGCCGGATGGTATAGCGCCGGAACAGGAAACAAAGGCGCTTACAAAAGAAGAATTGGAAGAAATTCTGCGGGCGGAACAAATGGCCGCCACGATGGAGAAATACACGCCGCACAAGGCCATAGGGGACGGCAGCGGGAAGGGGGATCGGCGGTGAGCGTATGCAAAGGGTGCGGGCGGCAAATTGACTGGATACGCACGGCGGCGGGAAAGTCGATGCCGATTGACCCGGAACCCGTTTTCGTGATTGAGGGGGACGGAAAAGATCTCTTTTTCACGGACGAAGGGGACACGATGAAAGGCCGGGCCGCCCGCCCGGACGAAGTGACCACGCAGGAAGCGAAACTGGAAGCGGCGGTGGGCTTTGTGCCGCATTGGAAGACCTGCCCGAACGCGGCGGATTTTCGGCGGCGGAGGTAGGAACGATGGAAGAATTAGAAAAAATGCTTGAACTGTTCCCGGAAAAGGAGTGCCCGAACATAAATAGCGCGTTTCGGAAGCTACACGCAAACCTTATGTTCAGATCAGCACGGGCGGCGGTATCCATTTCCGGCGGTTCTGACAGTGACGTTATGCTGGACATGATCCAGGCGTTGAACCCGGCGAAGAATTACCCGTCCGCAAAAATTCACTATGTATGGTTCAACACGGGGATTGAGTACACGGCCACGAAAGAACACCTGGGCTTCCTGGAAGAAAAATACGGGGTAACGATCGAGCGGAAAAAGGCAAAAACGCCCGTTCCGCTGGGGTGCAAGACCTGGGGGCAACCGTTTATGTCAAAGCAGATAAGCCAATACATAAGCCGCCTACAGGCCCACGGCTTCCAGCGGGAAGATGAACCGTTTGAAATCCTTTATGCAAGATACCCGAATTGCAAGGCGGCCTTGCGCTGGTGGTGTAACGCTTTTGGGCCGGGAAGCCGGATGAACATTGAAAAGTGCCGTCTTTTGAAAGAATTTATGATTGCAAACCCGCCGAAAATCAGCTTTTCGGATGGGTGCTGCAAGGGGGCAAAGAAGGACGTTGCCCACGACTACATAAAGGAAATCAAAGCGACAATCAACATTGTGGGCATACGAAAAGCAGAGGGCGGCGCAAGAGCCACGGCATACAACAGCTGTTTTTCGGAACCGTCAAGCAAAAGTGAAGCGGCCCAGTTCCGCCCGCTGTTTTACTTCACGGACACGGACAAAGAACTATACTGCCAGCGGCGCGGCGTTGTCCATTCCGATCTTTACGAAAAATACGGCTTCAAGCGTACCGGGTGCGCCTGCTGTCCGTTCGGCAGCAGATTTGAAATGGAATTGCAGGCCGCAGAACAGCTTGATCCAGGGCTGGCAATGGCGGCAAAGAAAATTTTCGGCGGGGCGTATGAGTATACGCGGGCCTATAGGGACTTCAAGGCAAAGTATGACGCGGAACGCAAAGCAAAGCGCGATAAAGAGCGGGAAGAAAAGAAGGAGACGGAGCGGGAAAAAGAAGGACAAACAAGCCTGTTTTAGAAAGGGGTGGGGCCATGAGGATCGGCCTTGTGGACGTGGACGGCCACAACTACCCGAATTTACCGCTTATGAAGTTATCCGCCTGGCACAAGCAGCGGGGCGATCATGTTGAATGGTACAGCCCCCTTGTTTCCGGCCATATGGATCGGGTGTATCTAAGCAAGGTATTTTCATTCACGCCGGACTATGAAGCCGTGATAGACGCGGACGAAGTGATCCGGGGCGGTTCTGGTTACTGCATCACGCTTGAAGCCGGGAAAGAGGTATACCACGGGGAGCGGGATCAGCGGTTGCCGCCGGAAATTGAACACATATACCCGGACTATAGCCTATACCCGGAACAGACGAAGAACACGGCTTACGGCTTCTTGTCCAGGGGTTGCCCGCGTGGTTGCGGCTTCTGCCACGTAGCGGCCAAAGAGGGCCGCCGCAGCGTGAAGGTTGCGGATCTGGCGGAATTTTGGATGGGGCAAGAAAAGATCGTGATATGTGACCCGAATATTTTAGCCTGCCCGGAATGGGAAGACCTGCTGGGGCAGCTGGCGGATTCCGGGGCCGTGGTGGACTTGAACCAGGGCATAGACGTAAGGATTGCCACGCCGGACAAAATAGCGGCGCTGAACAAGATCCGCATGGACTACCTGCATTTAGCGTGGGACAACCCGGAAGAAGACCTGGAAGAAGATTTTAGACGGTTCGGGGAACTGTACCGCCGGAAATCGCCGCAGGCAAAGGGCGTTTTTGTCCTGACCAACTACAGCAGCACGATCGAACAGGATTTACACCGTATCTACACATTGCGGCGGCTGAAATTCAACCCGTTTGTCATGGTATACGACCGGGAACACGCCGCGCCGATTTACAAGGATCTCCAAAGATGGGTAAACAATCGGCGGATCTTCTGGACGTGTGAGCGGTTCGAGGACTACGACAAGATCAAGGGCAGGGGGTGAAAATGTGGAAGAACCGGAGCGGGACTATTTAGGGAACATTATCTGCCATTGTGCCGGGTGCGATTGGTGTAAAAGCCTGGAAGACAGCGCGGGCCGGACGATCTATTTCTGCATGAACGCGGACAGCACCGCGTATCTGGAAGAAACCGGACTGCTGGGCGGTTGCACCTTCCCGCCGGAATATGAAATGCCGGAAGAATGGTAAAAGGAAAAGGCTTTGACTATGGTTGCCGCCATAGTCAAAGCCGTGCCAAAGATGTGATATAAAGACAATTCTGCAAGAAAAATTATACCACATTGACGGCACAAAAGCAAGCGTAAAAGGGCGGAAAGCGCCTTTATTTCTGCGGGTTTTGCGCCCGCGTTACGGGCTTGTATGGGGTATTAACTTTCCGGGGAAAGCCTGGAAGCTGTCAATATATGGGAATAGCGGATCAAGGGAAAGTATGACCCCAGGCCCGCCAGCGCGGCAGTGCAGCCAGAAGGGGCCGGATCATGTTTTACAGGGAAAAGAAGGTTGACTGCGGGCGCTATAGGGAAGTGGACATTATCCCCCGCACGGACAGCGCGGAACGGGCCGTGAGAGGGAAGCGCCGGAAGCGTCAACGGGTATCAGAACCAAAGCAAAAGGACTTGAACGAAAAAAACTCTAAACGTTACCTTGTGCAGCTGGGCAACGGGAATTTCGGAGCCGGGGATCTTCACGTCACACTTACATACAGCGCAAAGCACCTTCCCCAGACGGTGGAGGAAGCAGAGCGGCGGATCGGAAACTATCTGAACCGCGTAGCGTACCGCAGGAAGAAGTTAGGGCTTCCGCCGCTGAAATATATCCTTGTCACAGAATACGGATACGCAAAGGACGATCCAGACCACGCGGGAAGCCCCGTCCGCATACACCACCATGTCATTATGAACGCCGGGCTTGACCGAGACGAAGTGGAAATGATGTGGACGGCGGAGAGGATCAACTGGCGGAAGTATGACGCAGATCACGGCTACGGGGACACGGTGGAACGCCTGGGATACGTGAACGCTGACCGTATCCAGACCAACGAAAACGGCATTGAAGCGCTGTGCAAGTACGTTATGAAGAACCCCAGGGGGAAGAAGCGGTGGAGCAGTTCCAGGAACCTTATACGGCCCGTGGAGCAGCCGCCCGCAGACCATAAGCACACAAAGAAGAAAGTTGAAGCCCTGGCAAAGTCCACGGATCAGGGCCGGGACTTCTTCCAGAAACAATTCCCAGGCTACACAATAGCGGAAATCAGGCCGGAATACTACACGGAAACGGGCTGGCACATTTACTTGAAAATGTGGAAAAAGCCGGGGAAAAAGTCGAAAGCCGCAAAGAAAGGGAGGAAGAAACGTGAATAAAGAAGTAATGTTCAGCAGCGCAACGGGCGTATGGGCCACGCCGCAGGACTTCTTTGACAGCCTGGACGCTGAATTTAATTTCACGCTTGACCCGTGCGCCAACGATGAAAACCATAAGTGCGAAAAGTATTTCACGGAAGCGGAAGACGGGCTGGCCCAGGACTGGGGGGGGCTACAGGGTATTTTGCAACCCGCCGTATGGCCGGGCGCTGTACAAGTGGGTTGAAAAGTGTTACCGGGAAGGGTGCAAGGATGGAACGATCGTGGTGCTGCTGATCCCGGCCCGCACGGATACGACCTATTTTCATGACTTTATCATGAACCGGGCGGAAATCCGCTTTATCAAAGGCCGCTTGAAGTTCGGCGGCGGGAAAGACCCGGCCCCCTTCCCGTCCATGCTGGCGATCTTCCGGGGGCCGAAAATGTGAAAGTGAGGGGTAAACCAATGGAAGGAAAACTGTGCTACATATGCAGCCCGTACCGGGGGGACACGGCCCGGAACGTGGCGTATGCCCAGGAATTGACGCGCCGGGCGGTTCTGAAAGGCTACGCGCCCATTACGCCGCATCTGTATATCACGCAAGCCCTGGACGATGAAGACCGGGCGGAACGCGCCCTGGGAATGGAAGCTGGTATGCACCTGCTGATCCAGTGTGAAGCCGTTATGATCGGCGGACGCTTTGGAATTTCGGAAGGGATGGGCTATGAAATCGGACTGGCGCACAGGCTGGGCAAAACGTTCCTGATTGAAGACGGGATGGACTTGAACGGCAAAGACGCTGATCTTGTCTACGAAGGGCAAAAGCGGCCCGGCGTGGAGGAATTGAAGCAGGAATTTATACACCTACTGTCTTTTGTGGAGCGGGACGGCGTGCAAAGCCTGCTGGATTGGCTGGAAAGCACGGACTTCTACACAGCCCCGGCCAGCACAAAATACCACGGGGCCTATGCCGGGGGCCTGCTGGAACATTCACTGAACGTATATTACAGGCTGGTAAGGCGCAACACCGGGATCAACATTGACACGCTGACCATTGCCGCCCTTCTCCATGACGTTTGCAAAATTCACCTGTACGAAAAGCAGGACGGCGGCGGATACCGCCACAATGAGCAATTCCCGATCGGCCACGGGGAAAAGTCCGTGATCCTGATTCTGCGGCATATGCCGTTGACGGATGAAGAAATCACGGCCATTTCCTGGCATATGGGGGCCTTTGACAGTCGAGCGGGCGCGGGCCGCAGCCTGTCCAGCGCGTGGGAGAAATGCCCGCTTGCCCTGCATCTGCATCTTGCGGACATGGAAGCAACCTGGTTCGATGAAAAAGGAGGGCCGCAGGCATGAACGAACAGCAGAGAAAAAAGGCGCTGGACAGCTGGAAGGGCAAGAAGAACAATGCCCAGGGGCATTTCTTTGAGGGCTTCATAAAGACCGCGTGCGCCGTCTACAAGCAGAAGGGGATCGCATACGTGGAGAAAATGCCGGAACCGTTTATGGTGCTGGAAAAGAAAGACCGGGGCATATTTAAGGGCCGCTTCATTGCCCACGCACAGCCGGACTTCATGGGCACGCTGTCCGGCGGGCGCTCCATCTGCTTTGAAGCAAAGTACACCAGCACGGACAAGCTGGCGCAAACCGTCCTGACGGCGGAACAGTGGGACAGCCTGGAACAGCATTGGAAAGCCGGGGCGAAAGCGGGCGTGTGCGCCGGGATCGGGAATGTGTACGCCTTTATCCCCTGGCCTGTCTGGCGCTCCATGCAGGAAATCTATGGGCGCAAGTTCATGACAGCGGAAGACCTGGAACCGTACCGGGTGCGCTTCAACGGGGCGTGTATGTTCCTTGACCCGCTTCACCCGGACGTGGCGGACTGGACACCGACAACGGCAGCCGTGATAGAAAAGCAGTTACAGGATTTAGGCCGGGAAGTAGAACGGGCGGTGGGAGAAGCCGCAGAAATTGAACGGCTGGAAACGGCCCTGCAAACGGTTGTGGGGGTGGTAACGGCAAACCGCCTGTTTGAGATCATACGCCGGGAGCCGGAAGAAAAGCACGCGGCTTTTCTGAAAACCACGCTGGAAGCGGCGCTGGGCGGCGCTGATTATTCCGCCTGCCAGACAATGGACGATATGGCGGAGGTATTTGCGCGGAATTTCGTAGAAAGGGCGTGGGGAGGATGAAAACAAAGGCATGGGGGCCGTTCCGCCTGACATATGGGCGCACGCGCTGGAACGAAAAAACCGTGGCCCTGGGCGGCGGAAAAGGGTATTTGTCGGCCCGGCATGAATGGCAATGGTTTATCGGCCTTTGTCTGTGGGCCGTGTACGTCAATATCGGGATCAAGAAAGGCTGGTGGAAACGGTGAAACTGGAAACCGGATTGCTTCACGCAACGGACGAACTGCGGGAACTGATCCTGCAAAACCCGGAATTGCCGCTGCTTGTGTTCGCTGGGGAAGACAGCAATAACGGCGAATGGGGCTATATGTCCTGTAGCAGCGTGAAAGCGGCGATCGGGGAATTTCTGGACTGTGAACAGACGGTGAATGATGAACGGTGCTTCACAGATCGGGACGATTTTCAAGAGGAAATGGAGGATAAATGCGACTTTACCGGGACGGATGAAGAATTTGCGGAATATATCAAAGCCCGGATGGCGGAATATGAACCGTATTGGAAGCCGTGTATTATCCTCTATGTGGACAACTGAAAGGAGCGCGGGAAAATGGATGAACAGCGCATTTACCGGGCCGCCCTGGCCGCCTGGGGCGCGGACGCACAAACGCTTATGGTGTTTGAGGAAATGGCGGAACTGCAAAAGGAACTGTGCAAGGCCGCGAGAGGGAAGGACAACCGGGAACAGATCGCGGAAGAAATTGCGGACGTGGAAATCATGCCGGAACAAATGAAGGTGCTTCACGGTTGCGCGGAAGCCGTGGCGGCGTACCGGGAAAGCAAACTGCGGCGGCTGGCGATCAGGTGCGGGGCGGACGTGGAGCCGCAGGAAGGGAGGGAAACCCCGTGAAGCAGTTTGACCGCATCATGAAAGACAACGTGCCGGGCTATGGCTACATGAAAAAGGCCATGCCGCAGGTTGGAGCGGGACGGGAACCGAAAACGCAGCCCAAAAAGAAAACCTACACGCTGACAGAGACAGCGCCCAGCGGCAAGGCGGTTTTGCGCAAGGGTGTAACCGTTACGCAGGCCGCCCGGAAGCTGAACAGGTACGAAGAAACGGGGCTTACTCCCCAGGAAGTCTTCAACCTGATCGAGCGGGCGCACAACCTGGAACGGAGGGTGGAGAAGTTGGAGGGCTGGCAATAGTGGGATACAGACAGAAACACCCGTACATAAAACAGCTTCTTTACGTTCTGAAATGGAAGATAGGAGGGAAGCGCGGTGGCGGCGGAACGTTGCGTGCTGTTGTCAGCGCCAATGATAAAATGAAAGAAAACGCCGAGGAAAAAATGTAGTTTTGTGGCGGAGAGGAGGGAAAAAAGATAGACTCCCAATCAGGGCGAAAAAGAGCCCGGAAAGGGAGTCAGGAGCGGGAGATGGGGTTTGACGGAGGTTACAGTATTGTCAAGGCGTATGTGAGCAGCCGGAAGATGGATTTGAATGAGAAAGCAACGGTGCGGTTTGAGACGATGCCCGGAAAGCAAGGGCAGATGGACTGGGGATTCTTCGAGGATCACCTGGTGTACGAGGACGGAAAGTGGAAGAAGCTGTACTGCTTTCTCATGATTCTGGGGTACTCAAGGATGCGGTACATCGAATTTGTCACAGATATGAGCACAAATACACTGATTCGGTGCCATCAGAACGCGTTTCGGTATTTCGGAGGCTACCCGGAGGAGATTCTGTATGACAATATGTCCCCGCAAGGGGGATGCGATGGCTCTAAGCGGCAAAGCCGCTAAGAGCCATCCAAAAGCAGGTAGTCATCAAGCGGCTTTTGAAGCAGGAGGACTCCACGCTAAACCGGCAGTTTGAGGACTTCGCGGGATTCTATGGGTTCAAGCCAATTCTGTGCCGGCCATATCGGGGTCAGACGAAGGGGAAAGTAGAGCGGACGGTGCAGTTTGTCAGAGATAATTTTATGGTGGGGATCCAGTACAACAGTCTGGCGGACTTGAACGGACAGGCCCTGGCCTGGTGCAACAAGGTGAACGGGAAAGTACACGCCACCACCAACGAGATTCCCTTTGAGCGGCTGAAAAAAGAGAGACTGAGCCCTCTTACCCGTGAGTACATCATCGACAAGATCAACCTTAGGCGGGTACAAAAAGACTGCCTCATTTCCTATGCCGGAAATCAGTACTCCGTGCCAGCGGAGTATGTCGGCAAAGATGTTGCAGTCGTGGCCCTCGACAGTATGCTGGCTGCGTATTACGAGGGGAAGCAGATCGCTCTGCACCGAATATCGTACCAAAGGAAGGACATGGTTGTCAATCCTCAGCATTATAGAAGGCTTACGCTGAAACAGACAATAGATGCGGAAAATGTTCTGCTGGAACAGGGCAAAGTGATAGATTTCCCCTTGAAGCCATCGGATTTGTCCAGATATGACGAGGTGCTGTATGAGTGAATTTACTATGGACAGGCTGAGGGAAAACCTGGAAGCCCTTAAAATGAAAAACACCCTGGAGATTCTGGACAACTACCTGGAACGGGCGGTGGCGGACAAGCTCAACATTGTGGAGGTTTTGGATCACATTTTCTCAGAAGAAGCCAAATCCAAGCGGAGACGGGCCTATGAGAAGCAGATCCACTGGATAGCTCTTAGCGGCTTTGCCGCTTAGAGCTATCGCGTCCCCCTTGCGGGGAGATGTCCGGCTTCCCCATTAAGAAGACCCTGGACGACTTCGATTTCTCTTTCCAGCCCTCCATCGATAAACGCCAAATCGATGAACTGGCCACCATGCGCTTCCTGGAAAACGGGGAGAATGTGGTCTTCCTTGGCCCGCCCGGCGTGGGCAAGACCCATCTGGCCTCCGCCCTGGGCCTTGTGGCGGCACAGCATCGCTTTTCCACCTACTACATCAACTGCCATCAGCTTATTGAGCAGCTCAAGAAGGCCCATTTTGAGAACCGTCTGCCGGACAAGTTCAAGGTTCTCGCCAAGTACAGGATGCTTATCATCGACGAGATCGGCTACCTCCCCATGGACATCCAGGGCGCAAACCTGTTCTTCCAGTTGATTGCCAGAAGGTATGAAAAAACGTCTACCGTCTTTACCTCCAACAAGACCTTCTCCCAGTGGAACGAGGTCTTTGCCGACGTCACCATCGCCTCCGCCATCCTGGACCGTGTCCTGCATCACTGCACCGTTATCAACATCAAGGGTGAGTCTTACCGCCTGAAGGAACGCAAGGAATTTATGCGCCAGAAACAGCAAATCGTGAACACTCTTTTTGAACAAGGAAACGCTTAGTTTTGTTACCCCCCCCCCTCCGCCGAAAAACTACAAAATTTCTTCGGCGTTTTCTTACAATTTCAAATCGGCGTTGACACCCGGAAATGGCGGAAGTGCTGAAAAGATACCCGCTTGTCAAAAATATGCTTGTGCCCGTGTCGAAGCTGGCGGAAGCGAAGCAGAAGATTGCGGCGGGCGGGAACGCCCTGCATAAGTTCTACGCGGACATTGCTTCCCTGGCGGCAACGGAAGGATTGGAGGGATAATAGATGGCGCTGACACACGGCGTAAACGCATCGAAGCTGAAAACAAGCGTTTCCACGCCTATTAAAGTGGCTTCCGGCGTGCATTTCGCGGTGGGCGCGGCCCCCGTGCATATGGTGGGCGGGAAGACCAACGAAGTCATTATGGCGAATGACTACGAAGAAGCCGTGCGTTTCCTGGGGTATTCTGACGATTGGGAGAAATACCCGCTGTGCATGGAGATTTACACGGCGTTCACGCTGTACAACGTGGCCCCGGTTATCATGGTGAACGTGCTTGACCCCGCAAAGCACAAAACGAAGGTTGCGGCGGACAGCATGGAGCCTGTGGAAAACCAGATCCTTTTGCCGCTGGAAGCCCTGGCGGACACGGTGGAAGTGGAAGGGATGGAGCGGGATGCCGATTATACCGTGTTTTACACGGATGATAATTGCGTGATCGAGTTCCTGACCGACACCACCACGGCCCAGCAGGTAAGCTATGACGCGGTTGATCCGTCTATGGTTACGAAAAGTGATATTATCGGCGGATACAGCGTAACAACGCACAAGACAACGGGCCTGGAACTGATCGACGATGTTTTTCCGAAGTACACGCTTGCGCCTGACATTATCGTGTGTCCGAATTGGTCACACGACAATGAGGTTGCGGCGGTCATGTCCGCAAAGGCGGAAAATATCAACGGCGTGTTTGAAGCGGAAGCGCTGATCGAACTGCCCAGCGACAGCGAAAAGGGCGCGACATGGTACACGGACGTTCCGGCGCTGAAAAAGCGTATGAACATTTTCAACGTGAACCAGCTGTGCTGCTGGCCGAAAGTGAAGCTGGGGGATCGCGTCTTTGACTATACCGTACAGCTGGCGGGCAGTATGTCCAAGACGGACAACAGCGGGGAGTTCGGGGACGGCACGCCTTGCGAAAGCGCGTCCAATAAGGTTTTGCGTGCTGACAGTATGGTGCTGGCAAACGGTGAGGAAGTCCGGCTGGACGTGCCGAAAGCAAACTATCTGAACGACAACGGTATTATTACCTGTGTCAACTTCTACAACGGCTTTGTGTCCTGGGGCAACTACACTTCCGCATTTCCGGCCAACACAGATCCGGTTGACTACTTCTACAGCATCAACCGGATGTTCAAGTACATTGCCAAAACGGTGATCCTGACTTCCTGGAACGATGTTGACCGCCGGATCACGCGCCGCCTGCTGGACGCGATCATGCAGGGCGTAAACTATTGGCTGAACAGCCTGACCGCCGAGGAAAAGATCCTGGGGGGCCGGGTGGAAATGCTGGAAAGCGAAAACGCCCTTACAAACCTGATGGCGGGCCGGGTGAAGTTCCATATTTACGTTACGCCCCCGTCCCCGTTGCAGCAGCTTGACTGGGTAATGGAATACGATCTTTCCTACCTGCAAGTGCTGCTGTCCCCGGCGGCGTAAGAAGGGAGGAATAGACAATGCCGAAAGTTGATCAGCTGGTAAACAACTTTGCCGTGTACGAAGACGCGGTGGACTATATCGGGATCGCGGAAGTGGAGTTCCCGGAACTGGCGTGGCTGGTGGAGGAAATCAAAGGCGCGGGATTGAGCGGAAACATTGAAGCCGTTGTGATCGGACACCTGGAAGCCATGACGGCAAAGTTCAGCTTCCGCACGGTTACGCCCGCCGCCGTGAAGATGAACGAGCCGCGTATTCATAACCTGGATTGCCGCGTATCCCAGCAGGGCTACAACAGCAACCAGGGGCAGCACAAGCAGGAATCGTTAAAGCACATTCTGCGGACGATGCCGAAAAAGCTGGCCGTGGGTAAAGCGGCGGTGGCTTCCCCGGCGGACGCAAGCGGCGAACACGCCGTATACTACTACGCCATTTACAGGGACGGGAAGAAGGAAACGGAGATTGACCCCGTGAACTTCATCTGCCTTATTAACGGCGTGGACTACCTGGCGGAAGTAAGAAAGGCACTGGGCAAGTAACAGGAACACAGAGCGGGCCAGCGGCGTTGTGCTGCTGGCCCGCCTAAATTTAATTTTATGGAGGAAACGACAATGGCAAGCAACGAGAATATGAATGCGGAAAAAGTGACCCAGGAAACAACGGAAGCGGCGGGTATGGATACCACTACGGCGGCGGAAGCGCCCCAGGACACGCACAGCATGAACTATACGCACACCTTCAACCCGCCCATTGAGATCACGGGGACGCAGTACAAAAGCCTGACCTTCTATTTCGACCGCCTGACCGGGGAAGACGTGGAAGCGGTGGAACTGGAATTGCAGCAGCGCAACATTATTGTGCTGGATGCTACAGTATCCAGCGCGTTCCAGTGCGGCATTGCGGCCCGTGCGTCCGGGATCGGCGCGGATGAAATCGCACGCCTGCCCTTGCGGCATTATCTCAAGATCAAGAACGCCGCACGGGATTTTTTAGTGGCTGTGGGATACTAAAAATTGCGTATCCCGGAAATTGGTTCCGCAAACAGTCGTACAGGCTGGCCCGGCTGACGTATGCCGATCCGTTTAAGTGGATGGCCTTGCCGCTCCACGAATTTTTCAACTGGATAGAAAGCATAAACGAAGTGGAAGAAGAAGACAAGGCCGCCCGGAAGGAAAAGCGAGGGGGCGGTAAGTAATTGGCAGGGGCGCAAAAAAACTTTGAACTTCTGTTCAAGCTGACTGCTTCCCTGGGCGGAAATTTCCATAGCACCTTCAACGCCGCTGTACAGGCGCAAAAGCGGCTGTCTGACAGCGTTAAAAACGTCAACGCCCTGCAATCGAAGATAGACGGCTACAACAAAGCAAACGCCGCTATCCAGCAAAACCAGCAGAAATTGCAGCGATTGACGGCGGAGCATGACCGCTTGCAATCCGAGCTGGCCCAGACGGCCCAAAAGAAGCGCGATCTTCAACGGGCCATGGAAACCGCAGAAGCAGAAGGGAACATAGAGGAATACAAGCGGCTACAGAAGGAACTTTCCGAAACCAGCAAGGAATACAGCAGGCTAAAAGAGAAGTACAAAGCGAATCAAAACCAGTTACAACAAGCTACTGCCAAAATCGAAGAACAGCAAAGATCCCTTGAAGAACTGGCCCAGGAGTTGCGGGAAGCCGGATTGAACACGGACGATCTGGAACGCGCAAACGAACGGCTGAAAAATTCCTATGAGCGCTTGCAAGCATCCCAGGAGCGCTTAAAAAACCTTAACCAGCAGCAGGAAAAGATCAAGCAAAATATTTCTGCGACCAAAACGCAAATACTGGGCACAGTTGGAGCCTATACCGCAGTTGCGGCGGCGATCTACGCCGGGCCAGTCCAGGCGGCCCAGAAATACGAAGCGGCGCTGGCGAAGGTGAACACTATAGCGGATACCACGCAGGTTCCGCTTGAAAAAATTTCGCAAGAGGTTATGGCCCTGTCCAATAAAACGGGCGTGGCAGCCAGCGCCCTTGCGGAAGACGTTTACAACGCCATTTCGGCGGGACAGCAAACCGGGGATGCCGTCAACTTTGTTTCCTACAGTACGAAGCTGGCGAAAGCGGGATTTGCGGAAACGTCACAAACGCTTGACGTATTAACCACCATTCTAAATGCCTACGGAATGAGCGCGGACAAGGTGGGGAACGTCAGCGATATGCTGATCCAGATCCAGAACAAGGGCAAAGTGAGCGTGGGGGAATTATCGTCCGTCATGGGCAAGATTATCCCCACGGCAAACGCCTATAATGTTTCGCTGGAACAGCTGGGCGCTACATACGCCATAATGACTTCCAAGGGTATTGCCGCAGCCGAAACAACCACCTATGCAAACTCCATGCTGAATGAGTTGGGCAAGAGTGGAAGCACGGCGGACAAGATTCTGCGGAAGGTTGCGGGCGGCGGTTTTTCCGATCTGATGGCGAACGGATCAAGCCTTGCGGAAGTGCTGGACGTTCTCCAAAAGGAAGCACAAAAGAGCGGGAAAACCATAGCTGATATGTTCGGCAGCGCGGAAGCCGGAAAAGCGGCTATGTCCATCCTGTCAAACGGGGTGGACGGCTTCAACGAAAGCGTTGAAGGTATGCTGAACAGCGTAGGCGCAACGGAAACCGCGTTCGGCATTATGGCGGACACCACGGAAAACAAAATGGCAAAGGCCAAAAACAGCATAAACAACCTGCAAATTGTGCTGGGCCAGAACCTTTTGCCGATCGTAGGCAACGTGGCGGACAAAGTGGCCGGGGTGGTCACGAAGGTATCAGAATTTGCCCAGGCAAACCCGCAGCTGGTGCAAACCGTCCTAAAGGTGGTTGGAGCGCTGGCCGCGCTGAAGCTGGGCGGGCTGGGCCTAAAACTGGGCTTCCAGGAAATGAGCCTGGGAGTAAATACAGCAAAGATTGTACTCGAAACACTACGAAGCAAGTTCCTGATCCTGCAAGCTGGGAGCATTGGACTGATTGGCAGATTAAAAAACCTGGGAAAATCACTTACAACGCTGGGCGGCATAAAAAACCTGCTGGGCGGAATGGGCGGAATAGCCGGGAAGATACTGCCTATAGTGGCCGTGGTTGCGGCGGTTATTACCGTTGTCCAGCTTCTGCGGAAGAACTTTGACAAGGTACGGGAAGCGGTAGGCCGGATTTTCGGGGACAAGGGCCTTGAAATCTTTGACAAGATCGTTGCGGCTGTAACGGCGGCTGGGGACGCGATCAAGAACGTATTTTCCGGCGGCAACATGGACGCGGCCCGCCAGAAGATAGAAAGCATTTTCGGTGCGAAGGGAACGGCGGTTTTTGACGGCTTCATAAGGGCCGCCCAGACCGTAGGAAGCGCGATCGGGAGCCTGGTGGGCTTCATCACGGAACACGTTGTGCCAGTGGCGGAACAAGTGCTGGGCGTAATCGTGTCCGATGTGATACCGGGAATTGTCGGCGGTATACAGCAGGCGGCCCCGGTTATCATGCAGATCGTGCAAGCCATAGCGAATTTTATAGCGGGAATTATTCCGGTTATCGGCGGATTCATTGCCGGGATCATGCCCGTTATCAGCGAGATCATAACGTTTGTGCAAACGAACGTTTTCCCGATTGTCCAGCAGATTTTCAGCTTTATTGTTTCAACCGTCCTTCCGGCAATCGTCAGCGGCGTTCAATTCCTGGCAGCTACTATTACGGCGGTGCTGTCCGCCGTGCTTCCCGTGGTGCAAACCGTATTTACAACCATCTGGAATATCATACAGCCGATCTTGCAGCAGATTTTCACAACGGTTCAAGCCGTGTTGCCGTCCGTGCTGGCGATCTTCCAGAACGTGTTCAACACCATAGGCGGCGTTGTGAACGGCCTTGCAACCGTCCTGTCCGGTCTGATCCAGTTTATCACGGGCGTTTTTTCCGGTAACTGGGGGCAAGCCTGGGAGGGGATAAAAAGCGTATTTTCCGGCGCGTGGGATGCCCTGACAAGCATTGTAAAGGGCGTTATCAACAACATAATCGGAATTATCAACGGCGCTATTGCGGGGCTTAACAGCATCAAGATCCCGGATTGGGTGCCAGTTGTCGGCGGCAAGGGCGTGAATATCCCGCAACTGCCCACGTTCGCACGGGGCACGGCCAGAACGCCCAGCACCTTTATAGCGGGCGAGAAGGGGCCGGAACTGATCACCAACGCGCCCGGCATGACCGTATACACGGCGGAGCGGACGCAAAAGATCCTGGAAACCAGCAACCGGGCCGCCGCAGCGGTAAAGGCCGCGCCAGCGGCGGTGCAGGTGGGCGGCTACGAGGGAAACCCCGTGGCAGAAGTGAAGACCGCGCCGGAAGTCACACGGAACCCCGGACGCGGCGGCGGTACACAAAACATAACTGTAAACAATTCCCCCACGATCGTTGTGAATGGGGACAAGCCGGACGATCTGGAACAGAAGCTGGAAGCAAACAACCAGAAACTGATCCGGGAAATCCGAGAAATGCAGCGGCAGGACGAGGAAGACGAAAGAAGGGCGGTTTATGAGTAAGACATACAGAACCATTCAAGGCGATATGTGGGACAAGATCGCCTATGAGCAAATGGGGAGCGTCTTATACACGGATCAGCTGATTAAGGCAAACGCCGATCATGCCGCTATTGTTATCTTCCCCGCCGGGGTGGTTCTGACCATCCCGGCGGCGGAAGATCCCGTAGATGTGCAGTTGCCGCCGTGGAAAAGGGGGATACTCGAATGAGCATTGCGCGGCGGGTTGAATTGCGCGTTGTGGCAATCGGCGGGGCGTTGCCGGAAGACCTGACAAACCGCCTTTTGTCCGCAACGTACACGGACAACGAAGAAGACGCGGCGGACGATTTTCAGCTATCCTACGACAACGCCGTAAACAGCGGGAACAGTCAATGGGTGGAGGTAAAAACCACGATTGCGCCGCCAGAAACGGGGAAGCTGGTACAGCGGGAAATAGCGCCAACAGAAACCATTGACTATATCGTGCAGCGCGGGGATACTCTTTCCGGCATAGCGGCAAAGTACCTGGGCAGCGCGTCAAAGTATACGCAGATCGTGCAGGAAAACGGGATCAAGAACCCGGATTTAATTTATCCTGGGCAAGTGTTCAAGATCACAACCGGGGGACAAGTCACAGCAACGCCTACAGAAGCCGTACAGGCCGTGCAGGCGGCGGGGGGTACAGATACCCAGGGTGGAGCCGGAAACGCAGACAGCGGCGGCGGAAACGGCGCAGGGAGCGGCCCGGCGGCCACGTCCGTTAAAATGGTGCAGGTACAGCTTGCACAACTGGACTGGAACGGCAGCGGGCGTTCCGGCGTGCTGAACTGCGGCACGTTTGAGATCGACAGCGCCAGCCTTGCGGGGCCGCCGATGAAAACCACATTAAGCGGAACTTCCATTCCGTATACGTCCACGTTGCGGATGCAGAAGAAGTGCCGCAACTGGGAGAATACAACCCTAAAGGCGATCGCCGGACAGATCGCCGGGGAAGCTGGCCTGTCCCTGCTGTATGAAAGCAAGGAAAATCCGCAGTACACAAAAAAAGAACAGGTGCAGCAATCGGACATACGGTTTTTACAGACGCTTTGCCACGCGGAAGGGAAAGCGTTGAAAATCACGGAATTAGCCGTGGTTATCTTTGACAAGCAGGACTATGACGGGAAACCGCCGATTAAAACCATTACTTATGGAAGCAGCGATATTCTTTCTTTCCGGCTGTCTACGAACATGAAGGATACAGCATACACCAGCTGTCATGTCAGCTATTCCGATTCCGAAAAGAAAGAAACGATAGAATACACGTTCACGCCGGACAGCAGCGCGGGAACGGGGCAAGTGCTGGAAATCAATGAAAAGGTTGCAGACACGGCGGAAGCCATGCGCATTGCAAAAAAGCGCTTGCGGGAAAAGAACGAAGGGGAAATAACGGCCAGCTTTTCTATGGTTGGGGACGTTCAGCTTGTGGCGGGCGTGGTGGTTCAACTGCGGGGCTTCCAGTCCTTTGACCGGAAATACCGCATCAAGAGCGCAAAACACAAGCTATTGGGCGGCTACACAACCGACATTGAATTAGTGCAGATATTGGAGGGGTATTGATGGCGGGACAAAACGGCGCTTCCCTGCAAATGGACAAAGATATACTGGACGCGCTGAAACGGATAATCAGGATCGGCGTGGTGCAGTCTTTTGACGCGGCAACGCGGAAGGGGCGCGTAAAGTTCGAGGACAAAAACGGGCTGAAAAGTTCGGAACTGAAATTTGTTGCCCGGCCCCGCCACATTGCGCCGAACAAGCAGCCGCCGGATCAGGAAGACGATCTGGTAAAAATAGCGTGTGACCATTGCCCACACCAGCATGAAGCCTATGTAATGGACTGGAACCCAAAACCGGGGGCGTGGGTGCTGTGCATCATGCGCCCGGACGGGAGCGGGGACGGGTACGTTGTAGGGGAGGTGTAAGCTGTGGGGAAGCTGGGCGGTTTTGGTTCGCTGTCCTTTGTCGTGTCCAGCAATACCATAAGGACGTTTGAAAAACTGCAATGGGACGTGGGCGCAAGCTACGCCACGCACGACCGGCATATGATGCCGGATCTTCTGGAATTTCTGGGGCCTGACCTGGAAACAATCAGCCTGCCCGTTAAGTTTTCTGTCTTCCTGGGCACGAACCCGATACAGGAAGTGGAGCGGTTGCGGGCTATGATCAGGAGCGGGACGGTAGAACGGCTGGTGCTGGGCGGCCACGTCTACGGTGATTATAAATGGGCTATTACCAAAATGTCCGCAGAATTGAAGACCTTTGACAACCGGGGGAACTGCTGGGCGGCGAATACCACGCTGTCACTGAAAGAATACGCCAGGAGGTAGAAGCCGTGTCGTGGATTTTGAAGAACAACGGGAAGATCCTGGAAGACATTTGCCTTGACCCGCAGACGGTGGAAGAAGAAGTGCTGATAAACGGCGCAATCATTCTGGACAGCTACTTAAAGTCTGTAACGCTGATCCGGGGGCTGGGCATGAATACAGACCGCTTACACCGCCCTGTAAACGTGGTGGCAAATGAGATTGTGGCAAACATTCACGATCAGTTTGAGCAGTACGAACCACGGGCGATCCTGGGGGAGATTACGGTTGACGCAAGCAACGTTCAAGGGATGATGGACATAACGGTGGAAATCGTGGGGGTGAAGAAGGGATGATCAGACGGGAATACCCGGACATTGAATTTGTGGAAACCGACACGGAAACCATAGAAAACAGCATGATCGCGCTGTTTGAATTGATGTACAAGGAAATGACCGGGAAAACGAAAAAGGTTTACCCGGCTTCCCCGGAACGGCTTTTCATTGCCTGGGCCGCCAGCATTGTTATTCAGCAGCGGATCATAATCAACGAAACCGCAAAAAAGAACGTGCCGCGCTATGCGAACGGGAAATACCTGGACAGCCTGGGGGAACTGTTCAAAGACACGTTCCGGTTGCCGGAAGCAAGGGCAACCGCCCTTTTCCGCTTCTACATTTCGGAGCCGCAGGAACAAAGCGTGATCGTGCCGCAGGGGACGCGGATCAACTTTGACGGGGAAATCGTCTTTTCCACAACGGAAGAATTGGAGATCCGCGCCGGGGATGCCTATGGGGACATTCTGGGTGAATGTCTTACGCCGGGCGTTGTGGGGAACAACATAGCCGCCGGGCAGATCAAAGAAATCATGGATACTTACGACTTCTTTTGGAAGGTGGAAAATATCACGCGGACGGCGGGCGGCGCGGACAAGGAAAGCGATCAAAGCTACTATGAGCGCTTGCGGGAAAGCATGGAAAGTTTCAGCACGGCGGGGCCGGAAGGGGGCTACAGTTACCACGTCAAGAGCGTTTCCACGGCCATTACGGACGTTTCGGCCACGACACCGGAACCGGGGGTGGTTGACATACGGGTGCTGATCAACGGCGGGGAAATGCCAACAGAAGCAACCATGCAGGAAATACAGGACGCTTTGAACACAAGCAAGGTTAGGCCGCTGACTGACAAAGTGATCGTGAAGAAGCCGGAGGAAGTCCCGTTCCACATTGACGTGACCGTATATCTTCCCAGCTACAGCCAAACCAGCAGCGCGATCATTGAGGAAGACGCAAGAAAGGCTGTGGCCGCGTATGTCAAGTGGCAGACCGGGAAAATGGGACGGGATATTAACCCGTCCTATTTACACCGCCTTTTGATGGACGCAGGGATCAAAAGGGTCGTGATCCGGCAGCCGGAATTTGCCGTTGTGCCCGGAACGTCCGTTGCGCGGCTGGAAGGGGCGGAAACGGTGCTGAACGGGGGCACGGAAGATGTGTCAGCGCCAATGATAAAATGAAAGAAAACGCCGAGGAAAAAATGTAGTTTTGTGGCGGAGGTGAAGGAAAAAAGATAGACTCCCAATCAGGGCGAAAAAGAGCCCGGAAAGGGAGTCAGGAAATGAAAGGAGTACAGTGGATGGATATCCGAAGCGACAGACAAAAAGGGCTGAGCTATGTGGAGCTGGGCCGGAAGTACCACATGGACCCACGAACAGCAAAGCGGTACGCGGAATCGCCGCAGAAGCCGGAGTACACATTGAGCGAACCCAAGCCAACAAAGATGGACCCGTACAAGCAGATCGTGGACGAGTGGCTGGAGGAGGCGCCGTATTCAGCGCTGCGGATCCTGGAGAAGCTGCGGGAGATGGGATTTGACGGGGGCTACAGCATCGTCAAGGCGTATGTGAGCAGCCGGAAGATGGACTTGAATGAGAAAGCAACAGTGCGGTTTGAGACGATGCCGGGGAAGCAGGGGCAGATGGACTGGGGATTCTTCGAGGATCACCTGGTGTACGAGGATGGAAAGTGGAAGAAACTGTACTGCTTTCTCATGATTCTAGGGTATTCGCGGATGCGGTACATCGAGTTTGTAACGGATATGAGCACAAACACACTGATACGGTGCCACCAGAACGCATTCCGGTACTTTGGAGGATACCCAGAGGAGATTCTATATGACAATATGAAGCAGGTAGTGATCAAACGGCTTTTGAAGCAGGAGGACTCCACACTGAACCGGCAGTTTGAGGATTTTGCGGGATTCTACGGATTCAAACCCATTCTGTGCCGGCCCTACCGTGGCCAGACGAAAGGAAAAGTGGAGCGGACGGTGCAGTTTGTGCGGGACAACTTCATGGTCGGAATCAAGTACAACAGCCTGGCAGACCTGAACGGACAGGCCCTGGCCTGGTGCAACAAGGTCAATGGCAAGGTTCACGCCACCACCAACGAGATTCCCTTTGAGCGGCTGAAAAAAGAGGGCCTGAGCCCTCTCTCCCGTGAGTACATCATCGACAAAATCAACCTGAGGCGGGTACAAAAAGACTGCCTCATCTCGTACGCCGGCAATCAGTACTCCGTGCCAGCGGAGTACATCGGCAAAGATGTGGCAGTCGTAGCCCTCGACAGTATGCTGGCAGCCTACTATGAAGGCAAGCAGATCGCTCTGCACCGAATATCGTATCAAAGGAAGGACATGGTTGTCAATCCTCAGCATTACCGAAGGCTTACGTTGAAGCAGACGATGGACGCAGAAAATGTTCTGCTGGAACAGGGCAAAGTGATAGATTTCCCCTTGAAGCCCTCCGATTTGTCCAGATATGACGAGGTGCTGTATGACTGAATTTACTATGGACAGGCTGAGGGAAAACCTGGAAGCCCTGAAAATGAAAAACACCCTGGAGATTCTGGATAACTACCTGGAACGGGCCGTGGCTGAAAACCTCAACATTGTGGAGGTTTTGGATCACATTTTTTCAGAAGAAGCCAAATCCAAACGGAGACGGGCCTATGAGAAGCAGATCCAGATGTCCGGCTTTCCCATCAAGAAGACCCTGGACGATTTCGATTTCTCCTTCCAGCCCTCCATCGACAAGCGCCAGATCGATGAGTTAGCTACCATGCGCTTCCTGGAAAACGGGGAGAATGTGGTCTTCCTTGGCCCGCCCGGCGTGGGCAAGACCCATCTGGCCTCCGCTCTGGGCCTTGTGGCGGCACAGCACCGCTTTTCCACCTACTACATCAACTGCCATCAGCTTATTGAGCAGCTCAAGAAGGCCCATTTTGAGAACCGTCTGCCAGACAAGCTCAAGGTTCTCGCCAAGTACAGGATGCTCATCATTGACGAGATCGGCTACCTCCCCATGGACATCCAGGGCGCAAACCTGTTCTTCCAGCTGATTGCCAGAAGGTATGAAAAAACGTCTACCGTCTTTACCTCCAACAAGACCTTCTCCCAGTGGAACGAGGTCTTTGCCGACGTCACCATCGCCTCCGCCATCCTGGACCGCGTCCTGCATCACTGCACTGTCATTAACATCAAGGGCGAGTCTTACCGCCTGAAAGAACGCAAGGAATTTATGCGCCAGAAGCAGCAAATCGTGAACACTCTTTTTGAGCAAGGAAACGCTTGATTTTGTCCCCCCTTACCGCCGAAAAACTACAAAATTTCTTCGGCGTTTTCTTACAATTTCAAATTGGCGTTGACAAGATGAATAACGACATTTACCAGATCGACTTCACGCAAATATTTCCCACGGCCCTACAGCATGACCCGAAAATGATCGCGCTGGCAAAAAGCCTGACGGCGGAACTGCTGACCGTCAGCGGACACATGGAAGACGTGCTGATCTATTCCAGGATCGACCAACTACCGGAAGAGCTGGTGGACATACTGGCCTATGATATGCACGTTGACTGGTACAGCTACGAAGACCCGCTGGCGGTGAAGCGCCAGACGCTGAGAGACAGCGTGAAAGTACATAAGCACATGGGGACAAAATACGCCGTGGAAACGGCGATTCAGGCGTTCTTTCCGGGGGGAACGGTTCAAGAGTGGTTCGACTATGAGGGGGAACCGCATCACTTCCGCATTACGATCCCACTCCCGGGAGGGATAACGCCGGAAGTGCTGGACGATTTGAAGCGGCGGATCTGGCACGTCAAGCGCCTGTCAAGCTGGCTGGACACGATCATAACGGAAACGCAAATGGAAAAAACCATATACGTTACGCCGATCGTGGGCCGGGGGCTTGCCATTACGAAACTGCCAGAACTGGAACCCGCTATGGAGCCGATGCAGCTATACATTACGCCTGTGCTGGGGGACGGTATGGCGGTTACGCGGCTTCCGCCGCTGGAACCGGACTTCCCGGCGGCGGCGGTTCTGGCCCGCGTTTCGGCGGCCATGCACAATATCATGGAAACGGCCCTGCCAACGCTGGCGGAACCCGAATTAACGCCGTTTCCGCCGATTCTGGGCCGTGTTTCGGCGGGGGTACATTCTATATCGGAAACGGCATTGCCGCCGCTGTATGACCCGCTACAGCCCGAATTAAGGGTATATCAGCCGATTGCCGCAAAACAGGGCGCGGCTATCATGGAAACCAGACTGCCAGCGCTGGAAGACTTCCTGACCACCATTCCGGCGGTATGCCGGGCGCGGGCTTTTGGAGCGTTCACCACGGTAACAGAAACTAAACTGCCAGAACTAAAGGAGGAAAATAAACTATGAGCCAGTACGGTTGCACTATCCCCAGGCGGGGCCGGGCGCTGATCGCAAAAATCCTTGCGGAAAAGATGCCGCTGAAAATTTCCCGGATCATGATGGGCCAGGGCGTTTGCCCGGAAGACGTGTTCCCCGGCGATCTGGAAGACCTTGTGGAGCCTGTGGCGGCGGGCACGTCTACAGAACCGACCTATGACGGGGACACGGTTCACATGATGGTGGAATACCGCAGCGACTTAAACGGCGGCCTGGATCGGGGCTTCTGGATCAGGGAGTTCGGCGTATTCGCAAAAGACCTGGACGGCACGGAAGTAATGCTGTATTACGGCACGCTGGGCGATTATCCCCAGTGGGTAAGCGCCTATTCGCAGCAGGGGCTTGACACGCGGCGGTATCCCGTGGATATTACGATTGGTGAGGGGGCCACGGTCATTATTGACTATTCCCCAGAAGCCTTTATGACCAGCGAGGACGTGAAGGGCCTTTGCACCACCACCATTCTTCCCATGTTCCTGACGGAAGCGCAAGGGCTGATTGACGCACACAACGCGGACGAAAACGCACACCAGGCGATCCAGAACGCCGCCGCAGATATTAACAGGCGGCTTGCCCTGATCGAACTGATGTATAACACGGAAGTAAAGGGCAACCCGTTTGTAATCAGCTTTGACGATCTCTCGAAGCTGGTTGTAACGGGCGTGTGGAACAAGGAACAAAGGCGGCTGGAATTTTAATGGACACGATCCGCTTTTATCTTACGCCGCCGCAGCTGTCTTGCCTGATCGGAAATCTATTCCGGCATTTAGACGCGCCGTGTGGAGCGGGACAGCTTGAAGCGGACGGGATCACGCTGTACGGCTGGACGATAAGCGGGGAACGCGGGGAACTGCATATTTTCCCGGATCACTGTACATTCACGGGCCGCCTGGAAGACTACCAGACGGCCCGTTTCGGAGCCTGCCCGGAAAGGGGTTGCAATGGCAGAATTTAAGCTGGGCAATAAGGCCGTTGAACTATACCGCTACACGCTACAGGTAACGCGGCCCGTGGCGGACGATAAGGTAGACGCGAAGGACGCGGCAAAGGTCATGAAGACCATTGCACGGGCGGATACCATAGAGGAAATGCGGGAACTTCTGCTGAAAACGGCGGATCGCCTGGATAAGAAGCCGGGCCGCCCGCGCTTCCCCAAAAGTGAAAGTTTCGGCATGATCGCCGATCTGCGGGGCGCGGCGCGGAATATCGTGCGCGGGGTACACGCCGCAAATGAAACAATCTTCACGGAACGCCCGGAAGAACGGCTGAAAGAAATTAAAGCCGTGATAGATGAATGTAACCTGATGTTGCAGCTTGTGGCATTGAGCGAAGAACTAAAGTACGCAGACATAAAGAGGGTTGAAACCTGGACAAACAAGATCCTTGACGTGAAGCGTATGTGTCTGGCCTGGATGAAGAAGGACGGCGAACGGGCAAAGAAGATCCTTGCCGAAAAAGACCGCGAGAAAATGACCGTCATAATTGCCCTTGTGCGGGACATTATGGCGGCGGAAGCAGCCGGAAAAACAAAAATGGATACAGCACGGCGGCAGCCGTGAAGTATTGGGGTACAGCCCGGAAACGCCGTGAATTGGTGGTTGCGCTCTCCGAACCTGAACAACTCTACCAACGCCTGGAACGTCAATTCCAATGGCAATGCCAACAACAACAACTGTTCCTATACCGGGTATTATCTGCGGCCCGCTTTGATGGATACGCCAGACCAAGTAGGCATAAGCCGAACGCCGCGCCCCATCTTCAAAGGGGACTGTATCCCGTCCAACTTCTGCGCGTGGAAGACGGATAAACACAAGGCGTTGACGCTGGCCGCCGTTGGAGCCGTCAGCTATCAGCAGCGCCGGAAGGAATGAGGGGAAGCCCGGCGCGGGCAAAGCGCCGGGCTTCCGAATTACCAGGGGTAACGAATGAACTATGAACAGCTTTGCTCATTTGAGGTGCTATATGCAGCCTATAAGACCGCCCGGCAGGGCAAACGCGAAAAACAAGGGGCCGCCCAGTATGAAGCAAACGCGCTGGCCTGTACCGCCAGGCTGTCCCGTCTGCTGTTAAGCGGGGCCTATAAGCCGGGGAAATTTGAGGTATTCACGGTATACGAACCAAAGAAAAGGCTTGTACAAGCGCCCGCGTTCGTTGACAAAGTGGTACAGCACGCCATAGTTGATAACATTCTGTACGAAGCCATAACCAGCAGCTTCATACAGGACAGCTACGCTTCCCAGGTATGGAAGGGTATGCACGTAGGCTTGAACCGCTTAAAAGAACAAATGCAGGACTACTTCCAAAAGCGGAAGGGGCATGACGAAGCCGCACGCAGGGCCGCAGGCTTGCCGCCGCGCCCGCCGGAACAGTGGGACTACGCGGACGGCTGGATCTTGAAAGCGGACGTGAATCACTTCTTTGCCAGCATAGACCACAACATTTTGAAAGAAAAGTTGCGGCGGAAAGTGGCGGACGATCGGGTATTTGCCCTTATGTGTACCTACATTGACAGCACGGACGGGTTGCCGCTGGGGTATCAGACTTCACAACTGCTGGCGCTTATGTACCTTGATGAATTTGATCATTGGGTGAAAGAAACACTACACGCCCGCTATTACGGGCGCTATATGGATGATTTTTATATTATCCATGAAGACAAGGCATATCTGAAAAAATGCCTTGTGGAGATCCGGGAAAAGATGGACGAATTGAAGCTGGAACTAAACGGAAAAACGGCCATTTTCCCATTGAAGAACGGGATCAACTTCCTGGGCTTCCACACATATTTGGACAGCGGCGGCGCGGTGGTCATGAAGCTACGCCGGGACAGCATACGGCGGATGAAAGACCGGATCAAGGGCTGGAAAGAAGACTTTCCGGCGGGGAAAATCAGCCGGGAAAAGATCGTGGTATGCTGGAAAGCGTGGGACGCACACGCGGCCCACGGGGACACCTACGCATTGCGGCAGAAGATGGCGGCGGAAGTATCCGCCATAATCGGCGTGCGGCTGACCGCCCGCAGGAAGATCCGCAAGTCAAAATATGACGATGCCCGGAAGATGGTTAAAAAACTGCGGCGGCAGGGCCGGAAGAAGCCCGGCCAAAGGAGCAAAAAGGAGGAATAAACCCTATGGCAAGCGTGGCATTAGGTCAAAAGGCTGTGGGAAGCGTTGTTAAGCTGAAATTTAACGGCGCTATGCGGGAATTTCTGGTGGTTAACCAGGGCCGCCCGTCCACGCTCTATGACGCAAGCTGTGACGGCGTATGGTTGTTGATGAAAGACTGCCTGGAAGCCAAGCGCTGGCACAGTTCGGACGTGAACGACTACGCAAACAGCGAGGTAAACAGCTATCTTAACAGCACGGTTCTTTCCAAGTTTGACAAAGACATACAGGCCCAGATCAAGCAGGTAAAGATCCCCTATCGGCCCGGCAGCGGAACGAGCGGGACAGTGAACAGCGGGGCCAACGGGCTTTCCACAAAAATTTTCCTGCTGTCCGATCGGGAAGTGGGCTACACAAAATCCAACGTCAACAGTTATATTTGTGACGATGGCGCAAAACTGGCCTACTTCCGGGACGGAAACGGAACCAGTGAGAAGATCGCAAAGTTCAACGGAAGCGCCGCGCTTTGGCGGTTGCGCTCTCCGGACCTGAACGGCTCTACCGACGCCTGGCTCGTCAGTTCCAATGGCTATGCCAGCTACAGCTACTGTTCCTATGCCGGGTTTTATCTGCGGCCCGCTTTGATCCTGCCCTCTAACCTCTTGACCTCTGACGATGGCACGATCAACACGAACACGGCCCCGACTACGCCCGGAAGCATCAACGTACCGGGGAATATCCAGGGCGGAAGCACGATTACGGTAAGCTGGGGCGCGTCCACGGACGCGGAAAAAAATCTGGAAGGGTATGTGGTAGAACGCAGCACCAACGGCGGCGGACAGTGGACGCAGGTATACCAGGGCAGCGGAACCAGCACCACAAATACCGTCCCGGCAGGGACGGAAACGGTTATGTACCGGGTAAAGGCTTACGACAGCGAAGGGCTTTACAGCGGGTACAGAACCAGCGGCCAGATCACAGTAATTAACAACAACGCCCCCGGTATCCCGGCCAGCATCACGATCCCCAATGAGGTTTTAGGCGGAAAGCAGCTGACAATCACATGGGGCGCGGCCACGGACGTTGACGGGGATCTTGCTGGGTACAGCCTGGAACGCCAGGTGGACGGCGGGGACACCTGGACGGAAGTATACCGGGGCAGCAATTTGAGTTACACGGACACGGTAACGCGGGGCTGGGCCAGCGTGTGCTACCGGGTGCGGGCCTATGACAGCCACAACGCCTACGGCGGCTATGCCACGTCCCAAAGCCGCCCCGTGAACAATAATATTGCGCCCGTGATCACCTGTTCCCAGGGGAGCGGCGCTGACCTGGGAACGAAAGACGGCGGCTTTTCCGTTGCCTACAGCGTGGAAGACCCGGACGGGGACAGCATGACCGTAACGGAAGCCATTGACGGGGTGACAAAGCGGACGTTTACGCCGGAGCCAGGCGCAAACAACAGCTTTGCCGTAACCGGGGAATATTTTATGTGCCTGCTGAACGGACGGCATACCATGACCATTACGGCCAGTGACGGCAAGGGCAGCACGGTTCATACGCTGACCTTTACCAAGGAGATCCACAAGGCTTCTATCACGCTGGCGGAACCGCTGGACGCGGACGCGAAAATTGAAATTTGCGTTATGTCCGTGATCGGGCAGATTCCCGCCGATGCCGTATACAGCGTGAAGGTGACGAACAACGCAAAGGACGCGGCCCCTGTGTGGGAAGACTGTACGGCGGAAGTTCGGGCGGGTGCTAACCACGTTTTCACGAATACCACGGCAGAAAACGGCTTTGCGTTCAACTTCAAGATCGAAGTGGAACGCGGGGCCAGCGGTGAGGGCGGCTATATTTCTTCCGCCCAGGGAGGTTTTCAATAATGAGTTTGCAGCACAGAAAAGACAGCGTGCGGGAACTGCGGCTGAAACAGCAGGGGATCACGCCGCCGAAAGACTGGAACAATGTGGAACAGGTGCGGGACGTAGTGAAGCAGCAGATCGGCGCGGCCTGTTCCGCCGCCATTTATGCCGGGGTTGAAGTGGGCGGCGCACGCTACAGCCTAACCGAACACGATCAAACGGAACTGATGGCCCAGAACGCCGCCATTGCGGCGGGGGCGCAGGCCGTCCCGTACCACGCGGACGGGGAACTCTGCCGTATGTACACGGCGGCGGAATTTTCGGCGCTGGCCCAAGCGGCCACGGCCCACGTTTTCTACCACCGCACATACTGCAACCACGTCAACGCATGGATCGCACGCGCCGGGCTGGACGAACTGGCCGCCATTGAGTACGGCGCGGAACTGCCCGCCGATCTGGCCGCCAGTATGGCCCGGATCATGCAGGAAGCGGGCGGCGCGGTATGAAACGTGTAATTACCCTGTGGGCACTTCTGGGGGCCGCTTACGTGGCCCTGGAAACGCTGTGGCGCGGCTATAGTCACCCGTCTATGTTCATTGTAGGGGGCCTGTGCGGCGTGCTTGTGGGCGCGCTGAACCAGGCCCCACGATTCTACAACGCCCCGGTTGCCCTACAGGCGGCAGCCGGGGCGGCGGTTGTGCTGGCCGTGGAGTTTGCTTCCGGGTGCGTCCTTAACCTGTGGCTGGGCCTGGGCGTGTGGGACTATAGCGGGCTTCCGGGGAATGTGCTGGGGCAGATTTGCCCGGCGTTCGGCCTGCTGTGGTTCATGCTGATGCCCTTTGCAATCTGGGCGGAAGATACGGCCCGCTGGTGCATCTGGTTTTATGAAATGTCACTGATGCCTCCGGGGAAACCGGACGTGAAAACGCCATTGCCAGCGCTTTATTCGCTGAAAAGCATTTATTCTGACTTCATCAAAGGAAAGTAACGGGAGCCGCCCGCAGCGGCGCTTCCCGTTGCGGGCGGAACCGCCGGAAGGAGGGCAAAAACCGAATGGAAGGGAACTTGACACGGGCAGAACATGAAGAATTTGCCCGGCGCATGGTAGCCGAAAACAAACGCCTGGAAGATGAAAACAACAGGCAGAACAAGCGAATTGAACAGCTGGAAGACACGGTGAACAGGATCGTTGTCCAGCAGCTTACAACCCTGACAACAACGATTGAAAGGTTGGATTTGAGCGTGCAAAACACGCTGAAAGAGCAATCGGAAATCAGCGAACGGGTAAAGAAGCTAGAAAGCCGGGACGGGGATATGTGGCGCACAGCTGTAAAATACGTTCTTTCCGCCGTGCTGGGCGGCGTGGTTGTCTTCATCATGTCCCGGATCGGCATTTCGTAGGGGGGCGGCGGCAATGGAACTTACGGCCCCTATGACGGCGGCGCTGTGCTTTTTCGGCGGCGTTATGGCGTGCCTGCTGGTTTGTATGGCGCTAAAACTGAAAGCGGCCCAGGCGGGCGGCAGGAAGCAGCAGAAGAAGGACAAGCCGCCCGCCACGGTGGGGAAGCGCATGGGCGCTATGGATAAAATCCTGATCGTGCTGGGCGTGTTCCTGCTGTGCTTCATCGTAGCAATGGTGGTTATCTTCATCAAAAAGGACAGCATACCGGATACGCTGGTACAATGCGTTTTCGGCGCGTGCGGCCTGGAAGGTGGGGTAATGGGCTGGATCAAGACCACAAAGGAACGCCGCCAGGATCGGCGCTGGGCGCGGCAGGACGCACGGGAAGCGGAACGGGCGGCCCGTGAAGAAAGGGAGAACAACCAATGCTGACCGGGAACACCAATGAAGAAAGGATCTGGAACTACCTGACCGCCGCAGGCTTCAACGCTTGCGGCGTTGCCGGGCTTATGGGCAATCTGTATGCGGAAAGCGGGCTGAATCCGCAGAACCTGCAAAATACCTATGAAAAGAAGCTGGGCTATACCGATGCCGCATACACGGCGGCGGTGGACAGCGGCGCTTATACAAATTTTGCGGGGGACAAGGCCGGGTATGGGCTGGCCCAGTGGACGTACAGCACGCGCAAAGCGGCCCTTCTGGCCTATGCGCGGGCGGCGGGGAAGTCTGTGGGCGATCTGGAAACGCAGCTGGCCTTTTTGGTCAAAGAACTGCGGGAAAGTTTTGCGGCGGTGTATAACACGCTGAAAACGGCCCAGACAGTCCGGGCGGCTTCTGATGCCGTCATGCTGAAATTTGAGCGCCCAGCAAACCAAAGTGCGGAAGCGCTGGCCCGCCGGGCCGCCTATGGGCAGGGATACTTTGACAAATACGGAAAGAAGGGAGCGGGAAACAAAGTGGGATACACAAACAGCGCCCTTGTGGCCTATACCAAGCTGTCCCCAAACTGCAATAAACCGCGAAAGGACAAGATCGACACGATCACGATCCATTGCTTTGTCGGGCAAGTGACCGTGGAAAGGGGCTGTGAGGTATTCCAGAACACAGCGCGGCAAGCGTCCTGCAACTACGTTGTGGCAAAGGACGGAAAGATCGGGCTGTGCGTGGAGGAAGCAAACCGCAGCTGGTGCAGTTCCAGCGCGGCGAACGACAACCGCGCCGTTACGATCGAGGTTGCCAGCGATACCGTACACCCTTACGCCGTGACCGATCAGGCATATGCGGCCCTGATTGACCTTGTGGCGGACATTTGCAGGCGGAACGGGATCGGGAAACTGGTATGGTCAACCCAAAAGGCTGACCGCGTGAACCACAAGAACGGGTGCAACCTGACCGTACACCGGGACTATGCAAACAAGGCGTGCCCTGGAGAATACCTCTATAGCCGAATGGGGGACATTGCGGCCCAGGTAAACAAGCGGCTGGGCGCGGCTGATGCAGGGCAGACCCCGGCCACAAAACCGCAGACACCGGAAGCGTGGGCTGTTCCGTTCAAAGTCCGCGTTTCGGCGGCAGATCTGAATATCAGGACGGGGCCGGGCACGAACACGGCCCGCAAGGGGTACATAAAGCCGGGCGTTTATACCATTGTGGAGGTACGCAGCGGCCCCGGCGCTTCCGCGTGGGGAAAATTGAAGTCCGGCGCGGGCTGGATCTCCCTGGACTTCTGTAAGAAAATCTGATTTTTGAAAGGACGGAAAGATCATGGAAAACATTATTTTTAACGCGGTGCTTCTGCTGATCTCGATCGGCGGCTTCCTGCTGGGCAAGTTCGTTTTCCCAAACGTGCCCAAAAGCGTTGCGGACAAACTGCGGCAGCTGGCCGCGTGGGCTGACAAGTTCGTTGTCTGGGCGCGGGAGTTCCGCAAGCAGGACAGCGGCCCGGCAAAAATGGAACTGGTTGTGGAACAGCTGAAAGCCGTTGCCAAAGAAGCCGGGTGGGACGTGACAGAAGACCAACTGCGGGCCATTGCCCAGGCCGCCTATGAAAACATGATGAAGGGTGCGGAGGAAGCCCAGCAGACGCAGGAAGCGGCCCAGGCGGCCAGCGCGGCCCGCTATTATGAGATCGGACAGCGGAAGTATGCGGAAGCGTCCACGGTGGTTATCAACGTGCCCGGCCCGGTGGCGGGTGCGCCCGGCGTGGCGGTTGCCACGGACAACGTGCCGGAAGGGGCGCCGGAACCTAACCCGGACGGCAGCGTAAACGCCTATGATGAAGCCGGGCTGAAAGTGGGAACCGTGGACGCGGCCACGGCGGAAGCGGCGGCGGCTGGCGTTGACGTTGTGATCGTGGAGGGCGGCCAGGCGGCCCGGAACGAACAGCAGGACGGCGCGAACAGATAAAAGCCCGCAGGGCGGGCCATAGACAGCGACAGGACGCACGGAAGCCCGCAGGGGGTGTAATTACCTTCTGCGGGCTTCTTTGCGTTCCTGGGGTTTACGGGGCTTCCTGCAAGGCGTTCCAGACGTGGCCGCCAAGTTCCTTCATCAATTCCGGCTGTTCCTTCAACAGCGCGGAAAACAGGAACACCATAAATTCACTTTTGGTTTGCGCCCATTCTTCCGCCGTCATGTTCGGATTCTGGGCCAGCTTCATTTGCAGAAGTTCTTTTGTAAGGGCCTGCCCGGCGGGGCTGTTCAGCGTGGCCGCTTCTGCATCTGTGACCCGCTCCATGAACTGTTCAAAATTTTCTGCGATCTTCATTGTGTTTCCCTTCCCTTCTTTTGATGGAGCCGGGCGGCGGCTGGGCCGCCCGGCGGTGGTTCTTACAGGTGCGTATACATTCCGGTTACTTCTGTGAAGATGGCCTGCAAGCTATCACAGAAAACGCCGCTGTCTGTCCGAACTTCAATCGTTTTGTCTTCAATCCAGGCGAAAGTTTTCTTGTTAAGATGCCCGGCGGTGTACTTGAAAAAGTGCATCGTGTACGTGTCCGTAGCGTCCAGGGTGATATAAAGGCGGTTGGCCTTGCTGGCGTTTTTGGGAAGCGCCATGCGCAGCGTGTTCCCGTCCGCTACAAGGTGGTTGGCCCCGGTCATTGCAAGGAACTTCTGCCCGCCCAGCTGTTCAAGAATCTTTTCTGCTACCTTCATTTTCGTAACCCCCGTTTGTTTTTGTGTGGTTCCCTTAACTGTCTATATTATACTTCCGTAAGAATAAAAAGTCAAGCGCTTTCTGCTGAAATGATGCACAAAGAAGCGGCGCTGATTCTGTGCATTTTGTATACTTCCGTAAGGAAAGAAGAAAGCCCCGGCGGGGAGCCGGGGCGGCGGGGATCAGGCAATCAGGAAACAGCAGGTAGAAATATCAGTTTCACAGGCGGAAATATTGGAGCGGTGGACGGTGTAGCCCAGCTTTTCAACCTGCTTCTTCCGGCGGGGGAAATCACAGGCGCAGCACTCACAAAGAATAAAACCGTTTGTTTTGGCCGCGTCCAGCTTTTCCAGGACGGCGGGCAAGTCCCGGTATTTGGCGTTCATGAAGCCGTAATGACTGAACGTGTAAGAAATGTTCTTCTGAAAGATAACGTGGGCGCTGTAGTCCCCGACATAGATCCCGCACCAACTGGGGTGAACGGTGATCATTTCGCCGCGATCGTTGTACCGGATTGTCCAGCCGTCCAGATCGGCACTTCCGGTAGTTTCGGCGGCGTTCATAGCGGCCAGGATGGCGGGCATATCGTAGCCGTGGCGGGTAAGAGTACGGACAGAAGCAAGATTCAACATAAGGAAGACCCCCTATAAAATATTTTGGATGGCTTGCCGTGTCGGCCCCCTTTTCGTGTCGGCCCGTAAGGTTGGCCCCCGCCGTATTCTTAACGCCCCGGCGGGTGGGCCGCTGTGTTTCCCTTGAACTGTCTATATTATACTTCCGTAAGAAAAGAAAGTCAAGCAAATTTCAATACAATTATACACAAATATACTTCCGTAAACTTGTGCAACATTTATACTTCCGTAGCTTGAAAAAATGTGGTATAATGTGGGACAGCGGAAAGGGGGCCTTTATATGGCAGAAGAAAAAAAGAAGTATCCAACGCCCAGGGGGGCGGCAGCTACAGCCGCAAAGAAGAAATACCGCGATAAGGTGTATGACAGAATGGAACTGGCCTTGCCTAAAGGCATGAAAGCACGTATGAGGGAAGCGATCGAGCGGGCCGGGTATACGTCCTTTAACGCCTATGTGGCGGATGCCGTTCGGGAAAAGTATGCGCGGGATATGGGGGAGGAAATGAAACTGGAACAGGGGGAAGCGTGATGGAACAGACGGCGGAAGAACTGCTGAAACTGGCGGAAGCCGTGGAGAAACAGGAAAACAGGATCGTTGAAGCGATGTGGCGGGCAATCGTGGGAAGCGACACACCAAAAAAGGAAGATGGGGAACTGACCATACAAGGGCCAGGCGGCCCGGAAACACGGTATTATTTCAGATACAAAGGGAAAGACGCGGCAATACTGACAATAAAAGAGTTTGTACCGGGGCGGCTTTCATACTTCATTCAATCGGAAGAAATAACGCCACAGGGCGTTATGGAAAAGCTACTGGAAATTGAGCGGGCGGGAATTATGATAGGGAAATAAGCGAACCACCAGCAGGCGGCGTGCCTGCTGGTGGTTTTCTTCTTCTGGGCCGATCGGCAAAGATTGCCCGCCATTTCCCCGCCGCGTGTGCTACAATGGAGCCGCAGCGGGATTGTTGTAACTGGTGCAATAGACTACTGCAAAGGCCCCGGCGGCGCGGTGAAGCGCAACCGGGGCCGATTTTGTTAGTTTTCGCTATAAATATAACTTCCGTCACTTTGCCGCGTCCAAGTGCCTATAGTTTCTTCCAGCATACCTTCTTCATCCAATTTTCCGTATATCGCAAATGTGGTATCAGAGCCGGGGAAACAGATACCGTTTCCACCAGTAACGATGATGGAAACCCAGTTATAGCCGGAACCTTCCACGCGGTTTTCGGCAAATTCCCGCAGGTGATCCGCCGTCATTTCTTCCAGTTCCTTTGCGCTGGCGCGAATATAGGCACACTGGCCGATCACGGTATCGCCGGAGCCGTTCAAAACGTCTTTTACGGTTAGTTCATAGTCCATCAAGTCATTATGCGGGATAAATTCCGGGTAAAGCTGATCTTTCCCCAGGAAGACGGAAGAAACGGCGTTGCCGTCTATGGAAACGGTGTAATCAGTCCCGGAAGCATAGACCTTGAAAGAACCATCGGAATTTTTGGTAATGTAGCCCATTTCAGAGGAAATGCCACATTCAACCAAAGCAAGGAAAATCTGATCCGCATCGTCCGCCGAAACGTCAAAGCCCTTTTTGATGTTTTCGGCGGATTTTTCGTAAAAGTCATATTTTCCGCTTAATTCTTCCGCCATTGCGGAACCAGGGGAGCCGCCGCAGGCAGACAGCAGCAGGGCCAGCACGGCCACAAGGGACAGAATACGCTTTTTCATAAATAATCTTCCTTCCTTCTTTACTCGGAGTATCCCGGTTAAAATATGTGTGGTATTCCCACAAGTGGGATATTGCCACAATGATAACGCATCAATGTGGTAATGTCAAACAAAAAACTGGAATACACCACAAAAAATTGGAGGGCGGAAGGGTGAAAGCGTTTAATTAGGCTCTGCTCCGCAACGTCAGCAAAACAAACAGCAGAAGCATAAGGCAAAACAGAGCGAGAGCGGCCCTCAGGGATAAGGAAAGGTTTGAGAGCAGCAGTGCAACGCCAATCACACAGACAGCGGTTTCCTGTAGGCGTGCCATGACGCGGTCCAGGCCGTAAGCGGTCTTGACCGTCCCAAAAACACCCTCCACAGCATTGCGGTCGCAGTTGTCCTGATACTCCAGTTTCTTTGCTTGACGGGACAGGCCGGGAGCTTTTGGCGGCTTTCCCAGGGCCGGACCGGACAGACGAATACCAAGCTCTTTGCAAAAAGCCAGTGTCTGGCGGCTGCGGTAGATTTTGTCCGCCAGGATACGTTCCGGGTAACAGCCATAGCGCTCCCGGTACCGAGCCACCGCCCGCCAGAGGTCTTCCGATTCGTTGAAGGGCTCGAAGTCCAGCCGTTCGATCCTGGCATAGCCATCCACCAGACTGATATGCAGTTTTGAGCCAAACTCGGTATTGGCGTGGGCTTTTCCCCGAACGATGGGCCGGACCCAGGGCTGGGCCAGACTGACGATGCGCCGGGGAATGCTGTGGGTCCCGGATTCAAACATGAGGCGCTGCTGCTCGTAGACAGTAGTCATGATATTCAGGCGGTCCGCCTGCTTTGAAGACAATTTTGCACCTTTTTGAACCAATTCAGCTATGTACCTGATATCCCGGCGGATGTATTGCAGCTGTTTGCGTATCGCGGAACGGATTGCGTTCCCACTGCGCTTCTTGCTTTTGGACAGACGGAGATAGTCCTTCCGGGCGCGCTTGCGGTACATCCGGGGCTTCTTCTGTCCTGCCGCTTTACACAGCTCGTCCACCGTTTTCTCCGCTTTCTCCCGCACTTGGTTGAGTAAATCGATGTCCTGAGGATAGGCGATGTCCGCGGGGCAGCATGTGGCGTCCAGAATCAGTGTCCCGCTGTTAGGCGGATCGTTCCCGTCATCCGAGTCATCCTGTTTCCCTGTCTCCGCTTTTGGGACAGACGCCTCCAGAATTGCTGCCAGGTCCTCCTCGCTGAACCGTTTCCGGAACGCCACCAGCGTGGACGCCCCGAACGGACACGGCCCGTACTCCTTCATGCCGATGAAATATTGCAGATACGGGTTTTCTCCAATGTGCTTCACCAGCCATTGGTCGCTGCATTTCAGCCGCCGCTGAATCAGCAGCGCCCCTAATGCCATCCGTGCCGGATGGGCCGGGTGACCATTGTTCACGAATCGCGCTGCATACCGCTCCTCCGCTATCTCCCACGGAACCAGCGCCGCCAGTTTCACCCAATCGTTTTCTGGGTCCAGTTTCCCATATGGAAAGATGAAATCTTCCATCCGAAGCTGACTGTTGTCCTTATACATCCACTCCGCCCCCTATAAGTGCACGCTTTTTCCTTGCTTTTTCCCAATTCCCTTGCACCTATTCTACCATATTTCATCCCATATTGCTTGTCTTCTAAGCAGTTTGAGGTTACGAAGCAGGCCCTAATTACAACGGGCAGCGGAACGTATCAGGCGAAAGAATCAGGCAGGCCCGGACGCGCCAGCGGTGTACACAATCCGATCTGGCGGCGCGGGTGCAGGTAAGCGGCGTGATCATTGAACGGGATTGCATATCCAGGATTGAAAACGGCTTGCGAATGGTGCAGGATTTTGAATTGCGGGCGATCGCCGGGGCGCTGGGGGTTACAACGGATTGGCTGGTAGGGGAAACAGAGGAAGAAGAAAAATAAAGTTGCCGTAGGCTGTGGCCTACGGCAATTATCGTTTTACAACGTCTGGGCTATTGACTTTATCATATATTCCAGTTTATTATTTGCGGGAAAGGGGGCGCTTCTATGAATCACGAAGGAGCAACGCATTTTTCCTGGAATGACAGGCTGACACTGGCGCGGATGATAAAAGAGGGCTTCAAGAAACCGGAAATTGCAAAAGCCCTGGGGAAGTGCGAACGGTCAATTTACTATGAAATCAACCGGGGGTTATGCGAACAGCTTACAACAGACCTGGAAAAAGTTGTGATTTACTGCCCGGAAGTGGCGCACAGGAAATACAGGGAGTTTCTGGCCGAAAAGGGGCCGGATCTGAAAATCGGACACGATCACGCGCTGGTAAAGAAGCTGGAAGAACTGATCGTGGAGCAGCAGTTTTCCCCCGGCGCGGCCTTGGCGTACATAAAGAACGGCACGGAAGAATACAGCACGGAAATAAGCGAAAAGACGCTATATAACTACATTTACCGGGGGGACGTGTTTCTTGTTCTGAACGAAAAGCACCTTTACGAAAAGGGGCGGCGGCACTATGCGGAGAAAAGCAAAAAGCAGGCCGCAAGAGCGCCACGCGGGACAAGCATAGAGAAACGCCCGAAAGAGATCGGGAGCCGGGAAAAGTTTGGGCATTGGGAAATGGACAGCGTTATGGGGTGCAAGGGATCAAAACAAGCGCTGCTGGTGCTGACGGAACGGAGAACCCGCATGGGAATTATTACACTGGTAGAAGACCACACGGCGGCCAGCGTGGTAAAGGCTATAAACCGCCTGGAACGGAAATTCGGGAAGCTGTTCTATACCCTGTTCAAAAGTATTACTGTGGATAACGGCAGCGAGTTCCAGGACTTTGAGGGGATAGAGATCGCACACCGCCGGAAGGGGAAGCGGACGATCGTTTTCTTCTGCCACCCGTATTCCGCGTATGAACGCGGAAGCAACGAAAATATGAACAGGCTGATCCGGCGCTGGTTCCCCAAAGGAACCAACTTTGACGAAGTGACAAAAGAACAAGTGGCGGCGGCGGAAGAATGGGTGAACAGATACCCGCGTAAGCTGCTGGGCTGGAAATCCGCAGCCGATCTATTTGACGAAGAACTACAGGCGGCTTGACCGCGTGGAACTGAATACAAACGTTCTAAACGAGTGAGCAAGACCCACCCGTTTAGGTTTTTATGCGCTTTTTGCCGTCAAATAGCATAAAACAGGCAGGGGGATTTTGTGCGCTGTGCTGATTATTCCAATTTACTGCAATTTATTCTTGACTTCTGGCGCCTTGGTCCTTTTCCAAAGCCGCTCTCATCCCGTTTCCGCCCAAATTGCAGCCACAGGGCGATCACCAGCAGGATCACGCCGATGATGGTGCACAGCCCGCTGGCCAGGTCGGAAATCAGTCCTTTATACTCCAGAAAGGAGAAGAGGGCCAGAAACACCAGATCGCCGTACAGCAGCAGGCGGGCGGTGGGGTCCATCCGCTTTTTGGCCCGATCCTTCTCGCTGGCCAGCTTCTCCTGTTCGACCTGTCGTTTCAGCTCCACTGTGCGGCTGTGCGGCCGCTTTTTGTTCCTTTTACCCGCCATGTTGGCCTCCTTGTGTGATAACTGCCGCCCCCACCACCAGATCGCCATCGTAGAGGACCACGGTCTGGCCGGGGGTGATGGCCCGCTGGGGCTGGTCGAAGGTGAGGCGGATGGCATCCTCTCCGGTCTGCTCCACGGTGCAGGGCTGCTCCGCCATGCGGTAGCGAATCTTGGCCCGGAGCCGGACAGGGCCGTCCAGCCGGGCGCAGGGGATCAGGTTCAGCCGGCCGGCGGTGAGGGTGCGGGCAAAGAGGCTGCCACTGCCCGACAGGACCACCGTGTTGTCTCGGGGGCGGATCTCCTTCACATAGAGCCGTCCCCACTCGGAGGACACCCCCAGTCCCCGGCGCTGGCCCACGGTGTAGTGTACGATCCCCCTGTGCCGGCCCAGCGGGGTCCCGTCCTCATACAGGAAGGGACCCGCCGGATAGTCCGTCCCGGTTCGGCGGCGGATAAAGGCGCCGTAGTCCCCGTCGGGTACAAAGCAGATGTCCTGGCTGTCCCCCTTGCGGGCGTTGAGCAGGCCGGCCTCTGCGGCGATCTCCCGCACCTCTTCCTTGGACAGCTCCCCCAGAGGGAACAGGGCCCGGGACAGCTGCTCCTGGTCAAGGACGGCCAGTACGTAGCTCTGGTCCTTGTCCAGGTGGGCCGCCTTTTTCAGCAGCCAGCGGCCGGACCCGGCGTCCCGGTCCAGGCGGGCGTAGTGGCCGGTGGCGATTTTGCCCCAGCCCAGCTCGTCCGCCCGGCGGAGCAGCGCGCCGAATTTCAGCCGCCGGTTGCACTCGATGCAGGGGTTGGGGGTCTGGCCCAGCTCGTAAGCGCGGATAAAGGGCTCCACCACATCCCTCCGGAAGCAGTCCGTCAGATTGAATACATAGTGGGGAATCCCCAGGCGGCAGGCGGCGGAGCGGGCGTCCTCCACGTCGTCCAGGGAGCAGCAGGCGCTTTCCCCCTCCAGGCCGGCCAGGGTGTTGTCCACCAGCTTCAGGGTAACGCCCACCACATCATGTCCCTCCCGCTGGAGGAGCAGGGCGGCGGCGGAGCTGTCCACGCCTCCGCTCATGGCGGCGGCAGTCTTTTGATCCATAGAGACCTCCATGGGCATTTTGCTGAAATTACTCCCAAAGTATACCACATTTTTCCCCTGATGGCAACCGGAACCCCTGGAAAGACTGGATTGTCGGGTGTTAATACATCTTGTATTCACACCCTCGGGCATCGGAAAAACGCCACAACATGTAGTGGACAAAGCGGGAGGGGTGTGCTATAATCGCACTTGGACTTTTGAATCGGGGCCCCGCGAAAGAGGACGGAGGTCCGCAGAAGGTCCTCACCAATGAGAGGAGAACAGGAATGAAGGTTATTAAACGGGACGGCTCCAGTGTGGACTACGACCGCAGCAAAATTGTCACCGCGATTGAAAAGGCCAACGCTGAAGTCCCTGAAGCGGAGCGGATGTGCCGGGCGGACATCGACGCCATCATCGACGGCATCGAGGGCCAGAAGCGCCCCCGCATGCTGGTGGAGGACATCCAGGACCTGGTGGAGCAGGGGCTGGTGGCCCGGAACAAGTTCCACCTGGCCAAGACCTATATCATCTACCGCTACAACCGGGCGCTGGTCCGGAAGGCCAATACCACCGACGAATCCATCCTGGCCCTGCTGCGCAACGAAAACAAGGAGCTGGCCGAGGAGAACTCCAATAAAAACACCATGATCGCCGCCACCCAGCGGGATTACATCGCCGGAGAGGTGAGCCGGGACCTGACCCGGCGTATTCTTTTGCCCGAGCACATCTCCAAGGCCCACGACGAGGGAGCCATCCACTTCCACGACGCCGACTACTTCATCCAGCCCATCTTCAACTGCTGCCTGATCAACATCGGGGACATGCTGGAAAACGGCACCGTGATGAACGGCAAGCTCATCGAAAGCCCCAAGACCTTCCAGGTGGCCTGCACCATCACCACCCAGATCATCGCCTGCGTGGCCTCCAACCAGTACGGCGGCCAGTCGGTGGACCTGCGCCACCTGGGCAAATACCTGCGCCGCAGCCGGGAGAAATTCAGGGCCCATATCGCCTATGAGTGCGCCGGAAAGGTGGACGAGTCCACCATGGAGCGGCTGGTGATGGACCAGCTCAAGTGCGAGCTGAAAAACGGGGTGCAGACCCTCCAGTACCAGATCAACACCCTGATGACCACCAACGGCCAGTCCCCCTTCGTCACCCTGTTCCTCAACCTTCAGGAAGGCGACCCCTACATCGAGGAGAACGCCATGATCATTGAGGAGGTCCTCCGCCAGCGGCTGGAGGGCATCAAGAACGAGAAGGGCGTGTTCATCACCCCCGCCTTCCCCAAGCTGGTCTACGTGCTGGACGAGCACAACTGCCTGAAGGGGGGCGCCTACGACTACCTCACCGAGCTGGCCGTGAAGTGCTCCGCCAAGCGGATGTATCCCGACTATATCTCCGCCAAGAAGATGCGGGAGAACTACCAGGGCAACGTCTTCTCCCCCATGGGCTGCCGGTCCTTCCTGGCCCCCTGGAAGGACGGGGACGGAAACTACAAGTTCGAGGGCCGGTTCAACCAGGGGGTGGTCTCCCTCAATCTGCCCCAGATCGGCATCCTCGCCAATGGCGACGAGGAAGCATTCTGGGCGCTGCTGGAGGAGCGGCTGGACCTGTGCTTCGAGGCCATTATGTGCCGCCACAACGCCCTGAAGCAGGTGCGCTCCGACTCCTCCCCCATCCACTGGCAGTACGGCGCCATCGCCCGCCTGCCCAAGGGGGCCTCCATCGAGCCTCTGCTCTACGGGGGCTACTCCTCCATCTCGCTGGGCTACATCGGCCTGTATGAGGTGACCAAGCTGGTGAAGGGGGTCAGTCACACCCAGGAGGGGGGCAGCGAGTTCGCTCTGGCGGTGATGAACCGGCTGCGCCGTGCCTGCGATGACTGGAAGGCGGAGACCAACATCGGCTTCGCCCTCTACGGCACCCCTGCCGAGAGCCTGTGTTACCGCTTCGCCCGCATTGACAAGGAACGCTTTGGGACCATCCCTGACGTCACCGACAAGGGATACTACACCAACAGCTACCACGTGGATGTGCGGGAGAAGATCGACGCCTTCGACAAGTTCACCTTTGAGAGCCAGTTCCAAAAAATCTCCACCGGCGGCTGCATCTCCTATGTGGAGATCCCCAATCTGCGCCACAATCTGGAGGCGCTGAAGGACGTAGTCCGGTTCATTTACGACAACATCCAGTACGCCGAGTTCAACACCAAGAGCGACTACTGCCAGTGCTGCGGCTTCGACGGGGAGATCGAGATCAACGAGGAGTTCCAGTGGGAGTGTCCTGTCTGCCATAACACCGACCAGTCCAAGATGAACGTCACCCGCCGGACCTGCGGGTATCTGGGAGAAAACTTCTGGAATGTGGGCAAGACCAAGGAGATCAAGGCGCGGGTGCTGCATCTGTAATCGTTTTTCTGTAGGGGCGGCACAGAGGCCGCCCCCTACTTTATTCAAGGAGATGACCTGAAATGGATCAATACCGGACAACCGGTGTTATGGACAAAGTGGCCCTGCAAGAGGTGCAGAAATATCTATTCCGCACCCGGCTGGACTGGGTCAGATGGATTGCTGTGGCGGTCATTGCCGGATGCGCCTTGCTGGCCCTCATTGCGAGGGACTGGTTTGACGGGGGGCTGTATCTGTTCTTAGCGGCATTCGTTTTTCTGTTCCCCCGCCTGATCCAAAGACGGTATATCAAGAATCAGCTCGCCCGGATGCGGGAGAATTCCCCGGAAGGGGTCACCCGCTACGAGAGCTTTTTCACAGCAGACGGCGTAGTCCTGCGCAATCTGACGATTCACGGAGAGGCCTCCCTCCGCTATGAGAGCCTGTCCGTAGCGGCCTCCACCCCTAATCTCTTTTTTGTGATGAGCAAATCCCGGCAGTTTTTCCTGGTATTTAAGGACTGCCTCACCCCGGAACAGCGGGAGAGCTTTTTGCCCTTTCTGAAAGAGAGATGCCCCAAGCTGAAAATCATGCGCTAAGGAGAGCATTATGAACTACGCCGATATTAAAAAGGTAGACGTGGCCAACGGACCCGGGGTGCGGGTATCCCTGTTTGTGTCCGGGTGCAGCCACCGGTGCGAGGGGTGCTTCAACCCGGAGACCTGGGATTTTTCCTACGGCGTCCCCTTTGGGGAGGCGGAGATCCAGCAGATCCTCACCTTCCTGGCCCCAGACCACATCCGGGGGCTGTCCCTGCTGGGGGGCGAGCCCTTTGAGCCGGACAACCAGCGGGCCGTGCTGGAGCTGGTCCGCCGGGCGCGCAGGGAGCTGCCCGGAAAAACCGTCTGGTGCTACACCGGTTACCTCTTCGAGGAACTGGCCGGCAACCAGGTGGGAACCCACAGCCGGACCCTGCTGGAGGGGCTGGACGTGCTGGTGGACGGCCCCTTCGTTCTGGCGAAGAAGGACCTGGGCTTGCGGTTCCGGGGCTCCCACAACCAGCGGATCATCGACGTGCCCGCCTCCCTCCAGGCTGGAGAGGTCCGGCTGGCGGAGGAATATATGCAATAAAAAGAGAGCGCAGATTCCACGTCGTGGGAATCTGCGCTCTTTTATTGCTGATGCAGCGGCGGACCGTCCAGCCGGATCACCCGGTCCGCGCAGGACAGGACGGCCTCCTCGTGGCTGATCAGCAGGACGGGGGCGGGAAGGGTCTTCAGCCGCTCCAGGATGCGCAGGGCACGGGGGAGGTCCACTCCGGCGAAGGGCTCATCCAGCAGATAGAGCCGGGCGGGGAGGGCCAGACAGCGGGCCAAAGCCAAGCGGCGGCCCATGCCCCCGGACAGGGCGGCGGGCCGGGTCCTCTCCTCACCGGTCAGCTCGGCCAGCGCCAGAAGGCCGGGGACCGCGTCCCGGCGATCCTGGGGAAGGACGTCGGTGAGGTGCTGCTCCACCGTCCGCCAGGGGAGCAGGCGGTCGTCCTGAAAGAGGAGGGCGGTCTCCTGGGGGGCGAGCCCCTCCACTGTGCCGCCCTGAAGGGGCTGAAGTCCGGCCAGCACCCGGAGCAGGGTGGTTTTCCCGCAGCCGGAGGGTCCGCTGAGGGCGGTGACGCCGCTGTCCGGCAGGGTCAGGGAGAAGCGGTCCAGGACCGCCCTGTCCCCGAAGGAGACAGTGAGGCTCCTGCAGACGGTCACGCGCCCCACCCCCTTCCCCATCGGGCCAGACAGGTGCGGAGGATGCGCTCCAGCACCATGCTCAGGGCCACGGTCACCGCCGTCCAGGCGAAAAGCTCAGGGATGTCCAGATAATACTTGGTGTAATAGATCTGCTGGCCCAGGGAGGGCTCCGGCAGGCAGAGCACCTCGGCGGCCACCCCGGACTTCCAGGCCAGACCGGTGGCGGTGGTGAGGGCGGACAGGATGTAAGGCCCCAGGGAGGGCAGATACAGGAGACGGACCGTTTTCCAGCGGGAGAAGCGGCAGACTCTGGCCAGCTCCAGCAGCTTTTGGTCGACCGCCTGGATGCCTCGGGCCAGATGGTCCCACACCACAGGCATCACCATCAGGGCGGAGATCACCGCCGGGACGTTGTTCCGTCCCGTCCACAGCAGCACCAGCAGAATGAAGGATGCCACCGGCGCGGCCCGCACCACCCGGATGGCGGGGGAGAGCAGCCGGTCCGCCCAGGGGGAGGCGCAGGTCAGCACCGCCAGCAGGGCTCCCAAGGCGGCTCCCCAGACCAGGCCCAAGGCGATGCGGCCCAGGGAGGTCAGCACGGCCCCCCAGAACTCCCCCGTCCCCGCCATCGCGGTCAGGGCGGTCCAGACGGAGGCGGGATAGGGGAGCAGCAGCTCGTTGCCCCGTCCGTTCACGCGGCGGTCCACCAAAAGGGCGCAGACCTGCCAGACCCCCAGCCAGAAGGCGGGGGCCGGCAGGGCGTATAACAGCTTTTTCAGGGGCTTAGCCCACCCCATAGTAGAAGGAGTCGTAGGGCAGGCCGCCGCCAATGGATTCCGGGGCCGCCTGGAAGAGGATGGAGTAGTAGTCCTCCAGCATGTCCTTCATCTCCTGCCCGATAATAAGGGTGAGGGCGCACTGGGGGATGGCCTTCTCTGCCACCTTCTCGTTGGGCAGGATGCCCAGCTCCACCGCCAGAGAGCCCGCGTCCGGACCCTCCATGAAGGAAATGGAGTCTCTGTACAGATCGATGAAGGCCGCAATCAAAGCAGGGTCGCTCTTCTCAATGAACTCGGTGCGGGCCACAACACAGCCCATGGGCAGCTCGGAGCCCTCCAGGTCCCTCCAGGCGTCGGTCAGGGAAACGGCCTCCCGCACAGCGCTGTCCTGAACCATCAGGGCGGTGGCGGCGGGAACGGGGAGCATACAGATCCCCGCGTCAGAGGAGGTGATCTTGGCGGTGATCTCCTGGGGGGTGAGCCACTCAATATTTACGTCGGAGGGGTCCACCCCATTGCCGGTCAGCAGGTGGTTCAGGATGTGCTCCGGGTTGGCCCCCTTGGTGTTGGAGGGGCAGTACAGGGTCTTGCCCTTCAGGTCGGCCATGGAGTGGACGGTGTCCCCCTTCTCCAGAATGTAGAGCACCCCCAGGGTGTTGACAGCCAGCACCTGGATGGAGTCGGGGTTCTTGGCGGACAGAACGGCGGCGGCATTGGTGGCGATGGCGGCGACATCCACAGTCTTGTTGTTCAGCGCGGCCTGGACCTCGGTGTTGTCCGTGACGATGGTGCTGTCCAGGATGAAGGGCATATCCGTAAAGGCGTTTTCGGCGGAGTAGTATTCCATCAGCCAGGAGGCCCCCACCCCGGTGGGGCCGGAGAGGGCCATAAACTTGATGACCGGGGCGTCTACCTCCGGGGTGGACTGGCTGCTGTCCTGGTCGGAGCCGTCCGGCTGGCTGGAGCTGGAGCCGGGAGCGGCGGAGCTGGAGGTCCCGGCAGGGGTCTTGGGCCCGCAGCCCGCCAGCAGAGACAGGGCCAGGGCGGCGGTGAGCAAAAGTGACAAGGTACGTTTCATGGCAAATCTTCCTTTCTTGTTCACAGGACTGTCTCCAGTCCCGCAGGATCAACAATGGTGATGGTCTTGCCCTGCCGGAGGATGAGGCCGCTGTCCTCCAGGGCGGAGAAGGCCCGGTAGAGGGAGGCCCGGCTCACCCCCAGCCGCTGGCACAGCTGGGTGGCTGGGCAGGAGCTGTCCCCGCCGGCCAGCAGGTAGCGGGCCAGCTTGCCCTCCACCCCCGGCTGGGCCAGGGTCTGAAGCCGTCCGGAGAGGAAGCGGATGCGTCCAGTCAGGTAGCGCAGATAGTTTTCCCGGATCTGGCTGTGTTCAGCCAGGAGCCGGTCCATCAGCTGCTGGTCCAGCATCAGGCACCGGCTGGCCCCTTTGGCGGTGATGGTGGAGGCAAATTCCCGCTCGCCGCTGTACAGGGCGGCCGCACCGAACAGGTCCCCCGGCTCCAGCGCGCTGACCGCCAGCGTCCCTTTGGTCACCTGGAGCTGCCCGGACAGCACCACCCCCAGGCTACGGCGGAAGTGCCGGGGACTATACACCACCTGTCCGGACGAAAACTCCGTCCGCTCCGCCTCCTCCGCCAGCTGGCGCAGAAGACCCTTCTCCGTCCCCCGGAACAGGGGGCAGGCGGACAGCAGGGCAGTCTCTTCCTCTGTGAGCGGCAAGGCTGTCGCCTCCAAACTGTCTTATTTGAGACGGTTTGGATTATACAAGAGGAGCAGGAAAAAGTCAACCCCGGCAGTCCAAAAACTGCCGGGGTTTTGTGTTTCCTATTCGTAGTAGTCCACCAGCTCAAAGGCGCCGATGGCCTGGCACACATCACACAGGTCAGGCCGTTCCTCAAACACCGCACCGCAGAACTGACAGCGGTAGCCGGTCTTCTTCTGCCGGGGGGCGGGCTTCTCCTGGGCCGGGGCGGGAGCCTGCTCCGGAGCGGCCTGGGCCAGTTTGGCCAGCAGGGTCATAAAGCGGTTCTCATGGCTGCGCTCAATGTCGGCCACCTTTTCGAACATGACGGCGACGTCCTCCAGCCCCTCGGCCCTGGCCTGGGCGGCGAAGCCGGGGTACATGTCGTGCCACTCGCTGTACTCCCCCATGGCGGCCTGGGTCAGGCACCCGACGGTGTCGGTTGGCTTGCCGTAGAGCAGCTCGAACCAGAACTTGGCGTGCATCATCTCGTTTTTTGCCATCTGCTCAAAGGCGGCGGCCGCCTCCTCGTCCCCGTTGGCCCGGGCGGCCATGGCAAAGTAGGTGTACTTGTTGCGGGCGATGGATTCCCCCGCCAGGGCCTTGCGGAGATTTTCCGCAGTTTTCGTGTTTTTGATGTCCATGTCTGTTTCCTCCTGTTTTGAATATAGCGGCAGGCTTACTCGTCCTCGTACAGTTCCGGCCGGAATACCCCGTCCTCCCCCCGGCTCCAGGCGGTGCCGGGTTCGGAATCCAGCAGCGGGATGATGTCCGGATCGTAGTTGCAGATGGTGTTCAGGGCATAGACGCCGGAACGGTCCGGATCGTCCATACAGCCGCTGCCCTCGTCCCCGGCGGCGAAGCGCCAGCCGCTGTCCCAGGCCGCGTCTCCGTCGCCGGGCTCCTCCCGCCAGCAGTAGCCCACAGGGCTGCCCTCCACCACGATCCGGTCGGTGGCAATACAGCCCTGGGGACCGTCCCCCTGATAGAGCTCCTTCAGCTCCTCCCGGGGGATGGCGAAGGCCTTTTCCGGCCTGTCGGGGCAGACGCTGGGCCGCTGGAGGTCCACCACTGTCAGCTGCTCCGGCGTGAACCGGGCCAGCAGGGACTGGGCGTCGTGGGCCATCTTGAACTGCATCTCCTCAAAGTGGAGGGGGATCATCTGGTAAAAATTCACCTCATCCCCGCCGGGGAGGGGACAGCACACCGCCTCCTTATCAAAGCCCTGGGGCTCGGTGAGGATCAGGCCGCACAGACGGGTGTTGTCCGCAAAGGGGGCGTCCTCCGGGTTGGCGATGGTATGGCCCCAGCCCAGCCAGCCGTCCTCCTGAATGGGCAGGCGGGCCAGGATCTTCAGCCACCGGAGCGGCCAGTACCAGCGCTCATCGCCGTTCTCCACCTGCCAGTCCGGAGGAAGGGTGACCATAATTTCCGCCCGCTCCAGCTTCATTCCGGCCAGCTCCTCGGGTACGTTCATCCGGTGGGCCCCCATGCCGAAGGTGGACAGAACGTAGTAATTCCGCTCCGGGGTGGGATTCATGATGTAGATGTCCACGTGGATGTCCGGGGAGATGATCTCGTGGAACACATTGCCGCAGGGGCCAAAGTATTTCTCCAGGTGGGCCTCCACCGCGTCCCAGTCCTCCTGCTCATACATCTCCGGGCGGTAGGTTTTGGCGGAGATGTATTGTTCGCACATTTGGATGAACTGTTCCGTGTCCTGGTCCTCCGGGTCCAGCTCCAGCGTCCGTTCGAAGCAGGCCAGAGCCTCCTTCTCCCGGTCCTGGTAGAACAGGGAGTAGCCCAGGCGGTAGTGCCACAGGGGGTCGTCCGCCCCCTCCTCCGCCACCGAGCGCAGCAGCTCCTCCGCCCGCTCCAGCTGGCTCCGGAACTCCGGCTGGTCCAGATCGGCAACGTTGTTGTAGGCCCTGGCCAGCTGGCAGGTGAGGGCGTAGTCCAGGGGCTGGGTCCGGCTCCGCTCCTCTAACGTGTCGATAATGCTTTGGTACGCCTCCTCCTGGTTCCACTGGTCCAGCAGGGATAACAGATCATCCATGGCTCTGACCTCCTGATTCTTTTTTGGCCTGGACCGTCTCCATCCGGGCCGCGTTGTGGACTACAGACAGCTGCGCGATGGTCTGCGCCACCTGCCCCAGGTCTTCCGGACCGCTGCAGGCGGCGGTGAGGAGAAAGAGGGACGGACCAGAGATGACCTCACACACCGCCTGGTAGAGGAGCTTCCCCTCCTCGCGGATCTCCCGCCAGCCCCAGCGCAGGGCGCCGCCGCTCAGCTTTCGGGCCTCCAACCCGTGGAGCGTGTTCAGGTTGTCGGTAAACTGGGCGTCGCCCTCCCGTGCGCGGTAGGCGCTCACCCGCCACACGGGGCCCTCATCCGAGCCGTCGCTCCACAGGTGTGCGCCGCCGTCATTTTCCCAGGACTCCCAGTGGTAGAGGCAGGAGCCGGGCAGGGTGAGCCGCAGGACGCCCACCGCGTGGGTGACGCGGCCCTTGCGGTAGCCGGGTGAAAACTCCTCCCGCAGCTCCGGCCCCTCGGGCAGGGCGGGTTCCCGCTCCGCCAGGGCACAGACCTCGGCGTAGGCCCTCCGGGGCAGGGGGAGGGCGGGGTCCAGCTTAGCAGCCCACTCCAGGTCGTCCAGGATCGAGCTGTTGATGGCGGCATCCTCCTGGCTGCGGGCGGAGGGGGCAAACCAGCACCGCTCCCACAGGGCGTTGATGGCCCGGTTGCGGAAAAATCTGGCGTCCTGGGTGCGGCCGTTCCACAGAAAAAAACGCCCGGCCAGAGCCTCAATTCCCCCCTCCTCCACCAGATCCACCAGCTCCGACAGGCGGAAGCGGCCCATGGGGGTGACCACCGTATCGGGGATGTTCTCAGGGGCGTACTGCTCCAGGTCCCAGCACAGCTGCATGCCGGATACCCCCTTGCCGCTCTCCTGACGGCACACGTCCACCAGGGTGTGGAGCCAGGGGTAGAAGTGCTCCTCTTTTATGCGCAAAAAGTCCCGGTGCTGAAAGAAACCGGTCTCGTCCTCCACCGTCAGGGCGCGGATAGGCAGGCGGTCCAGCAGCTCCACCGCCGCCCGGTGCAGTCCCGCTCCGGCGGGGGTGGACACACAGCCCCCCCACACCTGCCAGGACTGGTCCTCCCCAGGCCGCCAGCGGAGGTCCAGCTCACCCCCCAGTGGACACAGGACGATCTTCAGGCCGCCCTTCCCCACCGTCAGACGGCAGCCCTGCGTCTTGGCCAGGGCCGCCGCCGCCTCCAACAGCTCCTCCGGATGGTCGATCCTGCCGGTAAACTGCAGTCCGATGCTCATGCTTCCGCCTCCTGCTTCAACCCGATGCCCCAGGCGTCAAACCGGAGGGTGTGGAAGCTGGCCCAGGCCACCGGAGCCCCGGCAAAGACCTCCACAGCGGCGTCCAGCAGAGGCTCCAGGTCCCAGGCGATGAAGTCCAGATAGCCGAAGGCAGTCCCGGTAGCTCCGCCGGTGAAGGTGACTACCCCCTCTCCCGTCCGGCCCAGGATCGCCCCCTCCAGCTGGTCCCGCAGGTCCAGAATCTCCTTCTGCGGCACGCCGTCCAGGGGGTAGTAGAAAAAACCGGGGACAATCCCGTCCTGGTGCAGGCGGTCCATATAGTAATCGTCCCCCTGAAGGTAGCCGCTGAGCAGAGGGACGCAGCAGCTCACCCCCACATAGACGTCCCGACGCAGGGCCCAGTCCTCCTCCTGGCTGGGCCGGCCCTCATAGGCGGTGTACCGCTGGCAGGCGACCTCCGGGTCATCGCAGCGGGACCAGCCCTCGGGATCGATCTCCGCCGCCACATAACCGGCCAGCTGGTCCAGAGGGATGCTGTCCCCTGGGGCGGGGGCGTCCAGAATGGCGCACTGGTTCACATACCGCATGGCGGCCAGCTCCCCCAGCGCCTGGTCCAGCAGGGTGTACAGGATATAGCTCCGCTCCTCCCCGGGCTGGCCTCTCAGCTTGCCGCAGTACAGCTGCAGGCCCAGGCCGTTGGCCTCCTGCTTCTCCGCCCACACCTGGACGTCCTTCAGGGTGACCTCCTGCCCGAACATCCGCAGGCCGAAGCTCCGGGAGCGGGTGCGGCCCACCAGGATGTTCCACCGGTCCAGCAGTTCCTTCGGGGCCCGCCGCTGGAAATAGGCCAGCTGAAACAGCCGGGTCCGGTCCCCCTCGGGGACCAGAATCAGCTCATACTTCTCCCCATTGCGGCCCAGCTCAAAGGCAGGGGCGGAGAAGGCGGGAGCCAGCAGCTCCGAGCACCGCTCCACCAGCTGTTCGCTGACGGACTCCCGGTCCATCAGGGTCCGCAGCTCATGCTCGCCAGCCAGAAAGGAGGCCCAGCCCTCCTCCGTCCGCACCCGGAAGGGCTTCTGGTCCAGGGGCAGGGATAATTCTCTTACGCGCTCCTCATCCATGGAGGAACACTCCTTTCTATCCTTTCTCGTTCAAGCTGGCCAGATAGGCTGCGGGGCCGCTCTCGTACAGATCGCCTCCGTGGGCGTCCAAAATGACGGTAAGGGGCATCTCCTCCACCGCCAGGCGGCGGACCGCCTCGCAGCCCAGGTCCTCCCAGCAGATGACCTCCAGCTCCCGGACGCAGGCGGCCATCAGCGCCCCCGCGCCCCCCAGGGCGGCCAGGTAGACGGCCCCATTGCGCACCACCGCCTCTTTGACGGCCTGATTCCGGGCGCCCTTGCCGATCATGACGGCCTGGCCCAGGTCCAGCAGCCGTGGGGAGTAGGCGTCCATCCGCCCGCTGGTGGTGGGACCGGCGGAGCCGATCACCTCGCCGGGCCGCTCCGGGGTGGGGCCCACATAGTACAGCGCCGAGCCCTCCACCGGGAAAGGCAGAGCCTCCCCGGCGTCCAGCCGCTCCATCATCCGCTTGTGGGCGGCGTCACGGGCGGTGTACACCGTTCCGGACAGCAGCACCGTGTCCCCCGCCTTTAAAGGCGCCAGATCCTCCCGGGTGACGGGGGTGGTCAGTTTGTATTGCATAAAAACGCCTCCATTATTGGAATAGCTGTTCAAACACCGCAAAGGTCTCCTCGCTCATCCGCCGGGTGGCAGTCAGACTGCTGGACAGCACGCTGCCGTTTGCGGCAAATTTCAGCGGCTTTTCCTTGCTTTTCGGATGGCCGAAGCGCAGCTGGGGCACGACCTCGTCGGGGAGCTGGCGGAGCTCGATCGAGCTGCCCTCCTCCCCCCACACCGCCCACTGGGAACAGCAGTTGAAGGGATTTTGGTGCTCCAGATGGGGCTTTTCCACCTGCCCCGACAGAGGAATGACCTGAATTCCTTCCGGCACATCCTCCAGGCGGTCAAAATGTCTGCAGTCCCAAGTCCAATAAAATGGGGCCTTGGCGCCAAACGCGTACCGACGTTCCAGGGCGACGCCTTCCGGAATCAGCGCGCTGTGCTGGGTCCCCAGCTCCCGCATGCAGTAGTCGAAGGCTTGCTCCCTGTGGGTCACCGGCAGGCGGGCCAGCACATACAGATGCTTGTTCATCTGGGTGACGGGAAAGACCACGTCCCCCACCTGGATGGAGGCGATGGTGGGCATCCGGGAATGAATGCTGCCATAGACCACCTTGATCGGGCCGGTATCCTCCGCCCTTTGGATCTCCTTCCACCGGTCCTGGGGCCAGCAGACCATATACCCCGCCATCTTACAGCACCTCTTTCGCTCTTCTGGTGACGTGACAGCTCACGTTCACCGCCACGGGCAGTCCGGCCACGTGGGTGGGGGCGGTCTCGATGGCCAGCCCCAGGCAGGTGGTCCTTCCGCCGAAGCCCTGGGGACCGATGCCCAGGGCGTTGACCGCCTCCAGCAGCTCATCCTCCAGGGCCTTGTAGAAGGGATCGGGGTTGGGCTCGTCCAGCGGGCGGAGCAGGGCGTGCTTGGCCAGGGCGGCCACCTTGTCGAAGGAGCCGCCGATCCCGATGCCCAGCACGGTGGGCGGGCAGGGGTTGGGCCCAGCCAGCCGGACCGTCTCCACCACGAACCGCTTCACGCCCTCCACCCCGTCGGCGGGCTTGAGCATGGCAAGGCGGCTCATGTTCTCCGAGCCGAAGCCCTTGGGGACCACCGTGACGGTACACCGGTCTCCAGGAACAATACGCACTGTAATCGAAGCAGGGGTGTTATCCTCTGTGTTGACCCGGCGCAGGGGGTCGGCCACGATGGATTTCCGCAAAAAGCCCTCGCCGTAGCCCCAGCGGACCCCCTCGTGGATGGCCGCTTCAAACTCCCCCTCGATGTGGACCTCCTGGCCCAGTTCCACAAAGACGCAGGCCATGCCGGTATCCTGACAGATGGGCAGGCTCTGTTCTCCGGCCTGGACCAGGTTGTCCTGAAGCAGGGAGAGGGTCTCCTCCGCCAAGGGCCAGGGCTCGGCCTGACGGAAGCGGTCCAGGGCGGCGGCCACGTCGGCGGGCAGGCGGGTGTTGGCCTGGAGGCACAGCCGGGCCACGGCATCGCGGATCAGAGCGGCAGAAATGGTTCGCATGGAAAAAACTTCCTCTCTGTATGCATTTCTGCTTCATTTTACCATATGAAAAGCAGCCTTTCAATGAGTAACCACGAAAAAAGAGCGTGCCGCAGACATAAAATCTGCAGCACGCTTTTTCCCCGTGGGACCTCCGCCGCCGTCAGCAGCAGCTTCCACAGCAGGTCCCCCCGGCGGATGCGGACATATTTTACTCTTCCACAACGGTAAGAATATCGGTGAGCCGGCAGTCCAGCGACTGGATAATCCGGCCCAGATTGTAGCCGTCCAGACGGTAGACCTTGTTTTTGTAGTAACTGTCAATAACGTGATATTGAATACCAGTACGCTTTGCAAGACTATATCGGCTGATGCCGTTGGTGTCTAAATAGTCGGCTAGACAAAACCGTACAACCTTCATCACTATACCCTCTCTTTGGTATATATCATACAAAAGCTATATGGTAATTGACAAGCAACGCCTTTAGGTATATTCTTAAATAGGTATATGTAATGGAGGTGAATATTATGACCGACTATCAAAAACCGTACCATCTTCTCTTCAACGCGATCACGGACGCGCTGGAGGCGCTGGAGCGCTTGGACGTACCTGCCGCCACCCGTCTGCTGCAGGACGCCCAGATCAAAGCGGAGGAGCATATAATAGGGGAACCGTAGAACAGGGCGCGCCGGTTGGCGCGCCCTGTCCCTTCTGCAAAAAATATTCACAAAATAAAAAATACCTCTTGACTTTAACAATTCTTTGCGTTACACTTCAACGGTACAAAGTATCAAAGCAGGCACAAAGGAGAGGACTGTTTCCTATGGCAATCAAAATGATTCTGCTGCTGGTATTTTTCGGGGTTATGGTGGGCATTGGCCTGTACTGCCGGAAAAATGCCACTGACGTCAACGGCTTCGTGCTGGGCGGACGCTCCGTGGGGCCCTGGCTCACCGCCTTTGCCTACGGCACGTCTTATTTCTCCGCCGTGGTCTTCGTGGGCTACGCCGGTCAATTTGGCTGGAAGTACGGCATTGCCGCCACCTGGGCGGGCATCGGCAACGCGGTTTTGGGGTCTTTGCTGGCCTGGGTGGTGCTGGGCCGGCGCACCCGCATTATGACCCAGCATCTGGACTCCGCCACCATGCCTGAGTTTTTTGGCAAGCGGTTCGGCTCCACCTCTTTGAAGATCACCGCCTCGGTGATCATCTTCATCTTCCTGATCCCCTACACCGCCAGCCTGTACAACGGTCTGTCCCGGCTGTTCGGCATGGCCTTTGACATCGACTACTCCGTGTGCGTCGTTGTCATGGCGATCCTGACCGGCGTCTACGTCATCGCCGGCGGCTATATGGCCACCGCCATCAACGACTTTATCCAGGGCATCATCATGCTCTTCGGCATTTGCGCCGTCATCTTCGCGGTGCTCCACAGCCAGGGCGGCTTCCTGGCCGCTCTGGAGGGGCTGGCCAAGATCCCCGCTGAGGAGACCGCCGGTCCGGTGGCGGGCGCGCCCGGTATCTTCGCCTCCTTCTTCGGCCCCGACCCGGTGAACCTGCTGGGCGTGGTGATCCTCACCTCCCTGGGCACCTGGGGCCTGCCCCAGATGGTCCAGAAATTCTACGCCATCAAGAGCGAAAAATCCATTAACACCGGCACGGTGGTCTCCACCGTCTTCGCGCTGGTGGTGGCGGGCGGCTGCTACTTCCTGGGCGGCTTTGGCCGGCTGTTCTCCGACAAGATCGACATCGCCGCCAATGGCTACGACTCCGTCGTGCCCACCATGCTCTCCGGCCTGCCGGAGATCCTGCTGGCCGTGGTGGTGATCCTGGTGCTGTCCGCATCCATGTCCACCCTCAGCTCCCTGGTGCTCACCTCCAGCTCCACCCTCACCCTGGACCTGCTGAAGGGCCACGTCATCAAGAAGATGGACGAGAAACAGCAGGTGTCCATCATGCGGTGCCTCATCGTGGTGTTTATCGCCATCTCGGTGGTGCTGGCCATCATCCAGTACAAATCCACCGTCACCTTCATCGCCCAGCTGATGGGCGTGTCCTGGGGCGCACTGGCGGGCGCCTTCCTGGCCCCCTTCCTCTACGGTCTGTACTGGAAGGGCGCCACCAAAACCGCCTGCTGGGTCAGCTTCATCTTCTCCACAGCGGTCATGCTGGCGGATATCTCCCCTCTGAAGGTCCACTTCCCCACCCTGCTGGTCTCCCCCATTAACTGCGGCGCGTTCTGCATGATCGCCGGGCTGATCATCGTGCCGGTGGTCTCCCTCGTCACCGCCAAGCCCGAGAAGAGGCTGGTGGACGACGCCTTCTCCTGCTACGACGAGAGGGTCACCGTCCGCAAGAGCCAGACCCTGGGCGACCCCTCCTGACAAAAAATCCCCTTTTCCTCTTTTAAATTGGCAGAACCTGTGGTATGCTTAGGTCTATCGCAGGTTCTGCCAACTTTTCCAGAAAGGAATCCTGTCCCCATGATTTTCGACATCCACACGCATACCTTCCCCGACAAAATTGCCAGGGCCACCATTGAAAAGCTCCAATCCATGTGCCACACCGCGGCCTTTTCCGACGGCACCGAGGCAGGGCTGACTGCCTCCATGGCCGCCGCCGGGGTGGAGGGCTGTCTGGTCCTCCCCGTGGCCACCAACGCCCGGCAGGTGGTCCATGTCAACGACGCCTCCGCCCGCCTTAACGACACCGGCCCGGAAACCGGCCTGTGGTCCTTCGGCTGCATGCACCCCGATTTTTCGGACTGGAAGGCCGAGCTGGCCCGGATCGCAGACCTGGGGATGAAGGGGGTCAAGCTCCACCCCATCTATCAGGGCATCGACTTTGACGACCTCCGCTACCTGCGCATCCTGGACCGCTGCGGCGAGCTGGGGCTGGCCGTCCTCACCCACGCGGGGCGGGACATCGGCTTCCCCGACCGGGACCACTGCACGCCCGAAATGACCCGAAGCGCCCTGCGTCAGGTGGGGCCGGTGACTCTGATCCTGGCCCACATGGGGGGCTGGCGGGAGTGGGACCGGGTGGAGGAGCTGCTGCCGGACACCGGCGTCTATCTGGACACCGCCTTCGCCCTGGGCCGCATCGCCCCCCTGGGAGACGGCTACTACGGCCCCTCCGACCTGCCCCTGATGGAGGTGGAGCAGTTTGTCCGCATGGTGCGCAAATTCCCCGGCCGGGTCCTCTTCGGCACCGACAGCCCCTGGCGGGACCAGACCGAGGGCATTGCTCTCATTGAGGAGCTGCCCCTCACCCGGGAGGAGAAGGACGGCATTCTGGGCGGCTGCGCCCAAAGGCTGTTCGGATTTCAACGAAGCCATTAAGGAGCGATCGTATGTACATCGACCAGACCAAATACACCACCCGCCCCACCGGCGGCCGCATCCCTCAGGAGTTCGCCATCTATGACCGGCTGGAGGAGCTGTCCATCCCCTACGTCCGGGTGGACCACGACCACGCCGACACCATTGAGATCTGCCACGAGGTGGAGAAGGTGCTGGGCTCCCAGATCTGCAAAAACCTGTTTCTCTGCAACCGGCAGCAGACTGAGTTTTATCTGCTGATGATGCCGGGGGACAAGCCCTTCAAGACCAAGTTTCTCTCCGCCCAGCTGGGCTGCTCCCGGCTGTCCTTCGCCGATGACGGCCATATGCGGGACTACCTCCAAACCATTCCCGGCTCCGTCTCCGCTCTGGAGCTGCTGTTTGACACCGGACATCACGTTCAGCTGGTCATCGACCGGGACCTGTTGACCGACGAGTACATCAGCGGCCACCCCGGCATCTCGACCTCCACCCTCCGCCTGAAGCGGGAGGACCTTCTCCAGTTCGTGGAGTCCACCGGCCACTCCCCCATCTATATCGACCTGCCCGACCCCCGGAAAGAGGAGGTCTGACCCCATGGACAGAGGGAAGCTTGCAGCGCTGGCGCTGTGTTTTGCCCTCCTCTCCGCCTGCGGGACGGCTCAGCCGCCGGAGCACAGCGCGCCGGACCCGGAGTGGGAGCAGGAGGTCTATTCCAGCGGTTACACGGCGGGGTATCAGGAGGGTTACCGGCAGGGAGAGGCCAAGCGGCCCCTCCCGGAGGAGGGCGGCTCCTCCGAACCGGAAGAGCTCCCGCCCGAGCTGGACCCTTCCGGCTTTGTAGAGCTTTCCCAGGCCGTCCCCGACGCCATCCTGGAGCTTCGCTACTACTCCACCTACAACTTTGTGGGGGAACGGATCGACGGCTATGAGGCTCCTGTGGCCCTCCTCACCCAGGAGGCCGCCTCCGCCCTGCGGGAGGTGAGCGCCGAGCTGGCGGAGCAGGGCTACCGGCTCAAGGTCTACGACGCCTACCGCCCCCAGCTGGCAGTGGACCACTTTCAGCGGTGGGCTGCGGACCTGGAGGACGCCCGCATGAAGGAGTATTTCTACCCCTCACTGGACAAGTCCGCGCTGTTCTCCCAGGGCTACATCTCCTCCAAGTCCGGCCACAGCCGGGGTTCCACTGTGGATCTGACCCTGTTCGACATGAAGACAGGCAAAGAGGTGGACATGGGCGGCGTCTTCGACTATTTTGGAACACGCTCCCACCCCAATTACACCGACGGACTGACCGATGAGCAGATCGCAAACCGCGCGCTCCTGCGGGAGGCCATGCTCGCTCACGGCTTCAAGGGGATCAACACCGAGTGGTGGCATTTTACCTTAAGGAACGAACCATATCCGGACACATATTTTAACTTCCCGGTGGCACTGCTGCCATGACCGTCCGGGAAAGGAGGCGCACAAATGCTTCGGCGTTTTTTGGATCACATGCGGACCCAGGGCTGTCAGGTGGAGACCGGACCAGCCCCTCCGCTCCCGGAATGGATTACGGACCGGTATCACAGCCTTCCGGAGCTGTGGCTCCAATTCATTGGCGAGGTCCGGGAGCTGTTCACCCCCGATGAGACGGTCTGGTTTCTATGCGCGGAGGACTACGACACACGCCTGGACCACGCCTGGCGCTGGAACGAGTGGGAACAGCTCAGCCTGGAAAACGCGGAGGGCGACCGGGAGTGGACCGGCCAGATCAGCGCCTTTTGGGACCAACATCTGCCCATTGTCCTGTCGGTGCGGAACGGCTACGCCTACTACGCCATCTCCATGACGGACGGCTCGGTGGTATACGGCTGCGGGCCGGAATTTGAAGCGTGCGAAACGGCCGCCCCTTCCTTTGCAGAATTTTTGGAGCGCCTCATGGACGGGACCATTCAGATCTGACACAACAGCACCGGCTTTTCTGGAAAGCCGGTGCTGTTTCTTACGCCTTGCGCAGGATGCCCATGGGGGTGCACTCCTCCCCCTGGCCCAGGGGGTTGTCCCCAAGCGCCCGAGCCAGCCAGTCCATGGTGGGCTGCTTTTCGGAGAAGCCCAGGATGTTGGCCCCCAGATCGTTGATGTCCACAATGGCGACGGGATATCCAAGCGCCTGTGCCAGGCGCTTGGCCGTCCCCATGGGGTCGGCGGGGGTGAGGACCACGTAGTGGTCATAGGGCGGGATGGTGCCCTCGGTGGGGCCGTCGATGCCCCGGGCCTTGGGACCGGCCACGTGGTAGAACCAGCCCTTCTTGCCCAGGATTTTACCGATCACCGAGCAGAAGGCGGCGAACAGGATCCGCAGGGTGCCGCACTCCTGGAGGGCCATCTCCATGGTCTCCGGGATGCCCAGGCCAATGCCGGCAGGGGTCTTGGTGACGTAGCGGCTCAGGGTGACGGCCAGCTTCCGGGGCTTGATGTCCTCCATGGGGATGGCCCGGCTCTGGGTACAGGCCACCGCCTTTTCGGAGATGAACAAAATATCTCCCGCCTGCAGCTTGTCCTTGGGGTACTGGTTGATGACGTTCACCATGTCGTCGTCCTTGGTGATCAGGTGGGTTTTTACGGGGATGCGCAGATAATCCACGCCGTCCACGGTACGGATCAGCTGTTTTCCGGGATTAGCGTTGTACTGTTCCATGGAGCAGGACTCCTCTCATTGGTTCAAAAATTTCCTGGGTTATTATACCACCATTCTTCCCCAAAGGCTACTCATTTTCCAAATTTAACAATTCGCCCAACAGAGAGTTCTCCTTCACGGCGGTGACCTGGACCTTCCGCAGCTGGTTGTGGAGGTTTTCTTCGCTGCGGACCCCCACCCTGCAGTACTGACGGGTGTGGCCCCACCACAGGCCGTCCCGCTCCTCCTCAAAGAGGACGGTCACCCTGTCCCACTGCTCCAGATAGCTGTGCTCCATCCTTGCGGCCGCCTCCGCAGCCACCCGGGCCCGCTCCTCCTTAACGGCCTTCGGCACTTGGCCAGGCATGGAGGCCGCCGGGGTTCCGGGGCGCTTGGAGTAGGGGAAGATGTGCATGGAGGCAAAGGCGCACCGCTCGGCAAAGTCCAGCGACTCATAAAACTCCTCATCGGTCTCTCCGGGGAAGCCCACGATCATGTCAGCGGTGATGGCGGGAACAGGATTCTGAAAATAGTTCCAGATCAGGCCCACGCTCTCCATAAACCGGCCGGCGTCATACTTCCGGTTCATCCGCTTCAGAGTGGCGTCACAGCCCGACTGGAGGGACAGGTGGAAGTGGGGACACAGGTTGGGAAGCTCCGCCGCCCGCCGGCAGAATTCCTCGGTGATGGTCCGGGGCTCCAGGGAGCCCAGGCGGATACGGCAGTCCGGGGCGGCGGCGCACACCGCCTCGATCAGGTCGATGAGCTCCGGCCTTCCCTCCAGGTCCCGGCCCCAGGAGGATATTTCGATGCCGGTAAGGACCAGCTCCTTATAGCCCTCCGCCGCCAGGCGTTCCGCCTCCGCCGCCGCGCTCGCCAGGGGCAGCGAGCGGACCGGGCCCCGGGCGTACGGGATAATGCAGTAGGTGCAGAAGTTGACGCAGCCGTCCTCCACCTTGAGCATGGCGCGGGTGCGGCCCTCCAGCCCCCCGGCGGGGAGGGCCTCGAAGACACGGCGCTTCATGGCGTCGTCCAGGGCGGTAACCGGCCGGCGCTCCGCCCAGGTCCGCTCCACCAGCTCCGCAAAGCCGAGACGGTCTCCGGTGCCCGCCACCAGGTCCACGGGCAGGTCCGCCATGTCCGACCGGTGGGTCTGGGGGTAACAGCCGCACACAGCCACCAGAGCCTCTGGTGACCGCTTCCTGGCCTGCCGGACGGCCTGCCGGGATTTTTTATCGCTCACCGCCGTGACGGTGCAGGTGTTGATGATGTAGACGTCCGCCTCCCCCTCGAAGGGGACCAGGGTGTGCCCCCGCCCGGTGAACAGCTGCTCCAGGGCCTGGGTCTCGTACTGGTTGACCTTGCAGCCCAGGGTATAAAAGGCGACAGTCATGCGCCGTGCTCCGGGACCACAGCGAAAAAGGTCAGGTCAGAGTCGCTGTCGTTGATGAGGCTGTGCTCGTGGCCCTTGGGACAGTAGTGGACCGACCCGGCGGACAGGGGCTCGTACGCCCCGTCGCACAGCACCTTGCCCGTACCGGACAGGATGCAGATGATCTCGCTGCTGGTGTCGTGGGTGTGCAGGCCGATGGTGCAGCCGGGGGCCAGCAGGCCCTTCATGATCTTGTTGTGCTCGTCCACATGCATGTGGGACGCCACCTGTCCCTCACCTCCCCGCATGTTGGGGATGACGGTCTCCGGGATCTGGTCAAAGTTGATCAACATATTGTTTTCCTCCTCATTTAAGCTTGTATGTCTTTTGTGGGAAAGCCCAGCGCCTCCAGCCTGGAGGACAGAGCTTCGATCAGGGGTGCGCCGAACAGCCAGAGCTCCCGCCGCCAGGGGTGGCCCAGGTAACCCCAGTTCAGGTCCCGCTGGACAAAAAAGTAGTAATCGCCATCGGGGTAGAAGTCGGGAAAATAGGCGTTGTAGCCCCCGCCGTTGTATCGGGCGTCCTCCACCCACTGGACATGCTTTGAAATAGGCCGCCGGGGATCATAGCGGAAACAGCTGTGGTGCCAATCCAGAGCGTAAATCCAGTCGTCCTCCCCCAGGCAGTCCGCCAGGGCCTGGACCACGGCGGCGCTGAAGTCCTCATACCGCTGGTCCACAGGGAAATAGATCAAATCGTGGACCACCCAGGGTTCAGGGAGCCGGAAGGGCGCCTGGCTGACCCGGATGCTGGGCTGGAATTGCAGCTCTGTGTTGATCCGGTCCCAAATCTGGCGGCACTCCTCATCCCCCAAGATGGAATAGAAGGTATCCATTTGCTTACCTCTCCTTCCCGGTCAATTCTTCCACAATGCGCTGGGAAAAGTAGGAAATATCCTCATGTTCTGAGGAGACAAGCCCGGCAAACACCGGCAGGTGGTTGGTCAGCTTCTCCCGCAGCTGCTTCTCCCAATCCGTCTCCGCGCTTCTCCCGGTGCAGGCGGCAAAGCCCAGGAAAATGTCCAGCAGCTCCACCTTCAGTTCGTCGTCCAGCTCCTGCAAGTCGAGCATCAGAACGTCGCAGGCAGGCAGGGCGGCGGAGGACACATAGGCGTGCTGGTGGCACAGACCGGCCCACAGGTCGCTGGCGGCCTGCATGGACCTGTTCCAGTCTCCGGAGAACAGCTCCCCCAGGGAGCGGGGGACGCTGGGGGTCTGCCCGCACTGGAAATGGGGGATATCCTGGGCGGCATTGCCGTAGGCGGTCTCATATTGGGACCAGTCCACCGCCTCGATCAGCCGCTTCGCCACGGCACACTTTACTCTGTAATCTCCGCCGGGGGAGAGGGGCGGCAGGGCGCGCCACTCCGCTTTGCTGATGGGCTCTGTCTGGTCAAAGACGTTGGACTTTCTGCCGCAGTCGATGTCTCCCCAGGAGAACCAGATGTCCCTGGCGTCCTCCGGCAGGGTGTAGTCCTCCTGATGGCCGATGATCCGCCACTCCCCCTCGCTTTTCCGGTCGAACAGGCTGTAGGTGTCCAGCGGGGTCACCAGGAGACGGCCCGCGCGGAGGATATCCTCCTCGGTTATCACCGGCTGCTCGGAGGTATAATCAAAAATCTCCACGATATGGAAGATCACCTTGGCCATAACCCGCCCGAAGCGGTAGGTGCGGTGGTCGTACCGGAAGCAGAAAATATCCCCGAATTTGATGTACCGCAGCATGGTCCGCGGCTTTTTCTCCCAGCCCCACAGCATTATCATGTGGGTTCCTCCCCGGCAGGCAACGGCCCGGTGAACTCGCAGCGGCTGCCGTTCCAAAATTTGTCGGCGTAGTCAAAAATGTGGTCCCCCGTATTGCCGTCCCCCCAGAAGAGCAGCCGATCGTGGTCGAAGACGAACTCACAGCCGTCCTCCGGAGCTTCATACTCATATTCCAGCTGGGAAATAAAGGAAAACACCGCGATATCGTCCTTTACATCGTTCAGATTGATTTGAATCGTACGGATGAAATCCTGCTCCGACCTGGCCTTGTGGAGGTCCGCCAATGTTTTCACCACACCGTGTTCGGTTTCGCTCCCCACCCCGGCGGGGCCGAACACCGGAAGCATGGCCTCCAGCGAGGTCTCATAGAGGGTCCGGATGTGTCCGGTGACAAAGCCCAGGGTGTTTTTCAGCAGCTCCTCCCGGCCCTCCTGGAAGCCAATCGCACACAAAATCGCTTTGGAGCGCCCGGAATATGGGCCGTCCCACTTCAATTTGATCCGCACACGGTACTTTTCAAACTGCTCATATTTTTCGTGGCGCATAATGGCCAGGTGCTTCTGGAATGCTGCTTCATCATAGGGATAGATCATACCGGTTCCTCCAAATCTCCGGGCAGCAGCTCCATGAGCTGCTCCTTGGTGGGTTCCTCCAGCTGGGACACCCGGTCGGCCTGCCGGGCTACCGCCTGCTCAAAGCGGTTGCGCACGTCCCGGGCGTTGCCGAAGTTTTCGTCCCTCTCCTCGTACAGCTCCTGGAGGTCCTTTTCCAGGAACTTCTCCCCCTCCTCCGAGAGCGTGTAGCCGTTCTTTTGGCACATGGACCGGAAAATTTCCATCAGCTGTTTGCCGTCGTAGTCCTCAAAGAAGAAGTATTTGTTAAACCGGGACTCCAAACCGGGATTGGAGTGGATGAACTGCTCCATCCGGTCGGTGTACCCCGCCACAATGACGATCAGGTCCTTCCGGTGGTCCTCCATGTTCTTGAGGATGACCTCAATGGCCTCGTGGCCGAAGTCGTTGGGGCTGTCGGCATTGACCAGGGCGTAGGCTTCGTCGATGAACAGCACCCCGCCAACGGCTTTCTGGACCGCCTCCTGGGCCTTCAGGGCGGTCTGACCCACAAAGCCGGCCACCAGGCCGGACCGGTCCACCTCCACCAGCTGGCCCTTGGACAGCACTCCCACGGCGTGGTAGATGTTCGCCAGCAGACGGGCCACGGTGGTCTTGCCGGTGCCAGGGTTGCCCATGAACACCAGATGCAGGGACATGGGCGGCACCGGCAGGCCCGCCTCCTCCCGCAGACGGCGCACCTTTACCAGATTGATGAGGCTTTTCACATCCTTCTTCACCCGCTCCAGGCCGCACAGGGCGTCCAGCTGGGCCAGCAGCTCGTCCAATGTGGGCTCGGGCTCCTGCGCGGGAGGCTCCTCCTGCTTGGCCGGGGCCGTCTCCGCTTTGACGGCGGGGGCGGCGGGTTGGCCGGGCTTGGGCGCCACGAACTCGTCCACCCGGATCGCAGGCCGGTCGGAGCGCAGGCCGTCCTTGTTGCACAGCTCCAGCAGAAGATCGCTGCAGGCGTTGACAAAGCCCGCCTCGCTCTCGCTGACCACCCCGTCCACCGCCGCGAAGAGGAGCAGGAGGAGGGTCAGTTGGTCGGCGAACCGCCGGGCCAGGGAGGTGCCCTTCATCCGGTCGTACCGGCGCAGGTCCTCAAAAAAGGCCGGGGGCTGGAACAGATCGAAGTTGGCCACCCCGGAGGCCACCTCCCAGTACAGGGCGGAGGGCACTGGGTTGCCGGGGGTCCAGATGGCGTTGTAGAACTCCACGTGCCGGGGGGTGATGGAGCTGGCGTTGTCCGCCTGCCACACCCCCAGGACGTACTGGCGGATATAGCCGTCCACCTGGCGGCTGAAGGCCAGCCGCAGGGAGGGATCGGGGATCAGCTTGCGGAAGGCGGCGGCCACCTCGGTGTACTGCTTGTGGACCTCACTGGCGGTCATAGTGGTAGGCATGGCGGACACATCTCCTAAGTTTTGGTGGTTCCATTATAGTAAAAAGGGGCCGGCGGGTCAAGTGGGGACCGGAGTCTTCCGGGACGATTGACATAAAATCGTGAATTTTTTATTATTTCGACCGATACTGGTTGACGGGAAGGAAAATTCCCTGTAAAATAGAACTCGTCTTCAAATCAGTCTTTATACATTAGCTTGGAGGAAACAACCATGGCAGATCGAGTAACACCCCCGCCCAGCGGCGACAGCGGCGAGCCTCGTCCGGCGGCTCCCCGTCCCACCGGCGGCTACAGCGACCGTCCCCAGACTCCCCGCAGCTCCGGCGGTTATAGTGAGCGCCCCCCCCAGCCTGCCCGCACGTCCAGCGCCTTTGAGGACCGCCCTCAGACCTCCCGCAGCTCGGGCGGCTCCAGCGCCTATCCTCCCCGGTCCCAGCCCCCCCGGGTCCCCAGCAGCTCCGGACAGCGGCCCTCATCCGCCGCCCGCAGCTCCGGCGGCTACAGCGACCGCCCCCAGACCTCCCGCAGCAGCTCCGCCTATGGCGAGCGCCGCCCCGCCGCCCCCCGCAGCCCGGGCAGCTCCGCCGGACGGCAGACCTCTCCCCGGCGCATCGATGTGATCCGCTGTGAAAACTGCGGCGAGGACTACTCCACCACCTATAAGCGGTGCCCCTTCTGCGACGAGCGCCCCGGACGGGGCGGAGTCTCGGGCCGGCGTGTGTCCAACACCCGGGGCGGCGGCTATGGACGGCCTGTCAATCCCATCCAGATCGCCGGGCTGGTGATCTCCCTGGCCCTCATCGCCAGCGCGCTGTTCATTGTGATCCGCTTTGTGGGCGCGCCTATTTTTGGCGGCTCGGGCAAACCCGGCGCCAACAGCTCCGGGGCTGGAAGCTCCACCAACCAGAGCAGTCAGAGCGGTCAGATCAGCACCTCCGGCAGCCACTCCTCCACCGCGCCTCAATCGGTGCAGGCCATTACCCTGAACAACAGCGACTTCACCCTGGAGAATGGCGGCACCTTCCAGCTGATGGCGAGCCTGCTCCCGGTTGGAGCAATCGGAGAGGTATCCTGGTCCAGCAGCGACGTCACCCTGGCCACCGTGGACGCCACCGGCTTGGTGACCAATGTCAACACCGGCAGCGCCGACGCAACCGTTACCATCAGCGCCACCTGCAGCGGCGTCACCACCGAGACCTCGGTCACCTGCAAGGCGAGGTCCTCCGGCGGCACCGGAACGGCAGCCGTCGGGTCCAGAGGCCGGATTGTCAACGCCGAGAAGGGTCTGAACATCCGTTCCGGTCCGGGCACCAGCTACAGCGTGGTGGCCAGCGCCCAAAACGGCGCCACCATTACGATCCTGGGTGAGGAGAACGGCTTCTACAAAATCAACTACTCCGGGGACAACGTCGGATACGTATCCAAGGACTACGTCTCCATCGGATAACCAGAGAAAGGACCCGCTTCCGATATGGAAGCGGGTCCTTTTTTACTGCTCCTTTTGGCTCTCCAGATACTCATCGTAGGTCATCTTCCGGTCGATGAGTTTGCCGTCCGCGGTGAAGTCGAAGACCCGGTTGCACACGGTCTGGATCAGCTGGTGGTCGTGAGAAGCGATCAGTACGTTGCACTTGACAGCCTCCAGCCCCTTGTTCAGGGCGGCGATGGACTCCAGGTCCAGATGGTTGGTGGGCTGGTCCAGCATCAGGACGTTGGCCCCGGAGAGCATCATCCGGGACAGCATGCACCGTACCTTCTCCCCGCCGGACAGGACCTTCACCGGCTTGTGGACCTCGTCCCCGGAGAAAAGCATACGGCCCAGAAAGCCCCGGAGGTACTGCTCCTGGGGGTCGGGGGAGAACTGGCGCAGCCACTGGACCAGGTCGTCGTCATTCTCCTGGAAATAGGGGGTGTTGTCCTTGGGGAAGTAGGAGAAGGTGGCCGTCTGGCCCCACTTGACAGTGCCCTCGTCGGGCTCCAGCTCCCCGGCCAGAATTTTGAACAGGGCGGTGTGGGCGTTCTCGTTGTCCCCCACAAAGGCGATTTTCTCGTCGTGGCCCACAATGAAGCTCACCTTGTCCAGCACCTTCACCCCGTCGATGGTCTTGGACACGTCGGTGACGAAGAGGATGTCCTTGCCCACCTCCCGGTCGGGGGAGAAGCCCACCCAGGGGTAGCGGCGGGAGGAGGCGGGCATCTCCTCCACGGTGAGCTTATCCAGCAACTTGCGCCGGGCGGTGGCCTGCTTGCTCTTGGACTTGTTGGCGGAGAAGCGGGAGATGAAGTCCTGCAGCTCCTTGATCTTCTCCTCGTTGCGCTTGTTCTGGCTCTTGATCAGCTGCTGCACCAGCTGAGAGGACTCATACCAGAAGTCGTAGTTGCCCACATACATCTTGATTTTGCCGTAGTCGATGTCCACGATGTGGGTGCATACCGTGTTCAGGAAGTGCCGGTCGTGGGAGACCACGATCACGGTGCCCTCAAAGTCCAGCAGAAAGTCCTCCAGCCAGTTGACGGCGTCGATGTCCAGGTTGTTGGTGGGCTCGTCCATCATCAGCAGGTCGGGGTTGCCGAACAGCGCCTGGGCCAGCAGGACCTTCACCTTCAGACGGGCGTCCAGGGTGGCCATGTCGCTGCCGTGCAGCTCGGTGCCGATGCCAAGACCCTGGAGGATGCGGCTGGCGTCGCTCTCCGCCTCCCAGCCCCCCAGCTCGGTGTACTCCTCCTCCAGCTGGCAGGCCAGCATACCGTCCTCGTCGGTCATCTCCTCCTTGGCGTAGAGGGCCTCCTTCTCCTTGCCGATGTCGTACAGCCGCTGGTTGCCCATGATGACGGTGTCCATCACATTGTAGGCGTCATAGGCGTTCTGGTCCTGCTTCAGGACAGACATGCGGATATTGGGGAGTATGTTCACCTCGCCGGAGGTGGACTCCAGGTCTCCGGACAGGATCCGCAGGAAGGTGGATTTCCCGGCGCCGTTGGCGCCAATGATGCCGTAGCAGTTCCCCCGAAGGAACTGCAGGTCCACATGGGAAAACAGCGGCGTGCCGCTGTAATTCAGGCTCAGATCGGTAACAGTGATCATAGTCGCTTCTCCTTTCATGCTTGAACTGTGCGTGGACCATCATACCATAGACAACGAAAAAAAGACAGCGTTTTTTTGCAAAACGGCGTCTTTTTCTCGCGTTTTCTTTTGGGGAAAGTGACGGACCCTCCTGCGATCAAACCTCGCTGCTCTCCCGCTCCAGTGTGTAATGTTCCAGAGCGTATTCCAAAAACAGTCCGATCAGCTCATTGCGGCTGCGTCCGGTCTCCTTGGAAATATGGTCCATCTGGTTGACCATGGATTCCCGAAGCCGGACTGAGAAGGTCCGGTATCCATCTTCCCCCTTGGGCCGCTTAATTGTTACGATCAATGCGTCATTTGCCACGGAACCACCTCGTTTCGTCTTCATTCTACAACAATCGCGGCACCGCGGCTATGTTTAAATCCATGTTAGAATCTATGTTTATTTTTTTGTCCTATTTTCTTCCGAATCCATCCTTTTTGTCAGAAAAAGTCCAAAAATTTTCCATTTCCTCTTGCCAACCTCTGAATGGTATGCTATACTGAATTCGGTCGTAAGACCGCCTGTGCATATTTGTCCTTGCGCCGACGGCCGGGCCTCCTCCCGGCCGTTGTAAACAAACAACCGGACCCCCAGAGCTTCACTCGCTCCGGGGGTCCGTTTTTTTACTGCCCCAGACCATAAATCCGGTTGGCGTTCTGAAAGAACACCTGCTCCCAATGCTCCTCCGGCACCAGGCGCTGGATAAATCGAATGTACTCCTCCAGGTTGACGATGGGCCAGTCGGTTCCATACAGGATGTCGTCCCACTGGCCGATTGCGGTGAGCCAGGTGGTAAGCAGTCCCGCATAGCCCACCTGGGTCTGAAAATAGCGGTCAACGTCCACCCGGCCCTCCAGCAGGCCGGACAGGTCGGCGGCCACGTTGGGGTTTTTCTCCACCACCGCCGCGGCGCTCTCCAGGAAGGGGTTTCCAAAGTGACACATGACAAACCGGGTGCGCCGGTGGTCCGCCGCCACCTCGTCCAGCGTCAGGGGGTGGGCATACTTCAGATGGGCCCGGGGAAAGGCGGTGAGGCCCATATGAACGGCCACCGGCTTGTCATACCGGGCGGCCAGCTCATACACCGGCTCGTAGATGGGGTCGGACAGCCAAAGGCGGTTATAGCCCGGATACAGCTTCACGCCGCAGCATGTCTCCCGCTTCAGATTTTCCTCCACCCGGTCCGCCAAATCGGGGACAGGCCGCTCTCCCCGCCCCATCAGGGCGCTGTCCAGTCCGATGCAGTAGTGGAACAGACCGGCGGGGTAGTCGTGGTAGGAGGGTTCCAGGCTGTGGTTGCCCATCACCACCCCATGGACTATACCCAGCTTCCCATAGACCTGCCGCAGATGCTCCGTGGAGTTCTGGTGGCCCACCGCCTCCGCCATCGCGTCCGTATCGGGCGCGGCGGGAAACAGGTGCAGATGTGCGTCAATGATCCTCATGCCGGCCGCTCCTTTACCGCCACTGCCGACGCAGGGCGTCGATGTCCTCGTTTTTCTTCAGCAGTACCCCCAGATAGGGGACCTCCTTCACGATGCGGCGCACATCCACCCCGCCGTGCTGAAGGGCCTGAATCCAGTCGATGATCTCGCTGGTGGAGGGCTTTTTCTTGATCTGCGGCAGGTTCCGGATCTTATAAAACGCCTCCAGCACCTGGGTGAGCAGACGCTCGTCAATGTCGGGATAGTGGACGCGGACGATCTCCGCCATCAGCTCCCGGTCTGGGAATTCGATGTAGTGGAACACGCACCGGCGCAGGAACGCATCCGGCAGCTCTTTCTCCGCGTTGGAGGTGATGATCACCACCGGTCGGTGTTTGGCCCGGACCGTCCGGCCGGTCTCCGGGATGTGGAACTCCATCCGGTCCAGCTCCCACAGCAGGTCATTGGGGAATTCCAGGTCCGCTTTATCGATCTCGTCGATCAGGAGGATCACCTGCTCGTCATCGGTAAAGGCCTCCCCCAACTTGCCCAGCTTAACATACTTCTCAATGTCGTCCACCCCCTGGCCGCCGAATTGACTGTCGTACAGGCGCTGGACCACGTCGTAGACGTACAGGCCGTCCTGGGCCTTGGTGGTGGACTTGATGTTCCAGATGATCAGCTTCTTGCCCAGCCCCTGAGAGATGGCCTCCGCCAGCATGGTCTTCCCGGTGCCAGGCTCCCCCTTGATCAGCAGGGGTTTTTGCAGCACCATAGCGATGTTGGCCGCACGGAGCAGCTCCTCTGAGGCCACATAGCGTTCGCTTCCTTTAAACTCACCCATTTCCAGTTCCTCCTCTGTGATGCACAGCGTCTGCAGATATTATAGCCGATTCGTTTGAAAAAGGGAATAGAAAAACCGCGCTTTTCCTCCATTGGACGCAGACGGGTGTCAGTGATGTTCACGCAGCCGCTCTTGTCCAGTCCGGATCAGCACCGCGATCCCGGTGGACGGGACCGCAATGACCGGTACCGCGGCCAAACGGCGCTCCACGCCCCACCCAAAGAAGAGGTATGGCGCTCCTCACCAAAATGCGCCCAGGCGCCCAGCAGTTGCAAACCGGGGCAGCGCCACCGTCTGTCCGTCCAGAAGGCCGGTTTTGATGTGCAGAGGGACCACGCTGTAGATGGCAGCACACTGAAACAGATCCATTCGCTGATTCCGCACAAAACAGCCCTCCTTCAGCCAATAAAAAATCCCGTTCCAGACGAACGGGATTTTTGTTTCTTACACCAGCTGGATGATGGCCATCTCGGCCGCGTCGCCGCGGCGGGGACCGATGCGGACGATGCGGGTATAGCCGCCGCTGCGCTCAGCGTACTTGGGACCCAGCTCCTTAAACAGCTTGTTGGCCACGTCCTCCTTGGTGATATAGGACAGCGCCTGGCGGTAGGAGGCCAGGGTGTTGGTCTTGGCCAGGGTGATCATCTTCTCAGCCACGGGAGCGACCTCCTTGGCACGGGTGACAGTGGTCTTGATCTGGCCGTTCTCCAGCAGATAGGTGACCATAGCGCGGAGCATAGCCCGGCGCTGGTCGCTGGTACGGCCCAGTTTACGGTTCTTCTGAGACATGGTAAACACTCCTTTGACCTCGCGTGGCGAGATCCGTCTGAATTCGTTCAGGTTCAACGGCCAAAGCCGCAGGGCAGGCGGAACGTTACATACGTCTGCCCTTTAGTTGTTCTCCTCGCTGGCCAGGGACAGGCCCATCATGGACAGCTTGTTGATGACCTCCTCCAAGGACTTGCGGCCCAGGTTCCGGACCTTCATCATCTCTTCCTCGGTCTTGGAGATCAGGTCCTCCACCGTGTTGATGTTGGCCCGCTTCAGGCAGTTGTAGGAGCGGACGGACAGGTCCATATCGTCGATGGTCATCTCCATCACCTTGTCCCGCTGGGCCTCCGCCTTCTCCACCACGGTGGAGCGGCTGCCCATGGTCTCAGACAGATCGGTGAACAGGGTGAAGTGGTCGCACAGAATCCGGGCCCCCAGAGAGACGGCGTCCCGGGCGTCGATGGTGCCGTTGGTCCACACCTCCAGCGTCAGCTTGTCGTAGTCCGTGGCGTCGCCTACACGGGTATTCTCCACCGTGTAGTTGACCTTGCGGACCGGGGTGTAGATGGAATCCACCGGGATGACCCCAATGATGGCCTGGGCAGGCTTATTCTTGTCGGCAGAGACGTAGCCCCGGCCGTGGGACAGAGTCAGCTCCATAGACAGGGCAGCGTCCGGACCCAGGGTGGCGATATGCAGATCCGGATTGAGGATCTCCACATCGGCGTCCGCCTTAATGTCGCCGGCGGTCACCTTGCACTCGCCGGCGGCCTCGATATGGACCGTCTTGGTGCCCTCGCTGTAGAGCTTGGCAATGATGCCCTTCACATTGAGGACAATCTCTGTCACATCCTCCTTCACGCCGGGGATGGTGGTAAACTCGTGCTGCACCCCGGAGATCTTGATGTTGGTCACCGCAGTGCCGGGCAGGGAGGACAGCAGAATCCGCCGCAGGGAGTTCCCCAAGGTCGTGCCGTAACCCCGCTCCAGCGGCTCCACCACGTATTTGCCGTAGGAGGCGTCGCCTGGATTTTCAATGCAATCAATGCGGGGCTTTTCAATTTCTATCATATGCTGGAATACCCTCCTTTTCTCGGCGGCGCTGGCGCGCCGCTTCATTCAGCTCACCAATATATGAGGGTTCTCTAAGTTTGTGCGCTCAAGCCGCTCCGGCCGAAGCCGGAGGACCGGAAATTACTTAGAATACAGCTCGACGATGAGGTGCTCTTCCACGGGGAAGTCGATGTCATCCCGGGTGGGCATGGCAGTGACGGTGCCCTGGAGGGTATTCTTGGTGCGGTCCAGCCACTTGGGTACGTTGACCACAGGGGCGTCCTCGCCGGTCAGGCGCTTAAACTTGACGGAGGAACGGCTCTTCTCCCGGACCTCGATCACGTCGCCCACCTTGACCAGGTAGGAGGGGATGTCCACCCGCTGGCCGTTGACGGTGAAGTGGCCGTGGGTGGTGAGCTGGCGGGCCTCACGCCGGGTCATGGCGAAGCCCAGGCGGTACACCACGTTGTCCAGGCGGCGCTCAATGAGGGTGAGCAGGTTCTCGCCCGTCTTGCCCTGCATCCGGGAAGCCTTCTCATAGTACATATGGAACTGCTTCTCCATGATGCCGTAGACAAACTTGACCTTCTGCTTCTCGGTCAGCTGCATGGCGTACTCAGACTGCTTCTTGCGCATCTGGCCCTTGGGGTTGCGGTTGGTCGTTTTCTTGGCATAGCCCATGGCGGCGGGGGACAGGTTCAGCGCCTTGCACCGCTTGGCGATGGGCTGCATATTTCTAGCCATCTGTCAAAACCTCCTTCACTTGATCAGACGCGGCGGCGCTTCGGGGGCCGGCAGCCGTTGTGGGGAACGGGGGTTACGTCCTTGATGAGGGTGACCTCCAGGCCCACGGCCTGCAGCGCCCGGATGGCAGCCTCACGGCCCTGACCGGGGCCCTTTACATAGACCTCGACGGTCTTCAGGCCATACTCCATCGCAGCCTTGGCGGCCGTCTCGGCGGCAGTCTGAGCGGCGTAGGGGGTGGATTTCCGGGAACCACGGAAGCCCAGGCCGCCGGAGGAGGCCCAGGACAGGGCGTTGCCCTGCGCGTCGGTGACGGTGACCATGGTGTTGTTGAAGGAGGAGCGGATATGCACCTGGCCCCTCTCTACGTTCTTGCGTTCGCGGCGCTTGCGCACCACTTTCTTACCTTTGTTCGCAGCCATGTGTATCCCTCCTTACTTCTTCTTATTGGCGACGGTACGCTTGGGACCCTTGCGGGTACGGGCGTTGGTCTTGGACCGCTGGCCCCGGACGGGCAGCCCCTTGCGGTGGCGGATGCCCCGGTAGCAGCCGATTTCGGTCAGCCGCTTGATGTCCATCGCCACGTTGCGGCGCAGGTCGCCCTCCACAGTGTAGTCGTGGAGCACCTCGCGCAGCTTGGCCTCGTCCTCCTCGGTGAGGTCCTTTACGCGGGTGTCGGGATTTACCCCAGCCTTGGCCAGGATCTTGTTGGCGCTGGTGCGCCCAATGCCGTAGATATAAGTGAGGCCGATCTCGATTCTCTTCTCTCTCGGCAGGTCAATACCGGCTAAACGAGCCATTTTTTACAGCACCTCCATTATCCTTGTCTCTGCTTATGCTTGGGGTTTTCGCAAATTACCATGACTTTGCCCTTGCGCTTGATGACTTTGCACTTCTCGCACATGGGCTTCACGGACGGTCTGACTTTCATTGTTAAAACCTCCTGAATGCCTGAACGGCCCCGGTGGATCGGAGGCAAGGCCCCGTCCATCCGGTCGTTGATAGTTACTTGGAACGCCAGGTGATTCTTCCCCTGGTCAGGTCGTAGGGTGACATCTGAATGGTCACCTTGTCGCCGGGCAGGATGCGGATAAAGTTCATCCGCAGCTTGCCGGAAATATGTGCCAGGATGATGTGTCCGTTTCCAATATCCACGTGGAACGTGGTGTTGGGCAGGGCCTCGGTGACGACGCCCTCCAATTCGATCATATCGTCTTTAGCCAAGCGTAGATCCCTCCTTGAAGGCGGCCAGCGCCCGTCTCAATGCCCGGTCGGAGACCGGTTCTCCCTCTCGCAGACTGTGGACCACGGGGTGGTCATACATGTGCAGCTGGTCAGTCAGGCGCCAGACATGGCCCAGCTTTTTGGCCTTGGGGCGGAACACCTTGCGGCGCTTCCCGTCGGCCAGCAGCAGCCTCTGTCCTTCCTGATCCACACCCACTACGCAGAAGATCCCGTTCTTGTCCCGTCCGGCATTGGCCCGGACGATCCAGCCTGTGTAGTCATACATAGGCCCCGTCCTCCGTGACGGTGAGCACCTCGGGGCCATCCTCGGTAATGAGGATGGTGTTCTCATAGTGGGCGGTGAGGGAACCGTCCTGGGACACGGTGGTCCACTTGTCGGGCAGCACCTTCACATGCCAGTCCCCGGCGCACACCATGGGTTCCACGGCGATGGTCATCCCTGGCTGAAGCCGGGGGCCGTGGCCGGCAGGGCCGAAGTTGCGCACCTCAGGGGGCTCGTGTATCTTCGCGCCCACTCCATGGCCCACAAAGTCCCGGACCACAGAGTAGCCGAAGGACTCCACATAATCCTGGACTGCCTGCCCGATGTCGCTCACCCTGCAACCCCGGCGGGCCATTTGAATGCCCTCCCAGAAGCTCTGCTGGGTGACCTGAACAAGCCTCATGGCCTCTTCGCTCACCTGGCCGCAGGGGTAGGTGGCGGCACAGTCCCCGTGGAAGCCGCCGATGTAGGCGCCTACGTCCACACTGACGATGTCGCCCTCCTTCAGCTTCCGGGGGCCGGGAATGCCATGGATGACCTCCTCGTTGACGGAGATGCAGGCGGAGGCGGGAAAGCCGCCATAGCCCAAAAAGGAGGGTTTTGCCCCATGGCTCTCAATAAAGCGGCGGACTGCCCGGTCGATCTCGTGGGTGGTGACCCCGGGACGGACCATAGAACCGGCCAGCGCCCGGGCCTGGGCGGTCAGCCGCCCGGCCCGGCGCATGGCCTCAATTTCCCGCGGGGATTTCAGTGATATCATTTCCAGCGCCATCAGAGTCCCAGCGCCTCCATGATCACCTGGTTGGTCCCTTCGATGGTGTCTTGATTGGCCACCGGAGCCAGGATTCCTTTCCCCTCGTAGAAGCCCTTCAGGGGCTCCGTCTCCTCGTGGTAGACCGCCAGGCGCTCCCGGACGGTCTCCGCCCGGTCATCCTCCCGCTGGACCAGGGGTCCGCCGCAGGAGTCGCACACGCCCTCCGCCTTGGGGGGCTTAGCCTTCACGTGGTAGGGGGCGCCGCAGCTCTGGCACACCCGCCGTCCGGACATGCGCTCCTCGATCTCCCCGTCGGAGATCTCAATGGACAGCACATGGTCAAAGGTCACACCGGCCTGATCGAGGGCCTCGGCCTGGCCGATGGTGCGGGGCACGCCGTCCAGGATGAAGCCTTTTTCGCAGTCAGGCTGCGCCAGCCGCTGGGCCACGATGCCGATGATCACGGCGTCGGGCACCAGCTTGCCGGCATCCATATAGCGCTTGGCCTCCAAACCGGTGGGAGTGCCCTCCTTGATGGCGGCCCGAAGGATGTTTCCCGTGGAAATGGTAGGGATTCCCAGCTTGGCGCTGAGGATCTCGGCCTGGGTCCCTTTGCCGGCGCCGGGGGCGCCCAGCAGGATCAGTTTCATACCCATAGCCGCCACTCCTTACTCCAGGAAGCCCTTGTAATGCCGCATGAGCATCTGGGCCTCCATCTGTTTCACAGTCTCCAGGGCAACGCCCACCACAATGATCACCGAGGTGCCGCCGATGGCCAGGGAGCTGTACCTCACCAGATTGCCGGTGATGATGGGGGCGATGGCAATCACGGACAGGTACAGGGCACCGAACATGGTGATCTTGTTGAGCACGCGCATGAGGAAGTCGATGGTGGGCTTGCCGGGCCGCAGGCCGGGAATAAAGCCGCCATTCTTCTTCAGGTTGTTGGCCACCTCAACGGGGTTGAAGGCCATGGTGGAGTAGAAGTAGCTGAAGCCCACGATCAGCAGGAAATACAGGATGCTGTAGAAGGGCTTGGTGGTGTCGAACAGCCGCATCATGCCGCCGCCGAAGCCCTCGCTCTCCGAGGTAATCCCCATAAAGCCGCACACCGTGGCGGGCAGGGAAGCGATGGCCTGGGCGAAGATGATGGGCATAACGCCCGCCATGCTCACCTTCATGGGGATGTGGGTGGACTGGCCGCCATACATCTTTCGGCCGACGACCCGCTTGGCGTACTGCACCGGGATGCGGCGCTCGGCGTTGTTGATATAGACGATGAAGACCACCAGAGCCAGCATGCCGATCACCACCAGAGCGATGATCCAGGGAGCCAGCGCGCCCTGGCTGAGGGCGTCGATATAGCTCCGGGCGACCTCCTCGGTCATCCCCTCGTTCTCGGCCATCAGGGACTCGGTGCTCATGCCCTGGACGGTGATCCAGCGCTGCAGGCCGTTGATGCCGTCGATGCACATCCGGGGGAACCGGGAGACGATGCCGGCGAACAGGATGATGGAGATGCCGTTGCCGATACCGAACTCGGTGATCTGCTCACCCAGCCACATCAGGAAGGCGGAGCCGGCGGTGAAGGACAGCACGATCACCAGTCCCACCCAAACGCCGGGCAGCGCGCCGCCGTTGACCAGGCCGTAGCCGTTGACCAGGCTGTAGTAGCCGAAGCCCTGGAGCAGAGCGATGGCCACGGTGGTGTACCGGGTGATGGAGGCGATCTTCTTGCGGCCCTCCTCGCCGCCGTCACGGGCCATGCGCTCCAAGGCAGGAATGGCCACGGTCAGCAGCTGGATGATGATGGAGCTGTTGATATAGGGCTGGATGGACAGGGCAAATACCGTAGCCATGGAGAAGGCGGAACCGTTCATGGCGTTCATCAGGCTCAGGATGGTGCCGCTCTGGCTGTCCAGATACTGCTGGAGGGCATTGCCGTCAATATAGGGCACCGGGATAGCGGAGCCGAGGCGGAAGATGAGCAGCGCCATAATGGTGAACAGCATCTTCTTCTTCAGCTCGGGCACCCGCCAGGCGTTGCGGATGGTCTGAATCATGGTCAGACCACCTCCCACTTACCGCCGGCAGCCACGATTTTTTCCTTGGCGGAGGCGGAGAAAGCGGAAGCCTTTACAATCAGTTTCTTGGACAGTTCGCCATTGCCCAGGATCTTTACGCCGTACTGGCACTTGGTCAGAATGCCCTTTGCCCGCAGCATATCGACATCCACCGTGGCGCCGTCCTCGAATTTCTCCAGGGCGGAGACATTGACGGTCTCCAGAGGCTTGGCAAAAATGTTGTGGAAGCCCCGCTTGGGCAGGCGGCGGGCCAGAGGCATCTGGCCGCCCTCAAAGCCTACGCGGACGCCGCCGCCGGAACGGGCCCACTGGCCCTTGTGGCCCCGGCCGGCGGTCTTGCCGTTGCCGGAACCGGCGCCCCGGCCCTTGCGGTAGGGCTTGGTGTTGGAGCCGGGGGCGGGGGAAAGTTCATGCAGATTCATGTCGTGCGCCTCCTCGTTAGTTTTCCTCGGACACCTGGAGCAGGTAGCCGATGTGGGCGATCTTGCCGCGGGTAGCCTGGTTGTCGGGCTGCACGGTGGTATCGCCGATCTTGCGGAGGCCCAGGGCCTCGGCGGTCGCCTTGTGCTTGGCGATGCGGCCGTTCAGGCTCTTGACCAGCTTAATGTTCAGATTAGCCATTTTTGACCCTCCTTAACCCAAGATCTCTTCCACGCTCTTGCCGCGGACGCGGGCCACTTCCTCGGGGGTGCGCAGGGACTTCAGGCCCTCGAAGGTGGCGGAGACCACGTTCTGCGGATTGTTGGAGCGCAGGCACTTGGTACGGATGTCCTTGATGCCGATGGCTTCCATCACGGCACGGACAGGGCCGCCGGCGATGACGCCGGTACCGGGGGCGGCAGGCTTCATCAGCACCCGGCCGGCGCCGAACTCGCCAATCACCTCGTGGGGGATGGTGGTGCCGGACAGGGACACGTTGATCATGTTCTTCTTGGCATCCTCGATGCCCTTGCGGATGGCCTCGGGGACCTCAGCGGCCTTGCCCAGGCCGAAGCCCACGCGGCCCTTCTCGTCGCCCACCACCATCAGGGCGGAGAACTTGGCCACACGGCCGCCCTTGACGGTCTTGGATACGCGGTTCAGATAGACCAGCTTTTCGACAAACTCGCTGGGCTCTCTCTCAAATCTAGCCATTTGTTACTTCCTCCTCCCTTAGAACTGCAGGCCGCCCTCGCGGGCGCCCTCGGCCAGAGCCTTCACGCGGCCGTGGTATACATAGCCGCCGCGGTCGAACACCACGGTCTCGATGCCCTTGGCCTTGGCCCGCTGGGCCACGTTGACGCCCACCTGCTTGGCGGCGTCGGACTTGGTGCCCTCCACCTTGAAGTCCTTCTCCAGGGAAGAGGCGGAGACCAGGGTGACGCCGTTCACATCGTCAATGATCTGGGCATAGATGTTCGTCTCGCTGCGGAACACGTTGAGGCGGGGACGCTCGGGCGTGCCGGAAATCTTAGCACGCACGCGCTTATGGCGCTTAAGCCGCTGAGAGCGGGTATCGGGTCGGTTGATCATAAGTGGCACACCTCCTTTTACTTCTTGGCGCCGGTCTTACCAGCCTTGCGGCGGATGACCTCGTCAGTATACTTGATGCCCTTGCCCTTGTAGGGTTCGGGGGGACGCTTCTCGCGCACTTCGGCGGCAAACTGGCCCACCTTCTGCTTGTCGCAGCCGTGGATAATGATCTTGTTGGGGGAGGGGACCTCGATGGTGATGCCGTCCTTCTCCTCCACGATCACCTGGTGGGAATACCCCAGGTTCATGACCAGCTTATTGCCCTCCTTGGCCACACGGTAGCCCACGCCGTTCACGTCCAGCTCCTTCTTGAAGCCGTCGGTCACGCCCACTACCATGTTGTGCAGCAGAGTGCGGGTCAGGCCGTGCAGGGAACGGTTCTCCTTGGCGTCGTTGGGACGGGTGACCTTCAGCTCAGCGCCCTCGACCGCGATGGTCATGTTGGAGCTGAACTGCTGTGTCAGGGCGCCTTTGGGGCCCTTGACGGTGACAACGTTGTTGTCCTCTACCTTGATCTCCACTCCGGCGGGAATGGCGATAGGAGCTCTACCAATTCTGGACATATCCTATAACCCTCCTTACCAGATAAATGCCAGGACTTCGCCGCCGACATGGGCCTCGCGGGCCTTCTTGTCGGTCATGACGCCCTTGGACGTGGAAACAATGGCGATACCCAGGCCGCGCAGGACCTTGGGCAGCTCGTCGGCGCCGGCGTACACCCGCAGACCGGGCTTGGACACCCGCTTCAGGCCGGAGATGACCTTCTCCTTGCCGGCGTTGTACTTCAGGGCGATGCGGATGACGCCCTGGGTGCCGTCGTCGATGAGCTGGAAGTTCTTGATATACCCCTCGTCCAGCAGGATCTGCGCGATGGACTTCTTCATGTTGGACGCGGGCACATCCACGGTGTCATGCTTGGCGTTGTTCGCGTTGCGGATGCGGGTCAGCATATCCGCGATCGGGTCGGTGATTTGCATGCGTGTTTACCTCCTATAAAGATTACCGGTTTTGGCCGGTATAGACGGCAAGGTATCGCAGGTTAGGTCCTTCCTGCGACCTGTTGACCGCCTTCGCGCCTGGTTGGGGCAGGCGCATTGTTCATACGGAAGCCTTGCTGGAGCCTGTACACGTAGGCCGGAGCATACGCTTCCTATCAAAACCGCCGGAGCGGAGTTGACCGGGGTTTGTCCCCCCTGGGATCATGGCAGCCCGCGGCCGCACCTTTATATGTTACAAGGCACGGGCAGTCCAAATCCCGCGGCCACGGCACTTTCCCGGAATACCGGGAGTTTTCATGGGCGCGGGCGGAAACGCACGGCTGCGTGTAAAGCATTTTGCCCATTGGGACACAACGATTGATTATACTCCCACAAAATCAGTTTTGCAAGGAAAATTTCGCAGGAACACACGAGTGCGTGGATAGAGATGTGCCGGAACAGCACTCTTCAGCGCCGTTCCGGACACATAACACTCTCTTTACCAGGACGCCTTGCGCACGCCGGGGATCTGGCCCTTGTAGGCCAGCTCACGGAAGCAGATACGGCAGATACCGTAGTCCCGGAGGTAGGCGTGGGGGCGGCCGCACAGCTTGCAGCGGTTGTAGCGGCGGGAGGAGAACTTGGGCTCCTTCTGCTGCTTCAGAATCATCGATTTCTTAGCCATAATTCTCCTCCTCCTTAGCGGCCGGCGAAGGGAGCGCCCACCAGCTTCAGCAGCTCACGGGCCTCCTCATCGGTCTGGGCGGTGGTGCAAACCACGATGTCCATGCCGCGGATCTTGTCGATCTTGTCATACTCGATCTCGGGGAAGATCAGCTGCTCCTTCACGCCCAGGGCGTAGTTGCCGCGGCCGTCAAAGGCGTCAGCGGAGATGCCCCGGAAGTCGCGGACGCGGGGCAGGGCCACGTTGAACAGGCGGTCCAGAAACTCCCACATCTTGTTGCCCCGCAGAGTGACCTTGGCGCCGATGGGCATGCCCTCACGGAGCTTAAAGTTGGCCACAGACTTCTTGGCCTTGGTGATGATGGCCTTCTGGCCGGTGATGGTGGTCAGGTCGTTGACCACAGCGTCCAGCACCTTGGCGTTCTCCCGGGCCTCGCTGCAGCCCACGTTGACCACGATCTTCTCCAGGCGGGGGATCTGCATGGTGGACTTGTAGCCGAACTTCTGCATCAGAGCAGGAGCGACCTCGTCCTGATACAGCTTCTTCAGGTTAGGCACTTTCTTTTCCTCTGCCATTTCGATTCACTCCTCCTCTCTCAGATTTCAGCGCCGCACTTCTTGCAGATGCGGATGCTGACATTCTTCTCTTTGCCGTTGACCGTCTTCTTCTCCACCCTGTGGGCGGGACGGGTGGGCTTGCCGCACTTGGGGCAGACATGCTGCACCTTGCAGGCGTAGATGGGAGCCTCCTTCTGGAGGATGCCCCCCTGCTCGCCCTGCTGGCGGGGCTTGGTGTGGCGGGAGACCATGTTGACCTTCTCCACGATCACCTTGCGCTGCTCAGGCATGACGGACATGACCTTGCCCTGCTTGCCCTTGTCCTTGCCGGACAGGACGACGACGGTGTCGCCGCTCTTGATACTCAGTTTGTTCATAGCTTACCCTCCCTTACAGCACTTCGGGAGCCAGAGACAGGATCTTCATATAGTCCTTGTCACGCAGCTCGCGGGCCACTGGGCCAAAGATACGGGTGCCGCGGGGGTTCTTGTCGTCGCGGATGAGCACAGCGGCGTTGTCGTCAAAACGGACATAGGAGCCGTCGGGACGGCGCACGCCCTTGGAGGAGCGGACGATGACGGCCTTAACCACTTCGCCCTTCTTCACGGTGCCGCCGGGCTGAGCCTTGCGGACGGAGGCCACGATCACGTCGCCGATATTGCCGAACTTCCGCTTGGAGCCGCCCAGCACCAGGATGGTCTTGATCTCCTTGGCGCCGGTGTTGTCGGCCACCTTCAAATAAGTTTCCTGCTGAATCATGCTGCCGACACCTCCTTATTTCGCCTTCTCGATGATCTCAACCACGCGCCACCGCTTGTCCTTGGACAGGGGACGGGTCTCCATAACCTTGACGCGGTCACCCACGCCGCACTGGTTGTTCTCATCATGAGCCTTCAGCTTATAGGTTCTCTTTACGATCTTCTTGTACAGAGGATGGGCCACGCGGTCGGCGATGGCGACCACAACGGTCTTATCCATCTTGTCCGAAACCACCAGGCCGACTCTGGTTTTTCTGGAAGAAGTTCTGTTTTCCATCTTCTATTCCTCCTCTTAGCGGCCTGCGAGCTGCTGCTCGCGGATGATGGTCTTGACCCGGGCGATATCCTTTTTCACTTCAGCGATGCGCAGGGGGTTGTCCAGCTGGTTGGTGGCGTGCTGAAGGCGGAGATTAAACAGGTCCTTCTTCAGGTCCACCAGCTTGGTCTCCAGCTCTGCGGCGGACATTTTCCGAACTTCCTTAGCCTGCATTACGCTTCACCACCCTTCTCAGTCTCCTCGCGCTTGATGATCTTGCACTTGACAGGCAGCTTGTGGCTGGCCAGGCGGAGAGCCTCCTTAGCGGTCTCCTCAGTGACGCCGGCGATCTCGAACATGACCCGGCCGGGCTTGACCACGGCCACCCAATACTCGGGGGAACCCTTACCGGAACCCATGCGGGTCTCGGCGGGCTTCTCAGTGACGGGCTTATCGGGGAAAATCTTGATCCAGACCTTACCTCCACGCTTGGTGTGGCGGGTCATGGCGACACGGGCCGCCTCGATCTGGTTGCTGGTGATCCACGCGGGCTCAACGGCCTGCAGGCCGTACTCGCCGTAGCTGACAAAGTTGCCCCGGCTGGCCTTGCCCTTCAGGCGGCCGCGGTGGACGCGGCGGTATTTTACGCGCTTAGGGAGCAGCATTACTGAGCGCCTCCTTCCTTCGGAGTGTTGTCCCCGGCAGGACGGGGGCCACGGTTGTTGTTGAAGCTGCCCTGACCGGCGGGACGGGGACCGCGGTCACGGTTGAAGCCGCCGCCCTGGCGGTCACGGTTAAAGCCGCCCCGGCGGTCGTCCCGGCGGCGGGGCCGGTCACGGCGCTCCTGATAGGGCTTGCTGGTGTCCAGGGTGCGGGGGGTGGTGCGCAGGGCCTGGGTCAGCACCTCGCCCTTGTAGATCCACACCTTGATGCCGATGCGGCCATAGGTGGTGGCGGCCTCCGCAAAGCCGTAGTCGATGTCGGCCCGGAGGGTCTGCAGGGGGATGGTGCCGTCGTGATAGTGCTCGGTGCGGGCGATCTCAGCGCCGCCCAGACGGCCGGAGCAGGAGGTCTTGATCCCCTTGGCGCCGGCGCGCATGGCGCGGCCCATAGAGTTCTTCATGGCCCGGCGGAAGGCGATGCGCTTCTCCAGCTGCTGGGCGATGTTCTCGGCCACCAGCTGAGCGTTGGTGTCCACGTCCCGGACCTCCACGATCTTCAGGTCCACGGCCTTGCCGGTGAGCTTCACCAGCTGGGCCTCGATCTTCTTGATGTCCTCGCCGCCCTTGCCAATGACCACGCCGGGACGGGCGCAATGCAGGTAGATGCGGACCTTGGCGTTATTGTCCCGCTCGATCTCGATCTTGGGGATACCGGCGCCGTAGAGGGTCTTTTTCAGATACTTGCGGATCTTCTGGTCCTCCACCAGCAGATCGCCCACCAGCTCGTTGCGGGCGTACCAGCGGGAGTCCCAATCCTTAATCACACCCACGCGCAGGCCGTGGGGATTCACTTTCTGTCCCATATCGTTCCTCCTCCCTTAGCGCTCGCTCACGGCGATGGTGACGTGAGAGGTACGCTTGTTGATCCGGTACGCGCGGCCCTGGGCCCGGGGCATGATGCGCTTGATGATGGGGCCGGGGTTGGCGTAGCAGGCGGACACGTACAGCTTCTCAGGGTCCATCTGGTGGTTGTTCTCCGCGTTGGCGGCGGCGCTCTTCAGCAGCTTGAGCACAGGCTCAGAGGCGGCCTTGGGGGTCTGCATCAGGATGGCGGTGGCCACACCCACATCCTTGCCCCGGATCAGGTCCAGGACGATCTTCACCTTACGGGGGGAGATCCGCAGATATTTCAGATTCGCTTTAGCTTCCATCTTCGTCTCTCCTCCTTACTTACCGGTCTTGCTGCCCGCGTGACCCCGGAAGGTGCGGGTGGGCACGAACTCGCCCAGCTTGTGGCCCACCATGTCCTCGGTGACATAGACGGGCACGTGCTTGCGGCCATCGTGCACAGCAAAGGTGTGTCCCACGAAGGAGGGGAAGATGGTGGAGGCACGGCTCCAGGTCTTCAGAACCTTCTTCTCATTCTTTTTGTTCAGCTCATCAACCCGCTTCAGCAGCTCGGGGGCGCAAAAGGGGCCTTTCTTAACGCTTCTGCTCATCTTTTACACTCCCTCCTTATTTGCTGCCGCGGCGCTTGACAATAAACTTGTCCGTGCGGTTCTTGGTCTTGCGGGTCTTGTAGCCCAGGGCCGGCTTGCCCCAAGGGGTGACCGGGCCGGGACGGCCAACGGGGCTCTTGCCCTCGCCGCCGCCGTGGGGGTGGTCGCAGGGGTTCATAACCGAGCCGCGGACGGTGGGCCGCCAGCCCATGTGACGCTTGCGGCCGGCCTTGCCGATCTGGATGTTAGCGTGGTCGGTGTTGCCCACCTGGCCGATGGTGGCCTTGCAGCTCTCCCGGACCAGGCGCACCTCGCCGGAGGGGAGACGGACCTGAGCCATGCCGTTCTCCTTGGCCATCAGCTGGGCGGCCACACCGGCGGCGCGGACCAGCTGGCCGCCCTTGCCGGGGTAGAGCTCGATGTTGTGAATCATCTCGCCCACGGGGATGTTGGCGATCGGCAGGCAGTTGCCGGGCAGGATGTCGGCCTCGGGACCGGTCATGATCACGTGGCCGGCCTTCAGGCCGTTGGGGGCCAGGATATAGCGGCGCTCGCCGTCCTCATACTCGATGAGGGCAATGTTGGCGGAGCGGTTGGGGTCGTACTGGAGGTTGATGACCTTGGCGCTCCCCTCCTTGTCCCGCTTGAAGTCGATGATGCGGTACTTCTGCTTGTTGCCGCCGCCGTGGTGGCGGACGGTGATGCGGCCGTAGCTGTTGCGGCCCGCGTGCTTCTTCAGCACCTCGGTAAGGGCGCGCTCGGGCTTGGCCTTCTTGTCGATCCCCTCGAAGGCAGACACAGTCATGTGACGGCGGGAGGGGGTTGTGGGCTTATAAGTCTTAATAGCCATTTCTCAATTCCTCCTTACACCATACCCTCGAAGAACTCGATGGACTTGGAGTCGGCGGTCAGGGTGACCATGGCCTTCTTCCAGCTGGGCCGACGGCCGGCGGGACGGGCACCCATGCGCTTCTCCTTCCCCTGCATGTTCAGGGTGTTCACCTTGGCCACCTTCACGCCAAAGATCTCCTCCACCGCCTTGGCGATCTCGATCTTGTTGGCGCGCTTGTCGACCTCAAAGGTGTAGCGCTTCATCTCAGTCTGCTCCATGGACTGCTCGGTGATGATGGGGCGCTTGATGATATCATAGGCAGTAGCAGCCATTACGCATACACCTCCTCGATGATAGCCAGGGCAGCCTTGTCGATGACCAGCTGCTTGGCGTTGACGATGTCGTAGACGCTGAGGATCTTGGCGGTGGTGGTGACCGCGCCGGGGATATTCCGGGCGGACAGGACCACCTTCTCATTGACCTCGGGGGTGATAACCACCGACTTGGACGCGCCGATGGCGTCCAGGAAGGTCTTCATGGTCTTGGTCTTCACCTCGGCCAGCTCCAGGCCGTCCACCACCAGAACGGCGTTCTCGGCGGCTTTGGCGGACAGAGCGGACTTGAGGGCCAGCCGGCGGGCTTTCTTGTTCAGGCTGGCGCGGTAGCTGCGGGGCTTGGGGGCGAACACAATGCCGCCATGGGTCCACTGGGGGGCTCGGGTGCTGCCCTGGCGGGCGTGGCCGGTGCCCTTCTGACGCCAGGGCTTCTTGCCGCCGCCGGACACTTCCGCCCGGGTGAGGGCGCTCTGGGTGCCCTGACGGCAGTTGGCCAGGTGGTTCTTGACCGCCTCGTGGACCACAGCCTGGTTGGGCTCGATGCCGAAGATGGCCTCGGAGAGCTCGATCTCGCCGATCTGCTTACCAGCCATATCATAAAGGTTCGCTTTAGGCATAACTCAATCTCTCCTTTCCTTACTTGTTGCGGGCGGAGGCCTTCTGCGGATTGACGCGGGCAGAAGCCTTCTGCGGGTTGACGCGGCCACCCTCGGCGGCGTGCTTCTCGACAATGGTCTTGACGGTGTTCTTCAGATACACGATGCCGCCCTTGGGGCCGGGGATGGCGCCCCGGACCGCGATCAGGCCCAGCTCCTCGTCCACCTGGACCACGTCCAGCTTGACGACGGTGACCTGCACGTTGCCCATCTGGCCGGCGCCGTCGCGGCCCTTGGCGATGTGGCCGGGGGTGGTGCCGGCGCCCAGGGAACCCTGATGGCGGTGAACGGGGCCGCCGCCGTGGGTGTTGCGCTTGACGGCCGCTCCGTGGCGCTTGACCACGCCCTGGAAGCCGTGGCCCTTGCTGGTGCCGGTCACGTCCACGTAATCGCCGGCGGCGAAGACGTTGGCGGTGAGCACGTCGCCCACCTCATACTTGGAGCAGTCCTTCAGAGGGAACTCCTTCAGGACCCGCTTGTACTCGGTGAGGCCGGCCTTCTTCTGATGGCCCAGCTCCGGCTTGGTGAGCTTGCGCTCGGGGATCTCCTGGAAACCCAGCTGGATGGCCTCGTAGCCATCCTTCTCGGCGGTCTTCTTCTGCACTACGGTGCAGGGGCCGGCCTGGATCAGGGTGACGGGCACCACCCGGCCGGCTTCATCGAAGATCTGGGTCATGCCGATCTTTTTGCCGATGATCGCTTTCTCCATTGGGGATTTTCCTCCTAATTAAAGGTTATTGGTCGGCGTAGTTGGCTCCCATTGGGCTGGGGCCATTGCTCCGGCGACTTGACCCGTCCGTCTCAAAACGCGACGGACCGCGGGTACAACAAAGGGAAATGCGTGGGGGGGCTTACAGCTTGATCTCGATCTCTACACCGGCGGGGAGCTCCAGGCTCATCAGGGCCTCCACCGTCTTGGAGGAGGGCTTGACTACGTCGATGAGGCGCTTGTGGATGCGGCGCTCAAACTGCTCGCGGCTGTCCTTATACTTGTGGACGGCCCGCAGGATGGTGACCACTTCCTTCTTGGTGGGCAGGGGAATGGGGCCGGAGACGTTGGCGCCGGTGCGCTTGGCGGTCTCCACGATCTTCTCGGCGCTCTGGTCGATGAGCTGGTGGTCATAGGCCTTGAGGCGGATGCGGATCATTTCTTTCTGAGCTGCCATTGGTTGTTTCCTCCTTGATTCATACGAAGTTGAGTGTTTTTCAGGGGCTTGCTCGTCCTCCGTACGGTGAGCGACGTTTGTACACGCTTTCGTGCGTATCACTCCCGGCCACGAAAAAACCGGCGCAAAAGGGCCGGTTCTCCCCGTACCAGGCGATATACGCCCCTGTACGGACCTCGCTCAGCCGCCCGATCTGTCGGACATACTCCGCGGAAGTTACCTCCTTTTTGGAGCAATCTCCCGCATCATCGCAGACTGCGCCCTGTCAGACGCTCCGTTATCATACTACACCCGCCCGTGTGTGTCAAGCCTTTTTTTGAAAAAATCCGGCAGTTTTTCCCCAGTTCGGAGGGGGCCCTTTGTGGACTTTTTAAACAGCCGTGCAAAAGCCCCTCCCCCTAAAGGGAGGGGCCGCGGGTTCATCTCCGGACCCACTTGCCAAAGAGGGTCTTTTTAAAGTTCAGCAAAGCCTCCTGGGCGGGCGCGTAATTCCTGCATTTCTGAAAATACTCCACGCCCTTCTTGATGTCCTCCGGGACGCTCAGGCCCTGGGTATAGATGGTGCCCAGGCCGTAGTTGAGCAGGTTCGTGCTGTAGTCCACCTCCTGGAACAGCTGGAGGGCCCGGGCGGGGTCCTTCTGGCAGCCGTACCCAAAAAGGTAGCAGCTGCCCAGCATATCGTTGCCCCAGGTGTTCTTCAGGGCGTGGGCCCGCTCAAACAGCTGAACCGCCCGGCCATAGTCCTGCGGGACGCCGTCCTGCCCCAGGTACAGCAGCTTCCCTGCCAGATTGGCGCAGCCAATGGCGTTGGGGTCCTCCAGGCCCAGCTCAAAGCACTCCATCGCCCGGGGGCAGTCCTTGGGCACGATCTTGCCCTCCATAAACGCCTTGCCCACGTTGTACCAGGCGTTCAGCTGCCCCTGCTTGGCGGCGGCAAAATACAGGTCCAGCGCCTCCTGGGCCCGCCCGTCCTCCTTTTCGATGAGGATCGCGTACTGCTCCTGCCAGTTGGGGTAGCCCAGCTCGGCCCCCAGCTTGGCCAGCTCCAGCGCCTTGGCCTTGTCCGGCGGAAAGGTGCCGTCATCCCCGTCGTTGTACAGGTTATACAGGTTCCGGCCGGCGAAGCCCATGCCGCCCCGGAAGGCCTTCTCAAACCAGGGAATGCACTTCAGCTCGCTTTCCCGCAGCCACTGGCCAAAGGCCTCCTTGCTGGGAAAATCGTTGGGGCCCTTCCCCTCGATGCGCACCACGTCCAGCCAGAAGTAGGTGTTGCCGATCATATTCATGGCGAACAGGCAGCCCGCCTGGGCCTTCTCGTACACCGTGTTCCACGCCTCCTTCAGCGTAGCGAAGGGCATGGCCTCCTCCATCTCCGGCGTGAGCATCCCGCACCGCATGGCGCCCAGCACCCCCATGGCGCTGCCCTGGAGGATGCTCTTGCGGATCAGCTGCTCCGTCACCTCATCGTTCTCCTGGAAGGGGTGGTACTTCCAGCTGTACTGCGGTCCCGAGGTGCATCGGGACAATATGTAGCTGGCGTCGCCGTCCCCGGCGTTGGAGGCATCGGCCAGAGACTGGAGGCACGCTGCCGCCCGCTCCTTGTCATACGTATAGTAAATGGCCTCGATGGCGTTGTCTACTGTGTCGCTGAAATACTTGCCCATACTGGATCTCCATTCCTTTCCATTCTTATTGTTTCTTCTCCAGCTGTTTGGTAATGTCCTTCCACTGGGAAAAATCGGGGTCAAAGGTGCCCTCCGACATCTGGAGCAGCCACTCCTGGGCCTGCCGGCTGGTACACTTGGTCTCAAAGACCCGGAGCAGATCCGGGTCGGGACGGCTGGCGTTGACGGTGACCCGCCCGTCCAGCTTGTCTCCTGCCTTTAAGTAGAGGTACCGGGGCCCGGCGAACAGGGCCACCACCGTATATTTTCCGCTGGCCAGACCCTCCCCGGCCAGCTCCACATCCCGGCGGGTGAAACTGTCGTAATCCCGGGTGGCGCCGGTGCGGTCGCTGATGGACAGTCTGGCCCGGGCCTGGGACCGGGGCGTCTCCGCCCCCTGGAGGAGCTGCCAGCCCGCCACGTCCGGGACCCGCTTCCGCTCCAGCAGACCGGCGAAGGCTTCCCACGCCTCCGGCTCCCCCACCGGCTTGGCCAGGGCCTGATAGGCGCCGCCGGCCAGCTTCAGGGTGACCACCAGGGTCAGCCCCGTGTTGGAGATCCCTGCGGACAGGCGGGAGAAGCTGGCTCCGTTCAGCCCCGGCATCGGGAGCAGGTCCACCGGCTCCAGCTCGAAGCGCTGGCCCGGACGCTTCAGGCCGGTGAGCTGATCCTCCACCGTCCGCCGGTCAAAGCGGGAGGTCCGCTGGCCGTTCAGATCGATGAGCACAAAATCGGGGTTGTTCCCGGCGCGGCTCCGGGCCTGCTCCTCCTGCCGGGACAGCCGCTGATCCTGACGGCGGAGCACAGAGCGGTTGGTAGCCTGCCACTCCTCCTCCGTCTGGTCGGTAAAGCTGGACATATTTTTGTAATCGTCAAAGAAAGCCTCGGGCATCCGCAGGCGCAGACAGTCCACCGCCGCCTTCAGCTCGGCAGGCTTGTGGAGGGTGGTCACCTGAATCTGCCGGCGGTCGTCCACAATCCATAGCTCCAGGATGCGGGTGGTGCGCCGGCGGTTGTTGCTGTAGTGGGTCCTGATCTCGTCCCGGAGGAATACCCCCCGGATGCGGGCAATGGAGGTGACCTCGTCACCGAAGACCCACTCCTTCCCAATGGCCACCCGGTCAAACCACTGGCCGTTCTCCCGGATATCCTTGTCCACCATGGCAAACAGCTCCTCCACCGGAGGAGCCTCCTCCGGGTAGGGCAGCTGGGAACGGATGGATTTGGCCAGCTTGCTCTTTGCCGGGCAGAAGGCATCCCGCAGATCGGTATAGGCCTCGGCAAGGCCCAGGGCCGTACCGCCCAGGCACAACACTGCGGTGAATATGGTAAAAGCCCAGTCTTTCAGCTCCCATAAGGAGCGGTCCTCCTGCATCTGCATATAGAAGCACACGCCCCCGGCAAAACCGAAGAACAGATACAGCAGCGCCCAGAACAGCTTAGCCAGCCCCTTCCGGGTCCGGTCCAGACAGTAGCTGCCCTCCGGGGCGCTTTTGGCCTTTCTTGTCGCTCCACAGGCCACCAGAATCAGCGCGGCCCACAGATAGCCGATCATCCTCCCCGCGATCAAAAAGGCAACGCCGTACAGCAGCCAGTTCCAGGGCCATTTGAGCTGAAACTTTTTCATATTCCCCCGCCTCCGTCAGTTGAACTTATAAATCTTCTGCGCAATCCGGTACAGGGCCACGGACAACCTCCGTCCCGGCGCGGTGGGCAGATTGGTGGCGGCGGGGACGGCAAAGTAGCGCATCCTGGTGTAAAGCCCCTTGTCCACCGTCCGCAGATACTCCCACAGCTGGGTCCGCTTGCCCAACGACTCGGGGCTGCCCTCCATGGTGAGGAAAATGGAGGAAATGGTCATCATAATGGCCAGATAGTTGTACATATACCGGGCCAGCTTTTTGTTCTGTTTGGCCACAAAGCGGAGATTCCAGCAGTCGATCATATGGTAGTTCACCCGGAGCTGCTGGTCCACCCGGCCCATCATCACGCTCTCGTTCACGCTCTGGTCCGCCCGGCCGATGAAGTAGCGGTACAGGTCCACATCCATATAGTAGAGGTTGCGCACCAGGGGCAGAGGCTCATACACAAAGATGTTATCCACATAGAAGGTGTGCTTTGGCAGCTCCAGCTGGCAGTCCCTCAGAATCTGAGTGCGGTAGATGACGCTGTGCATCAGCAGATACTGCCCCGGCTTAAAGCGGCCGATGTGCTTCCAGTTGAACACCCGGCCCACCGGGAACACATTTCGGTAGTGCACCGCCCGCTGGGTGTTGTCCTCCACGTGCTCGTAGACGTAGTTGGCAATCATCAGGTCCACCGGCTTGCCGTCCCGGACAAACTGGCGCAGCTTGTCCAGCACCTGGTGCAGCGCGTCCACATCCAGCCAGTCGTCGGAGTCCACCACCTTATAATAAATGCCCTGGGCGTTGCGGATGCCCTGGTTCACCCCCTCGCCGTGGCCGCCGTTCTCCTGGTGGATGGCCCGGACGATCTCCGGGTACTGCTCGGCGTAGCGGTCGCAGATGGCGGGGGTGTCGTCCTTGGTGGAGCCGTCGTCCACCAGGATAATCTCGATGTCGTCCCCGCCCTGGAGCAAGGTGTCTACGCAGTGCTCCATGTAGGCCGCCGAGTTGTAGCAGGGGACGGCGAAAGTAATCAGCTTTTCCATTGGTCGTTCTCTCCTTTACGCCAGCCGCTCCGCCAACTCCAGAGCCCGAGCGGCGATGGCGTCCATGTTGTAGTACTTATATTCGGCCAGACGGCCCAGCAGGTAAAGCTGCTGTTTTTTGTCCGCCTCCGCCTTGTATTTGGCGTACAGGGCGTTGTTCTCGGGGTTGATGATGGCGTAGTAGGGGGTCTCCTGGGGGGCACCGATGTAGGGGCGGGAGTACTCCTTCACGATGGTAGTCACGCCGGGCAGGTCCTGGCCGGTGAGGCGCTTAAACTCGGTAATGCGGGTGAAGTCCTCGTCCACCGTGTAGTTAACGGTGCCGTGGGTCTGGTAGAAGCCGCCTCCCCGGAGGGGGTGGTCCGGATCGGGGTAGGGCATGCCGGGGGCGCGGTGGTCCCGGTCCTGCCAGGTCTCGAAAACAAAGTCCAGGGTCCGGTAGGGCAGACGGCCGTAGCACAGGCCAAAGAACTCGTCCAGAGGGCCGGTATAGATCAGGGGGACGGACAGGGGCATCCCCGCGCCCCGGAGGAAAATGTCGTACTCCTCCAGGGACAGGTACTGCCGCACGTCGGTGTTCAGCAAAACCTCGATGTTGGGGTGGTCCAGCATCCGCTGGAACATTTTGGTGTAGCCCTCCAGGGGCATACCCTGGTACTTGTCCTGGAAGTAGCGGTCGTCCCGGGAGAGGAACACCGGCACCCGGGCGGTGGTGTTGGGGTCGATCTCCTCCGGCTTCTGGCCCCACTGCTTCATGGTGTAGTGGACGAAGACGTGCTCATAGACGTAATCCGCCAGGGCGGAAATCTCCGGGTCCGGGTTCTGCCGCAGCTCCAGAATGGTGACCTTTTTCTCCGCGCCGTAGGCGGCGATGAGCTTATCCCCCAGCTTTTTGCCCTCCTCGGGACCGAAAGCGGTCTCCAGAGAGGTGAGGTTGAAGGGGACGGGGTATTGCAGCCGCCAGCCGGGCCTTCCGCCGCCAGCCGGGTCGGGGATGTTGGCCACCACCCGATGCTGATAGTCCCGCCACTCTGTAAATCTGGACAGGAAGTCAAAAACCTTTTTATCGTTGGTATGGAAGATGTGGGGGCCGTATTTGTGAATCAGCACCCCGTGGCCGTCCAGGCAGTCGTAGGCGTTGCCGCCGATGTGGTCCCGGCGCTCAAAGACCCGCACCTTTTTCCCCTTCTCCGCCAGGGCCCGGGCGGATACCGCGCCGGCGTAGCCCGCTCCAGCCACCAAAACGTCATATGTCTCCAATCTGATGTCCATCCTTTCCTGGTCAGCTTTTATCCGGTCATAGTATAGCACAATTTCCCAGGAAAACAACTTAAAATTCCTTAAAGAATTTTCGCCGCCCGCGTTACCTTTTGCCCCGCTCAGCCGTAATACAAACAGAGAGACAAGGAGATGGTCCCATGACTCAGGCCGAGGAGCTGTTCGCTCAGGTTTGGGAGGCATATGGCCCCAGACTGTACCGCTTCTGCCTGCTGCAGATGAAAAATCAGGCGGATGCGGAGGACGTACTGCAGGACGTCCTCATCAAGCGGCTGTACCAGGCGCCCCAATTCAAGTCCCCGGAGCACGAGCGGAACTGGCTGTTCCAGGTGGCCATCAACCTGTGCCGGGACGAATGGCGGCACCGTCGCCGGTCGGAGCTGCCCCTGGAGGCGGCGGCCAACGTACCGCTGCCCCCGGCGGATCTGTCCCTGCTGGAGCAGGCCGCCTGCCTGTCGGAAAAGCAGCGCACCGCCCTCCATCTCTACTACTACGAAGGGTACACCGTCCGGGAGATCGCGCGGCTGCTGGGCGTGACGGTCCCCACCATCAAAATGAGACTGAAGCGGGGCCGTGAGGCCCTGCGGAAGGAGTGGTCAGAATGACGAACCCGTATCACGACGCAATGGACCGCTGCACCCCCCCGGAGGGGCTGCGGGAGCGGATGGAAGAAAACGTCCTGGCAGGCCGGCCAAAACGGAGCAAGACCTTCAAGCCCAGGGGCTTCCGAAAAAAGACGGCGGCGGTCCTGCTGGCGGCAGCCCTGCTGCTGGGAACCGGCGCCACCACCACCTGGGACCCCCTGTTCATCCGCCGCTTCGGGCCCGGCGCAGCCCTGTCCGCCCTGGGCGGGGCGGTGTTCCAGGAGGTAAACGTCACCTCGGTGTGCGACGATGTGTCCCTCACCGTCACCCAGGCCCTGAGCAGTGACAGGACCATCTACCTCCTGCTGGAGTACCAGCTGCCCGAGGGCTTCTCTCCGGGGGAGGGGGAGCGGCTGAGTTACCCTGGCGCCGTAAAATATTACGGCACCGGGGACTATACCTGGGAGGAGCTCAAGGCGGTGGAGGAACACCTCTGGCAGGACTACGACTGGTCAACGAACCTCTCCTATGGCGACTACTTTGACCGGGAGGACTTCGTTCTGGCCCCCTATGACCTCACCCACAGCAAGGACGGAAACGGAAATTCCAGCGGCAGCGCCAGCACAAAGGGCTACGACCAGTCAACCAACACCATTACCTGGCTGTACACCCACGATTTCAACACCGGCTGGAGCCTGAATGAGCAGCCCCTCACCGTTTTGGTCACCCCGCCTATCCTGGAGCGCGAGGACGGGACCAGGAGCGCCGTCACCGGCCACCCGGCCATTGTCACCTTCCAGCCCGCCTACGACGGGCCTCAGGCCCTCACCGCCCGGCTGGAGGAGGGAGATGTAACAATTTCCGCCACCCTGTCCCCCTTCTCCCTGGCACTGGAGGCGGAGGGCATGGGCTATCCCTACTATGAGGACATGGTGAAGGACACCCGCCTGGTCACCCGGGACGGCACGGAGAAAGCCGTCAGCCTGATGGGCGTCACCGGCGGCGGCGGCAGCTTCGGCCCCGAGGGGCAGCCGCAGGAGGTCTCGACCATCCTCCACTTCCTGCTGATTACCGACATTGGCAGCTATACCGCCATCCGCATGGGGGACTATGAGATCCCGCTGAGCTGAACAAACGCAAAAAGGGCCGCCCGGCTGGGCGGCCCTCCTGTTTTGCCATTACTTCAAATTTTTGTACATCCGCAGGGCGATGGACAGGGCCTGCTCGATGGTGGCGGAGCCCTGGGGATCAAAGCTGCCGCCGCTGCCGCTGACGATGCCCTTGCCGGACATGAAGGCCACCGCGTCTCTGGCCCAGCCGCCGATGGCGCTGTCGTCCGCGAAGGTGGTCGCTCCGGCAGCGGGGATCTCGCCGCCCAGCTTGGTGTACACACGGGACAGCATGGAGGCCGCCTGCTCCCGGGTCACCAGGGCTTCGGGGGCAAAGGTGTCCTCGGTGACGCCGTAGACAAAGCCCAGCTCCGCGGCCTGGAGGACGGCGGCGTCATTGGTGTCGGCAAAGGGATTCGCCACCGCGGCGGGGACCCGCTGGCCGCTCATAGCCTCATACAGCTTGACCGCCGTGGCGGCGAACTGGGCCCGGGTGATGTTCACCCGGTAGTCGGCCCCCAGCTTGTCGGACACCAGCCCAGCGGAAATTGCCTCGTTCACCTGATCCTTGGCCCAGTCACTCACTTGAAGGCCACCTGTCGGTTGCTCAGGCGCAGTGGTAGACACAGAAGCGGCCAGCCCCGTGACTTGGTCGGGAACGGTCTGAGCGGGTCCCCCACCTCGCATTGCATTTCCCTGTCCGCCGTTGCCCAGCTGGCCGAATTTGTTTGACCCCCATGCCCAGAGGGAGCCATCGGTCTTGATAGCGACGGTGTGGTCGTTCCCGCAGCTGACCGCCGCTATGTTGTCCATCACCTTCACTGGGATGTTGGAACGTTCCGTGGAGCCGTTGCCCAACTGGCCGTAATGATTGTCCCCCCACATCCAAAGGGAGCCATCGCTCTTGACAACGGCGGTGTGGTTGTACCCGCAACTCACCGCCGCCACGCTGTCCATCACTTTCACCGGGACAGTCTGGATGGTGTGGCCATCTTTATCTTCTGCATTCCCTGTACCGCCATTACCCAGCTGGCCAAATTGGTTGTCTCCCCACATCCACAGGGAGCCGTCGTTCTTGATGGCGGCAGTGTGACCAGTCCCGCAGCTAACTGCCGCCATATTGTCCATCACCTTCACTGGGATGTCGGAAGGTTCCACGGAGCCGTTGCCCAGATGACCGCAGTGATTTGCTCCCCACGTCCACAGGGAGCCGTCGCTCTTAATGGCGGCGGTGTGGTAACCCCCGCTACCAACTGCCACCACGTTGTCCATCACCTTCATCGGGACAGTCTGGATGGGGGGCGGCCCAAACAAGGCCTCCGAACTCCCCGAACCCGTTGAGATACCGATGCCGACCCCCTGATCATTCCCCTTGCCGCCGTTGCCCAGCGCGCCGGTGCCGTTCCATCCCCACGTCCATAGAGAGCCGTCGCTCTTAATGGCGGCGGTGTACCCGCCTCCGCCACTCACTGTCGTCACGCCGTCCATCACCTTCACCGGAGTGCTGGAATCCGTCTTGGTGCCATTGCCCAGCTGGCCGGATTGGTTGTTCCCCCACATCCAGATGGAGCCGTCGGTCTTGAGGACAACAGCGTTGGAACCTACGTAGCTGACCGACGCCACGCTGTCCATTACCTTCACTGGAACAAGGGAATCCTCCTTGGAGCCGTTGACCAAGTAGCCGCTATAATTTCGTCCCCATATCCACAGGGAACCGTTCGCATCAACGGCAGCGGTGCACCACTGCCCCGTACTGAGGATAATGCTTTCACCCGCCTTACCCATGTCATAGGCTGAGGCAGAAACAGTCAGGCCCAGGCACACCGCTAGGGCCAGCATGAGGGATACCGCTTTCTTTTTCATCCTGAAACATTCTCCTTTCGATCCATTCGGTGCACGAATATGGTCTCAGTATAGCATGGTTTTTTGGAAAAAACAATACGATATAGCCTACATAGTATTTATGCTGTTTCCAGGCAGGAGAAAATTCGCCCAGGGGGGTTGACAACGGGCTGAGGATGTATTATTGTATTAGATACATAATACAGTAATACAAGGGAGGGACGCCACCATGGCCTGGACGCTGGACGACAGCCGTCCCATTTGGCCCCAGCTCAGCCAGCAGCTGGCCCGGCAGATCATCGCCGGAGTCTATCCGCCGGGGAGCCGGCTGCCCTCCGTGCGGGAGCTGGCGGCGGAAGCAGGGGTCAACCCCAACACCATGCAGCGGGCCCTGGTCCAGCTGGAGCAGGAGAACCTGGCTAAGGCCGACCGCACCGCTGGCCGGCTGGTCACCCAGGACGTTGCGGCCCTGGAGGCGGCCCGCCTGCGGGAGGCGGAAGCGGTGATCCGAGACTATTTTGAGGCGATGGCCGCCCTGGGCTATACCGGCGAGCAGGCGGTCCAGTTGTTAAAGGAGGAATTTCAGTGAGCGACTATCTGATGGAATGTCATGGACTGTACAAGTCCTACGGCCTGCGGGCCGCTCTGCGGGGGGTGGACCTGGAGGTGGGGCCGGGTTGCATCGTGGGCCTGCTGGGCCCCAACGGCAGCGGCAAGACCACCCTCATCAAGCTGCTGTGCGGCCTGCTCCAGCCCACCACCGGCTGGTTGACGGTGGACGGCTCCGCCATCGGGCCCTACACCAAATCGGTCATCAGCTACCTGCCCGACCGGATGTACTTTGCCGATTGGATGAAGGCCACCGACCTGTTCGACCTGTTTCAGGATTTTTACAGCGACTTTGAGTACGAGAAGGCCCTCGCCATGTGCCAGAGCCTGGGAGTGGAACCCCGGGACCGGCTGAAGGCCATGTCCAAGGGCACCAAGGAGAAGGTGCAGCTGGTGCTGGTCATGGCCCGGAAGGCCAAGCTCTACCTGCTGGATGAGCCCATCGCCGGGGTGGACCCGGCGGCCCGGGATTTCATCCTGCGCACCATCCTCACCAATTACAACGAGGAGGGCACCGTCCTGATCTCCACCCACCTGATCTCCGACGTGGAGAAGGTGCTGGACGAGGCCATCTTCCTGAAGGAGGGCAAAATCATCCTCCACGACACGGTGGATAACATCCGGGAACGGGAGGGCAAAAGTGTGGACGCTCTTTTCCGGGAGATGTTCCGGGCGGAGCCTATGGAAGGAGGGGAGTTCTGATGCTGTTTAAGCTGTTAAAATACGACTTCCGGGCCATGTGGAAGCAGTTTTCCCTCATCTGGGGGGCGGCACTGGTGCTGGCCCTAGTGAATCGGTTTAGTATTTTTTGGGATGTGGACGATCACGTTATCGGCCTCAGCGATACCACCGCCTCAGGCATTACGATTTTCGCCTTTATAGCCGTTCTGGCTGCCATGTTCGTCATCGCTGTCATCTTTGTGGTCAACCGCTTCTCCAAGGGACTGCTGGGCAATGAGGGCTATTTGATGCATACTCTCCCCGTCCGGCCCTGGGAACTGGTGCTGTCCAAGCTGATCTGCGGAACCGTCACCTGGATAGGTTGCGGGGTGGTGGCCCTTTTGTCCCCCTTCATCATGGCCCCTGTGAACTGGCTTGAGCTGATACAATTCTCCTTCTGGTCGGAGGCTTTTCGGGGAATTTTCCATGGAGTCATGAAGCACCCCGGCGTGCTGGTCCTGTTGGCGGAATTCTGCCTGGTAATCCTCTCCCTGCTGGTGCTCTTTATCGCGTCCATGTATCTGGCTATGGCCGTGGGGCACCTGTTCTCCCGCCACCGGCGGCTCATCAGCGTGGCCGTATTCATCGGACTGTATATCTTGATTGTGAATATATATGGGCGGGTGTTCTCCGTCCGCTTCGTACAGGCTCTGATGAACATGGCTACCGTCAACGCCTACGGCTCCATGCTCACCGCCAGCGCCATTATGCTCATTCCCGCCGCCGCCTTTCTGGCTGTGGTGTGCTGGATTCTGGAAAATAAGCTGAATCTGGAGTAACAAAACCCGCCTGGAGCATACTCCAGGCGGGTTTCCCTTATTCCATGCACCACAGGGCTCGGATCTCCTCGTGCCGCCGTCTGGCGGCGTCGGTGTTGGCCAGGTTGCCCTCACAGCTCCACACTCCATTGCGGCGGATGGCGCTGAGAACGTCGTCCCGATGGTCGATGCGGCTCAGCAGAAACAGGACCTCCCGGCGGATAATCCCGGCGCAGGGTTCCTGAAAGACCACATACTCCTCCACCGTCTGGCCGCAGAACACCGTCTTGGCCAGCAGCTTGGTATCCACCTCCATGTAGCTCCTCACGTCCGCGATGAGCCGGTAGACGGCGGACTCCTGCCCGTCAAAGGCCATGCACATGCACCGGTCCTGCTCTCGGAGCAGCGCCAGGGTAAAGGGGAAGGTCTGGTACACCGTCTTCCGGAGGCGGCGGACATAGGCCCCCTCGCCCCGGAGGACGAAATGCAGCTCCAGCCGGTCCAGCTCTCCGCCGCAGAACCGGTCCAGCGTCCCCTCCAGCTCCCGGACGGTCCAGCCCTCCCAGGGGATGGTCTCCGGGGCGGGGCGCTTTTGGGGAAACAGCCCGTACACCCAGGGCCGGGAGGGAGCCCGACAGAGCGCCTTGACGCCGGTGAGGAAGGGCAGGCAGGTCTCCGGTCCCGGCTCCCGCTCCGGCGGACGCTGTCCGCCCTCCCGGTCCGGGGCGTTCTCCTTCGGGGAGGAGGCGTCCGGGACCGGGGCCGTCTTCGTGGGGGCAAGCTGGCGGGAGGTGAGCATGTCATAGGCCCAGGGGACCAGATTGTTCAAAAAATCCTCCAGCTGCCAGCAGTCCCCCCGGGGATGGCGGTCGCCGGGGTGGGCCGGCAGGCCGCCGCCCGCCCGCTCCGCCTCTGTCCAGGGAGTCAGGTACCCCACAATATCCTCCCGGCCGGCGGGGAAGTATTGGGCCAGACGGGCCGCCCTCTGCTCCGGCGAGGCGTTGTCCCCAAAGCCGTCCTGCAGACCGTCGGGGACCGTCTGAAACTGATCCGTCAGACTGCCCTTGTAGCACAGGACGTAGCCCCACATGGCGTCATCGCGGACGTAGGCCAGCAGAACGGCGCAGTTCAGCCGTCCGGACAGGATGCGGGGCACGCTGGTATCCAAAATGCTCCGCCTCCACCGGACAAACACCCCCTCCCGCCGCTCCGCCCACTCCATTTCGGGCACCTCCAGCCGGGACATGTCCAGCTCGCCCAGATAGACCACGCCGGGCTTCAGCCGCTCCAGCTCCGCCTGGACATGCTTGCGCCGCTGGTGCGGACAGATCAGCACATTTAAAAATCTGCTCATACACACACTCCTTCCAGATCCCTGTCTATCTGTATTATAGCGGTCCGGGAAAGAATTGCAAGCCTTCGATTTTCCTTGCTGTTTCAAGGGTTCTGCGGTATAATGGGACACACTATAGATAGGGAGGTGCCCCCATGCTGCGTGTATTTTTAGTGGAAGACGAGAGCACCATCCGCGAGACGCTTCGGGACACGGTCCCCTGGGCGCAGTGCGGCTACGAGTTCGCCGGAGAGGCGGGGGACGGGGAGATGGCCCTGCCCCTCATCCGCCAGGCCAAGCCGGATGTGCTGATCACCGACATCCGCATGCCCTTTATGGACGGCCTGGACCTGAGCCGTCTGGTCCTGCGGGAGTTTCCCAACGTGAAAATCATCATCATCTCCGGCTATGACGACTTCGAGTACGCCCGACAGGCCATCGACATCGGGGTGGAGCGTTTTTTGCTGAAGCCCATCACCAAAAACAGCCTGATGGGCGTGCTGGCCGAGGTAAAGGAGAAGATTGAGGGGGAGCAGCACAATTATCTGGCCCAATTCCACCAGGAGGCTCAGGAGTATGAGCAGTACGCCCGCCGCCGCTTCTTCGAGCGGGTGGTGGGGGGACAGCTCACCGTCCAGCAGATCTACGAGGAGGCCGCCAAGCTGGACCTGGACCTGCGGGCCCAGTGCTACACCATCGCCCTGTTCTCCATCCTGCCCAAGGGGACCGGCGTGTCCGAGGTCTACTCCGAGCCCGCCGCTCGGGTCCGGGACGCCCTGCTGGAGCATTTTATGAAGTATCCGGAATACTTACTGCTGAGGTGGAATCTGAACACCTACGTGGTCCTGATCAAGGCGGACAAGGACAAGATGGATGGCTGCATCCGCCGGTGTGTCGACACCGTGCGGGACCAATACGAGTCCTGCGCCCCCGACCAGAACTGGTCGCTGGCCATCGGCGCCCCCACCCAGCGGCTCAGCGCCCTGCCCGTCTGCTTTGAGGAGGTCTCCCGCCTGTGGTCCTGCCGGTACATCCTGCCCCGGCAGCACATTTTGTCCTCCGAGACGGTGGGCTTCCTCACCCAGCAGGACGGCGGGGACAATCTGGCCGGCCTGGACCCCGCTAAGGTCAACCCCTCCATCTGGCAGGGTCTGCTCCAGTCCGCCGCTGCCGAGGAGATCCCCAGCTGTGTGGACGAGTTCCTCCTCAGCGTGGCCCAGGCTCTGGGCTCCCAGCCCTTCTGCCAGTTTCTGATGCTCAGCGTCCGCTTCACCGCCACCGAATACGTTGCCGGCCTGGGCGTCAGCCAGGAGGAGTTCCTCGCCCTGCTGGACTGCCTGGAGCTCACCGGCCAGAACGTCACCCAGGCGGACCTGAAGCACTACCTCACCCAGGTCCTCTTCCAGGCCCTCACCCTGCGGGACCGGGCCTCCAGCAACCAGTACGGCTCCCTCATCGGCCAGGCGGTGGACTACATCGACAACCACTTCACCGACGACACCCTCTCCCTCAACCTGGTGGCCCGGGAGATCAACATCAGCGCCAACTACCTCTCCGCCGTCTTCAGCCAGGAGATGGGGGTCACCTTTACCGAGTATGTCACCGGCAAGCGCATGGAAAAGGCCCGCGAGCTGCTGCGCTCCACCGACAAACGCTCCGGAGAGATCGCCTTCGCCGTGGGGTACCGGGACCCCCACTACTTCTCCTTCCTCTTCAAAAAGACGCAGGGCTGCACCCCCCGCGGCTACCGGGCGGGAGGAGGACGGCGCACATGAACCGTCCCTCCTCCATCCAGCACCGGCTCCGGGGGCTGATCCTCACCTTTGTGCTGCTGGCCGCCCTGATCCTGGCCGCCGCCTTCTCCATGATGGCCCGGTACAACAGCCGCTACAAGGACCTGCTGTACAATGTGACCACCGCCTCGGAATTCAACCAGGACTTTAAGGCGGCCATCGACCTGAAAATGTACTACTACCTGATCGAGAGCCAGTATTCCGACGGCCTCCCGCTGGAGGAGGTCCGGGCCGCCCAGCAGCTGGCCCGGGATCTGCTGTCCTCCACCACGGAGAAGGACAGCCGCATGGCCATCTCCAGCGTGCTCAGCCTGTGCCAGAACCTGGAGGAGAAAATCTACGAGCTCCGGGACACCGGCAGCTACGACGAGCGCCAGAACCAGCTGGAAAACAATATCTACGTCCTCACCTCCCTCATCCAGGAGTATATGTACAACTACCTCTACTACGAGGCGGTGCATCTCAACGCCCTCCAGGCCCAGACCGGCCGCCAGCTGGTGGCTGATTTTCTGCTGATCGCCGCCTGCACCGCCCTGCTGGTGCTGTTCTTCTCCTGGAGGGCCGCCCGGCTGGGCCGGTCCATCACCCGGCCCATCGCCGCCCTGTGCACCCGGGTGGCGGGCATCGGCAGCGGCGACCTGGAGGAGCGGGAGCCCATCCGGTCGGAGGAGTATGAGATCCGCACCCTCAGCGAGGGCTTTGAGCAGATGGTAGGCCGCCTGAACCGGCAGATCCAGGAGACCTCCCGGAATCAGGAGAGCCTGCGCCGGGCCGAGCTGGCCTTGATCCAGGCCCAGATCAACCCCCACTTTCTCTACAACACCATGGACACCATCATCTGGCTCATCGAGGCGGAGAAGACGGAGGAGGCGGTGGAGATGGTGTCCAACCTGTCCTCCTTTTTCCGCCACTCCCTGAGCCGGGGGGAGGACGTCATCACCCTCCGGGAGGAGGAGCAGCACGTATGCAGCTACCTGCAGATCCAGCAGGCCCGATACCGGGACATCATGCGGTACACCGTCAACATCGCGCCGGAGCTGAAGGACGTCTCCCTGCCCAAGCTCACCCTCCAGCCCCTGGTGGAGAACGCCCTGTACCACGGCATCAAGCTGAAGCGGGGACTGGGCCACATCTACGTGGTGGGCCGGGCCGAGGGGGATGACATTCTCCTCCAGGTCACCGACGACGGCGTGGGCATGTCCCCGGAGCGGCGGGAGGAGCTGACCCGCGCCATGGAGCAGGGGGAGCGGGTCGGGTTCGGCCTGTCCACCGTCCACGAACGGGTGCGGCTCTTCTTCGGCCCGCCCTATGGCCTTTCCATCTCCAGTCAGGAGGGGATCGGCACCACCATCAGCGTCCGCATCCCCTGGAGAAAGGAGGACCCGGTATGAAACAGCTTGTTTCCCTGCTCCTGTGCCTGTTCCTGCTGGCCTCCTGCGGCCTCCGGCAGTCCGGACAGCCAGAGTCGGAGATCCCCCCTGAGCTCCTGGTCATCGGGGTCAGTCAGGTAGGGTCGGAGTCCGGCTTCCGGGTGGCCAACACCGAATCCATCCGCTCCGTGTTCTCTGAGGAGGCGGGCTATCACCTCCTCTTTGAGGACGCCCGCCAGAAGCAGGAGAACCAGATCACCGCCATCCGCAAGTTCATCCAGCAGCAGGTGGACTGCATCCTCCTCATGCCCCTGTGCGTCACCGGCTGGGACTCGGTGCTTCAGGAGGCCAAGGCGGCGGGGATTCCCGTCATTTTGGTGGACCGCACCATTGAGGTGGCGGACGACAGCCTCTATGCCGCCCACGTGGGCTCCGACTTCTGCTGGGAGGGAGAGCAGGCCGCGGCCTGGCTGGAGGAGACCTTCCAGGACGCGAACGGACCGGTCAACATCCTGCACATCCAGGGCACCTTAGGGTCCAGCGCCCAGCTGGGCCGGAGCGCCGGTCTGGAGCAGGCCGTCCAGACCCATGAAAACTGGACCCTCCTGGCTCAGCTGGACGGCGACTTCACCCAGGCCAAGACCTACGAGGTCACCTGCCAGTGGCTGGACAGCCAAAGCGAGCGGCCAGAGATCCACGCCGTCTACTGCGAGAACGACAACGCCGCCTTTGGGGCCATCCAGGCGCTGGAGGAGCGCGGCTACCGCTGCGGCGAGGGAGGGGTGCTCATTGTCTCCTTCGACGCCACCCGTCAGGGGCTGACCTACTGCCTGGAGGGGAAGATTTCCCTGGAGGTGGAGTGCGACCCTCTGGCCGGTCCCCTGGTGGAGAAGGTCATTCAAACCCTGCAGGCGGGCGGCACACCGGACAAACACTACTACGCCCAGGAGCGCCTGTTCACGCCGGAGGACCTGACCCAGGAGTTCATCAGCCAGCGGCCCTATTGACCAAAACGAAGCATCCCCCGGCCAAAGGCCGGGGGATGCTCTGTGTTCAGCCCTGTCCGTAGTAGGCGCCGGGGCCGTGCTTGCGGAAATAGTGCTTATCCTGATAACGCTGGGGGGCGGGGCCGGCGGCGGCCCGCACCTGCCGGGTGAGGATGGCCATCTTAGCTACCTCCTCCAGCACCACCGCGTGGTACACCGCCTGGGCCGGGTCCTTGCCCCAGGTAAAGGGGCCGTGGCTGGCGCAGATCACGCCGGGGACGGCCTTGGGCTCGATGCACCGCTCCCGGAAGGTGTCCACAATGATGACGCCGGTGTTTTTCTCATAGTCCTCCTCCAGCTCCCCCTGGGTCAGATGGCGGGCGCAGGGGATGGAGCCGTAGAAGTAGTCGGCGTGGGTGGTGCCGAAGCAGGGGATGTCCTCTCCGGCCTGGGCCCAGGCCACCGCGTGGGGGCTGTGGGTGTGGACGATGCCTCCCACCCCGGGAAAGGCTCTGTAAAGCTCCAGATGGGTTTTGGTGTCGCTGGAGGGCTTCCATTTGCCCTCCACCCGCTCGCCGCTCTCCAGGCTGACCACCACCATGTCTCCAGCGGTCATGCCGTCGTACTCCACCCCGGAGGGCTTGATGACCATCAGGCCCTGATCCCGGTCCACGCCGGACACGTTGCCCCAGGTGAAGGTAACCAGATCGTACTTGGGCAGAAGGAGGTTGGCCTCCAGGACCTCCTGCTTGAGTGCTTCTAACATGATCTTCCTCCTCTCAGGCCCCCTCAGCGGGGGCTTTTTACTTCAGCTTCCAGGCCAGATCGGACAGGAACAGGTCATGCTCCAGGGACTCTACGGTGGTATCCTTGGTGATGTGGACAAACTCGATGTCCAGCATGTTGGCCCAGTCCTTCATCTGCTCGGCGGTGACGTCGTAGCTGAGGACGGTGTGGTGGGCGCCGCCGGCGGTGATCCAGCACTCCACGCCGGTGGTGAGAGAGGGCTCCGCCTGCCACATCACCCGGGCCACGGGCAGATTGGGCATGGGCAGGATGGGCTTGACGCAGTGGATATCCTGGCAGATCAGGCGCAGGCGTCCCCCCATGTCGATGAGGCTGACCACGATGGCGTCCCCCTCCTTGCCCTCGAAGACCAGGCGGGCAGGGTCCTTCTCGTTCATGCCGATGCCCAGGTGGTGGGTCTCAATGCGGGGCTTTCCGGCGGCGCAGCAGGGGCAGACCTCCAGCATATGGGCGCCCAGGGAATACTCCTTGCCGGGCTCCAGGTTATAGGTGTAGTCCTCCATGAACAGGGAGCAGCCGTTGCCCCCCTCGCCCATAGCCTTCATAATGGCGGTCATGGCAGCCACCTTCCAGTCGCCCTCGCCGCCGTAGCCGTAGCCCTGAGCCATCAGGTGCTGGCTGGCCAGACCGGGCAGCTGTTCCATGCCGTACAGGTCCTGGAAGGTGTTGGAGAAGGCTTTGCAGCCCTCGGCGTCCATCATCTTCTTGATGGCAATCTCCTCCCGGGCCTGATAGCGGATGTGGTCGATCTTGTCGGTAGCAATGTCGTAACTGGCCTTGTAGGTGTCCATGAGGGCGTCGATCTCGGCGTCGGTGACCTGATCCATCACCTTGACCAGGTCGCCCACGGCCCAGGTGTTCACCTGCCAGCCCAGCTTGGTCTGGACCTCCACCTTGTCGCCCTCGGTGACGGCCACCTCTCTCATATTATCACCAAACCGCATCACTTTCAAGCCCCTGGATACGGCCACCCCCACGGCGGCCTTCATCCAGCTGCCGATGCGCTCCCGGACGGCCTCGTCCTGCCAGTGGCCGGCGATGACCTTTCGGGACATCCGCAGCCGGGCGGCGATGAAGCCGTGCTCCCGGTCGCCGTGGGCGGCCTGGTTCAGGTTCATGAAGTCCATGTCGATCTCCTCGTTGGGGATGGCACGGTTGTACTGGGTGACAAAGTGGCAGTAGGGCTTCTGGAGATTGGCAAAGCCGTTGATCCACATCTTGGAGGGGGAGAAGGTGTGGCACCAGGTGATGATTCCGGCGCAGGAATCGTCGTAGTTGGCCTCCTTGACCACGCTGGCGATCTCCTTGTTGGTCTTGGCGGTCACCTTGTAGATCAGAGGGAAGGGCAGGGCCTTGGACAGCTCATCCGCCATCTCCTGGGCCCGGGCGGCCACCGTCTCCAGCACCTCGGGGCCGTACAGGAACTGACTGCCCACCACAAACCAGAACGAGTAATTCATAAAAAGTTCCTCCTTACAGTTTTTCCACAGCGGTTTTTTCCATCTCAAGCAGGGCCTTGTACCGCCGGATATAGGTATTGAAGCCCTCCACAGCGGCGGGGTCGGGCTGGATGGTGGAGCCGGACGCTCCGGCAAACACCTTGCCGGACAGGAATTTCTCCAGACTCTCCCCGCCTGCCCGGTTCAGCCGGTAGGAGGCCAGCAGGGCCATGCCGTAGGGTCCGCCCTCCCCGGCGGTCTCCATGCAGGTGACCGGGGCGCTGCAGGCGGCGGCCATGTAGCTCTGGCCCACCACAGGGGTCTTGAACAGCCCGCCGTGGCCGGTGAGGGAGTCGATGGCCACCCCCTCCTCCGCCAGGATATCCATGCCGATCTTCAGCGTGGCCATGGTGGAGTAGAGTTGGGAGCGGAAGAAGTTGGCCAGGGTGAATTTGGTCTCCGGGGTGCGGACCACCAGAGGACGGCCTGCGTCCATGTGGGTGACCCCCTCCCCTGCCAGATAGTTGCACACCAGCACGCCGCCGCAGTCCAGGTCGCCCTCCAGGCTTTTTTCATAGAGCCTGGTATACAGCGTCCCTGCATCGGGCTCCGCTCCAAAGAGCTGGGCGGTCTCGTTCAGGACATTCACCCAGGCGTTGGTGTCGTTGGTGCAGTTGTTGCAGTGGACCATGGCCACCGGGGCCCCGGTGGGGGTGGTCACCAGGTCAATTTCCTCGTAGACCTTCTCCAGAGGGCGCTCCAGCACCACCATGGAGAAGATGGAGGTCCCGGCGGACACGTTGCCCGTCCGGGGGGCCACGGCGTTGGTGGCGGTCATGCCGGTGCCTGCGTCCCCCTCGGCGGGGGCGAAGGGGATTCCGGCGGGGAGCAGGCCGGCCAGCAGGGCGGAGCCGGCCTCGGTGAGCGTTCCCGCATCCTCTCCGGCCGTCAGCACCTTGGGCAACAGCTCCTCCAGCTTCCAGGGCTGGGCCTGGACGGCGGGGAGGGCGTTGAACTTGGCCATCATGGCCGCGTCGTAGTCCAGCGCCCCGCTGTCGATGGGGAACATCCCGCTGGCTTCCCCGATGCCCACCGCGTTCACGCCGGTGAGTCTATAGTGGATGTACCCCGCCAGGGTAGTGATGTGGGCCACCTGGGGGACGTGCTCCTCCTGATTCAGGATGGCCTGATACAGGTGGGCGATGGACCACCGCTGGGGGATGTTGAAGCCGAAGAGCCGGGTCAGCTCCGCCGCAGCGGGGCCGGTGATGGTGTTCTGCCAGGTGCGGAAGGGAACCAGCAGATTCCAGTCCTTGTCGAAGGCCAGGTAGCCGTGCATCATGGCGGACACCCCGGCGGCGGCAATGGCTTCCCGGTGTTCCACCTTGGACAGGGCGGACTTCAGGCCGGTCCACACCTCGTCCATGGAGTAGGTCCATACCCCGTTTTCGTAGGTGGAGGCCCAGGTGTAGTCCCCGGAGGAGACAGGCCGGAAGGAGCCGTCGATGGTGACGGCCTTGATGCGGGTGGAGCCCAGCTCCAGCCCTAAGCAGGTGCGATGTTCAGACATATCCCGTTCTCCCTTACTTTTTCTTTTCCTTCAGGAAGGCAAACACACTCTGGAGCACGATGAAGAAGCACAGCAGAGCGGCGGTGAGGATGTTGGGCCAGGAGGAGGCCAGCTTGCCGTTGAACTGGACGATGGAGGAGATGGTGCCGTTGATGAGCACACCGAAGAAGGAGCCGATCACGTTGCCCACGCCGCCGGTCAGCAGGGTGCCGCCGATGACGGAAGAGGCGATGGCAGACATCTCCAGTCCGGTGGCCTGGGAAACGCTGGCCGCCTGGGTGTTCAGGCAGTAGCAGATGCCCCCGATGGAGCACAGGAAGGAGGACAGGATGTAGGCTTTCATCTTGGTCTGCTTCACATTCAGGCCCATCATGGCCGCCGACTGCTCGCTGCCGCCCACGGCGTAAAGGGAGCGGCCGAACTTGGTATACCGCAGCACCAGGAAGATGACTACCAGCACCACCAGCGCGATGAGCACGCCCACCCGCAGATAGGGCATGATGAGCACGCCCTTCCGGTTGGGCACCCCGCCGAAGGGGAGGTTGAGCCGCCAGTTGGCCCAGCTGTAGAAGGTGGCGTTGGTCTCCTGGGTGATGGACAGCTGGTTGGTGGAGATCACCGCCGTCATGCCCCGGGCGAAGAACATGCCCGCCATGGACACGATGAAGGGCTGGATCTCCAGATAGCCCACACAGAAGCCCTGGACCATGCCGAAAACAAGGCCCACCACCAGCACGATCAGGCACATCACGGGGGCGCTCATATGCCACTCTCCCATGCCGTAGGCCAGCAGCATGCAGTCCAGCGCCACCAGCGAGCCCACCGAGATGTCGATGCCGCCGGTGAGCATCACACAGGTCATGCCGCAGGCCACGCAGATCAGGCCCGCGTTGCTGATCAGGATGTTCAGGAAGGTCTGCAGGTTCGTAAAGCCCTTACTTCCATAAATGACGCAGCCCCCTGCGTAGAGAACGAAGAACAGCACAATGGTAATGAGCAGCAGCAGCGTGTTGCCGTTCATCTGTTTGCGCTCTTTCACAGCGTTTGCCGGTTTCATGCGCGGGCCGCCTCCTTTCCGGTGGACTTGCTGGTCAGGTGCTTATGCACCCAAGCCTTGACAGGCGGAGCCTGGATCGCCACAATGGCAATGACGACAATGGCCTTGAACACCGGCGTTACCGCGCTGGACACGCCGAGGTTATACATCGTGGTGGTAATGGCCTGGATGGTGTAAGCGCCGATGATCGAGCCGGCCAGATTGAACTTTCCGCCGCCCAGGCTGTTGCCCCCCAGGGCCACCGCCAGGATGGCGTCCAGCTCAAAGTTATTGCCGATGTTGTTGGAGTCGGCACTGGTGATGCGGGAGGACGCCACGATGCCCGCGATGGCTGCGCACAGACCGCACAGCATGTAGCACATAAAGATGATCCGCTTAGAGTTCAGGCCGGCAATGCGGCTGGCCCTTTTATTGATGCCCACAGACTGAATATACATCCCCATGGCTGTATGCTTCAGCACCAGCGACACCACCGCAACGCAGACAGCGGCAATGATGATGGGAGTGGGCATAAAGCCCACATAGCCGCCGAAGACAGCGAACTCATCCACACGGACGTAAACGATCAGGTTATTGCACAGAAGCAGGCCGATGGCCCGGGCCGCCGACCAGAGGATCAGGGTGGCCACCATGGGCTGGATGTTGAGATAGGCCACCAGCGTGCCGTTGAAGGCCCCGCACAGACAGCCCATAAGCAGTGCGCCGATCAGTCCCACAACCAGGGGCCGCGCGAACTCCTCCACGCTGTTGACTGCGGACACCCCAAATCCGGCCACAAGCATGCAGCAGAAGGAGGCGCACAGGGACATGACAGAGCCCACCGAAATATCGGTCCCGGCGGAGGCGGACACCACCAGGGTCATGCCGATGGCCAGAATGGCCACCTCACTGCCCCGGTTGAGAATGGTGATCAGGCGGCCGGAAAGCAGCTGCTCGCCGGAGGAGCTGCTCTGCATCGTAATGCGGAAAAAGTCGTAGAAGGCGTTGCCCTGTGCAATGTCATACACCACATTGACAGCCAGCACCAGCACTACGCACATCAGGGGCAGGAAGAGGGGGTTCTGGGTCAGCTTTTTCTTAGTCATGATCAGCACCTCCCGCAATGGCGGCCATGACCCGCTCCTGGGTCAGCTCGCCGTCCAGCTCCCCCACCTTGGCGCCGTCCCTCAGGACTGCCATGCGGTTGCAGGTGCGGAGCATCTCCTCAATTTCCGAGGAAATGAACATGATGCTCTTCCCCTGCTGGGACAGCTGGATGATCAGCTTTTGGATCTCTGTTTTGGTCCCGATATCAATGCCGCGGGTGGGCTCGTCAAGGATGAGGAAGTCCGGGTCGGTGGCCAGCCAGCGGGCCAGGATGGCCTTCTGCTGGTTGCCGCCGGACAGCTGCTTGATAGGGGTCTCCCGGGTGGCGGTCTTGATCTGGAGGAGCTTGATGTACTCGTCGGCAATCTCCTCCTGCTTGGCCCGGGAGAGCTGGCGGAACATGCCCCGCTTGGCCTGCATGGCCAGGATGATGTTCTCCCGGACGGACAGCTCCCCGATGATGCCCTCCGCCTTCCGGTCGTCGGGCAGCAGGCCCATGCCCAGGTTCATGGCGTCCAAGGGCTGGCCGATCTTGGCCTCCTTGCCGGCCACCTTCAGGGTGCCGGTCTGGGCCTTGTCCGCGCCGTAGATGGACCGGGCCAGCTCGCTGCGGCCGGAGCCCAGCAGGCCGGTCAGGCCGATGACCTCCCCCTTGTGGATGTCCAGGTCGAAGGGCTTGATGGTGCCCTTGTGGCTCAGGCCCCGGGCCTCGATCTGCATGGGGGCGTCCTTTTGGGCCTCGAAGCCCTCCGGCTTGATGGAGGCCAGGTCGTCAAAGTCCTTGCCCATCATGGCGGCCACCAGCTTTACCCGGGGCAGGTCAGCGATGGGATACTCCCCCACCAGGGTGCCGTTGCGCAGCACGGTGATCCGGTCGCACAGCGCGTACACCTGCTCCAGAAAGTGGGTGACGAAGACAATGCCCACACCTTCGCTCTTCAGCTGGCGCATCACCTTAAACAGCTTTTCCACCTCGCCGTCGTCCAGGGAGGAGGTGGGTTCGTCCAGGATGAGCACCTTGCAGTCCATGTCGGAGGCCCGGGCAATGGCAATCATCTGCTGGATGGCCAGGGAGTAATTTTCCAGATTCTGGGCTACATCCACCTTGATGTCCAGCCGCTTGACCAGCTCGTCCGCCTGGCGGATCATGGTTCTGCGGTCGATGGTGTGGAAGGGAGTCATAGGCTCCCGGCCGATGTACAGGTTCTCCGCCACGCTCAGGTTGGGGCACAGGTTGACCTCCTGATACACGGTGGAGATGCCCACGTTCTGGGCGTCCTGGGTGGAGTGGTTCTTCACGGCGCCCTCAATGCCGTCCACGCGGATCTCACCGGCCTCAAAATCGTTGATGCCGGTGAGGCACTTGATCAGGGTGGACTTGCCCGCGCCGTTCTCCCCCATCAGGGCGTGGATCTCCCCCTTGCGCAGCGTAAAGTCCACGTTGTCCAGCGCCTTGACGCCAGGGAAGGTCATGGAGATGCCCCGCATCGTCAAAACTACGTTGTTTTCCATCCAATGTTCACCTCACCTTTCCAATTTTTACAACAAAACAGGGGAGGCCCCCCGAATTTCCGGGGGCCCTCCCCTCGATGACCAGGTTAGGCTTGCTTTTTTAGTAGGGACGGTTGTCCACGACCTCCTGGGTGGCGTGAATGACCTCCTGGGTCTCACCGTTCACGGTGATGGAGGTGACATTGTCCTCCGCAGCGAACCAGTGCTCAGCCACATAGATCTCCTTCTCAGGAGTCTGGCCGGCCTCCAGCTGCTGGATGATCTCAGAGACCGTGGGAGCAGCCAGGGGGTTGCACTCGAAGTTGGCGTTGAGCTTGCCGTCGCAGACCATCTGGACATAGGGCTTGTTGGCGTCAAAGGACACGATGATGACATCGCCGCCCACACCGTAGGTGACACCAGCATTGTCCATGGCAGTCATGGCGCCGGCAGCCTCGTTGTCGTTCTGGCAGATGACCACGTTGAACTGGCCCTTATAGCTCTGGCAGTAGGACTCCATAACCTCCTGGCCGCCGGCCTCGGTGAAGTCGCCGGACTGAGAAGCCAGAATGTTCCAGCCCTCGCGGTCCGCGATCTCCTTGAAGCCGTCGGTACGGCCGATGGTAGCGGAAGCGCCCACGGAACCCTCGATGACCAGGGCGTTGATCTCAGAAATGCCCTTGTCGGCAGCGTAGGCCTTCAGCCACTCGCCGCAGGCCAAGCCCTCGACCTTAAAGTCAGAGCCGACCCAGGCCACATACTTGTCGGAGTCGTCCACAGTACGGTCAATGACGATAACAGGGATACCGGCCTCGTCGCACTCAGTCAGGACAGTGTCCCAGCCGGTGGCCACGATGGGGTCAATGATGATGTAGTCCACACCCTGCTGGATGAAGTTGCGGACCGCCTCCAGCTGCGCGGCGGGATCGTTGTCGCAGTCCACGAACATCAGGTCGTAGCCGTTGGCGGCGGAGAACACATCCTGAGCGGACTTGGTGGAGGCGGTGCGCCAGTCGGACTCGTGGCCCACCTGGGCAAAGCCCACCAAGATGGTGCCGTCACCGGTGGCGGAGGGGGTGCTGCTGGCAGGAGTACTGCTGGCAGGAGTGCTGCCGGCGGGGGTGCTGCCGGCGGGGGTGCTGCCGGCAGGAGTGCTGCTGTTGCCGCCGCCGCAGGCAGCCAGAGACAGGGCCATTGCCGCAGCCAGCGCCAAACCAAGAATCTTTTTCATTTTACTTCCTCGCTTTCTATTCGTTGCTGTTTCCCGATCAAGGTCTGCCGGAACCACTGGCCGGTCCTCTCTCGGGGCTACATTCGCATTTAACTCCATTTATTGGAGAAAGTCAATACGTTTTTTGTCTGTTTGAACAGATTCGTACCATTAAATAATACAAATTATATCACTTTCTAATAAAGTCATACAAATTCGGCAAATGATCTTGTTTTTCCTTTGGAAAAAGTTTATTTTTTGGAGATAAGAACCTGTATTTAGTTTGTTTTTTTCCGCTCCTCTCTGCTGTCCAGAATGTTTCTCCGATGGTGAACTTGCCTATCCGCCCCTCAAAACTTCATTTTCTTCCACCGGAGGTTCAAAAATTCCCGGTCAAATGTCCTGTTTTTCTCGGGAAAAAGCAGACAAATTTTCGCTGCACGTATGTGTAAAATGTGAAATTCGATAAGATAGCCAACCACTTTATTCGTTGGTTTTCACACAGACCCTGCTATAATGAGAGGCGAACTGTGTACCTCACACCAAAAGGCGGAATGACAACATGGCAATGAAGTACAAATTTCTGGCCGGCCTGCTGCGGGAAGAGCTGGCAAAGAACGGGAACCGCGGCGGCTCCAAGCTGCCCACCGAGGCGGAGCTTACCCGCCGCTACCACATGAGCCGTCAGACGGTGCGCCACGCCCTCCAGCTGCTGGCGGACGAGGGGCTGGTCCAGAGCCGCCAGGGCAGCGGCACCTACACCACCGGCCGCATCCAGGAGTCCGCCTCCCGGCAGATCGCGGTGGTGACCTCCTTTTTGGACGACTACATCTTCCCCACCGTCCTCCACGACGCCCAGAGCCTCTTCGCCCAGGAGGGCTACTCCACCCTGGTCTACGCCACCGAGAACCAGGTGGGGACCGAGCGGGACATCCTCCAGCGGCTGCTGGAACAGCCGGTGGGCGGCATTCTGGTGGAGGGCTCCAAAACCGCCCTCCCCAGCCCCAACGCCGACCTGTACCGCCGCCTGCAGGAGGCGGAGATCCCCCTGCTCTTTCTCCACGGCGCCTACGGAGAGCTGGCGGGGGTCCCCTGCGTCTGTGACGACAACTACGGCGGCGGCTACCTGCTGGCCCGCCATCTCATTGAGCGGGGGCACACCCATCTGGCCGGCATCTTCAAAAGTGACGACGTTCAGGGCCCCCAGCGTTACCACGGCTGCATCTCTGCCATCCGGGACGCCGGCCTGCCCATCTCCGACCGCTGCTTCCGCTGGTACGATACGGAGGACCGGCTGGAAATGATGGAAAAGCGCCGCTTCGACCTGCTGCGCCGCTTCCTGGCCGAGCGCCTGGAGCCGGCCACGGCGGTGATCTGCTACAACGACGAGATCGCCTTCCTCCTGATCCAGGAGCTGCTGTCCATGGGGAAACGGGTGCCGGAGGATGTGGCTGTGGTCAGCTTTGACAACAGCTATTACAGCCAGATCTGCCCTGTCCCCATCACCTCCCTGCGCCACCGGGAAAAAATGGGCCGGGTGGCGGCGGAGGAGATGATCCGCATCCTCGGCGGTGTGCAGCGGCAGTCCAGGGCTCTGGAGTGGGAGCTGCTGGAGCGCAGCAGCAGCTAAAAAGGTCCTCCGGCTGTTTAGCCGGAGGACCTTTCCCCTTGTGCTGCCTATTTTACCACAATGATCCGGATGCGCCCGCCTTCGGATTCGGCCTTGTCGTACCAGCCGGTGACGTCGCCGCCGCTCTCCGCCCGGGCCAGGCTGGACAGGTAGTATCTGCCATCCCGGTACTCGTAGACCACCACGCCGTCGGCCAGGGTGTACCGCTGGCTGCCTGCGATAAGCTGATTGCCGGTGACCTGCCCCGCCTTCACCGCGGTAAGCCCGTACAGCCGCTCCGGGTTGGAGGGCTCGCCCAGAATCCGGACCCCTCCGGCGGTGACCTGGAACTTGGTGCTCCCGGCCATGGTGTAGCTCACACCGCCCACGTCATACTGATAGGTGGAGTAACGGCTCATGCCCTCCCCCTCCTCGTCGTAGCGGGTGATGACGCCGTACTGGTAGGCGTCGCCGGTGACGTCGTTGAGGATGAGCGTCTCGATTTCCCCCTGGGGGTTGAGGGAGTAGTAGCGCACCTTGCCGCTGGTCAGGTTCAGCCCGGCCAGGCGGGCGGGGTAAATCACCGCGCCCCGGTTTTCGCTCACGTCCAGAACCTCCGCCCCCTGGGCAAAGGTGTACTTGTCCAGCTTGGTGCCCTCCTGGTTCACCTTTCCGGTGAGGGAGGCGTTGGACAGCCCCCGGAGGGTGACCTCGCCCCCCTGTCCGGCCACCACGGCCCGGACCACGCTGCCCACCCGGTAGCCGCCCCGGGTCTGATACTGGTAGGTCTGGCCGTCGGTGGCCAGCAGGGTGACCGTCTGGCTGGTGTAGCTGCCGCCGGAGCCGTCGGGGTAACCGGCGCTGGCAATGGCGGTCACGATGCCCACCCGCTCCCCGGCGCTGACCGAAACATCTTCCACCGCAGCCACGCCGCCGCTGCGGCCCAGCAGGAGGGTCACCGTGTCGCCCAGATGGTACTGGCCCAGGTCGGACAGGGCCAAGGCTGCGGCGGAGCTCTCAACGGCGTAGGTCCGCCCCGCCACCGTGACGGAGCTGGGATTGGCCCCGGAGGGCTCCAGCGCCTGGATGGGGCCGGTGGCCTTCTTGGCATAGGCCCACACCGTGCCCATGGAAGCGTTCCAGTAGACCACGTCGTAGTCCTGAATGTTGGCCAGCGACGCGGCGCTGCCGTTGCGGTAGACCTTGGAGGGGGTGAAGCCCAGAGAGGACTGCCACCCGCTGCCCCGCGCCACCACCGGACCCTCCATCTGGCCGTTGACCAGGGAGACCACGTCAGGCTTTCCGGAGGCGTCCAAGCTGTGGCCCAGCCGCTGGATATAGGGCGCGCCCTCCTTGGTCCTGGCGGAGAGGAGGTTATAGAAGAGATACACCGCATCCTGCCGGGTGAGCGAGGAGGCCGCGTTCAGGGCAGAGACGCCGGCGCTCAGCTTCAGGCTGTGGTACATGGCCAACTGGCCGGTGGGGTAGGCCCCGGAAAAATCCTCCGGACCGTAGCCCAGCAGCTCGAGCACCATGGACACCGCCTCCGCCAGATTGACCTCCTGACCGGGGCGGAAAGTACCGTCGCTGAAGCCGGACACCAGCCCCATGGCGACCGCGGCCTCCACATAGCCGCTGGCCCAATGGCTGCGGGGGACGTCCGGATAGGGGGAGGTGGCCGCCTGGCCCACGCCGTCCCCGCCGGGGGTGGCCTTTACCACCATGGTGACAAACTCCGCCCGGCTCACCTTGGCCGTCAGATTCAGGTTCCCGCTGCCGTCCCCGGACACAATGCCCAGGGCAGTCACCGCCTGGGACGCCTCTTCTAAAGAGGCCGCCGTTCCCGCCGCCGAGGCGGGCAGGACCAGCGCCAGCGTGAGGCAGGCCGCCAGAAGGGCGGCAAAAAGGCGTTTGGTTTTCATAGTTCCCATTCCTTTCAAAAAATCTCTCCCATCGCCCCGCAGGGAGGCCCCCCTTCGCAGAGGGAGGCCCTTTCCCCGCGTGGGACGGGGGTCCCTAATCGTACCGCAGGGCGTCAATGGGGTTGAGCTTGGCCGCCTTGTTGGCGGGCAGGTAGCCGAACAGCACTCCGATGCCCACCGACACGCCAAAGCTCAGTCCAATGGCTCCCAGGGTGGGGGTGGCGTTGAAGGTGATGCCGCTGGCCCCCAGGCTGGCCACCAGCATCCCGCCCAGCAGTGCCTCCAGGGCCTTGGCCAGCAGACAGCCGAAGCCGATGCCCAGCAGCCCGCCGATGGCGGAGGTGGTGCCCGCCTCGATGACAAACTGGCTACGGATGTCCTTCCGCTTGGCCCCCAGGGACTTGCGCACGCCAATCTCCCGGGTGCGCTCGGTGACGGACACCAGCATGATGTTCATAATGCCGATGCCGCCCACCAGCAGGGAGATGGCGGCGATGGCCACCAGCACCCCCATGGCCACCCCCATCATGGCGTTGATCTGGTTGGCCTGCTCCGCCATGGTGGTGATGTAGAAGTAATCCCACATGCCGTCGTCGGTACGGAAAAAGTCGTTGAGATAGGCCTCGATAATCCTTTTGCCGGCGTCGGCGGTCTCGCCGGAGGTGCTGGTGAAGATGTACAAATTGACCCACCGGCTGCCCATGATCTCCAGGGCAGTGGTGTAGGGGATGTAGATCTGATCGTCCTGGCTGCCAGGGAGCATCTCCAGCTCGGCGTTGCGCTTGAGCACCCCCACCACCGTGAGGGGCCGGCCGTTGATGGAAAGCTGTTTCCCCAGGGCGTCTCCGTCAAAGGCTTCCTGTTCCAGATAGGCCCCGATGATGCAGATGTTTTCCCGCCGCTCCACGTCCATGTAGCTGACGAAGCGGCCCTTGGCCAGCTGCTCGCCATCGATGGTGTAGCCGGTGGCGGCGTTGTACATAATCTCGCTGACGCCGTAGAGGTTGGTACGGTCAAATTTATCGCTGCCGTGGCGGACCACAGCATTGACCCCCAGATAGGGGGATACGCCGGTGAGAATGTCCGCGTTTGCCTCCACCATGTCATACATATCCTCCGGGTCGGGCAGCCTATCCGCTGTGCCGCCGAAGAACTGGGCCTGGATCATGTTGATGCCCAGTTTATCCACCTGCTGCTGGACCATGCCGGTGAGGCCGTTGCCCAGGGACAGGATGACGATGACCGCCCCCACGCCGATGATAATACCCAGCATGGTGAGCAGAGCCCGCATTTTGCTGGTGGTGAGGGACTTGATGGCCAGGCGGAAGGACTGGGTGAAGTTCATGCGCCCACCTCCTCTGCCTCGTCCTCCCCGTGGGGTTGGACCACCGCCCGGGGATCGCGGGAGTCCCCGTCGTAGATGATTTTGCCGTCCTGAAGGCGGACAATCCGCTCGGCCTTCACGGCGATGGAGTTGTCGTGGGTGATGAGGACCACCGTATTTCCCTCCTGGTGCAGCTGCTTGAGGAATTTCAGCACCTCCCGCCCGGTGCGGGAGTCCAGGGCGCCGGTAGGCTCGTCGGCCAGGATCAGGCTGGGGTCCCCCGCCAGCGCCCGGGCGATGGACACCCGCTGCTGCTGTCCGCCGGACAGCTGGGAGGGCAGGTTCTTCCCCTTGTCCCGCAGGCCCACCCGCTCCAACGAGGCCAGAGCCCGCTCCCGGCGTTCGCCGCTGTCCACCCCGGCATAGAGCAGGGGCAGCTCCACGTTCTCCAGCACGGTGAGCTTGGGGATCAGGTTGTACTGCTGGAAGATGAAGCCCAGCATCTTGTTGCGGATTTCCGCCTGCTGGTCGTCGTCCATTGTGGACACGTCCACACCCCCCAGGTGGTAGGTGCCCGAGGTGGGCACGTCCAGACAGCCGATGATGTTCATAGCGGTGGACTTGCCTGACCCGGAGGAACCCACGATGGCCACAAACTCCCCCTGGTCGATGGTCAGATCCACCCCGTCCAGGGCGTGGACCGTCTCCGAGCCCATTTGGTAGATTTTATAGACGTTTTTCAGTTCAATGAGGTGTTCCACCGTTCATCAACCTCCCGCAGGCACAGCGGCCATGACTCCGCCGCCCATGCCGCCCTGGACCTGGAGGGGCACCAGAACGGTGTCCCCCTCGTTCAGGCCGGAGGTGATCTCCACATAATCTCCGTCGCCGCCGCCCAGGACGACGGTGCGTTCCTCCGTCTTGGTGGGGTCCAGCACTGCGGCCCCGTCGGGAGACAGGCATCCCTCCAGGGGCACCAGCACGGTGTCTCCCCGCTGAACCGCCTCCGCCGGAATGGACAGGGCATTGGAGATTTCCTCCACAATGATGTCGGCGGAGACATTCATGCCTGGATTCAGTCCGCCGTAGTCCTCCAGAAGGATAGTAGCCGGGTAGGTGGTAAAGCCGTTGGTGGTGGTGCCGTTGATGCTCACCCGGTCTACCACCCCCTGAAATACCTCGCCGGGAATGGCGTCGGCGGTGATCTCCACCGTCTGCCCCTTCTGGAGGATGCTCAGGTCCAGCTCGCTGATGTTCATCTCCAGCTTTAAGTAGCTCAGGTCATAGATGACAGCCAGAGAACCGGCCTCGATGTTGTTCACGTTGTCCCCGGCCTTCACGTTCTTCTCAATGACGGTACCCGAGATGGGGGCGGTGATGGTGTAGTTTTCCAGCATATCCTGGGCCCGCTGGAGGGCGAGCCGGGCGTTCTCCACTGCGATGGACAAGTCCTCCAGCGAGCTCTGGGCGGTGGTCCCGCCCAGGCTCACCAGAGCGGACCCGGCGGACACCCGGCTCCCGGCGGTGACGAACGCCTCGGTGACCTCGCCGCTGGCCTGGGCCGTCACGGTCTGACGCAGGTTCTCCTCAAAGCTGGCGCTCCCGGCGCAGGCGACGTCCCCCACCTGGGCGGTGGCGGAATTGGCGGCGGTCAGCGCCCCCGGGTTGCTCACCCGGATCTTCACCTGGCGTACCAGCGCGCCTCCCGCCCCCACCAGCTCGGCGGAGGAAACGGATTCCACCGTGCCGGACAGGGTCTCCATGGTGCCGGCAATGGTCACCTGGGCGCTCTGGCCAGCGTAGATCTGCTGGGCGTCGGCGGAGTGGAAGGGCAGAGTCACATGCAGGGTGGAGGTATCCGCCACCTCCGCAATGGGCGTGCCCGGCCCCACCAGGTCACCCCGCTGGACCAGCACCTCCTGCACCACCCCGGCTCCGCCCGCCCGGACGGTCAGGTTGGCGGCCAGGTCGTCGTAGCTCTTCTGGGCCTGACGGAGGGCCAGCTCCGCCTGGGCGATGCTCATCTCAGCATCCTTGGCGTCCAGACGGTAGAGCAGCTGGCCCTTCTCCACCCGGTCGCCCACCTCAAAGGGGGCCTCCAGCACCTCGCCGGTGACCAGGGTCTTCAGGTAATAGGACTCGATGGGGGTGACAGTCCCCGTGCCGGAGACCGAGGCGGTCAGGTCCCTCCGCTGGACCGTGTCCGGCATATACTGCCCGGTCAGTCCGGCTCCTCCGCCCCCGGAGGACCTCAGAAAGAACCAGTATACCGCCAGCAGCACTGCAGCGGCGATTAAGCCCCGTCTCAGCCACTTCCTCCCCTTCTTGCTTTTGGGCAGACGGGGAACGGGCAGCTTCCGTTTTTTCTCTGGCGCCTGGGGCGCTTCCGGCGTCACGACAGTTGTTGTTTCCATAACGGACCTCCTCTATTTGCACCGCTTGAGCGGTGAGTTTCACATGGGATATTGTACTGGGCGTTCCTTACATTTTTCCAAAGAACAGTTAAAATTTTCATTAAATTTTTTCAGCCCCTATCCTAGCCGCCAATCGGAAAGCCAGCGGTAAAGAAAAAGGTAAAGATTTGGGAAAGATTTTCTCCCCCTGAGCCACCACTATATACCCTCCCGCCGCTGGAAGGTCAAGGGTACTTCGCCATTATAAGTCTTATTTTTAAAGAAATCAAGGAGCAAATCATTAAATTTAAGAAAAATGTAAGAACCTCCTGTCTGTGTCTTAAAATATGAGAAAACGAGAGGGGCGTGTCGTATGACGGAATTGGGGCAGGCTCTGCGGATGGCGCGGGAGCGCCGGGAGCTGAGCCAGACCAAGGTTATGGCGCTGACCGGGATCAACAACAAAACACTGTCCGGCTACGAAAACGGCGTAGCGGAGCCCGACCTGCAAACGCTGTCCACACTGCTGCGGCTGTACCGGGTGTCGGCGGACCAGCTTCTGCGTCTGAGCGCCCCCGCCCTCCCAGAGGATGAGGAGCATCTCCTCGTCCTCTACCGCGCCCTATCCAAGGAGCAGCAGCAGGAGCTGCTCCTGGTGCTGGACGCCCTGTCCGCCCACCGCGCCTCACAGCCGAAACAGAAGCAGGAGCGCCTCTGACCGCCCCCACAAAACACGAACGCCGCGCCAAGGACCTGTCCGGTCCCCGGCGCGGCGTGTTTTTGATTTGCTTACTGCTTGGCGATACTCAGGGCGCGGTACACGTCCAAGATGCGGGTAAACAGGGCGTCTCCAGGCTTCAGGCCGGTGTACTTCTCCAGAGCCCGCTCCACGCCGCCGTCCTGGATGGCCTTCTGCAGCTCCACGCTCTGCTCGTCCTCGGGGCAGTTGAAGTGGAGGGCGGCCGCCGCGCCAAAGATCAGATGGTCCACCGGCAGGCCGTAGCCGTAGGCGGTCATGAGAGGCTTCATCAGCCGGTCGGTGGGGGCCAGCTTGCGGATGGGCTCCCGGGCCACCCGGGCAGTCTCGTCCTCCAGGAAGGGGTTCTGGAACCGGGCAAAGATGCGCTCAATATAGGCGTGGTGGGCTTCGGGGTCGAAGCCGAACTTTTGGATGAGGCCCTCGCCGCTCTCCCACATGGCCTGGTGGACCAGCGGGCCGATGGCGGGGTCAGCGATGCTCTCCACGATGGTCTTATGCCCCCTGAGGGCGCCCAAATAGGCGCAGATGGCGTGGCCGCTGTTCAGGGTGAACAGCTTGCGCTCCAGATAGGCGTCCAGGTCGTCCACCCAGCCCAGGCCCTCGATCTCGGGCCGCTGGCCCTTCCAGCCGCCTTTCTCCACGTCCCACTCGGTATACTGCTCTACCGCTACGTCCAGGGGGTTCTCAAAGCTGGCCTTGGGGACGATGCGGTCCACGGCGCAGTCGGCAAAGCCCACATACTCCTTGGCGTAAGCGAGTTCCTCCTCGCTCAGGTTGCTGTAGACGGCGTCCCGCAGCTGGCTGGTGCCCCGGATTGCGTTCTCGCAGGCCACCACGTTGAGGATCTGGGTGCTCCCGGCGGCCTTCCGGGCCTGGATGCCGGCGGCGATGGGCTTGGCCACGATGGGCAGGATTCGCAGGCCCACGGCAGTGGTGATCAGCTGGCAGTCTCCGGCGATGGCCTCCGCCAGCTCCGGCCCGGCGGAGGAGATGCCGCTGATGTTGGTGACGGTCCACTCCGCGCACTCCCGGTCCTGGATGTGGACGGTGTAGCTCTTCCGCTCGTTGATGGCGGTGATCAGGTTTTCTGCCACGTCGGCAAAGGTCACGTGGTAGCCGCTTTTTTCCAGCAGAGCTCCGATAAAGCCCCGTCCGATGTTGCCCGCGCCGATCATGATCGCTTGTTTCATGTTAATCCTTCCTTTTGTAATTGTATTGAAATGTGGTGCGCTCCGGTGCTTCCTTGCCTATGAGTATAGCCCATCCCCCTGGGGATAACAAGCGGTAAAGCGCCGAAATATCCCCGCCTGCCTCGACCCAAAAAAGTGATTTTGCACGTTTTTGATTGTTTTGCTTCCGGAGGACCTCAGGCCCTCTCGCTTCGGCCCGTTCCTTGCTTGGACGCATTTGCTCTCCGCACTCTGCTTTCAGAAATTCCAAGTGTTTTATTGCACTATGCACAAATTATCGCTCCCTTTTTTGTGGGATAAATGGCTTCAAATTGGTTGACTTTCCCGTTTTCCTGTGCTAGGATAGTTTTAGTCAAAATCAATCACAAATTCAAATTCAATCAGAAAGGAGTGAACTATCATGCTGGCTGAACAGCGCGCAAGAGCCATTTTACAGCAGCTTTCCCAGCACCAGACCGTCAGCGTGACCGAGCTGTGTCAGGCCACTGGAGCCTCCGAGGCCACCATCCGCCGGGACCTGAACGCTCTGGCCCGTCAAGGCAAGCTGGTCAAGATCCACGGAGGGGCCACCAGCCTGGAGGAGGAGGAATTCCTGGCCCGGGAGCCCGATCTGGCCACCAAGCAGCGGTACTCCCGGGAGAAGGAGCGCATCGCCCGCTACGCCGCCGGCCTGGTGGGGGAGGACGACGTGGTCTTTCTGGACACCGGCACCACCATGCTCCACCTGGCCGACCACCTGAAGGGCTCCAAGGCCCTGTTCGTCACCAGCAGCATTGATCTGGCCGGACGGCTCACCGCCCACAGCCTTCACGTCTACGTGCTGGGCGGCGCGCTGAAGCTGGGCACCGTGGACATCGTGGGGGCCGAGGCCCTGGACGCTCTGCGGCGGTACAACTTCACCAAGGTCTTTTTGGGCACCAGCGGGGTCAGCGTCAGCCAGGGCTTCACCACCCCCGATCCGGAGGCCGCCGCCCTGAAGGCTCTGGCCGCCTCCCGGGCCCAGTCGGTCTACATGCTGGCCGACTCCAGCAAGTTCGGCCGGGTTACCGCCGCCACCATCCTGCCCCTGGACGCCGCCCAAATCATCACCGACCGGCTGCCCGACCGCAAATACCTGGACAGCACCGACATCATCGCAGTCTGACCCCCGCGCCTCCAACTCACCCGCATCATTCAGGAAGGAAAGGAAGATACCATTGAAAGAACGTGTACAAAAATTCGGCCGGTTCCTCAGCGGAATGGTCATGCCCAACATCGGGGCCTTCATCGCCTGGGGCCTGATCGCCGCCCTGTTCATTGAGGCCGGCTGGTTCCCCAACGCCACCATCGCCCAGATGGTCAGCCCCATGCTCTCCTATCTGCTCCCCATCCTCATCGCCTACACCGGCGGCAAGATGGTGGGCGGACAGAAGGGCGCGGTAGCCGGCTCGCTGGCCGCCCTGGGCGCCATCGCCTCCACCGAGAGCACCATGTTCATCGGAGCCATGATCTGCGGCCCGCTGGGCGGCTGGTGCATTAAGAAGTTTGACGAGAAGATGGAGGGCCACATCCCCGCTGGTTTTGAAATGGTGGTCAACAACTTCTCCGTGGGCATCATCGGCGGCCTGCTGGCCATCCTGTCCATCTTTGCCATCGGTCCCACCTGCGTGGTCCTCACCGACATCCTGGGCAATGGCGTGGGCTGGCTGGTGGATCACAGCCTGCTGCCCCTCACTGCCGTGCTGGTGGAGCCCGCCAAGGTGCTTTTCCTGAACAACGCCATCAACCACGGCGTCTTCACCCCCATCGGCACCGAGCAGGTGGAGGCCCTCCGGGCCGCCGGCGAGATCGGCAAGTCCATCCTGTATATGATCGAGTCCAACCCCGGCCCCGGCCTGGGCCTGCTGCTGGCCTACTGCGTGGCCGGCAAGGGCGAGACCCGCTCCTCCGCCGGCGCCGCCGCCATCATCCAGTTCGTGGGCGGCATCCACGAAATCTACTTCCCCTACGTCCTGATGAACCCCATCGTCATCCTGGGTCCCATGATCGGCAATGTCTGCGGCATTTTCACTCTGAATCTGCTGGGCGGCGGCCTGTCCGGCCCCGCCTCCCCCGGCAGCGTCATTGCCGAGCTGATGCTCACCCCCAAGGGCTGCTACTTCGCCAACATCGCCGGCATCGCCGTGGCCGGTGCGGTCAGCTTCGCCATCTCCGTCTTCCTGCTGAAGTTCTTCGGCAAGGATTCCAGCCTGGCTGAAGCCCAGGCCCAGGTGGCCGCCTCCAAGGCCGCTTCCAAGGGGCAGGCCGCTCCCTCCGACGCTCCTACCGGCGCTCAGGTGGACATCCACTCCGTGAAGAAGATCGTCTTCGCCTGCGACGCGGGCATGGGCTCCTCCGCCATGGGGGCCACCATGCTGCGCAACAAGCTGAAGGACGCCGGTATCACCGACATTGAGGTCATCCACCATCCCGTGTCCGAAATCCCCGGCGACTGCCAGATCGTTGTCACCCACCACGAGCTGGCCCACCGGGCGGTGGCCAGCAACCCAAGAGCCCGGGTCATCCCCATCCAGAACTTTATGGGCGCACCCGAGTACGCCATGCTGGTCGACGAGCTGGTGGCCGCCCGCAGCGGCAAGGCTGCTCCCGCCCCCGCCGCCCCCAAGTCCGCTGAGGCCCCTGCCGTCGCCGGACCCATTCTGCTGGACCGGAAGAACATCGTGCTCAACTGTGAAACCGTCACCCCCGAGGAGGCCATCCGCGCCTGCGGCAGGCTGATGGTGGAAAGCGGCTACTGCACCGAGGGCTACGTCCAGGGCATGATCGAGCGCAACGAGGGCTTCCCCGTGGCCATCGGCAGCCATGTGGCCATCCCCCACGGCACCAACGAGGCCCGGGAGTTTATCCAGAAAACCGGCCTGGTGGTCATGACCTACCCCAAGGGTATCGTCTGGGGGGAGGACGAGGAGCTGGTCCGTCTGGTCATCGGCATCGCCTCCAAGGGCGAGGAGCATCTGGACATCCTCAACCGCATTGTGGAGGTCTGCGAGAGCGAGGAGGACACCGACGCTCTGGTGGACAACGCCACCGTGGAAGAGCTGTACAAAAAGCTGAACGGCCTGTCCTGATCCCCTCCGCTGGAAGATAATCGGTCCCCGCCCCAAGGATGTCCTTGAGACGGGGACATTTTTGCGGATTTCATCCGCGAATTCTCGTAAAATCTATTGCTTTCCTGGCCGCCGTCCAGTATAATAGCCTATCAGAACTCCAGCGCAAACAGGACGAATTTTGTAGGATAAGGAGACAAATTCATGAAACAGTATCAGGAAATGACCCGTGAGGAGCTCCAGGCCCAGCGGGAGCAGCTGGAGCAGAGCTGCTCCCAGCTCCAGGCCAAGGGGCTGAAGCTGAACATGGCCCGCGGCAAGCCGGGAGCCGATCAGCTGGAGCTGTCCCTCCCTCTGCTGGATGTGCTCAACTCTCAGAGCGACTGCCGCGACGCCAGTGGCCTGGACTGCCGCAACTACGGCGAGCTGCTGGGCATCCCGGACGCCCGGAAGCTCTTTGGGGACTATATGGGCGTCACCCCCGAGGAGACCATCGTGGTGGGCTCCGCCTCCCTCACCTTTATGTATGACTGTATGGCCCGCGCCATGTTGCTGGGCGTACTGGGGGGCGGCAAGCCCTGGTGCAAATACAGCAAGGTGAAGTTCCTCTGCCCCGTCCCCGGCTACGACCGGCACTTTACCATCTGCGAGACCCTGGGCATCGAGATGATCAACATCCCCCTCACCGAGTGGGGGCCGGATATGGATCTGGTGGAGAAGCTGGCGGCTGAAGACGAAACCGTCAAGGGCATCTGGTGCGTGCCCAAGTACACCAACCCCCTGGGCGGCTCCTACTCCGACGAGGCGGTGCGCCGTCTGGCCTGTCTGAAGCCCGCCGCCAAGGACTTCCGCATCTTCTGGGACAACGCCTACGCCGCCCACTATGTCTATGAGGACACCCCCGTCCTCAACATCCTGGAGGAGTGCAAGAAGGCCGGGAACCCGGACATGGTATATATGTTTGGTTCCACCTCTAAAATCACCTTCCCCGGCGCAGGAGTGGCCTTCTTCGCCGCCTCCAAGGCCAACGTGGATTTCACCGCCAAGCAGCTGGACGCCCAGTCCATCAGCTGGGACAAGATGAACATGCTGCGGCACGTCCGCTTCTTCAAGGACCAAGCGGGCATCCAGGCCCAGATGGACAAACACGCCGCCATCCTGCGGCCCAAGTTTGACGCGGTGCTCTCCACTCTGGAGGCCCAGCTGGGCGGCACCGGGGCCGGGACCTGGGTTAAGCCCAAGGGGGGCTACTTTGTCACCTATATCGCCATGCCCGGCTGCGCCAAGCGGATCGTCCAGCTGTGCAGGGAGGCGGGGGTGGTCCTCACCGACGCGGGCGCCACCCACCCCTACCACAAGGACCCCGACGACAGCTATATCCGTCTGGCTCCCTCCTTCCCCTCCCCCGCCGAGCTGGCCCAGGCCATGGAGGTCTTCTGCACCGCCGCTAAGCTGGCCGCCGTGGAGAAGCTGCTGGGGTGAACATTTTTGACATCATCGGGCCGGTAATGATCGGCCCCTCCAGCTCCCACACCGCCGGGGCGGCACGGCTGGGCTACGTGGCCCGGACCATCCTGGGAAAGGAGCCGGTAAAGGCGGTCATCCAGCTCAGCGGCTCCTTTGCCCAGACCTACCGGGGCCACGGGACGGACAAGGCCCTGATCGCCGGCATCCTGGGCTTCCCGCCTGACGACGTCCGCATCCGGGACTCCTTTGACCACGCGGCCCAGGCGGGGCTGGACTGCCAATTTGTGTGTGAAAACATCCCCAACGCCCACCCGAACACCGCCCGGATCACCCTGACCAGCGCGGACAGGGAGACGGTCACCGTGCAGGGCGCGTCGGTAGGGGGCGGAAACATCCTGGTGGATGAGCTCAACGGCATGGCGGTCCACGTCACCGGGCAGAACAACACCCTGGTGGTCCTCCACCAGGACAAGCCGGGGGCCATCGCGGCGGTGACCAATTTTATGGCCTACTCCGGGGTGAATATCGGCAGCTTCCGGCTGGCCCGCCCCCAGAAGGGGGGCACCGCCGTCATGACCATTGAGGTGGACGGCGAGATCTCCAACCTGCTGATTGAGACCCTGTCTATCCTGCCCAACATCATCCATGTGGTCCTCATCCGGGCCGTGTGAGGAGGGACGAAATGCTGACCTATCAGACCATCCAAGAGCTTTGCCAGGCCGCAGAGGCGGCTGGCTCCACCATTTCCCAGGTCATCCTCGCCGGCCAGGCCCAGCAGCTGGGGCTGGAGGAGCGGGAGGTCTACGACCGGATGGCCCAGCGCCTTCAGGTGATGAAGGAGTCGGTCCAGACCGGGCTGGACCCGGCGCTGCGCTCCGCCTCCGGCCTGTCCGGGGGAGACGCCGCCAAGCTGCTGGCCTACGCCCGGACCGGCGGCATCTGCGGCAGCTTTGTCAGCGAGGCCATTGCCCGGGCGGTGGCCACTTCGGAGTGCAACGCCGCCATGGGCAAAATCGTAGCCGCCCCCACCGCCGGGTCCTGCGGCATCCTGCCGGGGGCCGTTCTGTCCGTGCTGGAGGCGGGCCAGTGCTCGGAGGAGCAGGCCGTCATGGCCCTGTTCACCGCCGGAGGCATCGGCGCCGTCATCAGCAACCGGGCCACCCTGGCTGGAGCGGAGGGTGGCTGTCAGGCGGAGTGCGGCGCGGCGGCCGCCATGGCGGCCGCCGCCCTGGCGGAGCTGCGGGGCGGCTCCCCCGCCCAGTCGGCCCACGCCTGCGCCATCGCCCTGAAGAACCAGCTGGGACTGGTGTGCGACCCGGTGGCCGGGCTGGTGGAGGTCCCCTGCATCAAGCGGAACGCGGCGGGGGTGATGATCGCCCTCGCCGCCGCTGAAATGGCCTTGGCCGGAGTGGAGAGCAAAATCCCGGCGGACGAGTGCGTCTCCGCCATGTATGAGGTGGGCTGTTCCATGCCCGCCTCCCTGCGGGAGACCGCCCTGGGCGGCCTGGCCGCCACCCCAACCGGCAGACGCCTGAAGCAGGAGATTTTCGGGCCCTCCGATTCTTAAAAAAAGAGGCCGCTGTTTCCCAATGAAACAGCGGCCTTTTTCAAGCCTTCCAAATCAGTTCCAGAAGTCGGTCTTTTCCATCAGGCCGATGGAGGACGCCTTGAACGCAGGGTCCTTGCCAGCGGCGCGCTGGTCGGTGTAGTCCTTCATCGCCCTCATGGCGGTACCGCCCAGGATGATGATAACAGGCAGGTTGATAATCGCCATAATGCCCATGAGCACATCTGCCAGATCCCAAACCAGGTCGAAGTTCAGCAAGGGGCCGACAAAAATCAACACAATCGCGATGATGTTGAAGATGGTCTTGCCGCTCTTGCTCACCTTATGGCCGGCGATGTAGTTCATGCAGCCGTCGCAGTAGAACAGGTTGCCCAGCAGAGTGGTAAAGGCGAACAACAGCAGGGCGAAGGTGATAAAGTATGGGCCAATCGCGCCAAAGGTGTTGGCCAGCGACGCCTGCACAAAGGGGGCGCCCGTCAAATCCTTGGAGGGGGTAATGCCGGTGCACAGCGCCATCAGAGCGGTGGCGGTACAAATCAGGATGGTGTCAATAAACACGGACAGCATCTGCACCAGACCCTGCTTCACGGGGTGGGACACATCCGCCGCCGCCGCTGCGTTAGGGGCGGAACCCACGCCGGCCTCGTTGGAGTACAGGCCGCGCTTGATGCCCTGCATCAGGGCGGAACCGGTAAAGCCGCCGAAAATCGCCTTGAAATTGAAGGCGTCCACAAAGATGTGCCCCAGCACGGCGGGGACCTGACCGATATTCAGCACAACGGTGGCCAGCGCCATGATGATGTAGATGATGCCCATGACGGGAACCATCACACCGGTCACCTTAACGATGCGCTTGCCGCCGCCGAAGATACAGATGCCCACCAGGACAGCCAGAATCGCGCCGCCCACCACGGCCACAGTGCTGAAGTCGCCGATCTTCCCGGCAGCGTCATAGAAGCTATAGCTGGTCAGGCTGTCGATCAGGTTGTAGGAGGCCAGCATATTGAAGCCGCCGGCGTAGGTGGCAATCAGAACACCTGCAAAAATCACGCCCAGAGTCCGGCTGTGCAGGGCGGCCTCGATGTAGTAGGATGGGCCGCCGTAGCTGCCGCCCTCGGGGTCCTTCTTCTTGTAAATCTGGGCCAGCGTGCTCTCCACAAAGGCGGAAGCGCCGCCCACCAGGGCGATGATCCACATCCAGAACACCGCGCCGTAGCCGCCAATGGCAATGGCGTTGGCCACGCCCACGATGTTGCCGGTGCCCACACGGCTGGCGGTGGATACCATCAGGGCCTGGAAGGCGGACACGGAATTCGCCCCCTTGGGCTTCTCGCCCACCACCCGGATGGATTCCGGCAGCAGCCGCAGCTGGACCAGCTTTCCCCGGAAGGTGAAGTACAGGCCGACGCCCAGCAGCATGATGATTAGGATGCAGCTGTACATGTAGTCGCTAATGGCGCTGATCAGGCCGGCAAACACATCATACATAATCGTTCCCTCTCTCTTCTTTACTATTGCCGCCAATCCTGGCGGCATTTGTATTATAGCACAATCTTTTCAGCTTGAACAGCCCCTTTGTTATGTTTTTTCAACAACGCCGTTAGAATCCTCTGTCCAGCGCACGATGGCAAGGCTCAAATCGCCGTCGCTCTGGGTGCTGAACAGCTCCTCCAGCTGCCGGGGCAGCGCCTCGCCGCAGCCGTCGCTGGCGAGCAGGGCCTGGAGCTTCCCCTTTTTTCAACATTCCCCGCCAAACACCAGTCCTCCCTCTTGTGGCCCGGAGGAAAATAGAGTATACTGCTGAACAAGAGACCGCGCCCCGGCCCTCAGGCCGGGATCATGAATCGTAAGGAGCGTTTGCCATGAATTTGAAGCGACTGTGTGTTCTGTATTTCAGCCCCACCGGCGGCACGGAGAGGATCGCCCGCTTTGCGGCCGGAGAGCTGGCCGGCCGGCTGGGCCTGGAGCCGGAGTTCATTGACTTCACCCGGCCGGAGGCCCGGCAGGCCGATTACCGCTTTGCCCCAGACGACCTGCTGGTGATGGCCTCCCCCGTCTACGCCGGCCGCCTGCCCAACAAGCTGATGCCCGAGTACAAGGCCCGGATCTTTGGCAGCCGCACCCCCGCCATCCCCATCTGCGTCTTCGGCAACCGGAGCCCCGACGAGGCCCTGCGGGAGCTGGTCCTGCTGCTGGAGGACAACGGCTTCCAGATCGCCGCCGGAGCCGCCTTCGCCGGGCGGCATGCCTTCTCCGACCGGGTGGGCGGCGGACGGCCCGACGGGGAGGACCTGGCCCAGATCGCCGCCTTTGCCGCCCATGCGGCGGAAAAGCTGGCTGGAGACGCCCTCCCCCTCCTGGAGATGGACCGCAGCGAGATCGGTCCCTACTACGTCCCCCGGAAGGAGGACGGCTCCCCTGCCAAGTTCCTGAAGGCCAAACCCCTCACCCGCTGGGAGCGGTGCTCCCGCTGCGGAGCCTGCGCCCGGGCCTGTCCCATGGGCAGCATCGATCCCGCCACAATGGAGGCCGTGGGCCTGTGCATCAAGTGCCAGGCCTGCGTCCGCCGCTGCACCGTACAGGCCAAGTATTTCGAGGACGCCGATTTCCTCTCCCACGTGGCCATGCTGGAGCAGACCTTCACCCGCCGGGCGGAGCACGTCATCCTGCTCTGACCCTCCCGCAGCGCCGGACCAAACAAAAAAACCGCCCGTCTGGGCGGTTTTTTCATTTCAGCTCGACCTCCGGCATCAGCTCCTGGCCGACGATGCTCAGTACACGGTCCATCTGGGCCACCTCCTCCGGGGTGAACCGCTCCCGCACACGATCCATTACCTGCTGGATATACTCACTGCTTAGGTTGTAATAGTCGTGAAACTGCTGGGTGGGCCGCAGATGATACTCCCGCCGGTCGCTGGGGGACTGAACCTTTTCCAGATACCCCTTTCGGATCAGGCTGTTCACCTTGTAAGCGGCGTTGGGGGAGGAGATGTTTGCAAAGGAGGCAAACTCATTGATGGTAGGTTCATCCAAAGCCCGAATGATCTCCATGCAGAAGGTCTCCACCGCAGTCAGGCTGGCCCGCTTGGTCTGGAACCGGGCGAAAACGGCCTGGTAAAAATGCAGCTTGAATTTGGTATAGATCCGGTCAAAGCTCTCCTCCAGCACAGCATTCCCTCCCTTCATTTCCCCAATAGTATACCAGAAATCGAAGGCTTCAGCAAGAAGTTTCGGGGCGTTCTGTGAGAGCAAAGGTCAGCTCCGCCCTGCAGGCCAGCGCTCCCTCCACCCTGGCCTCCGCCGTGCCGAAGCCCACCGGCCCCTTCCGGGCGGTCAACGCGCAGGAGAGCTCCAGCACGTCGCCGGGCCGGACCTGCCGCTTGAACCGGGCGTTTTTGATCCCGCCGAAGAGGGCCAGCCGGCCCTTGTTTTCCTCCTCCGTCAGGATGGCCACCGCCCCCACCTGGGCCAGCGCCTCAATGATGAGCACCCCAGGCATCACCTTGAAGCCGGGGAAGTGGCCCTGAAAGAAGGGCTCGTTGGCGGTAACGCACTTGATCCCCCTGGCGCTCTGGCCAGGGATGCACTCCACAATCCGGTCCACCAGCAGGAAGGGGTACCGGTGGGGCAAAATCCTCTCGATCTGGTCGATATTCAGCTCCATTTCCTTATCCCTCCCACTTTTTCAGTGCAATGGCCGCGTTATGTCCGCCAAATCCCAGGGAGTTGGACAGGGCAATTTTGATCTCCGACCTCCGGCCCTGGTTGGGTACGATGTCCAGGTCGCAGGCCGGGTCGGGGACCTGATAACCGATGGTGGCGGGGACGAAGCCCTCCTCCAGGGCCAGGGCGGTGAAAATGGCCTCCACCGCCCCCGCCGCACCCAGCAGGTGGCCGGTCATGGACTTGGTGGAGCTGACCATCAGCCTTTGGACGTGGTCCTTAAAGACGGTGTGGATGGCCGCCGTCTCGCAGGCGTCGTTCAGAGGGGTGGAGGTGCCGTGGGCGTTGATGTAGTCCACCGCCTCCGGCTCCAGTCCGGCGTCGGCCAAGGCCAGGGCCATGCAGGCGGCCCCTCCCGCTCCGCCGGGGACAGGAGCGGTGATGTGGTGGGCGTCGCAGTTGGCGCCGTAGCCCACGACCTCGGCGCAGATGCGCGCCCCTCGGGCTCTGGCGTGCTCATACTCCTCCAGCACCAGGGCGCCCGCCCCCTCCCCCATGACAAAGCCGGAACGCTCCGCGTCAAAGGGGATGGAGGCCCGCAGGGGATCGGTGCTCTCGCACAGGGCCTTCATAGCGGTAAAGCCGCCCATGGCCAGGGGAACGACGGCCGCCTCCGCGCCGCCGCACAGCATCACCTCGGCGTAGCCGTCCCGGATGTGGCGGAAGGCGTCTCCGATGGCATTGGTCCCCCCGGCGCAGGCGGTGACCACACAGGAACACATCCCCCGGAGGCCGTACCGGATGGCCATATGGCCCGCCGCCATGTTGGAGATGATCATAGGGATCATAAAGGGGGACACCGAGTCCCAGCCCCGGCTGCACCCCCGCTGATGGGCATCACCCACCGTCTCAAAGCCGCCGATGCCGCTGGAAAAGATCACGCCGCACCGGTCGGGACGCTCCAGCTCCCGCGCCAGGCCGGAGGCGTTCATCGCCTCGTCCGCCGCAATCAGGGCCAGCTGGGTAAAGCGGTCCATCTTCCTGGCCTCCCGACGGCCCAGCAGGGCGTCGATGTCCAGGTCCTTCACCTCGCCGGCCAGCTTCACCTTCATGCTCGATGTGTCGTACCGGGTGATGGGGCCGATCCCGCAGGTCCCGGCCTGTACGGCGGCCCAGCTGTCAGACACCGTGTTCCCCAGGGGGTTGACGGTGCCCATACCGGTGATGACTACTCTGCGCTTTTCCATCTCTCTCACCTCGTCAAACTGCCATGCCGCCGTCCACGCACAGCACCTGTCCGGTGATGTAGGCGGACTCCTTGGCCGCAAAAAACGCCACCGCCCGGGCGACCTCCTCGGGCGCTCCAGGGCGGCCCTTGGGGATGGTCCCCAGCATGGCCTCCCTGGCCTTGCCGGGGAGCGCAGCGGTCATGTCGGTCTCAATATAGCCGGGGGCCACCGCGTTGACGGTGATGTCCCGTCCGGCCAGCTCCTTGGCGGCGGCCTTGACCAGGCCCAGAAGGCCCGCCTTGCTGGCGGCGTAGGCGGTCTGGCCCGGGTTGCCCCGCAGGCCCACCACGCTGGACAGGCAGACGATCCGCCCGTACTTCTGCCGCAGCATCATCTTCGCCGCCGCCTTGGTGCAGAAATAGGCCCCCTTCAGGTTGGTATCCAGGGTCTTTTCAAAATCCTCCGTTTTGGCGGTCATGAGCAGGCCGTCCCGGCTGATGCCGGCGTTGTTCACCAGAATGTCCAGCCGGCCGAAGCGCTCCTTCACCGCCGCCGCCAGGGCCTCGCAGGCGTCGGGGCTGGCTACGTCGGCCTGAAAGACCTCCGCCTCCGCTCCCAGCTGCCGGCACAGCTCTGCGGTCTCCGCCGCCGCCTCCCTGCTGCCCGCGTAGTTGACGGCCACCGCCGCCCCCTGCCGGGCCAGCTCCAGGCAGATGGCCCGGCCGATCCCCCGGCTGCCGCCGGTGACCAGGGCCACGTTTCCCTCCATGCTCATGCTGTCTCTCCTTTCAGCGCGGATACCACGCTGTGGAAGTCCGCCGCCGTGTCGATGTGATAGGTCTTGATGGCCGGAGCCGTCTTTTTGAAAAAGCCGCTCAGGGCCTTCCCCGGCCCGATCTCCACCACGGTGTCAATGCCGTCCGCCTCCATGCGGCGGATGGTGTCCTCCCAGTAGACGGAGGACTGCACCTGCCGTTCCAGCAGGGCGGGGATGGTCTCGCCAGCCTCTATGGGGCCGCCCTTGCAGTTGAAGTAGACGGGGAACTCCATAGGTCCAAAGTCCAGGGTCCGGAAGTAAGCTGCCAGCGCGTCCCCGGCGGGCTTCATCAGGCGGGTGTGGAAGGGGCCGCTCACCTTCAGCGGCATGCACCGCTTGGCCCCCAGCTCTTTGGCCAGCTCACCGGCCCGGTCCACCGCCGCCCGCTCCCCGCCGATGACCAGCTGGCCGGGGCAGTTGTAGTTGCAGATCTGGACCACACCCAGCTCCGAAGCTCCATCGCAGGCGGTCTGGAGCTTTTCCCGGTCCAGGCCCAGCACGGCGGTCATACCGCACTCCAGTCCGGCGGCGGCCTCCTCCATGACCTTCCCCCGAAAAGCCACCGTGGAGATGGCCGTTCCCTGACTGAACACCCCGGCGGCGTGGAGGGCGGAATACTCCCCCAGGGACAGCCCCGCCGCCGCCTGGGGGCGGATGCCCTCCTGGGCCAGCAGGCTGGTCACCCCCACGGCGAAGGCCGCCATGCAGGGCTGGGTGTACCGGGTCTGGGACAGCTTCTCCTCCGGCCCCTCGAAGCACAGCGTCTTCAGGTCGAATTCCACCGGAGCATGGTCAAACACACGGGCAAAGCCGGGAAATTCCTCATAAAAATCCTTTCCCATGCCCACTCTCTGGCTGCCCTGTCCGGCGTATACAAAGGCGATCATTGCGCCGCCCTCCATTCTGTTATAATTTGGTGGATCTGCTCCTCCACTGTGGACATCCGGTCCATCCGGCCCACATTCGCCCCGCAGAAGAACAGGCCGTTGTTCCAGTCCCCGTGCCAGGCGTCGATGAGGGCCTGGGAGATGCAGTAGGGGGACTCCAGCTTTTTGCAGGGCGTCAGGCAGTTGACGCACCGCGCGGGGCGGGGCTGCGTCCCCGCCTCCACCCGGTCGATCAGGGGACTGCGCAGGGCCCGTCCTGGCATGCCCACAGGGCTTTTGACAATGGTGACGTCCTTCTCCCGGGCGTTCAGAAGGATGCGTTTAAAGTCCTCTCCAGCGTCGCACTCCCGGGTGGCGATAAAGCGGGTGGCGAACTGGGCTCCGGCGGCCCCTTCCCGCATGTAGCGGGCCATATCTCCGCCGTTTTCCACGCCTCCGGCCACAAAAACAGGGATATCCCGCCCGTATTTGTCCCGGAAGGGGGCCAGCGCCTCCCGTACCTCTTGGAGCAGGCGGCTGAGGGAGGCGGGCCGTCCCGCCTGAGCCTCTCTGGCCTCCTCGGGTGAGAAGCCCAGGTGCCCGCCCGCCAGGGGACCCTCCAGCACCACAAAATCCGGGACCCGCTGGTAGCGCCGGTCCCACACCCTGCTGATGAGGGCGGCGGCCTTCCCTCCGCTGACGATGGGAGCCAGAGCGGCGGTATTCCCAGGCACCTGGGCCGCAATGGCGGGCAGCTGGAGGGGCAGTCCCGCCCCGCTGACCACTGCGTCCGCCCCAGCCCGCAGAGCGGTGCGGACGCTGTCGGCGTACTGGACGGTGGCCACCATGGCGTTGACCGCTACCAATCCCGCGCCCCGGGCCAGCTCCCTGGCCCGGCGGACCTGACGGTCCAAGGCCCGGAGGTTGGCCCCCTGGAAGTTTTCGGAATAATCCGGCTCCAGAAAGCCGCAGGCGGCGGTGGAGATGGTCCCCATCCCGCCCTGGGCGGCCACCGCTCCGGCCAGCCGGTCCAGGCTGATCCCTACCCCCATTCCCCCCTGGAGAACCGGCAGGGGAAGGGTCTTGCTGCCCAGTATTACCCCCATTTTGCCTCCGTCTCTGCCAGAACGGCCTGGCTGTCCCGGACCATTTCCTCAAAAATAGTCCGCAGGGGACGAATCGCATGGAGCAGGCCCGCCGTCTGGCCGCACATGAGGGAGCCGGTTTTGGTGTCGCCGTCGAAGACCGCCCGGCGCAGGGAGCCCAGCGTGAACTTTTCCAGCTCCTCCCGGCCGGCCCCGGCCCGCTCCTGCTTCAGATACTCCCGGGACATCTGGTTCTTCAAGATTCGCACCGGGGCGTTGACGCTGCGGCCGGTAACGGTGGTGTCGCTGTCCTTGGCCTTCAGGACGGCCTGCTTGTAGTTGTCGTGAATGGGGCACTCCACACTGACCAGCAGGCAGGTGCCCACCTGGACCCCGCAGGCCCCCAAGGCGAAGGCGGCGGCCAGCTGCCGGCCCGAGGCGATGCCTCCGGCGGCGATGACGGGCAGGCCGGTCATCTCACACACCTGGGGCACCAGGGCCATGGTGGTCAGCTCCCCCACGTGGCCGCCGCTCTCGGTACCCTCGGCGATGAAGCCGTCCACCCCCAGGGGTTCCAGGCGGCGCACCAGGGTGGTGGCGGGGACCACGGGGAAAACCTTGATGCCCGCCTCCTTCCAGGCAGGAACGAACTGGCCGGGTACCCCCGCGCCAGTGGTGACCACCTTCACCCCCTCCTCAATGACCACCTGGGCCATCTCCGCGGCGGCGGGGTTCATCAGCATGATGTTCACGCCAAAGGGTTTTTCCGTAAGGGATTTGCAGGTGCGGATGTGCTCCCGGAGCAGCTCCGCCGTCATGCCCCCTGCGCCGATGAGGCCCAGCGCCCCGGCGTTGGACACGGCGGCGGCAAACTCGCCGGTGGCAATGTTGGCCATGCCGCCCTGGATAATGGGGAACTCGGTCCCCAGGATCTCGTTCAGCTTCATAGTATCTCTCCTTTACCAGCGCAGCAGCGCCCCGGCCCAGGTCAGGCCGCCGCCGAAGCCCACCGTCAGCACCCGCATCCCGGGGCGCAGCCTGCCCGATTGGACCAGCTCGTCCAGGGCGATGGGGATGCTGGCGGCGGAGGTGTTGCCGTAGCGGTCCATATTTTTATAAAACAGGCCCTCTTGGGCCTTCAGCTTCTTGGATACATGGTCAATAATCCGGGCGTTGGCCTGGTGGCAGACCACCAGATCCAGGTCGTTGACGGAGGCCAGCCCCTCCGCCTCCAGCAGCTGGCGGATGGACCGCTCCACCACCTCCACGGCAAAGCGAAACACCGCCTTTCCGTCCATATGGATGGCGGAGGGGACTGGTCCCGGTCCCTGGACCCGGATGCTGTCCGGGTCCCCCCGGGAGCCGAAGACGGTGTGCCAGCTCCGGGTCTCGTCCCGGCGGAGCACTGCCGCCCCCGCCCCGTCCCCGAAGAGGACGCAGGTGTTGCGGTCGGTGTGGTCCATCACCCGGCTGATGACCTCCGCCCCCACCACCAGAGCATAAGGGCGGGGTGCGCCGGCCAGCAGAGCGTGGGCGGTCTTCAGGCCGTACAAAAACCCGGCGCAGGCGGCGTTCAGGTCGAAGCAGAGGGTGTCCTCCTCCAGCCCCAGCTCCCGCTGGAGCAGACAGGCGGTGGAGGGACTGGCGTGATCGGGGGTAAAGGTGCCCACCAGACACACGCCTATGTCGGCGGCGGTCAGGCCCGCCCGCTCCATGGACTGCCGGGCCGCGCCGGCCGCCAGCTGAACGCCGGTTTCTCCCGCGCAGAAATACCGCTGATGTATCCCGGTGCGGCTGAACACCCACTCGTCGCTGGTGTCCACCGCCCGGCTCAGCTCCTCGTTGGTCACCGCCCGCTCCGGCAGGCACCGGCCGGTGGCTAAAATATGGGGCGCGCTCATGGCTCCTCCCTCCCCGCGGGAGGCAGATTTTGCCCCATAGCGCGGAACATATCGTATCTCTGCTTCGCCAGGGCCGGGCCCTTCAGCTTATCCAGGGCGGCCAGCTCCTTGGTCAGCGCCGCGTCTACCGTACGGAACATGGCCTCCCAGTCGGTATGAGCGCCGCCCTCCGGCTCCCGCAGGACCCCCTGGACGATGCCGCCCCGGCGCAGGTCCTGGGCGGTAAGCTTCATCACCCCGCAGGCCTCCTCAGCACGGGAGGCGTCCTTCCACAAAATGGAGGCAAAGCCCTCAGGGGAGAGTACCGAGTACACTGCGTGCTCCAGCATGAGCACCCGGTTGGCCACGGCCAGAGCCAGGGCCCCGCCGCTGTTCCCCTCCCCGGTGATCACAGAGATGACGGGGACCTCCAGGGCGCTCATCAGGGCCAGGCACTGGGCAATGGCCTCCCCCTGGCCCCGCTCCTCCGCCTCCTTTCCGGGGTAGGCCCCCGGAGTGTCCACAAAGGTGATGATGGGCCGGCCGAATTTCTCCGCCTGCTTCATCAGCCGCTGGGCCTTGCGGTAGCCCTCGGGGGAGGGCATGCCGAAGTTGCAGCGCAGGTTTTCCTCCAGGTTTTTCCCCTTCCGGTGGCCGATCACGGTGACAGGCCGTCCGTGGAACCGGGCGATGCCCCCCAGAATGCTGGCATCCTCGCCGCACAGGCGGTCCCCCCGCTGCTCAAAGAAGCCGGTGAACAGAGCGCCGATGAAGTCCGCCGTCCCCGGACGGGCCGGGTTTCGGGCGAGCTTCACCTTCTCCTCCGGTGTAAAGCGGCTCATGAACGTCCCCCCTTCTCATGGAGGGCCAGCAGCTGGGCCAGCACCGTCCGCCACTCGCTCCGGGGGACGATCTGGTCCAAAAAGCCGTGGTCCAGCAGATATTCTGCGCGCTGGAAGCCCTCGGGCAGCTGTTCCTTGATGGTCTGCTCGATGACCCTCGGCCCGGCAAAGCCGATGAGGGCCCCCGGCTCGGCCAGCATGATGTCCCCCAGTGAAGCAAAGCTGGCTGTCACCCCGCCGGTGGTGGGGTGGGTGAAGCAGGAGATATACAGCCCGCCCCGGCTCTGAAACCGCTGGATGGCGGCGGCGGTTTTGGCCATCTGCATCAGGGAAAAGATCCCCTCCTGCATCCTGGCCCCGCCGCTGGCGGAGAATATCACCAGCGGCAGCTTCTTTCGGGCGGCGTACTCGGCGGCCTGGGTGATCCGCTCCCCCACCGCCGTGCCCATACTGCCCATGAGAAACCGGCTGTCCATCACGCCGAAGACCGCCCTGCGGCCCTCGATCCTGCCCAGCGCGGTGACCGCTCCGTCCCGCAGGCCGGTCTCCACCTCCAGCCTGGCCAGCTTAGCCGGGTAGTCCGGAAAGGCCAGCGGATCGGCGGGCGGGACCTCCTCCAGCTCCTGGAAGGAGCCGGGGTCCAGGATGCCGGACAGCCGGTAATAGGCGTCGATCGGGGCGTGAAAACCGCACCTGGGGCAGACCTGCAGGGCGCGTTCCCACTCCAGTCCGGCGCTCTCCGCGCCGCACTCCGGGCATTTGATCCGCCGGGAGGAGTCCAGCTTCCCCTCCCGCATAGTCTGGTAGACCAGCATCCGGTCCCGGCGCCGGGAAAAAATTCGGTTCACGTCTCTCCCTCCATCAGGCGGTCACAGGTCCGGGCCAGCTCCAGCAGCCGGTCCAGATTGTGTTCCAGAAAGCCGGTGTCATACCGGCCCCGGACAAACTCGGGGTCGTGCATGATCAGGTGGGCCAGCGGCGCGTTGGTGGGGTAGCCCTCGACAATCAGCTCCTCCAGCGCCCGGCGCATCCGGCGGATGGCTTCCAGCCGGGTGGGGGCGTGGGCCAGCACCTTGGCCGCCAGCGAGTCGTAGTAGGGGGGCACCTCATAGCCGGTGTACAGGGCGGTGTCCACCCGTACCCCCGGCCCGCCGGGCAGGTGGAGGAAGGTGGTCGTCCCCGGACAGGGCAGAAAATCCCGCTCCGGGTCCTCCGCGTTGATGCGGCACTCGATGGCGTGGCCCGTCACCCGAACGTCCTCCTGAGTGAAGGACAGGGGCAGACCAGCCGCCACCCGCAGCTGCTCCTTCACCAGATCGATGCCGGTGACCAGCTCGGTGACCGGGTGTTCCACCTGAATGCGGGTGTTCATCTCGATAAAATAGAAGGCGCCATCGGGGGCCAGGACAAATTCCACCGTCCCCGCCCCCACGTAGCCCGCCGCCTTTGCGGCGGTCACAGCGGCCCGGCCCATCTCCTCCCGCAGGGCGGGGGTGAGGGCCATGGAGGGGGACTCCTCCACCAGCTTCTGGCGGCGGCGCTGGATGGAGCAGTCCCGCTCCCCCAGGTGGACCACATGGCCCTGGGTGTCCGCCATGATCTGAAACTCAATGTGCCGGGGGTTCAGTACCAGCTTTTCCAGGTACATCTCCCCGTCTCCGAAGCAGGCCACCGCCTCAGCCTGGGCCTCCTTGAACCGGGCCTTCAGCTCTCCGGCGGAATCCACCTGGCGCATGCCCCGGCCTCCGCCTCCGGCGGAGGCCTTCAGCAGCACGGGGTAGCCCACCTGCTCCGCCAGCGCCTCGGCCTGACGGGCGTTCTTCACCGGGCCGTCCGACCCGGGCACCACCGGCACCCCGGCCTTCTGCGCCAGAGTCCGGGCGGCCGACTTGCTGCCCAGCTTCCGGATCACGTCCCCGGAGGGTCCCACATACTTCAGCCCCGCCTGGACGCACCGGTCGGCAAAGTCCGGGTTTTCCGCCAGAAAGCCGTAGCCGGGATGGATGGCGTCGCAGCCGGTAGCCAGGGCGGCGGAGAGGATGGCATCCTGATTCAGGTAGCTGTCCGCCGCCCTAGCCGGGCCGATGCACAGGGAACGGGTGGCCAGCTGGGCGTGGAGGGCGCTCTCATCCGCCTGGGACCAGACGGCCACCGTCTCCACCCCCAGCTCCCGGCAGGCCCGGATGATCCGCAGGGCGATCTCCCCCCGGTTGGCAATCAACACACGCTTCAGCATTGTCTCACACCCTCCGGATGCGGAACAGCGGGGCGCCCACCCCCACCGCCTCGCCGTCCTTCACCAGGACTGCCTCGATGACGCAGTCGGCGGGGGCGGGGACCTCGCTCATCATTTTCATGGCCTCGATGAGGCACAGGGTATCCCCCTTTTTCACCTGAGCGCCGGCGGTGACATAGGGGGGTTCCTCCGGAGCGGGGGCGGCGTAGAACACCCCCACCAGGGGTGCGGCCACCGTCTCCCCTGTCTCCTCCGCCTCCTGGACGGGAGGGGCTGGCAGAACGGAGGGAGCTGCGGCCGCAGGGACCGCTCCCTCCCGCCGCAGGGCTATCCGCTCCCCCTGGCGCTCCCACTCCAGGGCCGTCAGGCCAGAGGCGGCAAAGCGGTCCATCAGAGCGCAAACTTCCTGCAATTCCATACAAAGTCTCCCCGGCTCGTTACGCCTGTTTGCCTTTAATATAGTCCAGAATGTCCTGGACCGTGTGGATCTTTTCCAGGTCCTCGTCTTCGATGCCAACGCCCAGGCTCTCCTGCAGGGCCATGGACAGCTCCACGATCTCCAGGGAGTCGGCCTCCAGGTCCTCCACCAGATTGGTCTCCAGCTTGACCTCCTCCGCGTCGCAGCTCAAGGTGCTGACAATGATGTCCCGTACATTCTCAAAGGTGATTTCCATGTTCATCGACCGTCCTTTCTAAATTGGAGCCGCCTCCGGCGGCAGTAATCTCAAGTATTTTATCTAAATATTTTTAACTAAAATACTTGAGGCTTATTATATGGAACGCCGTCTCATTGTCAAGGGGAATTTTTCCTCCGCCCCTCTTTTCCTCGTTCTTTACAAACGGGGGGGCCGGATTCCCCCCGTCCTTTTCCGATTTTCACAACGCCGCCCTGGGGTATGAGTTCCGGGGAACCGGCGCAAACTGTTCAGGGCGGCGGCTCCGATGACCAGTTCTGACGAGTATGGATCGCTTTCGATTCAATCTGAAGGGGGCAAGGTACTGGACAAAATCATCCAAGTTTGATATAGTAAGTTTACCTGCACGGCAGGAGGATTTCCCCCTGCGAACGCACACCGCTTAAGCGCCGCCGCAGGACCGGCCCGCGCCGCTCCCCGTCATCCGCCTGCGCCCCGGCCAGCGGTCTGGAGCTTACATGTACAGAAGCTTCGGAGTGCATCTCCAGCGAAATAAAGTCAGAAAGGAAGATTCCCATGAAAGAATTCCAGTACACCATCACCGATCCCATCGGCGTCCACGCCCGTCCCGCCGGACTGCTGGCCAAGGCCGCCAAAGGGCTGGACAGCACCATCACCATCACCAAGGCGGACGGCAGCAAGTCCGCAGCCGCCACCAAACTCATGGCCATCATGGGCATGGGCATCAAATCCGGCGAGACCGTCAAGGTCACCGTGGAGGGCGGCAGCGAGGAGGCCAACTGCGCCGCCATGGAGCAGTTCTTCAAAGAGAATCTGTAAAACGCCATGCAGGGGCGTCTGCCTCCACTGGCAGGCGCCCCTGTTTGAGGATAAAAACAAGGAGGAGTATGTCATGATCGTAATGCAGGGTAAAGGCGTGTCCAGGGGCGTCGCAAACGGCCCGATTTATTTTTTCCAGCGCTCCAGCACCACCATCTCCGACGCCCCCGCCGCCGACCTTGAGGCAGAGAAGCAGCGCATCACCGCCGCCCAGGAGAAGTCCATCGAGCAGTTGAACGCCTTGGCCGATCAGGCACGGGAGGAGACCGGGGAGGAGACCGCCATTCTCTTTGAGACCCACGCCATGTTCGTGGAGGACGAGGACTATGTGGACTGCATGATGAACACCCTCACCGAGCGGGGCTGCTGCGCCGAGAAGGCGGTGGAGACCGCCGGCGAGGAGTTCTCCGCTATGCTGGCCGCCATGGACGACGCCTACATGCAGGCCCGGGCCGCCGACATCAAGGACGTCACCCGCCGCATCCTCAACAACCTGATGGGCATTGCCGACGGCGGCATCGACTCCGATGTGCCGGTCATCCTGGCCGCCGACGATCTGGCCCCCTCCGAGACCCTCCAGCTGGATAAGAGCAAGATCCTGGGCTTCATCACCCAGGGCGGCTCCAGCAACAGCCACACCGCCATTCTGGCCCGCACCATGGGCATCCCCGCTATCTGCGGCCTGGGGGACGCACTGAAGCCGGAGCAGGCCGGCCGGGAGGCTTACATCGACGGCGAGACCGGTCAGGTGGCGATTGAGCCCGACGACATCACCCTGTCCGCTTACCAGGCCAAGCAGGAGAAGCAGCGGGAGATGAAGGAGCTGATGGAGACCATGAAGGGCCAGCAGGACGTCACCCTGGACGGCCGGGAGATGATGGTCTACTGCAACATCGGCTCCCCTGAGGACGTGGCCGCGGTGCTGTCCAACGACGGCCAGGGCATCGGCCTGTTCCGCTCCGAGTTCCTCTACCTGGCCGCCAGCGACTACCCCTCCGAGGACGACCAGTTCAACGCCTACAAGCAGGTAGCCGCCGCCATGGGGGGCAAACGGGTGGTCATCCGCACCCTGGACATCGGCGCAGACAAGCAGGTGGACTACTTTGAGATGCGCAAGGAAGAGAACCCCGCCTTGGGCGTCCGGGCCATCCGCATCTGCCTGAACCGGCCCGAGGTCTTCCGCACCCAGCTGCGGGCCCTGTACCGGGCCTCCGCCTACGGCAAGGTGGCCATCATGTTCCCCATGATCACCTCGGTGTGGGAGGTAAAGGAGTGCAAGCGGGCCTGTCAGAAGGTGATGGCCGAGCTGGACGCCGAAGGCATCCCCTACAACAAGGACACCGAGCTCGGCATTATGATCGAGACCCCCGCCTCCGTCCTGGTGGCCGAGGAGCTGGCCCGGGAGGTGGACTTCTTCTCCGTAGGCACCAACGACCTGACCCAGTACACCCTGGCCTGCGACCGCCAGGCCAACGACCTGGGCAAGTTCTTCGATCCCCATCACCCCGCCGTCCTCCGGGCGCTGAAGCTCGCCACCGATGCCGCCCACAAGGCCGGCATCTGGATCGGCATCTGCGGCGAGCTGGGAGCCGATCTGGAGCTGCTGGAGACCTTCCTAGCCATCGGCATCGACGAGCTGTCCGTCTCCCCCACCTCGGTCCTGCCCCTGCGGGCGGAGATCCGGAAGTCCATCGCCAAGACCTGCACCCTGGAAAAGCTGGAGTGCTGAGCGTCCGGCCCGATCAATGAGTATCAGCGAGCCGTCCACCTTGTACGGGTGGACGGTTCGCTGATACTATGTGGCAAAAAAACGGCCGTTTACTCTGTGCCCAGCGTCTGGATCAGAAGGTTGCGCAGGGAGATGGCGCTCTGCCGGTTCATGACGATGGAGGCCACCGTGTCGGCGGCGGGGGTGGCCACGTTCTCAATCCCGCCCTGGGCGTTGACCGTTATGGCGTTCTCCATATACTTGTAAGAAATGTCCAGGGTGACCTCCAGCAGCTCCCCCTCCTTGTCTGATACCTTGCGCAGGCCAAAGGCGTTGGCATATTCCGGTCTCATTTGCAAAAACTCCTTTCATCATTACGGTTGTTTGGCTCCCCGCCGCAGGGGGCAGGGGAGCATATTGATCAGATGGTCCTCCCGTTGAGGACCGCTCCGGCCAGTCTGTCCCCCTCGTAGCAGACCTTCAGGGAGAAAAAGGGGGCCTCCTGCTGCAGCAGGTCCAGGAAGATGGCGTCCCCCTCCCAATGGGGCAGCTCCAGGAGCCGGTCCCGGTGAACCCATTCCAGCACGCCCTCGTCGCACTCCTTCAGTTCCCCGGTGAAGCCATCGGCGGTGAACAGATGCATATACTCGGTGGGCCATCGGTCGGAGACAAAGGTGACGATCCCCCGGTAGCGGTAATCGGTGAGAATCAGGCCGGTCTCCTCCTCCACCTCCCGGAGCAGGCAGTCCTCCGGACTCTCTCGATCCAGGAATTTCCCCCCGATGCCGATCCACTTGTCCTTGTTCAGGTCGTTCTCCTTCTTCACCCGGTGGAGCATCAAGTACTCTTCTCCCCGCTGAATATAGCACAGGGTCGTATTTATCATGCCTCGATCAGCTCCACTTCAACCGTATAGTATTCCCCATCCCGCAGATAGGTCAGCTCCACCACGTCCCCTGCGCCCAGGGACAGCTTGAGCTGAGTCAGGTCCTGAATGCCGGTAACAGGCTGGCCGCCGGCCGCCAGGATCACGTCGCCGTCCCGCAGGCCCTTGACCCAGGCGTCGCTGGTCTTCTCCACCTCCACCAGCTGCAGCCCGCCGCCCTCCAGCGGCACGGTGCTCACCGTAAAGCCGAACACGCCGGCCCGGACCTTCTCCCCGGCGATGAGGCGGTCGGCCACATACTTCACCCGCTGGGAGGGGATGGCGAACCCCAGCCCCTCGGCGGAGCCGTCCTCGGTGACGATTTTGATGGTGTTGATGCCCATCACCTGGCCGTACTGATCCAGCAGCGGCCCGCCGGAGTTGCCGAAGTTGATGGCGGCGCTGGTCTGGATCAGCACCATGGTGATGCCGTCCACCTCCACGGACCGGCACAGCGCGGAGACGATGCCATCCGTAAAGGTGGCCCGGTAGCCCAAGGAGTCCCCCAGAGCGGCCACCGGCTCCCCGATGCGCAGGGTGTTGGAGTCCCCAAACCGGGCGGGGGCGAGGCCGCTGGCCTCCACCTTCAGCACCGCCAGATCCTCCATCGCGTCGAAGCCCACCAGGCTGGCGGGCAGGACCCGGTTATCGTGGAGGGTGACGCTGACCGCCTTGGCCCCGGCCACCACGTGGGCGTTGGTGATGAGATAGCCGTCCTCTGTCAGCACCACGCCGCTGCCGGAGCTGAGACCCTCCGGCGTCAGCGACTCGATGGACACCGCAGAGGGCAGGGTCCGCTCATAGATCTGGGTGTAGCTCAGCGGAACTCCCTGGGGAGGAAGGAGCTCCACCGTCACCCCCGTCCCGGTCTCCGCCTTGGGGATGGAGGGGGGCGTATTGTCCAGCTCGCTGTTTTGCGGGCGGTAGTCGTCTCCGTAGGAGTGGAAGCGGTCCCCGCCGCTCCACTGGCTCACCGCTCTCCAGGCAAAATACCGCTCCAGCAGGCCCACAGAGACGCAGACCGCCAAAATCAGGGCCAGCAGGCCCACATAGCGGGGCCACCGCCGCCGCCTCTGGCGCACCCGCAGCACGGGCCGCCGGGGCGCCGGCTCCGGGATTCGGACGGCGGGGGGATCAGGCAGCTCCCGTTCCGGATGCTCCCAGGCGCCGCCCTGCCACAGGCCGTTTGTTCGCTTGTCCATGATAACACCTCCGGAGGATCAGGCCAGCGTCAGGGTAAAATGGAACTGGGTCACCCCGTCCTCGCTGGTGACAGTGATGGTTTCCTTTAGGTTGCCCAAAATCGTCTTTACGATATACAGCCCCAGGCCCACGCCCTCCCGGTCCATAGAGCGGGAGTAGTCCGCCTTGTGGAACCGCTCAAAGAGCAGGGGCAGCTCCTCCGGCGGGATGGTGGCCCCCAGGTTGCGGATTCTGGTGTGGGCCTTGCCGTCCTTTTTGGTGATCTGCACGGTGATGGCGGTGCCGGGAGCGGCGAACTTAGCCGCGTTGTCCAGCAGGTTATAGCACACCTGGGTGATAGAGTCCGGGTCGCCCCACACCATCAGCTTGTCCTCCGGCATCTGGACCTCCACATCCAGCTGCCGGTCGGTGATTTTGGTCTCCAGGCTGATGAGCACCCGGGACATCACCTCGGTGAGGTCGAAGGTCTCCTGGGCGGTGACGGTGCTCTCCGCCAGGGCGTTGAGCCGGGACAGGTCCAGCATCCGCCGCACCAGCCGGCTGAGCCGCCGGGTCTCCGACACCACGATCTCCAGCGACTCCCGCTCCCGCTCCGGCGGGATGGTGCCGTCCAGAATCCCCTCGGCAAAGCCGGCGATGGTGGTCATGGGGGTCTTCAGCTCGTGGGAAACGTTGGCGATGAACTCCGCCCGCTGGCTCTCCACCTTCTCCAGGGAGTTTGCCATGGAGTTGAACGCCTCCGCCAGATCGCTGACCTCGTCCCCCCGGTCCTCGTAACCGGTGACCCGCATGTCAAATTCCCCCTGGCCGAACTTCCGGGCGGCCTCCGCCATCTCGATCAGGGGACGGGTCTGATAGGCGGAGGTGAGGGTGCTGGCGATGACTGAGATGAGAAACACCACCACCGCCGAGAAGAAGAAGATGGTGGCGGTGGACGACCACATCTCGTTCAGGTTGGAGGCGCTGGCCCCCACCAGGATGATCCCCTGGGTGACCGTCAGGGAGCCGATCTGGTTGATCACCGGCAGGGCGGAGGTGTACCGCCGCTCCGGGTAGATGCCCCCCAGGCTGGTCATGCCGTTGTAGGTTCCGGTGGTCCGAACCTGCTCCACCACATCCTCCGGGAGCTGGCCGGCGTTGTCCATAACAAACTGACTGCCGTCGGTGGCAAAGAGGATCGTTCCCGTGCTGTCGGCCACAATGATGTGGGAGTTGGAGATCATGGCGATGGAGGCCATATAGCTGCTGTAGAACTCATCCTGCACATCCAGCGTAAGGTAGCGCCGGTAGTAGGTGGAAGTAAAGCTGGCGATGTAACCCGCGTTGCGGATCACCGAGTCCCGGGTCTCCCCGATGATATAGCGGTAGGACAGCAGCATAAAGGCCCCGGCCAGCAGAGTGAAGGAGAGCAGCATGATGCTCACCATCATGGTCAATTGGCGCCGGTAGAGGGAACGCATCCCGGCTCACCGTCCTTTCTAAAACACGTTTACGCGGATGTCCCCAGTTCAAACTTATATCCAACGCCCCACACGGTCTTCAGCCGCCACTGGCCGCTGACCCCCTCCAGCTTCTCCCGCAGGCGCTTGATGTGGACATCCACCGTGCGGCTGTCGCCGAAGTAGTCAAAGCCCCACACCTCATCCAGCAGCTGGTTCCGGGTAAACACCCGGTTGGGGGAGGAGGCCAGATGGAACAGCAGCTCCAGCTCCTTGGGGGGCGTGTCCACCCGCTGGCCATCCACCAGCAGCTCGTAGGAGTCCAGGTTGATGACCAGCTTGTCAAAGGACAGCTTCTTCTCTCCGCTCTCCTCCTCCACGCCGCTGCGGCGCAGCACCGCATGGATGCGGGCCAGCACCTCCTTCATCTCAAAGGGCTTTACGATATAGTCGTCCGCCCCCTGCTCCAGGCCGGACACCTTGTCCTCGGTCTCCCCCTTGGCGGTGAGCATGATAACGGGAGTCTTGTCCCCCTCCCGGATCTTTTTCAGCACCGACCAGCCATCCATGATGGGCAGCATCAGGTCCAGCAGCACCAGGTCGGGCTGGAAGGAGCGGAACAGCTCCACCCCCCGGCCCCCGTCCTTGGCCACCTGGGTCTCAAAGCCCTCCTTTTCCAGATAGAGGTGGAGCAGCTCGGCAATGTTGGCGTCGTCCTCAACGATCAGGACCTTCTTCGACATAAAAACGGCACCTCACTCTTTTCCCGGGGACGGTCCTGCCCGTCCCCGCAGATGTTGTCTTCCTCTCTATTATAACGCGAACCGCTTCGCTTGGGTGAATAATTTGTGAATTACCGTCCGTTTTACTCCTCCACATAGGAGTGGTCCACCTGGATGATCGGGAAATAGCGGTCGGACAGCCCCCTCACCCCCCGGCACAGCTCGGCCCGCACCTGGCTGTCCGACAGGCGGAAGCCGTAGGGGGCCATCACGTCGAAGAGGATGTTGGTGTGGATCGGACCGGCAGTGATGCGCAGGTCGTGGATGGTGAGCGCAGGATCGATCTGCCGGGCGACGTCCGCCACCTGCTTCCGCAGCGCCTCAGTGCGCTCATCCCGCACCACCGGGTCCATGTGGATGCAGGTCTCCACGTGGTGCTTCCGCTTCAGTTCCCGCTCAATATGGTCGATGATGTCGTGCAGCTCCAGCAGATCCCCTTCTGCGGGCACCTCGGCGTGGAGGGACATCATGGCCCGGCCTGGGCCGTAATCGTGGTACACCAGATCGTGGATTCCCAGAATATGGTCGTGGCCGCAGATGATGCGGTCAATGTCGGCGGCCAGCTCCCGGTCCATGGGGCGGCCCAGCAGAGGCGCGGCGGTATCCTTGGCGGCGCCCCAGCCGGTGCGCAGGATGAACAGCGCCACCGCCAGCCCCAGCCAGCCGTCCAGGGGCAGCTGGAACCACTGCCCGGCGGCCAGGCCCAGCAGCAGCACACCCGTCGCGCAGGCGTCCGACAGGGAATCGGCGGCAGCTGCGGCCAGCGCGGCCGACTGGATCTGCCGGGACAGCGCCCGGTTAAAGGCGAACATCCCCAGCTTGACCGCAATCGACACCGCCAGGATGGCCGCGGTCAGGCCGGAGAAGACCGACGGCTCCGGATGGAGGATTCTTTGGACGGAGGACTGCACCAGCTCCGCCCCCACCAGAAGGATGAGCATCGCCACCACCAGCCCCGCCAGATACTCCACCCGGCCATGGCCAAAGGGGTGCTCCTCGTCCGCCTCCTGCCCGGCCAGCCGGAAACCCACCAGCGTGACCACCGAGGAGGCCGCGTCGGACAGGTTGTTGAAGGCGTCGGCGGTAATGGCGATGGAGGCGGTCAGGATGCCCGCCAGCATCTTTCCCAGAAACAGCAGCAGATTCAGGGCCAGCCCCAGCCCTCCGGACAGCGCGCCGCACCACTGCCTGGTCTCAGGGGCCCGGGGGTCCCTGTCACGAAGACAAAAACGGATGAAAAAGTCCACGAAAAGAAAGCACCTCACAGCTTGAAAAGAATGGGATTATCTGCCTTATAATCTTTTCATTTTCTCACAAGTGATTCTTTTTGTCAAGATAAGATCCTGTCAAGAATGGTATAAAATGTTTTTCTTCTGAAAAAACTACCAGAATCGTGTACGGATTACGAGCATGCGTCCATATTATGCGGACACATTCCAGCTCTCCACCATTTTATGCAAAACGACGAATGCCCAAAAATCAGCCTCGTTTTTCCTCGTCATTTTGCTTGCTTTTCTCCCCGCTGCATGGTACAATGTGCGGGCTATGTCCCGCATATCAGTGGAAAAAGCGGGGAAGGAGGTTGTTTTTTTCACTCCAGACTGTACGTCATAGAAACACACCGGGACACAACATTTTTGAAGGTTTGAAGGAGAGAAATTAATGTCAAAGAAACACGACGCGCCTCAGAAGGTCAGCGCCTATAACCGCTGGCTCAATGGCATCGAAGCTGTAGGCAACAAGCTTCCTCACCCCGTCGCGCTGTTTGCCCTCTTTTGTCTATTCATCATCGTCATTTCTGCCATCTGCGCCGCGGTTGGCGTCTCCGCCACCGGCAAGCTGATCTCCAACGGCGAGATGGCTGAAACCACCGTCACCGCCGTCAGCCTGCTGACCAAGGACGGCCTGGCCTATATTTTCTCCCACGCGGTGAGCAACTTCACCTCCTACGCCCCTCTGGGCATGGTGCTGGTGGCTATGCTGGGCGTAGGCGTGGCCGAGCAGTCCGGCCTGATCACCGCCCTGCTGAAGCAGACCGTGAAGGCCACCCCCAAGTCCCTTATCACCCCGGTGGTGGTGTTCCTGGGCGTGATGTCCAACATCGCCTCTGACGCGGGCTACGTGGTGCTGATTCCCTTGGGCGCCATGGTCTTCCGGGCCTATGGCCGCCACCCCATGGCCGGTCTGGCCGCCGCCTTTGCCGGCGTGTCCGGCGGCTTCTCCGCCAACCTGCTGGTGGGCACCACCGACCCCCTGCTGGCCGGCATCACCCAGACCGCCGTGTCCATCGTTGACCCCAACTACCATGTTCAGGTGATGGGCAACTACTGGTTCATGTTCGTATCCACCTTCCTGATTACCATTGTGGGCACCTTTGTCACCGACAAGATTGTGGAGCCCCGGCTGGAGACCTTCGGCGGCGAGCTGCTGGGCGAGGAGGACGAGTCCCTCACCACCATCACCGAGGCTGAGCGCAAGGGCCTGCGCCGGGCCGGCATCGTGGCGCTGATTTTCGTCGTGATTGTCATCGCCTGCTGCATCCCCGCCAACTCCTTCTTCCGGAACGAGAAGGGCGCCCTGCTGGGCCGTCCCGCCTCCCCCCTGATTGACGGCATCGTGGTCCTCATCGCCCTGCTGTTCTTCCTGCCCGCCGTAGCCTTCGGCAAGACCGTGGGCACCTTTAAGGACCACCGTGAGGTGTGCAACGCCATGTCCAAGGCCATGGCCACCATGGGCTCCTTCCTGGCCCTGGCCTTTGTCTCCTCCCAGTTTATCAAGTATTTTGAGTACACCAAGCTGGGCACCATCATCGCCCTGAACGGCGCCAACTTCCTGGATTCCATCAACATCGGTCTGATTCCGCTGATGGTCATCTTTGTGCTGTTCTCTGCCTTCATGAACCTGTTCATGGGCTCCGCCTCCGCCAAGTGGAACATCCTGGCCCCAGTGTTTGTCCCCATGTTCATGCTGCTGGACTACAGCCCCGAGCTGTCTCAGCTGGCCTACCGCATTGGCGACTCCTGCACCAACGTCATCACCCCGCTGATGACCTACTTTGCCGTTATTGTGGTCTTTGCCCAGCGTTATGACAAGAAGGCCGGCATCGGCACCATCACCGCCACCATGCTGCCCTACTCCATCGCCTTCCTGATCTTCTGGACCATCCTGCTCATCATCTGGCTGGCGGTATCCCAGGCTACCGGCGGCTTCCCGCCCATCGGCATCGACACCGGTCTGTTCTACGGCGTCTAACCCTGGACCCTGAGGGCGGCCATCGGCCGCCCTTTCTAATTTTAAAGGAGGTTTTTCCCATGATCAACAAAGAACGCCTGCTGAGCACCTTTTTAGACTATGTGCAGATTGACAGCGAAAGCACCCACGAGGGGGCCATGGCCACCCGGGTCGCGGAGGACCTGAAGGCCATCGGCTGCCAGGTCTATGTGGACAACAGCGGCGAGCAGACGGGCAGCGAGACGGGCAACCTGTACTGCACCCTCCCCGGCACCGCCGAGGGGGAGCCCATCCTCTTCGCCGCCCACATGGACACCGTGGTCCCCGGCGTGGGGGTGAAGCCCGTTATTGAGGACGGCGTTATCCGCAGCAGCGGGGACACTGTGCTGGGCGGGGATGACAAGTCGGGCGTCGCCGCCATTGTAGAGGTTCTGCGCACCATCGTGGAGCAGAACCTGCCCCACCCCACTATCGAGGCTCTGTTCACCGTCTGCGAGGAGGTGGGCCTGCGGGGCTCCCGCCACATGGACTACAGCCGCGTCACCGCCAAGAAGGCCGCCGTATTGGACAGCAGCGGCGACGCAGGGAAGATCATCACCGCCGCCCCCGGCCAGTATAAACTGAGCGCCGCCGTCATCGGCCGCCGGGCCCACGCAGGCGTAGCCCCCGAGGAGGGGATCAGCGCCGTGCAGGTGCTGTGCGAGGCCATCGCCAACATGAAGCTGCTGCGCATTGACGAGGAGACCACCGCCAACATCGGCACCATCTCCGCCCAGTACGCCACCAACATCGTCCCCGAGCGGGCGGAGCTGGTGGGCGAGTGCCGCAGCCGCCGGGACGACAAGCTGGAGGCCCAGGGCCAGCATATGATGGACTGCCTCCAGGCCGCCTGCGATAAGTACGGCGCCACTCTGGAGGGCGGTCTGACCAAGGCCTACAGCGCCTACTCTTACACCGAGGACGACCCCTTTGTGCAGCAGCTGATGGCCGCCTGCCGCAAGGCGGGGCTGGAGCCCTCCCTGGCCGCCAGCGGCGGGGGGAGCGACGCCAACAACATGAGCGCCCACGGCCTGAAGGCCCTGGTGCTGGGCACCGGCATGGCCAAGGTCCACACCGTCCAGGAGGAGATCACCGTCAAAAATCTGGAGGACACCGCCGCCCTGGTGCTGGCGATTGCCGTCCAATAAGGGCGGATTGGGGAGCAATGGGGAAAATCGTCCGCGAATGTTCACAAAAAGTTCATTCCCCCGTCATGATTTAGCCGCATTCATATTCTATGATAGTACCGTAGTCAAGTGAATGAAATGTATCTCCTTTCTCTCTCCTTTACAACACACAGGCAAGCTGCCCCGGTCGTATGGCCGGGGCGGCTTGCCGTTTACGGACGGAATTTGGAGTTTACAAAAAGTTCACGGCAATGTCATGAAATTGCCGTATTTATCCCTTATGATAACACCCGTAGCCAAGCTACAACATGTATCTCCCATTTCTCCCTCTCCTTTTACAACACACACAGACAAACCGCCCCGGCTGTCCGCCGGGGCGGTTTGCCGTTTCTGTGCGGCGGACATTTTTCACAATTTTGTTTTTTAGGGATTGTATTCCGGTGCAAAACGTTGTATCCTAGAGCATCGGGAGGGAACGCCATGGATTATGACAAGCTGCTGAATATCTCGGTGGAGCTGGGCTGCCAGCTGATGTCCAGCGGAGCGGAGATCTACCGGGTGGAGGAGTCGGTGCGCCGGCTGCTTCAGGCCTACGGGCTGGAGTCCCCGGAGGTGTTCGCCATCCCAAACTGTGTGATCGTCAGCGTCACCACGCCGGAGGGCCACCCCATCACCCGGATGCGCCGCATTGGCAGCCACGGCACAAACATTGAGCTGCTGGAGCGGTGCAACGCCCTGTGCCGCCAGCTCTGCACCCAGCCCCCCTCGGTGGACAAGGCCCAGGAGCTGCTGTCCGCCACGGTGAAGGGCTCCCCCAAGTATGCCGCCTGGCAGGTGCTGATGGGCTACGGGATCGCCCCCGCCTTCTTTTCTCCTCTGTTCGGCGGCGGCGTGACCGACGCGCTGGCCGCTATGACCGGCGGTCTGGCCGTCGGGATCTGTCTGCTGTACGGGAGCCGCTTCATCGGTTCCAACAGCTTTTTCCGCACCGCCTTCTGCAGCGCGCTGGCCTCCCTGCTGTCCCTGGCGCTGGTGCAGATCGGGCTGGGCAACAGCCTGGATACGGTGACCATCGGCACCCTGATGGTGCTGGTGCCCGGCATGGCTCTGACCAACGCCATGCGGGAAATCATGGCCGGAGACATCATCTCCGGCCTGAGCCGGGCCGCCGAGTCCATTCTGACGGCGGCGGCCATCGCCATCGGTTCCGCCCTGGGGCTGGGACTGGTGGAGATGCTGTAAGGGAAGGAGCGGAGACCGATGATCCTGATCTGGACGGATTACATCCTGCCCTGCGTCTGCGCCTGTTTGGCCTGCGTGGGTTTTTCTCTGGTGTTCAACATACACGGCATGGGCAAGCTGATCTGCGGCGTGGGCGGAGCGCTGGGCTGGCTGATCTACCTGCTGGGCGGGAGCACCATATTTGCCGCGTTCCTGGCCTCGGCGGCCATCGGGGTGTATTCGGAGGTCATGGCCCGAATCCGCCGCTGTCCGGTGACCGGCTATCTGCTGGTCGCGCTGCTGCCCCTGGTGCCCGGCGGAGGCATCTACTACGCCATGAGCTACTGCGTCGCCGGGGACGTCTCCCGCTTTTTGTCCACCCTGCTCCACACCTTCGGCATGGCGGCGGCGCTGGCGGTGGGCGCAATGCTGACCTCCTCCCTGTTCCGGGCGGCGTACCCCTATCTGTACCGCCTGCGATCCGTCAAACGATGAAAACCGGCCATCCTGCTGTCAGGATGGCCGGTTCCTTTTCTCGTTACCACACCGGCTGGCGCGCCACATACTCCTCGTAGGTGATTCCCTGCTCCATAATGGCCTGAGCGATCTCCACCCCCACATAGCGGTAGTGCCAGGGCTCAAACCGGTAGCCGGTGACCGCCTCCTTCCCCAGGTCGTACCGGAGGATAAAGCCATGCCCGGCGCAGTGCTCCTTCAGCCAGGCGAAGGCGGGGGTATTTTCAAAGTGGGCCTTGGTGCTGGCCACATTGATGTCCAGCGCCAGACCGGTCTGGTGCTCCGAGTGGCCGGGCCGGGCGGAAAAGGTATCCACCGTGGCCTGCTTATTCTGCTTTAAGTATCGGTTATAGGTGTTCTTCTGCGTGGCGTAGGAGCGGTAGGCCGACACACTGCGCAGAGAGATGCCGTCCTCCCGGGCCGCGTCCGCCATGGCCCGGAAGGCCGCCGCCGCCTCCGGCTGCAGAGAGCCCGACCCGTAGCGGCTGCCCAGCGCCTCCAGCTTGGGCACATAGCCGGCGGGCAGGGTGTAGTGCTTATTCACCAGAACGGTCAGACTGGAGGGATCGGCGGTCTCCCAGATCAGGCTGTAGAACCCCTGATCCTGGTCCATGTTCACCTGGAGGACGACCTCTTCTGCGCCGTCCTTGGGGTGCTCCGCCGCCCAGGCGCTGTACCGGTCCAGCCGGTCAAACCGGCCGTTGGGCAGGGACAGATACACCAGATCCGCCCGGGTCAGCTCCCCCTCCTTCAGCAGCCGGAAGAGGGACTCGTCCTTCCCCATACGGGAACTGAGGGCCTCCTTCTGTTGCTTGGTCAGCCCCTTCTGGGCCAGCAGTCTGGCCGCCTCCTTCTGGCGGGCCTCCATCTCCGCCGCCTGGACCGGATCGATCTCCTCCTCTGGCTGGGCGGGGTCCTCGGCCTCCTCCAGCGTCGTCAGCACCGGCTCTGCTGCTGGACGGACCAGCTCCTCCGCTCCGTCCGCTGCACCGGTGAAGGTCAGGGCTCCAAAGCAAAGTGCTGCCGCTAAAAGCAGCCGCAGGCACCGCCGAATGGTAAATTTGTGCATGGTCTTAGATCCTTTCTTATGTAACGCAACGGTTGGGTTCCGATATAGCTCCCTGCTGGAGGAGGAACGCATGGGCGTCCCCGCCGCAGGCGCCGAGGAACCAGGAAAAAATAGCGGCGCCGTCCACCGTATCCAGGCGGCGGCGACCAAAGGACATCCGCTCCGGATGGAACTGGACCCCCAGGATGGACCGCTCCGCCAGCTCGACGGCCTCCGGGAAGCCGCCCTCCGCCCAGGCCGAGGCCCGCAGGCCCCGCCCCAGCGCGTCCACCGCCTGGTGGTGGGCGCTGTTCACCTGGAAGAGCGGCCCGTAGAGCCGGTGGAGGATGGAGTCCTCCGCGCTCCGGATGGGATGGACCGTGTCCGCCTTGCCGACGTGAAAGGGGCGCTGTTCCGGCCTCAGGTCCTGAACCAGGGTGCCGCCCAGGGCCACGTTGATCAGCTGCATCCCCCGGCAGATGCCCAGGATGGGCTTGCCCGCCTCGTAAAAGGCGCGGAACAGCTCCAGCTCCGCCCGGTCCCGGGCCCGGTCCGGCGGCTGAGACCCCCGGTCCTCCTGGCCGTACCAGGCGCTCTCAATGTCGCCGCCGCCGCACAGCAGCAGCCCATGACAGCGCAGGTCGGGGGCGGAACAGTATCCGGCCACCGGCTCTCCGCCGGCGCCCCGGATGGCGGCACAGTAGTTGTCGGTGCGCCCCGTCTCGCCGGACACCTGTATGGTCAGCCTGTTCATGTACATCACTGCCCGTCCTGGGCGGCCCGCGCCTTCACCAGAGCAACGATCAGGCTCACCGCCCCCTCCACTCCAATTATGCCGGAGTTCAGGGTCAGATCGTAGCGCCGCATATCCCCCCAGATGTGCCCCGTATAGTAATTATAGTAGTTGGCCCGGCCCTTGTCCATCTGGACGATCCGCTTCTCCATGTCTTCCGAGGGAATGTGGTACTCATCCACACACCGCTCCACCCGGCTGGCCATGTCGGCGTGGACAAAGACCTTCAGGCACTCGGGCCGCTCTCCCAGCACATAGTCGGAACACCGGCCCACAATGACGCAGGGACCCTCATCGGCCAGCTCACGGATGACCTCCGCCTGGGCAAAAAATGCCTGGTGGCTCACGGGCACGCCCTGATGAGCCAGGGCGGGAGTCCCGATGCCCGCCGGTGCGATGGACAGGTGGAAGCGGCTGCGGGCCCGTTCCTCCGCCCGGGCGATGAAGTCGGGGGAAAGCCCGCTCTTCTCCGAGGTTTTCTGGATGATGGTCCGGTCGTAGCAGGGGATGCCCAGCTGGGCGGCCAGCCGCTTTCCGATCAGGCGGCCTCCGCTGCCAAACTCCCGGCTGATGGAGATCACATAATTACTCATCAATCACACCTCCCGATTGAGATGGGCGGAGCAGGGATCAAACCGGCTCCGCAGGGAAACACTTCTCTGCGTATAGTATAATACACCCCGGCAAAAAAAACAACGGCAAACTGCTCTCTGCCGGAAAAAAATCGGGGTACCAAGGAAATCTTTGGTAATATCCGCCAAAAATGGGGACTCGCTTTTTTACAACCCGCCAAAGTTGGGCAAAATACTCAAATTATACTTGCATCCTGGGCGGAACGTGAGTATTATTATAATCAGGTTAGCCGGAAACGTTACCGGTAACGTCACCAGTAACGTTTCCAGCCGATCCAGAGGAACAAAATTTTCGTTTAGGAGGATAATGAAATGCGCACGTACAAAAAGATCCTGGCCCTGGCGCTCAGTGCCGCCATGTCCCTGACCCTGCTGGCCGGCTGCGGCGGCAAGGACAGCACCACCGACGCCTCCGGCCGCGTCTACTGGCTGAACTTCAAGCCCGAGTCTGACAGCGTCCTGCAGGAGATTGCCGCCACCTACACCGAGCAGACCGGCGTACCGGTCCAGGTGGTCACCGCCGCCTCCGGCACCTACAGCCAGACCCTCATCGCGGAGATGGATAAGTCCGCGCCCCCCACGCTGTTCGTCATCGGCAACCAGGACGGCGTGGCCCAGTGGAAGGACTACGCCCTGGACCTGACCGGCTCCGCCATCGCCAACGAGTTGAATACCGACGCCTACAACCTCTACGACGAGACCGGCAAGCTGGTCTCCATCGGCTACTGCTACGAGTGCTACGGCATCATTGTCAACCCTGACCTGGTGCAGCAGGCCGGCCACTCCATGGATGAGATCAAGGACTTCGCCTCCCTGAAGGCCGTGGCAGAGGATATCCACGCCAACGCCGCCACCCTGGGCTTCGACGCCTTTACCTCCTCCGACATGGACGGCAACTCCTCCTGGCGCTTTACCGGCCACATGGCCAACCTGGAGTATTACTACGAGCAGGAGGGTTCCATCTGGACCGAGTGTCCCCCCACCATCTCCGGCAAGTATATGGACAACTTCCGGAACCTCTATGACCTGTGCATCAACAACAGCACCGTCCCCTCCACCGAGCTGGCCACCGGCGGTCACGACGCCGCGCAGGAGTTTAAGGACGGCAAGGCCGTCTTCTATGTCAACGGCTCCTGGGAGTATGAGGGCGTGAAGGACGCCGTCCCCAACGCCACCATGATCCCCTACTACTGCGGCGTGGCCGGAGAGGAGAAGGCCGGCCTGAACTGCGGCACCGAGAACTGCTGGGCCATCAACGCCAAGTCCTCTGAGGCCGACCAGCAGGCCACCATGGACTTCATGGTCTGGTGTGTCACCGACCCCGACGCCTCCCGTAAGCTGGTGGACACCTTTGGCGTCATGCCCTACAAGCAGGCGGCTGAGTCCACCAACGGCTTCCTGGCCGCCGCCGACGAGTACACCGCCAACGGCTGCTATGTGATGAACTGGGCCACCAACTTCCAGCCCAACGTGGAAGCCTACCGGGCCTCGCTGGTCTCCGCCCTGAACCAGTACAACAACGCCCAGTCCGACGCCAACTGGGAGCAGGTCCGCACCGCCTTTGTCGACGGCTGGGCCACCCAGTATCAGGCCATCAACGGCTGAGTTTTCTGAGAACAGCACCCTTTGACATCAGGCCGGGGCGGGTAATGCGCCCGCCCCGCCATTGCTTCCGTCCGTATGTAGGGGCGGACATGGTCCGCCCGCCGTTCCGACAGGCGCACCCTGTGCGCCCCTACAAATGAAAAAGGAGTTGATCGACTTGAAAAAGAAGCGGATCTCCAACAGCAGCTCTATCCGCCGTGCCACTCGGATGTGGAGCCCGCTGTTCCTGGGCCCGGTGATCATTGCCTTCACCATCGGCTTTGTGTGGCCCTTCCTCTGGGGCATCTGGCTGTCCCTGTGCCAGTTCCAGACCACCTCCGACGCCCAGTTCGTCGGCCTGGGCAACTATATCCGCACCTTCCAGGACGCCTCGTTCCGCTACGCCTTCGGGTACACCGCCCTGTTCGCCGTGGTGTCCCTGGTGCTCATCAACGTGCTGGCCTTCGCCGTGGCGTACGCCCTGACCCAGGGCATCAAGGGCAGCAACCTCTACCGCACCGTCTTCTTCATGCCCAACCTGATCGGCGGCATCGTGCTCGGCTACATCTGGTCCATGATCTTTGACGGCGTGCTCAGCCGCTGGTCCACCTCCATCCTGATGGAGACGAAATACGGCTTCTGGGGCCTGATCATCCTCATGTGCTGGCAGCAGATCGGCTATATGATGATCATCTACATCGCCGGACTTCAGAACGTTCCCGGCGAGATGCTGGAGGCCGCCCGCATCGACGGCGCCACCCGCTGGCAGACCCTGTTCAAGGTGACCATCCCCAATGTGATGCCCTCCATCACCATCTGCATGTTCCTGTCCCTGACCAACGGCTTCAAGCTCTTCGACCAGAACCTGGCCCTCACCGCCGGCCAGCCCTTCATCATCCAGCCCGGCGGCACCTCCATCAAGACCACCGAGATGCTGGCCCTGAACATCTTCAACACCTTCAACATGGCCAGCGCCACCGCCAAGGGCACCGCTCAAGCCAAGGCCGTGATCTTCTTCATCCTGGTCGCCGCAATGGGTCTGGCTCAGCTGGGCTATACCCGCAAAAAGGAGGTACAGCAGTAATGAACAAAAAAGCTCTCTCCGCCGAATCACGCCGGAAAATGGTGCTGTCTGTGGTCCTGGCGGTCATCTGCGTCATCTACGTGCTGCCGGTGGCGGCTGTGGTCATCAACTCCTTTAAGCTGAACACCTTTGTCAAAACGGATACCTTCGCCCTGCCCTTCGGGGACATGTGGGCGGGCATGTCCAACTTTGTCACCGGCATGACTTTTGGCAACTACCCCTTCCTCGACAGCGTGAAATACAGTGTGATTATCACCATCCTGTCCACCGCCCTGATTCTGCTGTGTACCTCCATGGCCGCCTGGTACATCGCCCGGGTGAACTCCGCCTTCTGCAAGCTGGTCTACTTCCTGTGCGTGTTTTCCATGGTGGTCCCCTTCCAGATGGTCATGTACACCCTGTCCAAGACCGCCGACACCCTGAGGCTGAACACCCCCTGGACCATCCCCATCGTCTACCTGGGCTTCGGCGCGGGACTGGCTATCTTCATGTTCGTGGGCTTCGTCAAATCCATCCCCCTGGAGATCGAGGAGGCCGCCGCCATTGACGGCTGCGGACCCCTGCGCACCTACTTCTCGGTGGTGCTGCCCATGCTCAAGCCCACCATGATCTCTGTAGGCATCCTGGAAATCATGTGGGTGTGGAACGACTATCTGCTCCCCTCCCTGGTCCTGAACATCACCAAATACCGCACCATCCCCATCCACATCCAGTATCTGAAGGGCAGCTACGGCACTGTGGACCTGGGCGCGACCATGGCCCTGATCCTGCTGTCCATCATCCCTGTCATCGTGTTCTACCTCACCTGCCAGAAGCACATCATTGCGGGCGTGGCCGCCGGCGCGGTGAAGGGCTGAGCTTGGGACTTGCGTTTCCGCCTGAAATGTGCTAAAATAACCAACCTAGAGAGAAGGGATACGATGTGACCATCAAGGATATCGCCCGGCTGTCCGGGTGCGGTGTGGCCACCGTGTCCCGGGTGCTCAACGACCACCCCGACGTCAGCGACGAGACCCGCCGCAGGGTCATGGCGGTGGTGGAGGAGCAGGGCTTTCAGCCCAACAACAACGCCAAGCACCTGAAGCAGCAGGCCAGCTCCAGCATCGCCATCATCGTCAAGGGCACCATGAACATGCTCTTTGCCGATCTGGTGGAAAGGCTCCAGTCCCTGCTGCGGGACGCCGGACAGGACGCCGACGTCTACTACCTGGACGAGGACGCCAACGAGGTGGCCTACGCCCTTCAGCTGTGCCGGGAGCGCCGCCCCATGGGCATCCTCTTCCTGGGCGGCGACCGGGAGCTGTTTCAGGCCGCCTTTCAGGGCATCACGGTGCCCTGCGTGCTGCTGACCAACACCGCCGGGGACCTGGGCTTTGACAACCTCTCCTCCATCACCACTGACGACCGGGAGGCCTCCCGTCAGGCGGTTCGCTTTCTGGCCGGACAGGGCCACCGGCACATCGGGATGCTGGGGGGCAACTGGTCCTGCTTCCAGATCGGCCACAGCCGCTATTTGGGCTGCCTGCAGGCCTGCCAGGAGCTGGACCTCCCTTTTGACGGGGATCGCCAGTGCGAGCCATGCCGCTACTCCCTGGAAGACGGCTACGCCGCCGCCAAGGTGCTGCTGGACCGCTGCCCCGGCCTGACCGCCATCTTTGCCGTCAGCGACGTCACCGCCCTGGGCGCCATGCGGGCCCTGCGGGACCTGGGAAAACGGGTCCCCGAGGACATCTCCGTTATGGGCTACGACGGCATCACCATCGGACAATACTCCCTGCCCCGGCTGACCACCGTCCGCCAGGACACCCAGCAGCTGGCGGAACGGGGCGTGGATGCCCTGCTCCGGGGCATTACCCGCAACAGCCCTCCTGTCCACGAGCTGGTCCCCTTCCAGCTGATCGAGGGGGAGAGCGTGGCCCGGCTTTCCTGACCGCAAGGGCCGCCGCTGGCGGCCCTTTGTCATACTTTATTTTAACAGAAAAAGGTGATTCCATCGTGAGAAAAGCAGGAATCTTAATGCCCATTTCCTCCCTGCCCTCCCCCTGCGGCATCGGCACACTGGGGGAGGACGCCTACCGCTTCGCCAGCTTTCTGGCTGCGGGGGGGCAGTCCCTCTGGCAGGTCCTGCCTCTGGGACCCACCAGCTACGGCGATTCCCCCTACCAGTCCTTCTCCTCCTTTGCCGGAAACCCCTACTTCATCGACCTGGACCTGCTGGCCAAGGACGGCCTCCTGGAGCCGGAGGAATACCGGAACCTGGACTGGGGCAGCGACTCGGAGCGGGTGGATTACGGAACGCTGTACGTCACCCGATACCCGGTGCTGCACAAGGCCTGCGCCCGCCTTCTGGCCCAGGACCGGCCCGATTTCGCCGCCTTCTGTGAGGAGCAGAAGGACTGGCTGGAGGATTACGCCCTGTTTATGGCCCTCAAGGGGGAGCACAACGGCCTGTCCTGGTTCCAGTGGCCGGAGGAGCTGCGCCTGCGCAGGCCCGACGCGCTGGACCGGGCCCGGACCAGGCTGTCTGGAGAGGTCGCCTTCTGGAAGGCGGTGCAGTACCTCTTCTTCGGCCAGTGGCGGGCGCTGAAGAAGTATGCCAACGGCCTGGGTCTGTCCATTCTGGGGGACCTGCCCATCTACGTGGCCGGGGACAGCGCCGACGTATGGTCCAACCCGGACCAGTTCCAGCTGGACGAAACCGGTCTGCCCACCGAGGTGGCCGGCTGTCCCCCCGACGGCTTCTCCGCCGACGGCCAGCTGTGGGGCAACCCGCTGTTTGACTGGGAGGCCATGAAGGAGGACGGCTACGCCTGGTGGCTGCGGCGGATCTCCTTCCAATTCCAGCTGTACGACACCCTGCGCATCGACCACTTCCGGGGCTTCGACTCCTACTACGCCATCCCCTACGGGGACACCACCGCCCGCAACGGCAAGTGGAAGCCTGGTCCGGGCATCGCCTTCTTCAAGGCGGTGAACAGGGCTCTGGGCAAAAAGGATATCATCGCTGAGGACCTGGGCTTCCTCACCCCCTCGGTGCGCAAGCTGCTGAAGGATTCGGGCTATCCCGGCATGAAGGTGCTGGAGTTCGCCTTTGACAGCCGGGACGCGGAGAGCGACTATATGCCCCACCGCTACCCCACCCACTGCGTGGTCTACACCGGCACCCACGACAACGACACCATCATGGGCTGGATGGCCTCCGCTCCCAAGAAGGACGTGTCCTACGCCAAGGCGTATCTCCGCCTGTCCAAGCGGGAGGGCTACCACTGGGGCATGATGCGCTCCGCCTGGGCCTCCCCCGCCGACCTGGCGGTGATGCAGTTCCAGGACCTGCTGGGGCTGGGTTCGGAGGCCCGGATGAATATCCCCTCCACCTTAGGGAATAATTGGCAGTGGAGAGCCCTGCCCGGCGCCTTTGACGAAACGCTTTCCAAGCGCCTGTACCGGGAGATGCGGGTATACCAGCGGCTGCCCAAGGCTCCAAAAACCAGGAAATCCAAACAGTAAGGATGTGTTTTTATGCAGTTGAAAGAACAGCTCTTTCAGACCACCCAGGTGCGCTTTGGCTGCGCCCCTGACCAGTGCGACGATCACCAGCTCTATGAGGCGCTGCTGATCCTCACCCGCCAGCTGGCTCAGGACCGCCCCGCTCCGTCAGGCGGACGGAAGCTCTACTATTTCTCCGCCGAGTTCCTCATGGGCAAGCTCCTGTCCAACAACCTGCTGGCCCTGGGACTCCACGACGAGGTCCGCGCCCTGCTGGCCGACCTGGGCCGGGACCTGGGTGTCATCGAGTCCATGGAGCCGGAGCCCGCCCTGGGCAACGGCGGTCTGGGCCGTCTGGCCGCCTGCTTCCTGGACTCCATCGCCGCCCTGGGCCTGCCCGGCGACGGCGTGGGCCTGAACTACCACTACGGCCTCTTCCGGCAGAAATTCGACCACAACCGCCAGACCGAGGTCCCTGACCCCTGGATGGAGGCGGACAGCTGGCTCATCCCCACCGGGTGCACCTTCGACGTCCCCTTCGGCGGTTTCGACCTGAAGGCGGTGCTCTACGACATCGCCATTCCCGGAGCCAACAACCAGTGCGCCAACCGGCTCCACCTCTTCGACGTGGCCGAGCCCGCTTCCGCCCCCTGGGTGGGCATCGACTTTGACAAGGGGGACATCGCCCACCGGCTGACCTCCTTCCTCTACCCCGACGACAGCGACGACGCGGGGCGGCTGCTCCGGGTGTATCAGCAGTATTTCATGGTGTCCGCCGGGGCCCAGCTGATCCTCTCCGAGCTGGAGAGCCGGGGGTACGCCCCCGACACCCTGGCCGACCATGTGGTGATCCAGATCAACGACACCCACCCCTCCATGGTCATCCCCGAGCTGATCCGGCTGCTCACCGCCAAGGGCCTGTCCTTTGACGCCGCCCTGGATCAGGTCCGCCGCACCTGCGCCTACACCAACCACACTATCCTGGCCGAGGCTTTGGAGAAGTGGCCCCTGTCCTTTATCGAGAAGGTGGCCCCCCAGCTGGTGCCCGTCATCCAGGAGCTGGACCGCCGCATGAAGGAGGCCCATCCCGATCCCCGGGTCGCCATCATCGACGGGCAGGACCGCGTTCACATGGCCCACATGGACATCCACTGCGGCTTCTCTGTCAACGGCGTGGCCGCTCTCCATACCGAGATTTTGAAAAACTCCGAGCTGAAGCCTTTTTACGACATTTACCCGGAGAAATTCAACAACAAAACCAACGGCGTCACCCTCCGCCGGTGGCTGGAGGCCTGCGATCCCCAGCTCACCGCCCTGATCGACGACTGCATCGGCGCCGGCTGGCGGCAGGACGCCCGCAAGCTGGAGAAGCTGCTGGACTTCCAGGAGGATGAAGCCGTTCTGGACCGCCTGCTGGAGGTGAAGCAGCACAATAAGAACCAGCTGTGCCGCGTCCTATGGGCCGTTCAGCACATTGAGCTGGACCCCCAGTCCGTCTTCGACATCCAGGTCAAGCGGCTCCACGAGTACAAGCGGCAGCAGATGAACGCCCTGTATATCATCCACAAGTATCTGGAGATCAAGGGGGGCAAGCTGCCCGAGCGGCCGGTGACCGTCCTGTTCGGCGCGAAGGCCGCCCCCGCCTATGTCATGGCCAAGCGGATCATTCACCTGATCCTCTGCCTGCAAAAGCTCATCAAGCAGGACCCCCAGGTCCGGCCCTGGCTGCGGGTGGCCATGGTGGAGAACTACAACGTCACCTGGGCCGCCCGGCTCATCCCCGCCTGCGACATCTCGGAGCAGATCTCCCTGGCCTCCAAGGAGGCCAGCGGAACCGGCAACATGAAGTTCATGGCCAACGGCGCGGTCACTCTGGGCACCCTGGACGGGGCCAACGTGGAGATCGCCCAGCTGGTGGGGGAGGAGAACATCTACACCTTCGGCCAGCACAGCGACACGGTGATCGGCCTGTACCAGGGCGGCGAGCCCGACGGCCGCGCCTACCGCCCCCTGGACTACTACCACCGTCCGGCGGTGGAGGGGCTGGTGGACTTCATCGTCTCCCCCGAGCTGCTGGCCATCGGCGATCCGGCGGAGCTGTCCGCCCTGTGGCGCGACATGAAGTACAAGGACTGGTTCATGGCCCTGCTGGATGTGGAGGACTACATCGCCGCCAAGGAGCGGTGCCTGAAGGACTACGGCGACCGCCGGGCCTGGGCGAAGAAGATGCTGGTCAACATCGCCAAATCGGGGTATTTCTCCTCCGACCGGACCATCGAGCAGTACAACAAGGATATTTGGAAGCTGAAATAACCGCCTGTATTGAAAACGCGCGTCCCGCAAACACGGGACGCGCGTTTTTTATGGGATGATCCATCTGCCGGTCAGCGTCTCCGGCGCATTTTCCACGTGCCACAGATAGCACCGCAGCACCTGCCGTATGTATCCCGGCACCGTTTTGTCCAGCTGCTCCGCCTGCTCCTTCACCTGGTCATACCAGTCCAGCGGCAGCTGAACACAGACCGTTTTCTTGGGGCCTGGTTTCATAGCAATCACCTCAATCTCATTTTAAGGGTTATTCCCTTAAATGTCAACTTAAAAAATCCTTATGCCCCATAATATTTTGGGGTGATGAGTATGCTGGAGCATCTGCGGGGACTGCGGGAAGACAAGGACTTATCTCAGGCGGAGATGGCCAAAATTCTTCAAGTCCATCAGACAACCTATTCCGATTACGAGCTGGGCCACCTGAATATCCCAATCGATACACTCAAGCAGTTGGCATGTTTCTATAACACCAGCATCGACTACCTCCTGGGCCTGACCAACGTCCGGGAACCTTACCCCCGGGCATAAGAAAATGGAGACGCTTACCGCGTCTCCGTTTTTCACTCCAAGCAACTCAAAACCGCCCAGGCGGCGCCTTCCTCCCCGTTAGAGGGGGCAATCCGGGCGGCGGCGGCCTTCACATGCTCCGGGGCGTTGCCCATGGCAATGGGCAGGCCCGCCACGCGGAAGGCGCTCAGATCGTTCTCGCTGTCCCCCACGGCGGCGCACCGGTCCAGGGGAACGCCGTACCGCTCCGCGATCACCGCCAGGGCTGCACCCTTGTCCGCTCCACCGGCGGTGAGCTCAAAGTCGTGGCCGCTGGAAGTGGTGAGGGTCACATCGGGCAGGGCGGCCAGCTCCTCCACTGGGGGCCGGACCTCGCCCAGCTCCCCGTGAATCTTCACCAAGGGCAGGTCATGCTCCGCCATAAATCCCAAAAAGTCCTCGGTCACCGTCACCGCCTTGTGAAAGGCGGGGAAGGGATACCAGCGCTCCATAAACTTTTTGTAGGCGGCGTTCACCAGGATCTCGTTCCCCGCATAGATGAGCAGCTGAACGTCCCAGCTCAGGCACAGCTCCATGGCCCGCCGGGCGGAGCCTTCGTCCACATCCCAGCGGCGGACGGTCCGCCCGGAGGCGCCGTCCACCACCAGGCCGCCTCCCGCTCCCGCCGACAGGGCGTCACACCCCGCCTCCCGGGCAAAAAACATGCTCTCTTGGGCGGGACGGCCGGTGTTGATCACCACCCGCAGCCCCGCCGCCCTGGCCCTGGCGATGGCCTCCCTGGAGGCGGCGGTAATGGTCCCCTCCGGCGTAAGCAGGGTGCCGTCCAGGTCCAATGAAATCAGCTTTATCATCCGAAAAACAGACCTCCTATTTGATAGACCAGCAGAGCCACTCCGTAGGCACAGCCCATCTGCCATGCGATGGAGAACCAGGCCCACTTGGAGCTGTTCATCTCCTTGAAGAGGGTAGACACGGCGGCTACGCAGGGGACGTACAGCAGGATAAACACCAGCATGGCAAAGGCGGACAGAGGGGTGAAGCCGGTCATGGCGGCGGCCACCGCCCCGCTGGAGGCCGTGAGGGAGAAGCCGTAGAACATGGACAGGGAGGACACCACCATCTCCTTGGCAATAAGACCGGTAAGCAGGGCCACGGCGGCCTGCCAGTATCCGAAGCCGCAGGGGGCGAAGATGGGCGCGATCAGCCCGCCGATGGCCCCCAGCATGCTGTGGGAGGCGTCCTCCACCATGTGGAGGGAGAAGTCGAAGGACTGGAGCAGCCACAGCACCATGGACATGAGCAGGATCAGCGTCCCGGCCTTGACCAGAAACCCCTTCACCTTCTGCCACACGTGGTTAAGCATATTGCCCAGGGAGGGCAGGCGGTAGGGGGGCAGCTCCAGCACAAAGGGAGCGGGCTCCCCGGCGAACAAAGCGCTTTTGAAGAACAGTCCTGAAAGAATACCCACCAGCATCCCTACAACGTACAGCCCAAACACCACCAGTCCCGCCCAGGGGCCGAAAAAGGCGGCGGAGATCAGACCGTAGACGGGCAGCTTGGCGGAGCAGGACATAAAGGGCACCAGCAGGATGGTCATTCGCCGGTCCTTTTCGTTCTCCATGGTCCGGGCCCCCATGATGGCGGGCACCGAGCAGCCAAAGCCCATAAGCATGGGGATAAACGCCTTTCCGCTCAGGCCGAACCGGCGCAGAAGCCGGTCCATGATGAAGGCGGCCCGGGCCATGTAGCCGGAGTCCTCCAGGAAGGACAAAAACAGAAACAGCAGAGCAATCTGGGGCAGGAAGGTGAGCACGCCTCCCACTCCGGCGATGATGCCGTCGCAGACCAGGGAGACGAGCACATGGGACACCTCCATGCCCTTCAGGACGGGGGCCAGCCACTGGGAGAGGGCGTCCATCCCCGCCCCCACCCCGTTGGACAGCCAGGAGCCGAAGGGGCCGAAGGTGACCACAAACATCACCAGCATGGTACACAGAAACAGCGGGATCGCCCACACCCGGTGGGTGACCACCCGGTCGATCTTCTCGCTGAAGGTGAGCTCTCCGGGGGCGCCTCCCCGCACCACCGACGCCTCCACCACCCTTTGAATGTACTGGTAGCGGCTGTCAGCGATGAGGGTCTCCCGGTCGCCCAGGTCGCTGGAGTTCTCATACTCCGCCACCAGGACGGCCAGCTTGTCCCGGACCCCGTCCGGAAGCTCTAACGCCTCTTCCACAACGGAGTCCCCCTCCAGCAGCTTGATGGCGGCCCAATGGGCAGGGAGTCCGGCGGCGTAGGCGTAGTCGTGGAGCAGCTCGCCCATGCGGTGGTGGATATCGTGGGTGTAGTCGTCGTAGAGGTCGTCGGGCTCCACCGTCACCCCCAGGTGCATCTGCCGGTGGGCGGTATGCAGCAGCGCCTCGATGCCCTCGCCGGTGCGGGCGGTAATGGGCACCACCGGCACCCCCAGCTCCTTGGCCAGCCGGTCCGTGTCGATCCGGTCCCCCCGCCGGGCCACCTCGTCCATAAAGTTGAGGGCCACCACCGTGGGCCGCTCCAGCTCCAGCAGCTGGACGGTGAGATACAGGTTCCGCTCCAGGTTGGTGGCGTCCACAATGTCGATGACGCAGTCGGGGGCCTGATTGATGATGAAGTCCCGGGCCACGATCTCCTCCATAGAGTAGGGGGACAGGGAGTAGATGCCGGGCAGGTCCACCACCGTCACCGTCCGGTCCCCAAGGCGGGCGGCGCCCTCCTTTTTCTCTACGGTGACGCCGGGCCAGTTGCCCACATACTGGTTAGAACCGGTCAGGGCGTTGAACAGGGTTGTTTTGCCGCAGTTGGGATTGCCCGCCAGAGCCACCCGCATGGGACGGGTATCATGGGCGGCGGGGTCGTAGCGGGCGGCATGGGCCTCCAGCTCGTGCTCGTGGTCCCGGAGCTGGCGCCGGACGGTCTCCGGGTCGGGGACGTGCCGGGTCATGGCCGACCGGGCCGCGCCGGTGGACCGGGGGCCGGGCTGGCCCAGGACGATCCGGGCGGCGTCCTCCCTGCGCAGGGACAGCTCATACCCCCGCAGGGTCACCTCAATGGGGTCACCCAGGGGTGCGATCTTGGTCACCTTCACCTGGGTGCCCGGGGTGAGGCCCATGTCCACCAGACGGCGCTTCACCGTCCCCGATTTGTTGCCGATGGACAGAATGGTCCCGCTCTGCCCCGGGGCCAGGTCATCCAGTGTCCGCTTGTCCATATGTCCAGCCTCCCCCTCACTTGTCCCGGATATTGTACCGTATGGCGAGGGCTTTTTCAAGAGATTCGTCCCGTTTCCCCGGAAAAAATTCCCCGGCCTCGGCCGGGGAATTTTGGCTTATTCACAGTACATCCGCACCGCCAGATAGACAGCCTTCTCATGCTCCGGGGGCAGGCCGCCTGCAGCATAGACCCCGCCGCCGGAACCGCCAACGGACAGGGTCAGCAGGGTGAGGCCCTCCTCCTGGTCCACAACTCCGCCCTGAGGGGGAGACCAAGCCGTACCGTTTCCGATATAGGGGCTGGAGATCTCATCCAGGCGGCCCTGTACGGAAGCGCCAGCGAAGTTGACCCCATAGTCAAACCAAATTTTAGTCCAGCGATGTTCCGCCTCTGACCACGCCTCGTGGCGGGCCTCTATGCTCAGCACCAGAAGCTGCCGGCGGGGGCCGTACAGGACCCGGCTGTCAGAGGCGGTCTCCAGAAGCGGCCAGCTGTCAACCAAGCCCTCCTCATGGGTCCACAGCTCCGCCTGAACCGTACAGGCAGTAAAGTCATCGGCCAGGGCAACCTCATACAGGTGCAGGCTGTTCCCGGTTACTCCCAGGGCCTGGGCAATCTGCCGCTCCCGGTCAGAGCCGCTGATATAGGCAACCACCGTCTCCCGCTGGGGCAACCATTCGGTGTTGTCTCGGACCCAGGTATAGCCCAGCCAGGCCAGAACAGCGATCAGCACCGCCGCTGCCGCCGCAAACAGCCACCGCCATGTTTTGATCCTCGACCCCAGTTGGGACAGCCCGAAGCGAAGCGAGTCCCGCACCGCCTCCTCTCCGGGCTCCTCCCCCCGCTGGCCGGACAGCAGCTCGGTGACGGTCAGCTCCAGCGCCCCAGCCAGCGGCTCCAGCAGGGCGATGTCGGGGCAGCTCCGGCCGGAGTAACATAGTAAAAGACATCAATCAATCTTGCCAACAAAGCGGTAAACAATCTCGATTTCCTGTACCCTGTTGCCGTCCTCGTCCTTGGTGGCCTCATGGACAAGGATTTTTTCAATCAGGGTGTTAAGCATATCGGCGGTTAACTCCGTGGGGCTGGAAAACTGCTTGATTAACTCCACCCACTTGTTTATGCCGTCCTCCTGCTCCTTGGTGCTGGCAAGCTGGGCCGTCAACGCTTCAATCTTCTTCTCAAGCTTTCCCTGTTCCTGCTGGTACTTCTGGGACAGCATGGAGAAATTGCGCTCCGTGATTTTCTCGTTTACCCTGTCCTCGTAAATCTTGGCTAACAGGTTGTCAAGCTCGGTCAACCGCTTTTCTGCCCGTCTCTTTTCCTGTGCGGCCCGTTTGCTTGCGGCGGCTTGCTCCGTCATGGTGGACTTGGAAAGCCTGTCCAATATGGCTTGCTCGTCCTGATGAACGGCGGTAATCCAGTATTGCAGACGGGAGAGAACAAAGTTATACAGCACATCATAGCGGATATAGTGCATAGAGCATTGACGGAGGCCCTGTCCATTCTTGCTACAATGGTAATAGCTGTATGGGGCCTTTTTGCGCTGGTTCGTTCCAAATGCCAGCGACCACCCGCAATCAGCGCATTTCACCAACCCGGCGAAAATCTGCCGTGTGCCGTCCTTCCGGTTCCTGCGGCGGCTGGCTATGTGCTGTTGCACCCGCTCAAAATCTGCCTTGCTGATTATGGCCTCATGGGTGCCCTCAACCTTCCACCATTCACTTTTAGGCTTGCGGATTTTCTTCTTGCTCTTGAATGACACGTTGGTTTGCTTGTTGTGGACACTATTCCCGATGTAGTTTTCATCCTGCAAGATTTTCTTTACCTGTGCTATCGTCCACTCGTACCGCTTGCCCTCTGGCTGGGCCTCGTAGACGTGGGCGAAGGTGCCGTATCTCTGGAAGTTCAGCCATGACGGTGTGGGTATCTGTTCAGTGGCAAGTATGTGGGTTATCTTGGCGGCCCCTGCTCCTTGGACGGCTAAAGCAAAGATTTTTTCGATTATCCACTTTGTTTCATCGTCAATGAGTAGATGGCCTACTTGCTCGGGGTCTTTCCGATAGCCCAGCGGGGCGTATGCTCCATAGTGCGCCCCGTTTTCATTCCGTGTACGAAATGCCTTGGTGACCTTGCGGGAAATGTCCCTTGCGTACCATTCATTTATCACGTTCAAAAATGGGGTAAACTCGGTTGATTGCTGGTTGTTGCTGTCAACTCCGCTATCGACGGCAATAAAGCGGACACCCAACTCAGGGAAACGCATTTCCGTATACATTCCCATTTCCAAATAGTTACGACCAAAACGGGAAAGGTCTTTCACCACCACGCAGTTTATGCGGCCCGCTTCAATGTCGGTAATCATACGTTGGAAACTTGGACGGTTGAAGTTCGTGCCGCTATATCCATCGTCAATGTATTCATCGACCACAAACAGGTGATTTTGCTCTGCGTAGCGGCGTAACATCATGCGTTGGGTGGCTATGCTGTTACTCTCCCCGGCGTTTTCATCGTCTCGGGACAAGCGGAGATAGAGAGCGGTGTTATATACGGGCTGTTTCATTGTAAAAATCCTCCTTTGAGGAAACAGCCCCCACAATTATGGCACTTTCTAACATGATTATTATACCATAATTATGGGGGTTTGTCCAGTTATTAACCAGTTATTAAGCACTTTTTCCCGCATTCTCTTTGATTTTTTGCGTTATTAAATCCGCTATCAGTTCATCAAGTGGCTTGCCATCAGCGGAAAAATGCTCTGTGATTTTGATATGATTCTTGCCCATGATGAAATACTGTTCCCCGATTTCGTTTGTTACTGTTAGGCCCTCTATGCCTGGCTCTGTCACTATTGACCACCCCCTATATTCGGTTTTGAAAAAGGTTTCGGCCCTTCGGGGCCGTTATTAAAATGGGGCCAGCGGTGGGCGGCGTTGCCGCCAATTTTATATTTTTCGCTCCCCTGTCACGTCCTGCGGCTTTTCGGCTTGTCCTACCCATCCACAAAATACCCTATCGCCTCGTCAAAGCTCGGCACCGTCTTTATCTTCACATAGTCGTTGCTGTAATCTTCCTCTAACTCCTTCGTTAGCTGGCCTGTATAAAGCAACTCCGACCGCTTCAAGCCTTGTGAACAGTAGTATAAATGTTCGTTTAGTCCTATCCTCGTTTTCGCTAAGTCCTTCGTAACATACTTCGTTATATATCGTGAAACACTTTCCAAGTGCCTTATTTTCGTAACTGTTATATATCCAAATTTCTTTGCGTAATCTTCCCACGTATAGACCTTATGGCCCCGTTTTAGCTCTATCAGTATCCGTATCGGCAATCTCTCTTGCTCCGTAAACTCTTGTAGAACTTCGATTGGCAGGCCCATCATTAGGCCGTGCATATGCCAGCTCCCGTCTTGATGGTTTTCTGGTATCAGCAGATATTTTATATCCGTTTTGTGTGTCCGATTATAGTTCTTTATCCATGTTGACAGCTTCTTTTTATAGCTTTTCAGGTCTTTTCTGTCGTGATATTCCGGGTTCAGTGTGAGTGTTACAAACCATTCCCACTCATTACATAACGCCAATTCATATATGGCCGCTCTCGTGCGGGACAGACTGGCCGACAGCTTTTCGTCATTGTCTGCCGTGTTCTTTTTCCCCGCTTCTCGCTTGCTCTCGCCGTCTCCTTCAATTTCCTCATACCCTGCCCGGCGTAGCTGTCTATGAAGCGTGATTTTGTAGTAGTCCTCTCGGTATTTTTTCAGCGTCGCAACATCCCTTTGATAGACTTCGCTCCTGCTGATGTGTAGCCCATTCAATAGGCACCACTCCTTAAAATTGGAAAATACTGGATTTTTGGATTTAGGTATCCAAATATGTTAATTAGTCGAGTAGCGGGGCCTCCGGCCCCGCTGGGGGCCGGGCTTGCGGCTCCGCCGCCGCCCCGCCCCCTGACGTGTCCTTTTAGCCCTTGCCGCCGCTCACGGGAGCGGTGGGCTGAATTACTTTAATGTCGGCCACCTTGACAGACAGTTGATTGCGGTACTCTCCGTAGATAGTGGCTACACCCTCCACAGGCTCGACCTGAACGCCCACAGGGATATTGATATCCCGTTCGACCTTCCAATCCATTTTCTCGAATAAATTGGAAATGGCCTTGCCGTCTTTCCCAGGCTTATACACCGTCTGATCTTCGGTGATTGCCACCGTAACCACAGTACCAAGGTGCTGTTTCGTGTCGTAGTCTACCCATTCTTTACTTGCGGTTGCCACAAACCGCTTGCCCTGACAAAATCGCTCAAAATCAAAGCCTGCAAACTGATTTAATCCTTTCATGGTATTTCTCCTTTCTTGTGTCAGACCAATCCCCACTTTGGGAGTAGTGTTGGGTTGGCCTCGCTAACTGTTGTTAGGTTGTTCATCTACCTTTTGCGGGGGGTAGGGGCGGGGCCTCTACCCTCCGCATAGCCGGTAGGTCAGCGGGTGACACCCGCTAATATGGCCCGGTGCAGTTTGTCCAGGTCGTTCACCTTGGGCACGGCTACGGGGGTAAAGCTGGCCCCGTTCACCGTCATGTACCCGGTGCCTCTGGCCCGGTCTGGCTCCATCTGCTCCTTGTACTCCGAAAAGAACATATCCCTGCTCTCTTTGGAAAGATTTGACAATCCAATTGCTATGTTAAAATTTTCACGAAATCCTTGGAAATAGGTGCTGTCCATTCTCTGCTGGCCCACGATGACATGGACGTGGAAGCTGCGTCCAAGCCGCAAAAGCTGTCCCAGCTTCTTCCGCTGGGCCTCCACTTCCTTCTTGGAATCAAGGCTATCAAGGTAAGCACTCCATTCATCGAAAAGCAGGCACATGATGTCCCGGCTCTCGTCCTCGCCCTTCTGACGGGCAAGGAATGACTGGTAAAAATTATTAAATACGTCTGTCACCTCTATGGCGGCGTAGCGCTCACAGCCTTTTAGAAAATCGAAGTCACCCCCGCCCTTTCCGTCACAAATCGTCAGCTTGGCCTTGCCGTACTTCACCAGCTTCCCGGTCATCAGCTTTACGAGATAGGTTTTCCCACTGCCTGTGGCCCCAAAACAACAGGCCATCGGAGCCAGTTCAGTGTTCCAGTCGATTGTGATTCTTAATTTTTGTTGCAAGTAATCTTCTTGTAACAGAATCCCCGGTATGATTGCCATGATTAAAAATCGGTGTCATTGGTCAAAGGGTTGTCCACAACAACGACAGCGGCACCTGTCCGAATTATAGTATCCGCAATCAGCTTCCTGTCCTTTGCGTTCTCGGGATACCGGATTTCGAGGTACGGGGTATTGATATCCAATCGAACCTTCCAATCGCCTAAAACATCCGCCCCAAGGCCACGTGCAACAATGCGCTTTCGGATTAGGCCCATCATAACTGCCTCAATGGTTCGCTTTTCTGTATCGTCTTTAGGCTGTACAGAGATGGTAATGCATGGCAATCCTGAATTAGTGCCACTGGCTATAACTGGCGTATGCCCAGCGGCACGCAAAGCGGCATCCACTCGTGCTAAGTCATTGTAGCGTTTCTCTCCCAAAATATTTTGGAGCTGTTGACAGATTTCATTATGGAGCTCTTGAGTTGCGAGCGGGACAGTAACTTTTCTCAAAACAAAATCCCGAATCCTTTGGGTGACCTCCGTTATAATAGGGTCTACCATTGTTCAAATTCTCCTTTTACGCCGTTTGTCAAGAGAAATGCGAAAAATTTTATAAATTTTTTTAGCACAATGCGGGGAGGCCAGGAAAAGCGGCGGCGAAAAGCTCCGCCGCGGTATGGAATCCGAACATTTTCCGAGGATAGTTATTGATCCATTCTGTCGTCTCCCGGAGCTTTTTCCGGGAGACCTTCTTAAAGTCCGTCCCTTTCGGGTGGCGGCGGCGGGTCATGCCGTTTTGTTTCTCATTGGAGCCCCGTTCGCTGGAGCTGTACGGATGGCAATAATAGACCGTCGTCCTCTTTTCTCCCGGGCGTAGACAAGACCGCTCCATACCCTCCACGTCCGCAAACTCGGAGCCGTTGTCAACGGTGATTGAACGGAACACAACCGGGAACAAAGCCCCGAGTTTCCGCTCCAGGCGGTCCAGGGCGGCAACGACCATTTTCGCCTCGCCCGTTTTAATTTTTATGTTTATTTGGTTCCTTGTGACGCGGCCAGTCAGGGCGAGGACCCGCTCCAGGCTCCCGTCCTTGGCGCTCTCTACTGTGTCCATTTCCCAATGCCCGACCTCCTCCCGGGCGTTGATCTCCCTGGGGCGCTCCTCTATGCTCTTACCCCTGCAATTCCGGGCGGCCCTTGGCTTTTGCTTTTCTTTCTTTTTGCCCTGGTTCCGTTTAATGGGGAGGTCTGCGCTTGAAACGCCCGGTATAATCCCCATTTCGATATAGCGGTAAAGGGTCCGGGGCGATATTTTAGTATCAAATTCCATCCCTTTAACCGCAATTTCCCCGAGGGCGGCCTCCGGGGACCGATAGCCGTCCTTTAGGACCTCTCCGAGGTAGTTTGCCAGCTTGTGGTCCTTCCCGATCTTGAGGTCCGGGCCCTTGCCGGAGAATGTGGCCTCGTATTTCTCCCGGGCGATCTCGGGTATATAGCACTCATAATCTATGAGGTCCGTCGTGCGCTGGACGCCGAGGCCCCGCTTGATCTCCCGGTAAATAGTGGAGACGTGCCGCCCGATCTCGTCGGCTATCTTTTGGGGGGTCCATCCATCCTTGAGGCGGGTTTCAATTCGTAGCCGCTCCCTCCAGGTCAAATGTTTATAATGCTTTCCCATAACGCAAGCCTCCAATATATAAAAATCCCCGCTCGACCACTGGCCGGGCGGGGTTGTGTTTATATCAGGTCCCGAGGGTGTACGCCGAGGGCGTCCGCAAGGGCGAGGGCGTTCTTTAGGGAGGTATTCTCCACTTTTGAGGTCCCGCCCTCTATCCCTTGTATTTGCCGGATACCTACGCCGGATAGCTCCGCAAGCTCGCGGAGCCCGAGCCCCCGCTCGGCCCGGAGTTTTGCGAGTTTGCTTGTGCTGGCCGTTGTTCCCTTTCTCATGCTGTCCGCCTCCCTTGTGTTTGTGCCTCTTATATTACGCTAATTTTACCACAAAGTCAAGCCCCAAAAATCCGCCGGGGGAAATTCTTCCCGCGGCGGGTGTTTCTATCCCGATCCGATCAGCCAATCCGCCGAGACGGCGAAAATTTTCGTTAAGGCGAGGAGCTCATAGTCGGTCACAAGGCGGGAGCCGCTCTCGATCCGGCTTATTACGTCCTGTTCCATAATGACGCCCTCCGTGGTCATTTTTGCCGCAAGGGCAGACTGTGACAATCTGGCCCGGAGGCGTAGCTCTCGGACGCGGTCCCCGGATATGTTCCCCTTTCCCTCAAACTGGAATTTTTTCACGGTTCCGCCTCCTTGCTATGGAAATACCCCATATTTTAATTGACTTTAACATGAAAAAGCCCCCTACTCATGGTAATATTCCATAGCTTATCAAAAGAAAAGGCGTACCAAAAGCAAAGAAAAGGGCCGGAGGCGTTACCCTCCAGCCCTTTTTTCTACTGCTTGCCCTCCCGGGCGTCGTGATATGTGGCCGCCACGACCACGGCCTTGAGCGTCTCCTTGCGGAGGTTGAGGTCCGTCTCGCATACCTCCGCCGGGGTTCCGCCGTTCACGGCTCCGGCCTCCAGGAGCGCCGCGGCGGTGGGTTTCCAGTATTCCGGGACGTCCTTCAAATCCTTATAGATCGGGTTTTCCTCGTCGAGGACCTCCCGGACGGTCTCCCGGATCAGTGCCTTTAATTCCTCTTTGCTCATGTTCTCGATCTCCTCCTCATAGTTGATATAGGGGATTTTCCCCCACTTGGTCCACTTGCGGGCGTTGTATCCGGCCTTTGTCCCGATATTGGAGACGGCGGTCACTTGGACCTTGTTCCTCCATTTCGGAGTACATTCGACCGCGAGGCCGTCCCCGATATATACCCCAATATGCCCCTTTACCCATACCGCCGCCCCGGGGACGATCCGGGAGAAATCGGTGGAGACCTCCTTACAAATTTTAATCATGCCGTCCGCCGACACGTCCGGGCAAGCCCCCGCCGCAAATGCCGCCGCGGTCGGGTAGGTTGCGCCGCCATATCTTTTGGAGACGTCCCCGCTCCAGCCCCACAAAATCCCTTTTATGAGGTTGACGCAATCAAAGCCGAATGTATCGGCGGAGGCGGCGTTGATCCGTGCCTTTTGTGCCTCGCTTGTATTGTAGGCGTGATTTTTGGTATATCTCGCCTTGTTCTCCGGCGTCATAGGGGCCCCAAAGCACCCCATGATATAAAGGGTTTTGAAATTCCCCGCCACGGTGAGGAGCTTGTCCACAAACACGCCGGAGGGCATGAGGCCGGAGGTGTCCGCCGGAGCGTATCGGTCAAAGTAGGTTTTCCCGTACCCGGCGCGGCGGGCCCGGGCGGCCTCGCCCTGGTCGGCGGGCCGCTCAAACTGGAGGAGGACGGCGTCGGAGGCGGTTCGGACGTCCTGGGCGCTTTTCAGCGTGGAGAGGACGCCCTTGTAACTCCCGGCGAGCTCCTGGAGCAAAAAACCGACCTGTGTCTCCAGGTCCCCCACGGACCGACCCGCCGCCCGGACATAGGCCAGGAGGGCCGCCTTGCGGGTCTTATAGGTCCACTGTGCGAGGCCATACCCCGCGCCGTCCCCGGCGAAATTGGTATAGGTTCCGGCGTCCACGGCGGCGGTATAGGCGGCGTCTGTGAGGCCGAGCTTTTTCTCGTGGGTGTTTTGCAAGTTCGCCGGGTTGAGGCCGCTCTCGGCGTAAAGGTTCCCCATGAGCCCCGCCGCCCCCGCGGGCGTCAAGCCCGCGGCGGTGAGGCGGCTCCAGATATAGTTTTCTCTTTCTGCCCCCGTCATTTCAGCAACTCCTCCCCCTTATTTTCCGTGGTACTTTTCAGCTTTTCAATCAATGCCACAAGGAAAGACGGGAGCGGGACGCCGATCTGCGAAATGTTCTCAAGGATCGAAATACACTCATTGAGAACGAGCCAGATTGTCACGAGGAGGCCGAAAAAGAAGAATCCGCCGAAATCGACCTCGATCTGGCCCGCCGCCGTCTGTACCACCCAATCGGCCACAATCGCCACGACGACGGCCAGGAGATAGGCGGCCTTTTTTACAATCCCCATAATTCCCACGCGGGAACAAAGCTCGCCCCGGGTCCATGCCCGGACCATGCCAGAGATATAGTCCACGACCATAACAAGGAAAAGGACCGCCACGGGGAGGGCGAGTTCCTGGAAGTATGCCGCGGCTCCGGCCACGGCGGCGGCGATCACGCCACGAAAAATATTTTCTTTCATTGTCTTTTGTTCCTCCTTCTTAAAGCTCGGCCTTTATGGCCGCCACAATATCCGCCTTGAGGGTTTTCCCGGCGAGGCTGATCCCGTGCTCCTTGGCGTATTCTTTGAGTTGGGGGATCGTCATAGCCTCCAGGTCTGCGGCCTCCGCCGCCGCGGGCGCGGGCTTGTCCGGGAGGCTCCAGGCGTCCGGGTCGTCGTCCGGGCCGAAACTCGTCTCCCGGATACACTCCCGGACGGTCCCGTCTGTCCAAACCATATACTCGCCCGCCTTATATGTATCATGGGCCCCCTGGACCTCCACAAAGGGGCGGGCGGTCTCCGGCGTGTTTCCGTGGAGGGGCCTCCAGAATGTGCGCCACGCGGTCCCCTCCGGGGAAATGTCCGGGTAAACCGCGCTGTCGTGCTCCTGGAAACACTCCCACGTCTGGCCGCCCGCGTTCCGCACGTCCCCGACCTTATAGGCGGCCCCGGGGCTCCAGTCCTCATAAAGGGCGGAGACCGCGATCCTCTGGCCGTCGTCGAGGTCCAGCCCCGGCAACGTCAGGCGGGCGATCTTTGCGGCGGCGATCGTGGCCTCCGGGCCCATGCGCTGGACGGTCGCGGCAACGGGGAGGGTGTGGTCCACCTCCACAAGGACGCTCTCCAGCTCGTACCATTCATAGAAAAAGCCTCCTTCCTGGGCCTCGTGAATCAGGGCCCCGATTATGCACTCGTAAACGCTCCTTTTGTCCTCCTGTGCTCTTGTGAAGGATACGACGGGGTCCAATACCTGGATCGCCTCGTCGGATTTAATACGGAGGTAGCGGCGGGGCCGCCCGCCGTCCCTCATTATGCCGATCGTGTATTCAAGCATAGGTTTCTCCTCCTTTTGTCCGCCTCCCGGACGGCGTTTTTCAAAACTGGCCGGATCGGGAGGACGTGCTTTTCATACTGTTTCTTTCCCGCACAATGTTTAAGCTGTCCGGCCCTGGACAGAATCCCCCGGGCCTGTTTCGGGTCTACCCGCCGCCGCGCCTCGATCCGTTTACTCGCCCGTGTGCATTGTCTTTTTAGGCGGAGGAGGTTCCGCTTGCGGATCAGGGTTAAGCCCCGTTTCATGCGATACCCCACGGCGTCGACCATGCGCTTTCGGGTATTGTAGACTTGCCAATTTTCCTTTAGGCGTAGGCCCATACGGGCGAGGTATTCCATGATCGCCCGGATCGCCTTGTGGAGCCTTTTCTTGTTCGGGCCGAAAAAAGTAAAATTATCAATATACCGCCCATATCGGCGGATACCGAGCTTTTCCCGGATATAGTGGTCCAGGGGCTCAAGTACGGCGTTAGCGAGCCATTGAGAAATATAAAAGCCTATTTTGATCCCGGCCTTGATGATCTTCCATATCAGGGCGAGAAATTCCCGGTCCTTGATTTTCCTGCAAAGGAATCTCATAACCACGCGAGGAGATAGGGAATCATAGAATTTTTTAATATCCGCCTCGCCGCCGTACTTTGTCCCCTTGCGGTCTTTGTCGAGCCATTTCTCAATCGCTTTTTTCTCCCTGTGCGGGCCCCGGCCCGGGATACTCCCACAACAAAAATAATCCATGCCCCGCATAAGGATGGGCTTTAAGACTTGGACGATCATGTGGTGGATATATTGGTCCGGCCAGAGGGCGGGCTCGTTGATAATCCTGGTTTTCCCTGCGGTGGGGTCGTACCGCTCAAAGGTCCGGGCGGGTTTCGGGTGGAAGTTCCGGGCGATCTTGCAAAGCTCCTCCGCCCGTTCCTCCTTCGTCCGCTCCACCCATTGAGCGGTTTTATTGTCTTTGCGATCCTCGTTTATTTCCTCGATCGCCTGGAGGGCGTTCTCCTTTTTGCAAAGCCTCTCCATGAGGAATCCTATTCTTTTCATGTTTTGCCTCTCGGATGTAAATAAATTTTCTTATTCACCTCACGGTCTTTCAAACCAAAAAGGCTTACTAAACCATGTCCCTACGGCAATTTTTACCGAGCGGTACGGAAAAGGCTACGCGGTGAGACTATGTCTTGAATAAGTAGGCGCGAGCCGAGGTTGGCGTTGGTGTTGGCGGGCGTGTTGTTGCCGTTGAGGTAGAACGGCCCCGCGTTGGTGCCGTTGCCATAGTTGCCGCCGATATTGAGGGCCCGGACCCCGGTGTTATAATTGCAATAATCCGGGACGCGGGAGCCAAAAAGCCCGGTCGCATAGCGTAGCCAGTCCCTTTTTATTTGTATCCCTCCTTTTCGTCAATGTGTGTTTATCGTTACCTCCGGGGGGTTGCGACCCCCCGGTCCCCCCGGCGGCTACGCCGCCCGAGGGAGCTTTTGAAGGCGCGAGCCGAGGCTGGCGTAGGTGTTGGCGGGCGTGTAGTAGCCGTAGAGGCAGAACGGCCCCGCGTTGGTGCCGTAGCCATAGTGCCGCCGATAAGGAGGGCCCGGACCCCGGTGCTATAATAGCAATAATCCGGGACGAACGTCGTCTCGGACCCGCCGATCTCCGAGGGATAAATAAAACTCGGGTCGTTGGTGTCGTGGCCCCATGCCTTGATCCATCCACTCGACGCGGCCCGTTTGTTGCTCCGCACCACGGCCCCGGTCCCGTTGTAGGCGTCGGAGAAGTTAGCCGGGTTGTTATAGGTGCAAATATTGGTATCGGAGAAAATGATCCCGTCTCTCCACTCGCGGACGTTGCCCCACGGGTTTTCAATGTTCCGATACTGGACGGCGGTCTGGCCGTCTGTCCCCGCGGCGCGGCCTGTGTGGTAGGTCATGGAATCGGTGGCCCCGGTGTTGATCTTTGCGCCGGAGCTTACGTTACCCTGTCCGATCGCCGTCTGGCCGTTCCAGTCCGCATATTCCACGATATACAAAAACCACCACGTCAAATGTAAAGCAATATCCGCTTGCCAATACTCCGCGCCGAGGGCATGAATCCCGCTCCTGAAGGTGGCGAGGGGCGTCGAAACTTTCGGGGCCTGTCCGCTCCTGGACATATAGGAGCCGTCGCACTCATAGCGGCCAATATAGACAACATCCCGCTCGCCGACTCCGTCCCCGCGGTCCCGGTGGGCCGGGGAAACCTGATAGCCCGGGGTCGCCTTGTCCGCGATCTGGACCTTAAAGGGCGCGTGAGATACCTTTACCCAATATTTCGGAATTTTCACAAGGACGTTATTCCCGTCCGTTACTTTTGTCATGCCGGACCACGGTAGGCGGTTGTCAAAGGGGGAGGACCCGGCCCCGTTTCCCACGGCTGGGACGGGGTCCGTAAAGAGGGCCGCGTCGTCGCCTCTTGTGAGCTTGGTCGTGCTGGAGCCGTCCCATGCCGCGCTATAAATATGGACATATGCGAGGGAGAGGGTTTTTGTCTGGCCGTTCGCCGTGATCTGTACCGTCCCGCTCGCCTCCTGTCCGCTCTTGGTGGCGGTTATGGTGTAGGTGCCCGCCTCCTTTACTGTAAAGACGACGGAGCCCGTGGAGGTCTTTGTCTGCGTGTTGGAGCCCTTCGCACAAGTGACGGTTGAGCTGCTCTCCACGTTGACGGTAATCGTAGCGGAGAAAAATTCAAGGTTGAGGACTTTCGACTGGCCGCCCGCCGTGATCTGTACCGTCCCGCTCGTGGTCTCTCCATTCATGGAGCCTGTGATCTGCCACGTCCCCGCATTGTGGACCATAAACACGACGGAGCCGTTGGAGGTCCCTTCGAGGGAGGTCTTGCCGTCCGTACAAGTGACAAAAGCCCCGGCGGCGATATTGACGGTAATCGTGGATCGGAAATATTCAAGGGTGAGGGTTTTCGCCTCGCCGGAGGCGGTGATCTGGACCGTCCCGCTTGTGGTCTCGTCTCCCGTGGTGGCCGTTATGGTGTAGGTGGCCGCCGAGGTGACGGTAAAGACGACGGAGCCCGTCTCGGAGGTTTTGGTCTGCGTTTTTCCGCCGCCCTCACATACCACGGAGGAGCCCGCCTCCACGTTGACGGTAATCGTGGACTCGAAAAAGGCCAGGGCGGCGGCGTACTGCTTCGCCGTGTCCACCACGATCTCGACGGTGTTCGAGGGGAGGCCGTCCCGCTCCGCCGAGACGCTCCAGGTCCCATAATCCGGGACATTGAACACGACCGCCGCGCCCGTGGAGGTCTGCTCGTAGCTCTTGGAGCCGTTGGAGCACGTCACAACGGCCCCCGCCGCCACGGTCACAATAATTTGAGGGTAAAGCCCGCCCGCCGCCTGGGCGGTCTCCAGGGCCTCGTCCGCGGTCTTTTTCGCCTCTCCAGCCTCTTTCTTCGCGTTGCTGGCCTCCGTGGAGGCGGAAGTGGCCGCGGTCTGTGCCGTCTCCGCCGCGCCCTGGGCCGTGGCCGCCGCGTCCGCCGCGGTCTGTGCGTCCTTCTTTGCCTGTCCCGCGTCCTGGGCCGCTTTCTCCGCCGTTTCCGCCGCCTCTGTAGCTTTACCCTCCGCCTCGCTTGCGGCCTCTTGTGCGGCCCTTGCGGCGTCCTGGGCGGCCTTTGCGGCCTCCCCCGCCTCCGTTGCCGCGCCCGCCGCCGCCGTGGCCGCGCCGCGGGTCTCCGAAATGGCGGCGATCAGGTCGGCGTGATCCTTCGCGGTGAAGTTCCGCCCGATCAGCTCGCCCGCCGTCCAGGCCCGGGCCGCACCCTCGACCCCCCGCTTGCACCCGGAGAGGGCGGTCTCCGTTTTGGCGGTGTAGAGGATGGTCTCTCCCTCCTCGTCCGTTCCAATGGTAGCGAGGTTCGGGGCGGGCGGAAACGCCGAGGCGTCCGAGACCTCAATAATGGTATCCGCCGCGCCGAGGTTGTTTGTGAGGGTGGCTTGCGGCGAAAACGCAATACCGGGATAGAGCACTGTTGCCATAGAAAAACCTCCTAAACTGTTTTATCCCCGCGGGATTGTATAAAGCCCTGGACAATTAGATCAATGCTGATATAGGCGAGGTCGTCCGGGCGGACCTCCAGGGACAACCAGCTCCCCCGGGGGATCATGTTGTCCGAGCCTGTCAATAGGTCCGTAATATCAAGCTCCGCCGTCCTCCCGGAGAAATCCGCTTTTTTTATCCCATTGATATAAAGCCCGAATTTTTGAGGGTTCCCATATTGATAAATCCCCGGCGTGATATTGTGGGAATGGGAGGGGACCGTTACCTTGTGGGAGTGCCCCGGGATCGTGATCGTGTGCCTATGGTCCGGGATGGTGACGCGGTGAGAGTGGCCGGGGATCGTGGTCGTGTGGGAGTGTGCCGGAATGGTGAGCCTGTGCGAGTGGTCGTCTACGGTGTGCGTGTGCGGCGGGATGGTATGGGAGTGGGCCGGGTGGATATGGGCACCGGAATCCACCCATACTTCGTATCCGTCCGCAATCACGGCCCCGTTTTCATCCACGCCCCCATATATTGCAATCCGCACTCCGTTATGGAGGCCGTGGTTGTGGACCGCTTGCCCGGTGGTCTGGCTCGGGAGGACGTTCGAGCTTTCGAGGGCCGTCGCGCTGGAGGTGGCCCCGCCGCCGCTGGAGGTGGTTTGTCCGCCGCCGCTTGTGGTGGTCGAGGTGGTCCGGCCCCCGTCCGAGCTTGTACGGGTTTGGTCGTCGCTGGTGGTGGTGGTTGAGGTGGTCCGGCCCCCGTCCGAGCTCGTGCGGGTTTGGTCGTCGTTTGTGGTAGAGGTGACAACCTTCGCGGCGTCGCTCTCCGTGCTCTTGGAGTAGGCCCGGAATTTTGTCATTCGCACCTTGACGAGGACCTTGTTTATAATCCGCATTTCCTCCGGGATGAAAAAGTCCATTACCGCCCCGGAGGAGCGGTCACAATTCGCCTGGAGGGCTTGGCTATAAATTTGGGTTGCTCCCTGGGCGTATGTCTGCTCAATCCTCTGGCGGTCCGCCATATCGGCCAGGGAGGAGGCGATCGAGGTCTCCTTGTTCGCCACAACCAGGGAGGACCGCTCCGCGTCCTCATAGTCCCGCTTAATCTCTGTTATGAACGTGTCCACGCTCTCCCCGATCTCCGGGTAAACCATACGGAGGCGTTTTCCGACCTCGGCCTTGTCAAAGTCGGAGGCGGTCATTTCCTGATAGCCGACCGAATAGGAGACGGCGGGTTCCTGGAGCTCCCGGAGCATAGCCTCCGCCGCGGCCTTGAGGGAGGCCGGGTCCTCATAGCGGCGATCCGTCCATACCCTTTCGATAATCCCGTATTTGTCCGTGATTGCTTTCGGGCTCTGGAGGTATGGGACGCCGCCGTTTACGCTCCCGATCCCGAGCTGGTTCACGCCCTCGCCATAGCCGAGGGGATAGAGGCGGGTCACAATATTTTGAGGGTCCCGGCTCCGCTGGTAGCTTGTCATATTGTGCCGCCGCCGGACGTACATTTCCGGGCGCCCCGTGGTGTCCAGGCGTTTGAGAGACAGCCGCCACGGATAAACCGCCGTATTTGTCCGCCATATGTAGGGGCCCGCGAGGGGTGTCGCCACGGAAAATAGGGCGGAGAGGAGGGACTCTTGCTCCCACCCATATTCAAATTGGTTTCTATAGTCGCACTCGTCCAGGACCCAATTTTTCACAAGCTGGTGATCCAGGACGTACCGGATCACGTCGGGGGTATAGGTCCCGAGGTTCCCGACAACGTGATACCCGAAAAGAATATTGTCAATCAGAGTTGCGAGGACGTGCTCGCACTGATAGGCCACGCTCCCGGACTCGTCCACGGTCAGGGTCTCGGGCATGATCCGGTAAAGCTCCCCGCCGTTGTGGCGGACGTAATAGAAGGGCTTGCAATACTCATTTTTCGGGTCCTTATACGGGAGGGAAAAATAGAAATACCAAACGGCGTTAATCCGTTCCTGTTCTGAAATGGCGTGAGCGTTCTCCGCGATCGCTACCCGCCGCCGCGATTTATCAAAAATTTCTATCATAGGTATCTCTCCGTATAAATGAGCTGTCCCCGGAGCTGGCCGCCGGAGGCGCTTTCGATAATGAGCCGGAGGAGTTCCCGGGATACGTTGATCCAGTCCCCGGACTGTGTATGCAAGGCGTTTTCCCCATTCAAGAGAACGAGAAAAAGCTCGCTGTCAATCCGCAATTCTCCCCCGGGCGGGATCGTGAGCTGGAGGGTTGTCCGCTCCGTGGTCTGTGAGGTCGCCTCTAACATGGAGGTCAGGACCTCGGAGACCTTGAGGGAGGCCGTGACATTCTTCGAGCCCGCCGCCGCCGCGGTGAGACGGTCCGCAAGCTCCAGGGGCGCGGGGACATTCTTCGAGCCCTGGGCCCGGGCGGCCAGCACGTCCCGGACGGTCAGGGCCGCGGGCGTGTTCTTCTGTCCGTATATGGAGCCCTGGATGGCCTCGGAGAGGGCGGCCCGTGTCACTACGTCCGCCGACATTCTCGCCGTCGTAAATAGGCGGTCAGCCGCCGAGAACGTGGAAATAACAGAGACCGTCCCCCGCGCGGAGCCCTGGAGGGCCTCCGCGTATTTGTCCCGGAAATCAACGGGGATCGCGGCCCCGGCAACCGCCCCCATAGCCTCGGAAAAGCTCTCCGCGATCTCGACCGTCTTTGCCTCCTGGTTGACGGAGTACCGGGCGAGGCTATACCGTCTATCGTTATACATGATTAGTTGATCCCTACCTCCACGGCCCCCTCCGCAATCGTGGGCATATATCCGCGCTTGAGTTCCACGGACTCCGTCAGGGGCTTAATATAGACGGGCTCGCCGGAGGTCTCGGCGGAGTAGAGGGCGGAATAGGTCCAGGTCCCCCACGCGGTCGAGGGCCTTGGAAACGCCGCCGCCTGGGAGTTGCGGGCGATAATCTGGCCGGAGGTTTGCTCCGTCGGGGCCCCGAATGTGAGGGGGACGCGCTGGTAATTGTCCCCGGACAGCTCGGAGCCGGAGGACTCCGGCGATCCGTTCCAGAGGGAAAAATAGGGTGTGATCCCTTGGATAGAGTTTCCCCGGAGGACGTTCAAAACCTTTGTTTTCCACGCCTTGGAGAGGTTCCCGGTGAGATAGAAAAGCACGTCCCCGGCCAGGAATACGGGAGGCTCCTCCGCCCCGATAATGAGGGGCTCCACAAGCTCGCCCCGGGCGAGCATATTCCCGCCCGTGAGGGAATCCACGACGCCGATATGGGTAATGGTGCCCGCCGCCGAGACGGGGGTCGGAAAAGTAATGTCGGTGAGGTTCTGGACCCCGATCCCGCCGTTGGAATCCGCCGGGGCGGAAAAGTCAATTTCCATCCGCTTATATCCGGTATAGCTTACCTCTGTTCCTGCCGTGCCGCTTTCCCCTGGGTCGTTGAGGTAAAGGGCAAGGTAGCATTTCGCCGGAGCCGCAAAGGTGACGCCGCGGAGGGCGTTCAAAATCCCATTTTCCAGGTAGTCGCAAGCGTACATAATTAAACACTCCTTTTCGCATTTCTCCGTTGCCGCTCTTTCCTTTCTGTGGTAAACTTTCTTCCAGAAAAGGGGGTGATACGAATGATTCCAATGAACGAAAACGCGGCAATCACAAATTCAATCGAGATTGCTAAAATCCTTTGCGCGGCCCGCGGCGATAGATACCCTATCGACGTAGACAGCGCAAACGAGATCGCGGATTTTATTGAAACGCTTCAAAAGCGTTTCACGGAACGCTCGGACAAATCCGATTGATAGTCTCTGCCAGCAAGCACATAGACTCGGATAGTTTCGCAAGTTCCATATAATCCCGATTTTTTGTTTCTGCGGAACGCTCGGAAAGTAGCTGTAACTGCTTTTCGAGCGTTTCTTTGATCTTGTTTTTGTCCATAGTCAAACACTCCTTTTTATAGCTGTTATAGTGATGGTGAGGACGTCCGCGTCGGAGAGGTTCCTCAAAACGATAATGCAAGGGGTCTCCGCTGTGCCCCGGTAGTCGACCGGGTTCTCCCCGGAGGTGATCGGCTGGGTCACGGTCCGCCCGAGGGCAAAAGGCGGGTTATAGTTCCACGTGAGATCAAACTCCCCGTATTTAAGGTGTTGCGCCATAGGGGGCCCGCCGGAGATACGGGCCGTATAGTATTTATCCGGCTCTTTATCGTAGGCGAGCCGCCCGGTGCCGGACAGCCAATAGGCGATCTCCCGGCATACCTCCGGGACGGTTTTCCCTTTCGGGCACTTAAACGCACAATGAATCGTCTCCGCCCGCTCGTCGTACACATTCCCGGCCACGCCGTCATAATAGCCGGAGCGGCCCGGGATCACGACCTTTCCCTCCCGCCGCGGGGGGAGAATGATCCGGCTCGTGTCCTGTGTATAAATTCCGAATTTGCTACTATGGACGCCCCGGAAAGAAAAACCGCTCATAAACTGCCGCCTCCTCTCGACCTCTTTTTCTGTTCCGTGAGATAGTAGAGTTCCCGGGCGACCCGCTCAACGTCGGAATCGTCCCGGACCTCCAGCTTGTCCACATAGATAGTGATACCTCCAGTTGTTCCGCCGTCCTGGCCCCGGACCGCCGCCACGATCGCCGCGGTCTGTCTGTTGATGGCCGCCGAGGTTGGCGGTTCCTCCACGCTGGAGGGGAGGCTTTTCTCCATAGCCGACAAAGCGGTCCGGCCCGCGTCTGCGTAGGTCTCCGCGAGGTTGGCCTTTTCTGCCTCCGCGCCCTTTATAATGCCTTGAATATCAAAGCGGCCCGCCTCGTTGAATTTCTTCGAGGGGGAGGCTTGTTCGACCTCCTTCTTGTAGGCGGCGAGGGCGGCGCGGCCCATTTCGGCATACTTCCGCACGAGCTCCGCCTTTTTACTGGCCGTTCCGTCTATGAGCCCTTGCATATTGTTTTCGCCGATCTGATAGGCGTCGTCGGATAGGTCCATATCCTGGATCGCGTCGTCCAGGTCCCGGACAAGTTCCTCCATTTGATCCGAAAAATCGGTTTCCATTTCGGCCACGGTCTCGGAAAACGCCTCTTTGCCCTTCTCCACCTTTGCGAGCTGTTCATTGAGGGCAGCTATATCCTCCTCGCCGCCCTCCACAATGGCCGCCAAAATTTGCGCGGACTCCTCGGAGCCGTCGGACAGCTTTTTAATTAAGCCCTCGTCCACACCGAGCTCCATAGCCTTTTGAATGTTGGCCGCGTAGGTTTCCATATAGGAGACCTGTCCTTGTAGGGTCCCGATCAGGTTGTCAATGGAGGTTTTCGCCGATCCGTCCAGCTCATTAAAGAGGCCGAGTTGTCCGTCTATGCTCTCCATAGCGGCGTTATAACTTTCCTCATAGGCCGCTTGGAGGGTCTCCATTTTGGCGGTTATATCCTCCACGCGGGAGGTCATTTCCTGGGTTTTGGCGGCGGCCTCCGCCTGTTTCTCCCCGTATTCCCGGGACGCCTCCTCCAGTTCCGCGATCTGTGCGGCGTTTTCTTCCTGGGCGGCGGTGAGTTCGTTAATATCATTTTGGAGTGTCCTGGTGTTCCCGGAGCCTGTTTCCTGGGCGGTGTTTAATGCCTCTTGAGCCTCCTCCAGGCGGGCGGATATTTCCGACTGTTCTGTGTAGAGTTCAGACAAGCGGGCGACCTGGGCCTCATATTCCTCTTGTGCGGCGGCCTTTTCGACCATAGCCGAAACCTCGGCGGCGGTGAGGCCCTCCAGGGCGTCCCGCTCCGCGTCATAGGCGAGATTGAGCCCGGGGACGCTTTCGTTTAGTTGGTTTACGAGTTCAGAGATCGCCGCCTTTTGTGCGGCGGACTTTTCCTCTACGGCGAGGAGTTCCTCCAGTGCGGCGGCGCTTGCGGCGGTGGACTCCTGCTCCGCCTCCATTGTCTCGGACAATTCCTCATAGGCCGCCTTTGTCTCCTGGAGTGACCCCGTAAAGGCTTTTGTTTCCTCGCTCGCGGAGGTCATCATAAAAGCAAATGCGCCGACGGCGGCAACAGCCGCAACGGTGGCCGCCGCAATCAACCCTATCGGATTAGCCTCCATAACCACATCAAGCGCGGCAGTTGCCGCTACCACGGCAGTAACTCCCGCCGCAAGTGTGCCGAGCCCTATGACAACCGCCGCAACAGCTTTCACGACCGCTGGGTGTTCGTTTGCGAAATCTGCCGCCCATGTGAAAGCGTCCGTCCCTACGTCGTACAATCTTTCAAGTGACGGATTTAATTGGTCTCCGACGGCGATTTTCAGATTTTCCGCGGCGTTTGTCATTCGCTGGTGTGCAAACTCCGTTGTATCCGCCATGATCTGAAAATTGCGGTCGACGGCCCCGGAGCTGTTCGCCATAACGCCGAGGGTCCGGTCAAATTCTTCTGCCCCGGTATTGAGGAGGGAGAGGGCCGCCTTGCCCGCCGTGGTGCTACTCCAGAGGTTGGAGAACGCGGTCGCGTCCCCGTTCGCGCTATCGGAGAGGATCGCCATAATGTCCCCGAGATTGGAGCCGCTCGCCATGAGTTCGGAGAAGCTCTTTCCGGTTTGATCCTCCAGAATCCCGGCCACGTTGGAGCCGTTCTTTGCCAGCTCGTCAAACATAGCGCCGAGGTTCGTCGTCGAAATAGCCGTATTTGTTCCGCTTTTAGTAAGGATTGCATAGGCGGTCGTCAGGTTTTCGAGGCTTACGTTGTAGGCGGCGGCGGACGGGATCACGCGGCCCATGTTGGCGGCCAGCTCTCCGACGGAGGTCTTGCCCTCGTCCTGTGTCTTTACGAGCATAGAGGCCACGCGCTCGGCCTCTGTTCCCTCCAGCTTGTAGGAGTTAATCGCGGTTGTCAGAACGTCAACCGCCGTCGACGCCTCCGTAAAGCCCGCCGCCGAGGTCTTTGTGGCCGTGGCGACAAAGTTCACAACGTCCGCCGTATCCACACCCGCCGAGAGGGCTTGATAGGCCGCCTCGGCCAGTGCCCCCACGGCGACGCCTGTCTCGCCGGACAAGGTCACAAGTTCCGTTTTGAGGGTTTCCAATGGGACGACGCTTGTATCTGCCAGTGTGGAGACCTTCGCCATAGAAGTTTCAAAACTTTCTGCGGCCTTTGCACACTCCATAAGAGTGTCTGCGATCTCCTTCACGGTTTTAGCAATTCCCGCCGCCGCTAATACGGTGGCGAGGTTGTCGATTGCGCTTTTTGCTCTTTCGCCGAATTTCCCGGACTCCTCTCCTGCTTTTTTTGTCTCCTTCCCGTATTTGTCTATGGAGTTCGCGCACCCGTCGGCGCTTGCCCTTGCCTCACTCAAATATCCGTTATTTTTCCCTATCTCGTCGGATAAAGTGTTGAGTTCAATCTTTGCTCCGTTTAATTGTTTTTGCCAGTTCTGGACCCCACGCTCCGCCGCCGCCTGTCCGGCCTGGGCCTCCTCAAGTTCGGCGTTCCATTTGTCGAGTTCCTTTGTGAGGGCCTCTTGCTCTCTGGAGGTGTCCCCGGTGGACCTCCGCAAGGTTTCAAGGGCCCGCTCACACCGCTCTATATTGCTTTGTGCCGTTGATACCCGGGAGGAGTATTCCTCCTGTGCCCGCTGGGCGTTGCGGAGGGCGGCCTCCAGGGTGGAGACCTTCTCCTGTTGCTTTTTATACATGGAATCCAGGGCGGCCCCCTTGGCCGTGAGGGCCTCCATGCTGTTAGCGTTTCCGCGAAATTCGCTCTCCACGAGCGCAAGGCCCGACTTGAGCGTGGACAGTTCGGAATTACAAGCGGCGATCGCCTGTTTATATTGGGCCTCACCCTCGACGGCGAGTTTTGTCGAGATTGT